>CAXBCP010000015.1:0-117641 GCA_963974055.1 uncultured Rhodospirillaceae bacterium
ATATCACGGCGGCGCGTTATCTCTGGTCTTCGACATGACGCTTGAACGCGGCTCGGTAAACGCAACCCTGGCTGCGTGACGCGGCTGCGCTAGTCCCGTAGCGCTTCTTTCAGACGGTCCAGCAGTCCCGGCTTTTTCCTGATCTTCGACCCCGCGGGTTTCCCCTTCATGCGCGGCAGCCTATCCGGTTTCTGCGCCGGCGCCCGACGCCCGGCCCGGGCGATCGAATCCGGGTTCTGATAGGAAAACAGCATCCTGAACGAGCCGTCGTCGCGAACGACGTAATAGGCGACCTTGCGGATGGTTCTGTCGCGCCGGCATCGCGCCTGCGCATCGACCTCGGCAGCTTCCCTGGTCGTGATCGCGGTCGAATAATCGAGCGCACCTTCGCGAATGCCCTGATCCCCGCGGGCGGAATAGATTTCAACGACTTCGGACATATCCAAGACCACTGACAACCACGGACAGGTATAGCAACCGGACGTTTAAAAACCGTCAAGGCAAGGCGCAAAGGACCCTGCCACCGGCGTGTCACAAAACCACAGGCAAAGCGCCACAAATTTGCCAACAAACCGTCACGCCGTATCGCGAAGGTTCCTGCATGATTAACCTTCAAGATGTTTCGGTGACGTACCCTAACGGTACAGTTGGTTTGCGTCCCACATCGATTGCCTTTCACAGTCGCGAGGTCACGGTATTGCTCGGCCTCTCGGGCGCCGGCAAATCCACACTCTTAAGAACCCTGAACCACCTCACCATTCCGACGACCGGGGACATCACCCTTGCGGATGGCGGCAGTCTGTCGGACCGCGAAACGCTTATCCGGCATCGGCGTCGGACCGCCATGATTTTCCAGCAGCATCAGCTTATTCCCCGGCATACGGCTTTGCAGAACACCCTGACGGGACGGCTTGGCACCTATTCCGCCTGGCGTACGTTATTGCCGTTTCCAGTACAGGACCGGGTACTCGCGCTGAAATGCCTCGACCGCGTGGGACTGCTCGACCGCGCACTCAGCCGCGCCGATGCCCTGAGCGGCGGGCAGCAGCAACGGGTCGGGATTGCGCGGGCCCTCGCCCAGGAACCCGATCTCATTCTGGCCGATGAACCGGTGGCGAGCCTCGACCCGGCAACGTCTCACCGCGTTCTGTCACGGCTCCGCGCCATATGCCAGGAAGACGGTATCCCCGCGATCGTCAGTCTCCATCAGATTGATCTCGCGCGCGAATTCGCCGACCGGATTGTCGGACTGCGCGAAGGCCGGGTGATCTTCGATGCCGCCCCCGATGCCGTGGACGACACGATCCTCAACCAGATCTACGGCGATGCCCAAGCGACCATAGGCACGCCGGGGATACGAAACCGACACCGAGAACCCTTCAAGGAGGCCTACGCATGAACTACACGCTTAAATCCATCTTCGCCGCGGCGGGCGCTGCCATTGTTATGTCCGCCACCCCCGCAATCGCCGCCGACAGCAACCCGGACACCCTGCGGGTCGCGCTTCTGCCCGACGAGAACGCCTCGACGGTCATCAAGAACAACAAGCCCCTGCAACAATATCTCGAAAACGCGCTGGGCAAGAAGGTCAAGCTGGTCGTCACCACAGATTATTCGTCAATGATCGAGGCGATGCGGTTCGGCCGGCTTGAACTCGCCTATTTCGGCCCGCTGTCCTACACGCTTGCCGCCGCCAAAAGCGATATCGAAGCCTTCGCCGGCATCAAGAAACGCGGCCGGACGACATACAACTCCGTCGTCATCGCCAACACGAAGTCCGGGATCGCGACGATTGCCGATATTAAAGGCAAGAACATGGCCTATGGCGATACCGCATCGACATCCAGCCACCTGATCCCGAAGAAGATGCTGATGGATAGCGGGCTTCAGCCGAAAACCGACTACAAGGAAAACTTCCTCGGCGCCCATGATGCGGTCGCCGTCGCCGTTCAGAACGGCCACGCACAGGCTGGCGGATTGTCCAAGCCAATCTTCGAATCCCTCGTCAACCGGGGCATCATCAACCTCAACAAGGTCAAGGTGCTAAAGGTGTCTGCAGATTATCCCCAATATCCCTGGGCGATGCGCAAAGACCTCGACCCGGCGTTGAAAGCCAAGGTTCGTGCGGCGTTTCTGGGCGCCACGGACAAGGCCGTCTTGAAACCGTTCAAGGCGGAAGGTTTCGGCGCAATGGAAGACAAGGATTACGACGTGATCCGGGCCCTCGCCAAGAAACTCAATCTGTCGCCTTCGTCGTAACAACTTGGCGCAAATAATTTCACAAAACGACGGCGGTCAGTTCAAAGAACTGCTCGCCGTCGAGCGCCGCGCCTGGCGACGGACGTGGATTCAGGCCGGGCTTGTCGTCGTCGCGGCGATGTTCTGTTTCTGGCAGACAGGGCTGCTGGACCTTCCCCGGTTGGGGGAAGGCATTCCGGCCATCGGGATCCTGATCGGTGAAATGTTTCCGCCGAATTTCGCCGACGCACAAAGCTGGATCGTCCCGATCGTCGATACGCTTGCGATGAGCGTTGCCGGCACAGCACTCGCGGTCGTTCTTTCGCTGCCGCTCGCATTTCTAGCTGCGGAGAACACCGCGCCGAACCGCGCCGTCTATCGCATCGCGCGGACGACGCTGAATACATTACGGGCAATTCCCGAACTGATTATGGGCATCGTGTTCGTCGCGGCTGTCGGGTTCGGCGCCCTTCCCGGCGTATTGGCGCTCGGTCTCCATTCCGTGGGCATGGTCGGCAAGTTCTTCGCCGAGTCGATCGAACACGCGCATTCGGCGCCAATCGAGGCGGCCCGGGCAGCGGGCGCATCGCCCATCCAGGTCATCAGCCATGGCGTCCTGCCGCAGGTCATTCCACATTTCATGGACGTGGCGATGTATCGCTGGGAATACAATTTCCGCGCATCGACCGTGATGGGGATGGTCGGGGCCGGCGGTATCGGTCTGGAACTGATGAGTTCGCTGCGGATCATGCGATACAATGAAGTTTTTGCAATCCTGCTGGTGATCCTGACCCTGGTGACCCTGGTCGACGGACTCAGCGGTCTTCTCCGCCGGCGCTTCAAATAAGTTTCGGATGCTCGATGTCCTGCCAAAAGTCGTCCTGTCCTGCCGGGTTTTTCCGGAAACGCTTTCCCTGTTCGAAGGTAAATGCGACGTCGTCGCCAACCAGACAGACGACGCCTTGACCCCGCAATCGTTGCGTCAACGCTGTGCCGACGCCGAAGCGCTTATGGCGTTCATGCCGGATTCCATCGATGCAACGTTTCTGGAAAACTGTCCGCGCCTGCGTATCGTGGGATGCGCCCTCAAGGGGTTCGATAATTTCGACGTCAAGGCCTGTACCCGAAGACAGGTCTGGGTAAGCATCGTTCCCGACCTTCTAACCGAGCCGACGGCGGAGCTTGCGATCGGCCTGACCATCGGGGTCAGCCGCAATCTGCCGATGGGCGACCGCCTTGTGCGAAACGGGTTCGATGGATGGAGGCCGGTGCTGTATGGCACGGGGCTGTCGGGTTCATCCGTCGGCATTCTCGGCATGGGCGCGGTCGGACAGGCGATTGCCCGGCGATTGCAGGGATTCAGCGTGGAGCTTTTTTATCACGACACCCAAGTGCCCGATCCGGACACAGAAGCCGGACTGGCAGTTACGCAGCTGGACGCCGGCGCACTAGCCGCCCGCAGCGATTTTCTGATTGTCGCCGTCCCGCTGAACCCATCGACCCGGGGCATGATCGACGCGGAATTTCTGCGCGGTATGAAACGCGGCGCATATCTCATTAACCCCGCGCGGGGCTCGGTGGTGAACGAAGAAGATATTGCCGATGCACTGGACTCAGAAAGCCTCGCAGGATACGCCGCCGACGTATACGAATTCGAAGACTGGGCATTGGCGGACCGCCCCCGGGAAATTCCAGATAGGTTGCTTCAGAACCGGGAACGGACCTTTTTCACGCCGCATATAGGGTCGGCGGTTTCCGATGTTCGCCGGGCAATCGAACGCGACGCCGCGCAGAACATCCTTGAAGCCCTCGCCGGCAAAACGCCCCACGGCGCCATAAATTCTCCTGCCGCATCACTTGGCGCCGCCCCGGCAGATTGATCCTCGTCCGGCAAAAGACGGGGTCTCCGGCGCCTATCCGCTGATAATCGAGCCGCGTTCGATGACGAAGGTTTTGTCGAGCAGGTCCTTGATATGCTTGTCGTTCGATTCCGCGACGAGCACGGATTCGCCTTCTTCCTTGAGATTTTTCATGATCTCGACCATCCGTTGCGCAAAGACCGGCGCGATCCCTTCCGACGGTTCGTCCAGCATCAGAAGTTTCGTGCCGACCATCAGCGCGCGGGCGAAGGCGACGAATTTCTGCTGTCCGCCCGACAGCTCGGTCGCGCCGCGATTGCGGAATTCCTGAACCTCCGGCATCAGATTGTAAATCCACTCGAGACGCTCTTTGGAATTGGCGACGTTGGTCGTCCAGGTCGGAAGCAGGATGTTTTCCTCGGACGTCAGCTGGGGCACCAGCCTGCGGTCCTCGGGCATGAACCCGATTCCCAGATGCGCGCGCCGGTGGGCCGGCGCGGCGCCCAGGTCTTCGCCGTCGAATTGAATACCGCCGTTCTTTGCCTCCAGCGCCCCCATAACCGCCCGCAGCAGGGTGGTTTTGCCGGCGCCGTTCCGGCCGATCAGGCCGCACATGGTGCCTGACGGCACCTCGAAACCGATCCCGCGCAGGATGGGCGTCGCGCCGATATTCACGTCGAGTCCGGAGATATTAAGCATGTGCGCCTCCTTCGACATGACCCGGGTGGTATTCCTGTCCGATCACGAATTCGCGCACTTTTTCGTCTTTCATTGCCTCTGCCGTCGTCGCATCGCAGATGATTTCGCCCTGATAGAATGCCCAGACCCGGTTCACGAAGCGCTCGACGATTTCCATATCGTGTTCGATGAACATCACGGTGGTGTCTTCTTCTTTCAGGGCCAGCATGATGATGTCCATCAGGTCGAATTTCTCCTCGACGCTGATGCCGCTGGTCGGTTCGTCCAGCATGACGAGTTTCGGATTGCGCACCGTCGCCATCGCGATATCCAGCAGTTTCCGAACGCCCTGGGGCAACGCGGAGGCGGCCACATCGCGATATTCCGAAATCTGGTAGCGTTTGAGCTGCGCATCGACCCGTGCCTCACGGTCGTCGGTATGCAACGGCGTAAACAGCCCCCAGCCGCTACGCTCGGCAATGCCGTAAGCGACCAGCATGTTGTCGAAGACCGTTTCCGACAAAAAAACCTGCGGCACCTGGAAAGACCGGCACAGACCGAGCTTCGTCACATCGCGCGGGTGCAGGCCGACCACGTTTTTCCCCATGAATTCGATCCGGCCGCTCGACGGCGGCAGGTAACCGGTGACCATGTTGACGAACGTCGTCTTGCCGGCGCCGTTGGCGCCGATGATGCCGATGTTTTCCCCGACATCGACGGTTACGTTGATGTTGTGGGCCGCGACGACACCCCCGAAATTCTTTTCGAGATCGTGGACTTCCAATACCCGTGTCATCGCCTTACTCCGCTGCCTGAGTTTCGCCGCGCGCGGCGGCCGCCATCCTCCGGCGGTTCCGCCACTCGCTGCGGATCGACCAGAGCCCGTCCGGCAGGAACATGATAATCAGCAGAAGCGAACCGCCGAGAATCAACTGCCAGATCTCCGGCGCGAATTCGAACGCGTAGGTGCGGAGCAGTTCGTAAACAAGCGCGCCGATAAATGTCGCACCGACATTGCCGGTGCCCGACAGAATCGTAATAAAGACGAAATCGCCCGAAACCGGCCAGTAGACCATCGAATCCGGATCGACATGGCCAACGGTGACCGCCATGATCACCCCGCCGACCCCGGCCAGAACCCCGGAAATGACGTATTTGGCGTGGATCGCGCGTTCGGCCGAATACCCCAGGTATT
This sequence comes from uncultured Rhodospirillaceae bacterium, assembly GCA_963974055.1. Lineage (GTDB taxonomy): Bacteria > Pseudomonadota > Alphaproteobacteria > MPNO01 > UBA830 > CAXBCP01. The sequence goes on from CAXBCP010000015.1 coordinate 5,971, forward strand.
CGACGCGAATTTCGTTTTCGCGCACCGCCATGGTCATCATGCCGAGGGTGGATTTCAGATACCAATGGGACAGGACCGCCGCAATATAAGCGAAACAGATCGCGAAAACGTACAATGTCGGCCGGTAATCCTCGTCGGCCGGAACATATCCGAGGAAGCTGACATGACTGACACCGATCCCGTCGGTGGACCCCAGCGCCTCGACCTTGGCCAACACGCCGTAAAGGATCATGGAGAACGCCATGTTCAGCAACGCGAAGAATATCGCGCGGTACTGACGCAGCAGGAAACCGAGGAAAAAGGCCAGCAGCCCGGCCGTCGCCGTCCCGCCGATCAACAGAACGAAGATATCGTTCACGCCGGCAATCTGCAGCATGGCGACCGTGTAAGCGCCGAACCCGAAGAAAAGCGCATGGCCGAACGATACCAGGCCGGTCCGCCACAGGATAAGCAGGCCGATCGCAACACACCCGCGCGACAGGGATTGCAGGCCGATGCTCCGCATCCATTCTTCGAGAACGAAATTCAGCGCAAAGAGCGCAACGAGGCCGATCGTCAGCCCCCAGAACGTTTTGTCCAGTAGTTGGTTCATATCTTCCTCGCCTTGATGGGGGCGAAAAGCCCTTCCGGACGGATGACCAGAACGAACGCCATGATCGCGTAGATCACGAAAAGCTCCAGTTCGGGATACATGTGCACGGCGGCGGCGCGGGAAATACCGACAATGATCGAACCGATCAGGGCGCCGGGAATCGATCCCATCCCGCCGATCACCACGACGGCGAAGGCAAGCACGATCACTTCAACGCCGATACCAGGCTGAACGGAAATAATCGGCGCGTGGTACGCACCGCCCAGCGCGCCCAGAAACGTACCGATCATGAAGGTGATCAGGAATACCTTGGTGACATTGATCCCCATGGCCATGCTGATTTCGCGGTCGAAGATAACCGCCAGGAGCACCTTGCCGAACTGTGTCCGGTTGAGGCCGTACCAGAGGATGAACGCCACAATGAAGGTCAGGGCGATCATCGTCAGCGCGTAATTGTCGAACACCAGCCCGGCGATTTCGCTGTTCCCCAGCAGCGCCAGCGGCTGGAAGGCCAGATAGGGATTGGTGCCCCAGATCAGCAGGATGACGTCCTCGAGAACCAGGAAGGCGGCAAACGTCGCCAGAACGACGATGTGTTCGTCCCGGTCGTACAGGTATTTAAGGAGCCCGCGTTCGATTATGACCCCAAGGACGATACCGAGGACGATCGCGCTGCCGAGAATCAGCAGGAACCCGCCCCAGTCCGGCAACCCGCCGCGGGACCAGAGCCCAATCAGATAAGCGGCGAAATAAGCGCCGAATGCGTAGAACGAACCGTGGGTAACGTTCAGCACTTTCTGCACGCCGAAAATCACTGTGAGGCCAACCGCCACCAGAAACAGGTAGGACGAATAGACCAGGCCATCGACAAGGATGACCAGAAGAAGCTCAAAATCCAACGTAAAACCCCTGTCAGGATACGCAGCGTCTCTTTCGGACGCGTCGTCGCGTTGCAGACGTCAAATCAAACCGGGGGGGCAGACATAGCCCGCCCCCCGCTTCGATCAATGCATGTTCAGCACTTGGCGCCTTTCATGCCGCCTTCGAGCCACTCGATAGAGCCGACTCCGTCCGGCGGATTAACGCATTCGGGCGGGAAAATAACGATATCCTTCAGAACCATTTCGTTCCGCTTGTCGTCCCATACGGTCACGCCCCAACGGTCGTCGGTCGTCGCCTGGTGTCCTTTGGAGAGAGACATTTTGACGTCGCCCGTAAAGCTCGGGAATGTCGCGCCGGTCAGGGCTTCGATGACCTGATCGGTGGTCGGGAACTGGCCGGCTTTCTTTGCGGCGGCGTCATATGCGTATTTCGCCGCGATGAAGCCCTGCGCGTACTGGTAAGCAGGCTGTGAGGGAGGTTCGCCATAGGCTTTGCGGTACTCCGTCTGGAACCACTTGTTCACCGGGCTCGGATCGTCAACCACGTACATGCCGTACGGACCACGCGTGCCGACCATGATTCCCTGCGGGAAATTTTTCCCGAGGCGATAGGCGACTGTCTCACCCACGGTCAGCACGAATTCCTTCCGCTTGAACAGACCGCGCGCCGATGCCTGTCCGATAAAGGCTTCAAGATCGCCGCCCCAGAAGCTGGAATGCACCACGTTTTCGCGTGACCGGGACAGCGCCGAAATTTCGGTGCCGTACTGGCCCGAGAACAGTTTCGGGAACTGCGGCTTTCCGGAAGCCTTGGCGTCCGGCACCAGGGTCTTCATCGCCAGCACGAAATCACGCCAGGAATCCTGGCCCCAGGCGTAGTTCTGGTTGATCCCGACGAAGCCTTTGACCTTGTCTTTCATCTTGGCCGCGATATAGCGCGCTGCCGAAACGTTGTTGGCGGTCGCAGTGTTGATCGTCCGGAAGACGTATTTCGGGTCCTTATTGATGTCTTCAAAGACGCGCGGCGTGCCGCAGACCGTCTGAATCGTCAGGATTTTGAGCTCTTCGGACACATTCGTCGTTGCGGCACAGGTGCCCGACGAGATGATACCGATAATCGCGTCTACATTGTCCTTCTGGACCTTGTTGCGCAGTTCCGTGACCTGCTTGGTCCCCCCGCCTGCTTCGTCGTAGACGAGCAATTCGATCTGGCGGCCGGCAAGTCCCTTGGTATTGTAGGGGGCCGGAAGCTCTCCATTGTTGATCCCGCGGACGAGGAGTTCGGAGCCGTTCTTCGCCGGGATGCCGAACGCGGGTGCCGCGGCGCCGGTCAGGAATGTCGGTGTGCCGATTTTAACGGTTTGCGCAACAGCGGTACCGCCGACCAATGCAACCGCACCGGCGACCGCCACGCCTAAAAAGTGCGCAGGCGTCTTGGATGTAACAAACTTCATTTGGACCCTCCCAATGTGGTCATGTGAATGCAATTTATTGCCTTTTGCGGCCGCCTTAGGCCGATCCGCGGAAAACTGTACAGAAATCAGAGAAAAGGTCCAGTCCCGGAAATTCCCGGAAACGCGGGATATTTATTCCTTAGACCTCAAAGCATCGAACAGGATTGCAGGATCTTTGAGCCGGTCCAACCGGGCGACCGCATCTTCAAGCGCCGCAATCCTGTCCGCCGGATGCCCGCCAAACGCCGCGCATTGCCGGAACTTGCCGGCGACATCTTCGAAGGACATCGGTGCCCGGGTGCTGCCGCGCGCATAGTCCGACCGGCCCGATATCACGCGCCCGTCATCGAGCACGACGTCGATCAGCGTCGTGACATTCGTATAGCCCTCCCCGGCACTGGCATAGGCGGTGTAATCGACCCGGCGCATCATCTCCTGGACGTCTGGCCGCCTGACGTTCTCGGTGGCGAATTCGGCAAGTCCCGCCTGCCCTGCGAGCGCGATAATCGACAGGGTAAATTCCATGGAGAACTTCGCCTGCATGCCGTCCGCAGGATCGTGGTGAATCAGGGTTTTCAGGACCCGCTCGTTGGTTTGCACCGAAATGCGGGAAATCCGATCGGGCGCGATTGCGTTTTGTTTCAGCAGATCCAGCAGGCACCCGGCACCCGGATGGGTCAGTGCCCCGTTCGGATGCGGCTTGATCCACACGCCCGGGTTTTCGAATACCCAGGGCGCCCCGAGCTTGCCGGCAATCTCGCCGGGGTCGAACCCGCCCGCAGCGGCGGCGAAATAGCCGACCGGGCCGTCCAGCGCGTCGTCGGCCGCGGTCAGGCCGCGGGCGGCCAGATCGGCCGCGACGATTCCGTTCTCCGCCGCCTGCGCCGGGTGCAGGATTTCCGCCATCGCCCCGAAATTCCGACGGATGCCGTTCGCCTGGCTGGCGGCGATGCCGATCGCGTGTATCGTTTCAGGCCGGCCCAGTCGGCGCAGCCTTGCGATCGCGCAGACGGCGCCGAACACGTTCATTGTACCGGTGGTGTGAAATCCGTCTCCATAGTGACGGGCAGCTATGGCATGGTTCAGACGCGACGAAACCTCCATCCCGACCAGATAGGCTTCGATAAAGTCGCGGCAGGACGCGCCCGATACCTGGCCGGCGGCAAGAACGGCGGGAAGGACCGCGCCACTGGCATGGATACCGCCGGTGCGGTCCGGCCGGACCTGCGGCGCGGTGTCGTCGAAATTATCGGCGTGTATGGCCGTCGCGTTTGCGAAAGCGGCGAATCGCGGCGGGGCGGACTGCAGGGTGCCGAAAACCGCGGCGCCGTTGCCCGTCAGTCCCTGGGCAGCATGATGATCGCGCACGATCCGCGCGGCCCCTGACACCGACCCGGCAAGGGCCAGACCCAGCGTATCGAGAATATGGATCTTCGCGCGGTCGACAACACCGTCCGGGATGTCGGCAAACGCCACTGTGCGCGTGAAGTCTGCAAGTGCCGCCGTTACCTCGCCGGTCATCGAGAACTCTCCCTTACCTATTTCAGCAAACATACTATTATGCGCGCCTCGTCGACACCTCAGCCCGATCGGATTTTATTTTGAACTGCTCTGACGTTATCACCGGCTATCTCGAAGCCGCCGGCATCAAACATATTTTCGGTTATCCGGGCGATCCGAGCGTGGAGCTTCTCGAAACCGCGCGGCGCAACGGCATCGAGTTCGTGCTGGCGCGGCGCGAAGGCACTGCCGGACTCATGGCCGCCGCCTATGGGCAGATCACCGGCAAACCGGGGGTCTGCCTGTCGACCCTGGGGCCGGGCTCGTCCAACCTGGTGAATGCCGTCGCATCGGCAAAGCTCGACCGGACGCCGATGATCGCCCTGTCGGGCCAGATCGACGCCAAACGCGAACATACGTTCACACACCAGGTGCTGGACCACAACGCGATGTTCGCCCCTATCAGCAAATGGGCGGCCCCGATCCGCCCCGATACGGTCGCAACCGTTATGCGCCGCGCCCTGCGGACAGCGGTTGCGGAACGTCCGGGGCCGGTACATGTCACGACCGGTGCCGATGTCGTGGGCGCGGACGCCACCGACACGGAGATCCGCCTGCCGCCGCTCCACCGCATCGGCGGCGGGTTCGAGATTTTTGCGACAGACCGAACGGCGGACCCGGCCAAATACCTGAAAAATGCCAAACGGCCGGTGATCGTCGTCGGCATAGCGGCGGTACGCGGGGACGCAACCGAGGCGATTTCCGCACTCGCGGAAGAATACGGCTGCCCGGTCGTCGTCGCCCCGATGGCAAAAGGCGTGATCTCCGAAGATCATCCGTATTATGCCGGCACGCTCGACATGGCCTGCAACCAGTTTGTCTGGGATTTCCTGGCCGGGGCCGACCTGATCCTGGCCGTCGGGTTCGATCCGGTCGAACTCATCAAGCCATGGACACCGGGCGCCCCGGTCATCCACATCGATTCGACGCCGAACACCGACCAGATTTACGCAGCAGACATTGAAATGGTCGGCGATATCGCCGCAGCGCTGGACCACCTGCGGGAATATATCGGCGAGGGCGCCCGCTGGCGCGAGGCCGAACTGAGCGCCCATCGCGACAGGCTGCAGGCCCTCTATTACGCCGGCAAGGTCGCCGGCAAACTGAACCCGACCGATGTGGTGGACGTCGCCCGGGCGGCGATGCCGCGGGACACCGTCGTGACCACGGATGTGGGTTCGCACAAGCTGCTGGTCGGACAGGGCTGGACCACCTACGCGCCGAAAGGCGTGCTGATGTCGAACGGGCTGTCATCGATGGGCTATTCGCTGCCCGCCGCGATAACCGCCAAAATGCTGATGCCGGAACGTGAAATCGTGTGCTTTACCGGCGACGGCGGACTGGCGATGGTCCAGGGCGAACTGCGTCTCGCCGCCAGCCTGAAACTCGGCATGAAGGTTATCGTCTTCTGCGACAACAGCCTGAACCGGATCGAACTGAAACAGATGGCGCGTCAATACCCGTCATCGGGCACGACCATCGACCCGACGGATGTCGTGAAACTGTCGGAATCAATGGCCTGCGACGCCATCGAAGCCGACACGATTGCCGGCCTCGAACAGGCGCTGACGGCGCCCCAGGCGCCGGACAGGCCGCTGGTCATTGCCGCGAATATCGATCCGGCGCAATACGTCGCGCAGTTTTAGGCCACAGGCAGTGCTGGGCGTGTCTATCATTCGTTGCGCAATCGATTACGTTTTAGTCAAAAGTGTTCGCGATACCTCGTGATGAGCATCGGGTCACCCCTATTTTTTCTCGCCTGTTTCGTTGCCGGGATAATCTGTTTTCACAAGGACCGGCCTTATTGGAAAATCGGTTTTCTTGCCTTCAACTTTGGTTTTGTTGCGACTTTTTTCAGCACTGTCGAAACGATCCTCCCCCTCGCCCTCTTTTGCATCTCAGGGTTCGTCGCTATTCGGATATCCGAACGTTACAGGGGCATAGCGGCGCTTTGGGCCATAATTCTCGCCCTGCTCATTCTTTTCATTTTCCTGAAAAAGTACGAAATCACAGGCAGCCAGGCGGCTTTCGAATTCGATTACCCGACCATCGGACTATCTTACATCCTCTTCCGCATCCTTCATCTAGTCATAGATTCCCGCGAAGGAACAATAAATCGATCGCCAACACTTCTCGAGTATCTCAATTACGTTTTGTTTTTTCTTACGTTTGTGTCGGGGCCGATCAACCGGTTCAACGAGTTTCAGGAGGACCACGACAGCAGACCCCGCAATATCCCCGGCAACGAAATTGCCGCGGCACTCGACCGAATTGTCGTCGGACTTCTGAAAGTATTTTTGGTTTCTGTCTGCGCCTATCAGGTATATCTGAATCTACCCCTGACGATCGCCAGCGACCCTCCCGGAACAGGCTTTGCGTTACGCTTGCCGGATATCGTTCAATTCTGGTTTTCGACGGATGCCGGGGACAGCACCCTGCGCTTCAGTCTCCGTTACATGCTCCGCTGCTTCGCTTTCCTAGTATACATGTACTTCAACTTTTCAGGATACATGGACATTGTCATCGGCGTCGGCCGGTTGCTTGGATTCAGAATTCCCGAAAACTTTAATGCCCCGTTCGCGGCGAACAGCTTCATGGAATTCTGGTCGCGCTGGCATATCACGCTTTCCGACTGGTTTCGCACATACCTGTTCAACCCTTTACTCAAAACGCTTGCCGCGAACACATCATCGCGCAATGCGGGTCCCTATCTCGCAGTACCGTCGTTTTTTGTAACGTTCTTCATCATGGGTATCTGGCACGGCACCACGCCTGCCTTCGTGGTCTACGGTTTAATGCTCGCCGTCGGCGTCAGTGTAAACATGGCTTTCAAGACCTTTATGCAGCGACTTCTGGGACGCAAGGTTTACAATTCGTATTCCGGCAGAACCGTTTGCAAGAACATTTCACGCGCAACGATGATCGCCTTTTTTGCGTTCAGCCTCAGCTGTTTATGGCTCGACGCTTCAGAAATCGCCCGGTTAGTCTCGGTTTTGGGAATGTTCGGTGTATTAAAAATTTGGATAACCGCTTCTTTTGCCACGTTTCTGGCAGTCGTCGCATGGGATTTCGCCGAACGTTGCATAATGTACCGGTCGCACCTGACAACCGATTTCCTGTTCATCACGGGAATCGTTTTTCTCGCGTCGGTTTGGGGTGATGTCGGCGGTTTCAAATCGTTGTTGGTAGACTTGACCGGACTTGCATTGCCAGCGCCGTTCTTCGCGCTTATGGGCGCTTCGCTGATCCTGTTGAGCGGGCGGCTAAAGCTGATCACGGCAATACAGTTGGAAGACGTAAGGCCTCATCTTCGTCGCATTTCAATGCACGTACTATTCTTTTTCCTGGCCCTCCTGATGCAGACCGGCACCGTCCCCGAATTTGTCTACAAAGGTTTTTAAGCACGATGGGCCCGATTATCCGACAGACCTTAATTGTCATTCTGCCGACCGTGGCCGCATACATGGCGTTGCTGGTCCTGTCTTTCGTCCTCTACCCTCAGTCACCAGGACGGATGCTCGACCCGGTTAAGGCCAGAGATACATTTCTACGAACTCCGCCAGCATACCTGACCTACGGGAGCAGCGCGGTAGCACGTAGCGGCAGAACGGTCGTCCTGCTCGGTCCTTCAAATGTCAGTTTCGGGTTTCGCCCAAACGTCCTGAATGCCCATTTTCCGGATCTGACCTTCCACAATATGTCTCTTGGCGGCACCAATATCGAAGGCATGGCTGCCATGGCCGATCTGGTCAGAGCCATGCGGACAGATCGCGACTTGACCGATGTCATTTTCGTCGCCGGCCTGTGGTATGGAGAATTTCAGCACAACGAGGCACTGCGGGAACGAACTCCCGTCGCGCAACAGATGATGCGGTTCGGTTTGTTTGAGCGCGCAGACGACGGATATCGGCGCACGCTGCCCCTGCGATTATTCGAAGTGTCGGTCGAGGCGCTGAGACCGTACTTTCTGGTCCGGTCTATTCTCACAAGGGATGGCCTGTTATTCGGGGATGACGATACCGGGCTTCTGAAAACGCGCGGCAACCAGAAGTTGGTTTGCACCGACAGGCTGAGAAACGGCTTTCGCTCCGCCTCATCCGGCTCACTGAAACAATACGGCTCGAGCCAGTTTGACGCGCTTGTCGAATTCGCACGGGAAGTCCAAGTGCTCGGTGGAAAGCTCGTACTGATTGATTTACCCAATCCCCGCTGCATGACGGATGTCGATTCTGTCTGGCGTGAGTATCAGATCGAAAAGCGCCCATTTCTGACCAGAGCCAGAATGCACGGAGCGTTGTATTGGAATTTTCAGGATATCAATGAAGATCGATACTTTATGGACGGCACTCATCCCAATACTGCCGGCACGATTGAAATCGAGGCTCGTTTTTCTGCCGGATTGGCAAAGGAAATCGGCACGCTCTTTACCGAATCCCCTCCTCACTGAGTGGTTTACATACGGCGAAAAGGCTTTACTTTCCGGGTTTTGTTGAAATAAGTGAGAGCATTCCTTTGGTCGCCAATCACATTTGCGCTCTCACAATAGATGACTTCCATGAGGGGCTTACAGACTCGATCCAGGTTACCGTCGCAACATCGGATATTGATGCCTTTGCAGCACTGACGGGCGATATCAGCCCGCTTCACATGGATAGCGCCTTTGCCCAAAGGCGCGGTTTCGCCAAGCGCGTCGCACACGGGGCCCTGATCTGCGGCTATACATCCCGCCTTTTCGGTGTCCATTTCCCTGGAAAGAACTGTATACTTCAGTCGTTGCGTACGAATTTCGCGTCGCCTGTATATGAAGGCGATCAAATTGAAATAAAAGCCGAGGTCAAACAGGTGTCCGAAGCCATGGGCGTAGTTGTCCTTTCAATCTCCGCAATGCGTAACGCGGATAGCGAGATAGTGATGCGCGGACAGGCGCAGATTGGATTTACCAAGGATAAAGACGCAGAATGAATGACTACGATATTATCCTGATCGCTCAGTCCGATGTTGTGGAATACGACACTTATTCCGAGTTTCCGGTAGATCGTCTGGAATTGTTCGAGACGATGGTCTACCCGCGGATGGTCCGCTACAAGGACAAATTCCGCAGCCATCTCGACATCCTAAACGACGCGAAGCACGGAAAATTTTATTCCGACGCCGGCTATGCCGATCGGCGTGACTTGCTGAACATCTGGAATCTACCGAGCGCGAGCGGCGTGCACCTGGCAAATTTCCTGCTGACCTTTGGTATCCGGGTGCGGATCATCAATAATATCGATTCCGAATGGGATCTTTTTGAAGAAGCTTATACCAACAACAAAACACCGCCGCTTATTGGCATTTCGTCGACCTTTTACCTTTCATGGACCCAGATTAAGCCTATTGCGAAACGGCTGCGGTCGCTCGACCCGGATATGCAAATTGTACTCGGCGGTGCCTTTACCAATGCCGCCAGCACACATGACGGCAACCCCGCGTTCGAGAAAATGATGCGGCGCATGGGCATCCGATATGTGCTCCATGCCTTCAACTCCGAAGAAGATCTAAGGGACCTTATTCTCGCGCTGAAGTCCGGCGGCGATATAGATACGGTCAAAAACCTTTGCTATCTCGACGGATCGGGAGAAAACGCTAAATTTTACGTTACCGAGACCGGGTGGAATCAGCCGGTGCTGGCCGAAGCGCCGGCCCATTATGACAAGCTCGAAATGCCTTTCCTGAACCGGACGATCCAGATACGGACCGCCTCGGGGTGTCCGTTCTCCTGCTCTTTCTGTTCTTACCCGGTCACCGCGGGCGGCTGGAAAACGCTTGAAGCAGAACGGGTGCGCGCACATCTGGATTCGATTTCGCGGATCGGCGGCATCGACAAGATCATTTTCATTGATGACACCTTCAATGTGCCGAAAGAGCGTTTTAAAAGCCTATTGAGGGTGTTCAGCGAATACGATTTCGAGTGGTTTTCGTTTCTTCGCGTTCAGTTCGCCGACGAAGAAATCGTATCGATGATGAAGGATTCAGGATGTAAGGGAGTGTATCTCGGCATTGAATCCGCAAACGACACCGTACTTCAGAACATGAACAAACGCGCGACACGGGACGAATTCTGCCGGGGGCTGGAGCGCCTGAACCGGCACGGTATACTTTCACTGGCTGCCTTCGTTATCGGATTTCCCGGCGAAACCGAGAAAACGATTCGGGACAACATCGAGTTCATCGAGAATTACGGCGTCGATTATTATTCTCTCAAGGAATTTTTCTATATTCCCGGAACCAAGATCCACACCGAGCGCGATCAGTTTGGACTTACCGGGAACGGTGCCAAATGGCAGCACAACACCATGGATAGCGACGAAGCAAGCAAGATAAAAATCGATATGTTCCGGACGATAAAGAACAGCACCCATATCGACCCGGACACCAGCCTTTGGTATTTCGCCTATCTTTATGATCAGGGCTACGATATCCCGAAAATCAACAAAGCCCAGAAACAGATCAACGAAATTATGACACAGCAATTGGGTGGAAACTTTTCCGACAATCTGCCCTCCTATGACAGATTGCGCGAAATCATTCGCGGCCGTGAGATCATCCCGGCATAGTTCCTGCCGCAAAAAACACGGACGAGATAATGGCAGGTACTCCATTCAGGCAAGCGGTTGCGGCTCTGAACCCCACGGACGACTTCGTCGACCAGCATCGGCATTCCAGAAAAATTGTTAAAAATTCGAAAGACGAAGAGGGACTGGAACCAATTCGCATTGCCATTTTGGCAAGCAGCACAGCAGATCATTTCGTAGACGTCTTGCGGGCCTATTTGTTGCGCGACGGGTATCGTCCCGAATTCTTCGTCGCCGAGTTCAATACAATGTTTCAGATGGCGCTGGACGGTAACAGCAATCTCTATGCGTTCCGCCCCGACATCGTCTGGATATTTACCAACCATCGCGACCTAAATTTCCGTGCAGATACCATCGCGGACGCCGCCCAACAGGAAACAGAGATAAACGATGCTGTATCCCAGTTCGGCGCGCTGTGGGCCGGACTGCAAAAGCACTGCACGGCGCGTATCATACAGAACAATGCAGACCGGCCAGCCGAGCGGGTGTTAGGTAATTACGAATTTCGACATGACGGAAGCCTTACGCGCAGAATTACCCGATTTAATAACGAACTGCACCAAGTCGCGCCGAAGGAAGTCCACATTTTCGACTTGGCGTATATGGCCGAATTGATCGGCCTTGCCCGCTGGCACGACAAGCCATACTGGTATCATTCCAAACATGCATTTTCGCCGGATGCAATTGGACCGGTCGCACACGCAGGCGCGCGCTTGGTGCGCGGACTAATGGGACGATCTTATAAATGTATTGTTCTCGATTTGGACAATACGATCTGGGGCGGTGTAATCGGGGATGACGGGGTTGGAGGCATCAAACTCGGCCAGGGCGATCCAGACGGCGAGGCGTTTCTCGATTTTCAGCGCTATGTAAAAGCTCTCAAGGCCCGGGGGGTCATTGTCGCCGTCTGCAGTAAGAACGAAGAAGTAAATGCCATCGAGGCATTCGAGACACATCCGGAGATGGCGCTTTCGCTCGATGATATAGCGGTCTTTGTCTGCAACTGGATCAACAAGGCGGAAAACATCCGGGTTATCGCCAACACACTGGAAATCGGGCTCGATTCTCTTGTTTTTGTCGATGATAATCCGGCAGAAAGGGCACTGGTACGTGAAATGCTGCCGATGGTCGCCGTCCCCGAATTGCCGACAGACCCATCCCTATACTGCACCACCCTCGACCGTGAGGGGTATTTCGAACTCGCTTCGTTTTCGGACGAAGACCGAAACCGCGGACGAATGTATCGCGACAATGCCCAACGCAAGACGCTGCTCACACAAATCACCGATGTCGATGCCTTTTTGAAGAATCTCGATATGCGCTGCACCGTTGGACGGGTAGACGAGATGAGTCTCCCGCGGGTTGTCCAACTTATCAACAAAAGCAATCAGTTTCATTTAACGACCACACGATACAGTGAACAGCGCATTGCCGACATGCTTGCCTGCCCGGAATATGAGTGCCTTTATTTCAAACTCGAGGATCGTTTCGGCGATAACGGATTGATTTCAGCCGTCATACTGAAAGCGCAAGAAAAAATGACGACTGTCGACACCTGGGTCATGAGTTGCAGGGTCCTATCACGGGGTATGGAAGACCTGATACACAACGAAATCATCGAAACTGCCCAACGGCAGGGCTCGACCCGAATCAGGGGAATATATAGCCGAACCAAGAAGAACGATCTGGTCGCCGGGCTTTATGACCGCCTGGGCTGGACACAGACCGGAGAAAACGACGATACAAAAACCTGGGAAATAGAGGCCGGTACGGCGACGCACCGCAAACATCAAATAAAGAGAAAATTTAATGAGTGATGCACACCTTCGTCAGCAGATGCTGAACCGTCTCACGGCGGTATTTCGTGATGTATTCGACGAAGACGACATCGTCATAAACGACGAAACGACAGCCGACGATATCGAGGACTGGGATTCATTGATGCACATTACCCTTGTTCTGTCCGTCGAGAAGGAATTCGATCTCCGCCTGAAAGCGGCAGAGGTAGGAAAACTTGCGAATGTCGGTGCACTGCTTGATATAATGGTCGAACGAGGCACCTGAACGCGACGGCTTAACCCGCAGTATGCGCGCGCATCCTGTCCGAGGCAGGCTCGGCGAAGCCCCAGTTGTCGCCGTTCAGTTCCGGCGGACGCGCCCAGTCTTCAGGCATCCCGACCTTGTAACTGTCATCCACCTGTTCGACCTCTGCGGTGTATTCGATGACATATCCGTTCGGATCGACGAAATAGGCGAAAATATTGTTGCCCGGCCCGTGCCGTCCGATCCCCCATTCGACCGGATAGCCGGACCGCTTCATGCGGCCGGATCCGAACATCAATGCATCGTGGCTCGGCATTTCGAACGCGACATGGTTCAGGGTCGGCTTGTCGATGGTGGTATAGGCGAGCGCATGGTGATCGCTGCTGCAGCGGATAAAATCCATATACCCGGTCCGGTCGGTGAGCTTGAAGCCCAGCAGATCGACGAACTGGCTACTCTGCGCTTCCCGGTCGGGCGAGTTCATCACGACGTGGCTGATCTTGACCGGCCGGTCCGCCGCCGCCGGCAGGACCGCATGCTCCGCCACATCGGCGGAAATTCGATAGTCGCGACCGTGCAGGTCGTGAAAGATAAACCCATAGCCGCCGGCAGGTCCGCCAAGCGCCCCCGGCGCCTCAACCGACGCCCCCAGACCCCTGGCCTTTTCGTACAGGCCGTCGACGGCCGCCTTGTCATCGGCGGCGAGATTGACGCAAAGCAGCTTTTTCTCCGGGCCTTCGCGCAATGCGAGCGCATGATGGGCGCTTCCCGTGCCACGCATATAGACGGTATCGCCGTCCTCGGCGGCGACTTCGAGCCCCCAGCAGTCCTCATAGAATTTCCTGGCCTCGGCCAGATCGGGGACCTGGAACTCGGCGCTGCGTAATCCGGTAACGCGTGGATCGGCCATTCTTATAATCTCCCTCATTCATTTTGCGGACAATTACCGCCCGGCATCTTTTCAATCGTATGATTTTGGGCGACAAGGGTGAAGCAGATATACAGATGAATACCCAATTACGGGTCGAATCCTCGCGACACGGAGTACTTTTATGAAAATATGCCGCTTTAACGACGACCGTCTCGGTATCGTCCTTGATGGAACCATACGGGACATCACCGCCGCACAGGACGAAATTCGCGCCGCACACCCCTATGTGTCCTATGCGGATGCCGTCATGGCCGCGCTGCCGGCCTGGCGCGACCGGCTGGAGGATATGGCGGCAAAAGCGGACCCGATTGCGATCGACAGCGTCGACCTGCTGCCGCCGATCGCACGGCCCGGCAAGCTGATGGCGGCGCCGGTAAACTACAAGGCACATATCGACGAGGCGCAGGCCGATCCGGGCATCCGGCACATCGAACGGACGATGAAAATCAAGGAAGCCGGTATTTTTCTGAAATCCAATACCGCCCTTATCGGGCCGTCCGGCACCATCCCGATCCGCTTTCCCGACCGGCGCAACGATCATGAATTCGAATTCGTGATCGTGATCGGCAAGGAATGCAGCCGCGTATCCCAGGCCGATGCGCTCGATGTGATCGCCGGCTATACGCTCGGGCTCGACATGACGGTGCGCGGCCCCGAAGACCGCAGCGTCCGGAAATCCTGCGACGGCTATGCCGTGCTCGGCCCGTGGTTCGTGACGGCGGACGAAATCGCCGACCCGGACGATGTCGCGTTCCATGGCTCCGTCAACGGAGTCGTCAAGCAGGACGCCAATACGAAAGACCAGGTGCTGAGCATCCGCGAACTGATCGAATACGCGTCGGAATATTACACGCTGTATCCCGGCGACGTGCTGTATACCGGTTCACCCGAGGGCGTCAGCGAGGTCAAAGCCGGCGACGAGTTGCATTTCGTGTGCGACCAGATCGGCGAATTCAAAATCGGGGTCAGCGCTTAACCGCCTAGAGCTTCGGATCGGGGCTGCCATGGCCGAGCAACACGTTGCCGTACAGCCCCGTCTGAAGGTCCCAGACCAGCCCGATATGCTGGGCGACGGCATGAACGTCGCGCCATGCACGCTGCATGGGATGGCTGGTTTCCAGCCCCCGCCCGCCGGTAAGCGGCAGGAGTTCATCGACAGCATCGCAACAGTTCCGGGCGACATGGCCGAGACTCAACCGGTAGCGCGCACGCTCCGGCAATGAAAACGCTTCGCCTGCCTTTCCCTTGGCGACGACCGTCGCCCTGAGTTGCGCCATTACCGCATCCGCGGCATCGAGCAGCGCCGTTGCGGCCCCGATACGCTCGTGGACCGTGGCGACACGGGACAGGTCGGCCCCGGTGACCGACTGCCGGCCGGTGAGGTCGGCAATAACCGCATCCAGCGCCCCGGCAGCCGCGCCGAGGGCCGGGCCGACGATATTGAACGGGAACACGCCGAACAGCGGCAGGCGGTAAAGATAGCTGCCGTGCAGTTCGGATCCCGGCGTCGCGTCGCCGCGCAGATCGCGCACCCGCATCTGGAGGGGCAGAGGGACATCGGCGCCGTCGACGACAATATCGTTGCTGCCCGTCGCCGACAGCCCGGCGCTGTTCCAGGCATCCTCGACCCTGCAGGCGGACAAATCGACCAGGGCGAATACCGGGTCCGGCGGACCGGCGCCGTTTTCCGCGGGAACCGGGACCAGAAGAATCGCCCAGCCGCAGTGATCGACGCCGCTCGAAAACCGCCAGCGTCCGCTGATTTTCAGGCTGTCGCCATCGCGCTCCACCTGCACGCCGACCGGCAGAAAGGACGTCGCGACCGCGACGTCGGGATCGTCGCCCCAGATCGCATCCTGCGCCTCGATGGGAAACATGCCGGCCACCCAACCGTGACAGGCGAGGATACCCCCGACCCAGGCGCTGGAAGCGCAGCCCCGCCCCAGTTCCCGTGCAAAGGCCGTCTGGGCGCCGTAATCCAACTCCATGCCGCCATAACGGACCGGCTGAAGCGCCCGATAGAAGCCGGCATCGCGAAAATCGCGATCGGTTTCACTGGAAATCCGCCGGTCGCGTTCCGCCTGCGCCGCCCGTTCGGCCAGCACCGGCGCCAGTTCGCGGGCGCGGGCGACAAGACCGGCTTCGGCGGCTGCTTTGTCTTCCATGGGGGCTAAGCGTCGGCTTTGGCGTTCACAGGGAAGTACGTGTCGAGCCAATCCCGGATGATGTTGATCACCCTTGTATTGGATTCTGCCATCATGAAATGATCGGTATCGGCAGTCAGGTGGAGATCGGCCGGCTGACCGGCACGTTTGAACATCTCGACCGACTGTTCCGTCGGCGTCACGGAATCGACGGAACTGTGCAGCAGCAACACCGGGCGCGGCGCAATATTGCCGATCACGTCCTCGGCAGTGAAATCCATCATCCCCTGCGCCGTGTCGGCGGTGAATTGCTGTACCGATCCGGACGGCATGTTTTTGCGCAGGTGTTCCGGGATCGGCACGATCGCATAGCGGTCCACGAAGAGCGGCTCGCCCGTTTCTTCGCGGTGTTTTTTTCCGGCGGCCAGCATCTCGGTAAAGGCCGTCCACATTTCCGGCGTCGGGTGCTGACCGCGAAACTTGCGTTCGCCATTGCCCCAGCCGCCGGAAGAGATGACGGCCCCCACCCGGTCGTCGACCCCGGCTGTGTATACCGCAACCGCCGCCCCGAAGCTGGATCCCACAACCCCGATCCGGTCGGGATCGACCTCCGGCCGCGACTGCATGAACGTAACCGCCGCACGCGTGTCCTCAACCTGGTCGAGGCACAGCAGATGACCGAACAACCCGTCGCTGTCGCCGCAGCCCCGCATGTCGAAGCGCAGCACCACGTAGCCCCAGTTCATGAACATATTGGTCGGCCCGACGACATTGGCGGCAACCTTGCGGCTGCCGAACCCGTGCAGGATCAGCACCGCAGGCCGGCGTTCCCCCGGCGTCATGTCGTCCGGCGTATGCACAACGCCGGAAATGTTGAGATCGCCGGATTTAAAGGTGACTTGTTCTTCCACAGGGGCCTCCGCTGGTTTTTTTCCTTTATACGCGCTGTCGTACCGCTGGACCAGACATGCCCCCGTTGATAAGACGACCGCATGGATACCGACACCCGGATCGTATCGCCGCAGGCGCTGACGGCCTTCGTTACCGAGCTTTTCACCGCCGGCGGCCTGCCCGCGGCCGACGCCGCCCTCGTCGCGAAGGTACTCGTCTGGTCAAACCTGCGCGGCGTCGATTCCCATGGCGTACTACGCATACCGGGATATCTGGCGCGGGTTGCGAACGGCATCAATAACCCGACGCCCGACATGAAGATCGTCACAGACCTTCCCGCCGCCGCGGTGCTCGATGCCGACCACGCCTTCGGTCAGGTCGCGCTCGACCGGGCCGCCCGGATCGCCATCGAAAAAGCGTCGGCCTGCGGTATCGGGCTGTGCCTGGTACGCCGCGCGACCCATATGGGGGCTATCGGCTATTTCACGCTGGAAATGGCGGCGGAAGGGATGGCTGGGATTGCGATCAACGTATCCCGACCCAACATGGCCTATCCCGGTGCGCGCACAGCAGGACTTGCCACAAGCCCCATCGCCATTTCGGTGCCCGGCGCCAGACACGCACCGCTGATGCTGGACATGGCGACCGCCACCCAGTCGATGGGCAAGATCGTGCTGGCGCGCGATGCCGGCACGCCGCTCGGTGAGGGCTGGGCCATCGACGGCGACGGCAACCCGACGACCGACCCGGCAAAAGCCGCCATCCCGACCGCGCTCGGCGGGCATAAGGGCGGCGGGCTGTCGCTGATGTTCGAATGTCTGACAAGCCTGATGGTCGCCAACCCGCTGATTGCGCCGTTCATCGAAGGCGCGCCGGACGGACGCGTTCACATGCAGAACGGCCTGATGATCGCTGTCGATATTTCAAAATTCGGCGATGTCGGCGATTACGCGCGCGAGGTCGACCGCCTGGCCGCCGCGGTCAAAACCCTGCCGCGTGCCGACGGCGTCGACGAAATACTGGTGCCGGGCGAACGCGGCGACCGGGTGCTGGAACAAAGGCGGGCGTTCGGGATACCGCTACCGGCGGGAACATGGGCGCGTCTGGCAGAGGCCGCGGGACCGCTGAGTGTAAAGATGCCGGCGGCACAGACCGGTCCCTGACGCTGTGCGCCGCTGACAAGACGTTTCAAGAAAATCTCTTTCAGGAGGCCGATCGCGCTCGTTGCCGTCGGAATAACCCGAGCACGCCAAGCCCCACCGAAGTTTTACCCCGTATACGCCCGCTTGAAAATCAGCCGACATTCCGCGAGGTCCCACTTCCGCTTGTAAGCGGATGGCGGGCCGGGCATGACGCGGGCGCACAGGAATCTCGGGGCCGGTGTGTCGGTCAGAAATTTCGCGGCTGCGGGTATTTCGTCGGGCGACGAGATCATCATGACGGATGGAATGCCGGCCCCCTCCGCCATCTTCGCCAGATCGGTACGGCGCGACGTGTGGCCGGGCTGGCCGCCGGTTTCGCCATGTTGCCCGTTATCCATGCAGACGATGGTCAGGTTGCCGGGCATCACAGAGGCGACGGTGGCCAGAACGCCGACATTCATCAGCAGTTCGCCATCGCCGGTAATCACGGCCACCTGTTCTTCCGGTGCCGACAGGGCCATCCCGAGCCCCATGGAAACCGCCGCCCCCATGGCGCCGCCAAGCGTCAACAGGTTGTCGGCTTCCCGGGTCCAGGCGGCGGTATCCTTCGCGGCCCCGGCAAGACCGGCGAGAAGCAGATATTTTTCCGGATCCGGAAACAGCGCCGGCAACAGCGTGCTCCGGTCGATGGTGCTGTCGGGTAAGCCGATGGTCATGTCAGAACGCCTTCGCGCCGAGGAATTTCTGCGTCAGGATCAGGGCCACGCCCTGCCCGGCCGCGAACGCCGCCGAGATCGCCGAATCGGTCGCCTGTTCCAGTTCGTCGTCGCGCTCGATCCGGATACACCTTATGCCCATCGCCTCCAGAACCGGCACGACCGCCTGTCCCATCGGATATTGCCACGGATTCTGTTCACCGTAATCGCCGCGCATGGTGACGATCATCAGCATCGGAAAACGCCCGAGCTGCACCAGCGACAGCATGTTGGGCACGTTGCCGACGCCCGACGACTGCATCAGCAGCACGCCGCGCCCGCCGACCAGATCCGCCCCGGCGCAGAGCGCCACGCCTTCCTGTTCGCTGGACAGCAGAACGGCGGTGGTACGGTTGTCTTCCTCCGCCATTTCCACCAGGGCTGCATTGCCGAAATCGGGCACATAGGAAAACAGCGTCACCCCGGCCGCGGCAAGCTTGTCGAAGATCAGCCGCGACCAGTCTTCCCGGGCCATCGCGGTGCTCATGTCTCGAACCCGTAGAGCAGCGCCGGGTTGTCGACCAGAATCTGCCGACGCGTGGCATCGTCGCCGGCCCAGTCCATGAACTGGTCGAACAGATCCGTGTCGTTCGGCATGGGATGATCCCACAGGATCGGATGCGGCCAGTTCGTGCCCCAGATGACCCGGTCGGTGCGGGCTTCTATCAGGGCACAGGCCAACGGGGTCATATCGTCATAGGGCGGGCCGATATCCGACAACCGGTACCAGCTCGAAATCTTGGCCCAAACATGATCGGTTTCCCGCATCAATTTCAGCAGGGCCTGAAATCCGATGTAGTCGACGCCCTGTCCGCCGCGCACACGGCTGAGATGGTCGATCACGATAGGGACGGGCAGATTGCGCAGCGTGTCTTCGAGCTCCGCGATCTCCTTCGAGTCGTTCACATGCAGCACGATATGCCAGCCGAGATCCTTTATCCGATCGGCCATGGGTCCAAGCTGTTCAGAACCGACGCCGCCTTTGAGCATGGTCGACAGGCGAATGCCCCGCATGCCGCCGGCGTCCAGTTTTTCGAGCTCGGAATCCGCGATATCCGGATCGACAACGGCAATGCCGCGCAAGCGGTCGGGTGCCCGGGCGATACCGTCAAGCGACGCCCTGTTGTCGGAACCGTGCGCACTGCCGTGAACGATAACCCCGCGATCCAGGCCAAGCATATCGAGCAGCGCGAGGTAGGTTTCGATCGGCGCGTCGGGCGGGGTGTATCCCCGGCCTTCGGCATAGGGAAATTTGTCCGCCGGGCCGAAAACGTGGGCCTGCGTGCAGCAGGCGCCGGCAGGCGGGCGGATTTTCGGCGGCCGGAGATTGTAGTCCGGGCCGGGACAGGGTCTTGTCACGGTCCGGTCACTCCGAATCCCACGGCAGGGTGGCGCCGAGGGTATGGGTCAACGTATCGACGTCTTCGGGAGTATAGACATGGCGCGGCGGCGTCTCGAACGTGGATTCCGGTTTGATCCGGATCACGCAGCGCTGTTCCTCGATCGCCAGTTTTCGAAGCTTTTCGCGCTCGTCATCCGGCATCGGCTGTTCGGCCATCAATTCGCAGATCGCGATCAGCAGGTCGTCGCCGCCTTCTTCCTCGATCACCGCGTTGCCGTAGACGGTGATATAGGTTGGCGGCCAATTTTCATCGAGCACGCAGAGCGACACCCGGCCGTCGCGCGCCACCGCCTTCGGCTTGGCCCGCCCGAGCATGGACGACACCAGAATATCGTCGCCGTCCATTACGTAATACACGCAGGACATGGACGGGCCATGCGCCTTGCGCGGATATCCGAACACGCAGGTCCGGTGGGTGCGCACGAATTCGCGCCGTTCTGCTCCGTTCATGGTTCCGCCCCGCCCTTTGTTATTTTCGGATTATTTTTTGGTCCACTCGGTTTCGTCTTCCCAGCCATCTTCGACATCGCGCACCGACGTTTCGGGCGTGACGTTCGCCGGCACCTGACGTTGCAGGGTGCGGCGGCCGTTTTCAGGCCAGTCGCCGGCCGCAGCCCGTTCGGCAGCGTCTGTCCAGGCCTGCGACCAGTCTCCCAGCGAATACCCATGCCACGGGGATTCCGGCCGAAGCACCGGCAGGCCGAGCTTTTCCCACAACACCTTGCCGGCTTCCATGTATGGCTTGGTCGGCAGCGCCAGCGGCGGCATCGGCGATTTCATCGTGGCGTCGATCAGCAAAGTCGAGTCCTCTTCGCCGGTACTTTCCCGTTTCGGACCGTGCCCCTGTCCGCGATGACGCAGCACTTCGACGTCCTCGGCGGGATTCAGACGGTATCCCATGGCCCACAGGATCGCATCGGCATTATCGGCATCGATGTCTTCGTTCACGGCGATGGTGATCTTGCCGCAATCGCCCTTGAAACTCGCCGCGCCGTAAAGCGCCCGCCACACCTCGGTGCGCGGGGTTTCGGGGTCGAGCGTGATGATCGTGACGCGCAACAGGCCGGTCAGCGGTTCGTGAAGCTGCACTTTCTGAACGCCCTTGATCCCGAGGTGGTCGCGCAGATGCGCCTTGAACAACGGTTCGTACGCTACACGCTTGATGACCGAACTTTCGGACGGCGCGACCTGGGAAATGTAAGACGGGATGACGGCGTTCCTGCGATGCGTGATCGCCGTCACCTGCATCGGCAGGTTCAGTTCTTCGAGCGCGACATGGCCGTGGCTTTCGCCGAACGGACCTTCAGGCTCGAGCATGTCGGTGTCGACAAATCCCTCGATCACGACTTCCGCTTCGGCGGGGACCAACAGGTCGACCGTACGGGCCCGAACCACATTTATCGGCTCGCCGGCAAGACCGCCGGCAATTTCCAGCTCTTCCATGCCGATCGGCAGCTTTTGCGGTCCCATGAACGCGACATAGGGCGGGCAACCGACGACAATCGCGCAGGGCAGTTTTTCGCCACGCGCCTTGTGGGTCTTCCAGTGAACATAGCCTTCGGCGCCGCCGACACGGGTCGCCATGCGCACGACCAGGCGGTTGGACGATTTCAGACCGGCCCGGTACGTCCCCATATTCTGGGTACCGGTATCGGGATTCCTGGTGATCACATTGGTTGCCGCCAACGTCGGGGTGGAATCGAATCCGGGGGTCGACAACGGCACCGGCAGACGGACCAGACCCCCGTCTTCGGCAAGCAGGTCGTCGCCTTCGATCACTACGTCCTGGCACGGCGCTTCGTTGACCAGGCGTGGTTTCACGGGGTTGGCGATCGCGTGGTCCCACTTGGCGGCAATGCCGTCGACCGAGCTGTCCATGCCGGTCGCGTAGATATCCTGATTGGCGGCCAGTGCGCCGATGACGACGGGAATATCGTATTTCCGGCCTTTTGAATCGGTAACGTTGTTGAACAGGAACGCCTTGCGCTGATCTTCGCGCAGACCGCCGCGAAACTGCCAGCGCACCAGTGCCGACATCTCAGTATCCTTGTTGACCGGTTCGTCGATGACATACAGAAGGTCGCGCGCCTTCAGTTCTTCGAGGTGCTGTTGAAGGTCTCGATATGTGCGTTTACCGGCCGAGGCGTCCATTGGGGTATTTCTCCGTTTCCTGTATGCCACGTTATAGGACACGGCACGGAGACAATGCAAAGCCTGTGCGGTATCGCAACGGCTCTGTTTACGGAACCACGCATGAGCGGAATCAGGTCTGCATTCGGAAAACGGCCGTGAGTTGGGGGATAGCCGCCCAAAACGCCAATTCAGCCCATTCCACAGGCCGCGAGAAGCGCAGGCCCGCCGGCTTCGCCGTTTTTCAGCAGGTCCCGGCGGGACGCTTCCGGAAGATGCTCTTCAATTCCGGGATGGAAACTTCTGCGCGCTTTTAAACGCTCGAACCAGCGCGCCACATTCGCAAGACCGTCCTGCCAGAGCGCCGACATGTTAAGCATATGCAGGCGGTTCACATAGGGAGCAACCCCGATATCGGCGAGCGAAAACGTGTCCCCGGCCAGCCAGTCCTGCCCGTCCAGGGCGGCATCCATCCGTTTCAGAATTTTCGCGTATACGCGCACGGCCTCCTGAACGCCGGCCCCCTCATACCCGTCGTAAATCCAGCCATGTCGCCGTTCCCGGGTGATCAGATCGGGGGCGTCTTCGATGAAACGGCGGGTATTCTCCTCGCCCCGGCCCATGACGGAGTGCCTGTGGGAAACCGTAAACGTGATGTCGATGACATGGGGATGAAGATATTCATCGACCGTCTTCGTCCAAAGGCGCATTCGGGCACGCCCGGCGGCATCGGCCGGACGCATGGGAACCTGCGGATAGACCTCGTCTAGATATTCGCAGATCACCGTGGATTCGGTGATCACCACCCCGTCATGAACGATCGTCGGCACGACGGCGTTCGGGTTGAGTTTCAGATATTCGGGATCGAACTGATCGCCGGCCAACACGTCGAGATAGTGCCCTGTCCAACTCACGTCCTTTTCCGCCAGCAGAAGCCGGACCTTCGCAGCGCAGACGGAAGATCCGCTATGATAGAGTTCAAGCATTCTCGGCGACCCGGCAGGAATTGACAGGAATACTACCGTCGGCACCGGCAAAATTCGAGGGAGATGGGCCGGAAAAAATGAAACGGCGACCCCGAAGGGCCGCCGCCGAAACATTCCTACGCGCTGACAGCGCCGGCGCCGCCTCCGGCATTGCCGTCAACCGATCCAAAATACGCGATGCTACTCAACCACCTGCTACGCTGCCCGCAACCGGCGGACATTCCCCTTCGATGCAATAACCGTGCCAAACGTGAGAACCATTTTGTTTCAATATGTTGCGAACAGGGCGACCGGGACGCCGGCATAATGTGTAAAAATTCCCGACACCCGGAAATCCGGCCAAATCCCCCAATATATTGATATATAATATTTTTTTCGGCATCGAGACCTCAAAACAGTTCGTATGGGCGCCTCGACCGACGCGCGCCCCGAAAACCGCGAAAAACCACAGCATCGGACGACACAGTGTCGGAATAATTTACAGTGGGGATGAAGATTCGGGGCTGCCTGTCCGGATCCACGTCTTTTGGCCGATCCCGTCTATCCCGCCAGCGCCGCGAGATCCTTTTCCCAGTCGCCCCGGCTGAACGTCATGATGCGAAGCGGCTCTCCCGGGGTCCAGTAGATATCGAAAACGATCAACGGCGCCAGCACCAGAAGCCGGTACTGCCCCTTCCACCCGAGTTGCTCGGCGACCTGCGGGGGCGGAATGATTTCTTCGTCGAGCCGGGACGGGATATCGGGGCCGGCGAGACTTATGTCCAGCGGCGTGCCGTTTTCGCCGGTCGCTCCGACATGCCATCCCGGTTCGTCCGTATTGGCAGCGGAATCCGCCGGAACGCCGTCACGCGCCAGAATTTGCAGGGCGAAATTCGCAAGCTCCTGGAGCGAGGGCGCAGTCATCGTGGCCGTCATGCGGACACCGTTCCCGGGGCGTCATCGTCGACCCTGGCTTTGTTCGTTTTCGGCGTCTTGTACCCCTCCGCCTTACGCTCCTTCATATAGGTTTTGTACATCGTCTTGCGTTCGGGCAGGCCGTTTTCCTTCTGGATATACGGGCAGACATCGATGCAGATATGGCAGTATTCGTCTCGGAAACGCGATATCGGATAGCATTTGTCGATATCCGTGAGCCATCGCTTCTGCCCGTCGGTCACGACATACTGGCTCGAATCCGCCGGGATCGCGTCACCCGGACAGTTATTGGCGCACAGGTTGCAGGTCATGCAGTAGTCCTGAACGCCGAATTCGATCGGCTCATCATAGGCAACCGGCAGATCGGTCGTGATGATCCCCGGACGGAAATTCGCGCCGATATCGGGATTGATCAGGCTGCCGTGTTTTCCAAGCTCGCCGAAACCGACCTGCCACATCACCGGTATCGCCTGAATCTGGACCGACCCGTTATGATGGGCGACCGCGGCATATCCGAGTTCTTCGCGGATATAACGCGCGATTTCGGTCGAGATCCGGGCGCAATCGACATAGGTGGACATCGCCTCCAGATCGACGGCATCCGGCCCGACAAGGGATGCCGAATAGTCCTCGTAACACACGACGCAGATAACGTTTTTATGCGCGATCTCGACACCGTACTCGATGAATTCGGGCTTCAGTTCGGTCATGCCGGTCAATGTGCCGCCCAGTTCCGCGGCATAGGCCTTGATCCGGTCCGCCATCGCCTGTTCGTCGGTCACCTCGACACGGTCCGGATTCACCGGGCCGTCGCGCAGGGGCGTCATGTCGTCCCAGGCTTTCATACAATCGTCACGGGCGGGAACCTTGCGCGACCATAGCGGCACGCTGTCCATGTTCCGGCGCCGGAGCGCCTCCACCAGCAAAGCGTCTTTAAGTCCCTGTTCGCGAATCCAGCTCGTTCCGATCATGTCGGGTCCCCTTCTTCTACGTGTGCGTTTCCGGACGCCCTGAACCTCGCAGCCCGATGCGTCGGAAATCGTTGCAAATCGACGGGGACAAGGCAAGCAATTCGGCGACAGATCCGGCGCCGACAGCGGCGACGACAAATTCAGCGCAGAGACGGTCGTCACCATAATATTGCCACAGTTAAGTCACACCGTACGGATGGCCGCTGCGATAGCGTGGCCGCCGCGACAACACATACATCCGGAGGCGTGATGAACCTGAAATATTCGGCCTGGGCAGACATACTGGGGCTTCGGCCGCGCCATGCGACCAAGCCCGCTCAACCCGCCGTCGGCGACGTCTTCGTCTGGAAAGGCGAAACCGGACCGATCGAGTACGCCCAGGTAATCGGCGTATACGAGGAGGCCGCACAGATCGAACATATCCGCTTCCGGCTGGTATACGGATATCAGGACAAGACGGCAGAGATGGGCGAACGCACCCTTGCCGCCGAACTTTTCCACAAACGATTCACCCGCAGGCTGGAGCCCACGGCGGCAGAATAACCCCGCCCCGGCGCATATTCTGCGAAAGGAAATTCCTGCTTTTAGGTCTTCCCGGACCCGCTACAGAACAAACCCGAGCACAACTTGCGGACCTGCACGTTTTCCGCCTACGTTCGCCTATGGCATTCTGGTGTACCGCATCCGCGGTTCCCGTATTATCAAAGGAAGAATAAAAAAATGGCGACAGAAATTGACCGTCCGGACAGCATTGGTAATCCGCAACTCCGCTGGGGCAGCGATGCCGTCGCCGAAACCGTAAGGTCCATCGGCGTCGATTATATTGCACTGGTGCCGGGCGCCAGTTTCCGCGGTTTCCACGACAGCATCGTCAATTATCTCGGCAATGCCGAACCGCAGATGGTTGTCTGCCTGCACGAGGAACACTGCGTCGCCATCGCCGACGGCTATGCCAAGGTCACCGACCGGCCGATGGCCGTCGCGCTGCATTCGAATGTCGGACTGATGCATGCCAGCATGGCGATCTTCAATGCCTGGTGCGAACGCAACCCGATGCTGATATTTGGCGCCACCGGGCCGCTCGACGCCCATATCCGCCGCCCCTGGATCGAATGGATTCACACGTCGTCGAACCAGGCATCGATCATTCGCGATTACATCAAATGGGACGACACGCCCGGTTCCGCCCAGGCGGCCGTGGAATCGGTGCTGCGCGCCTGGCAGATCACCCAGACGCCGCCCTACGGACCGGTATATGTCTGTCTCGACGTCGGCATGCAGGAAGGCGAGATCAAGGGCGACATCGATTTCCCGCCGCCGGAACGGTACGCGCCCGCACGCGACGTGGCGGCGACCGACGAAGACATCGACCGTATTCTCGAAGCATTCGGAAATGCGGAACTGCCCGTTATCATGATGGGCCGTGTCGGCTGCGATCCCGCCGAATGGAACGACCGTATCGCGCTTGTCGAAGCGCTCGATGCGGTCGCGGTGTCGAGCCTGCACAAACGGGCATCCTTTCCGACCACCCACCCCAACCACAAGCTGGCGATCAGCCCGGAACGCCCCGGTGAAGCCCATGCGGACCTGATCAAGAAGGCCGATGTCATTCTCGACCTCGACTGGCTCGATCTGGGCGGGTATCTCCGACTCGCCACCGGCGATTCGCAATCGCAGAAACCAACCTCCTCGACCGTCATCCAGGTCTCGATGGATTCGACGATCGCCGGCGGGTGGAGTGCGGATTACCAGGCGCTGCAGGCCGCCGATGTCAACGTGCTGGCCCGGCCCGATACGGTGGTGCGGCAACTTCTGAAACGCATCAAGGAACGCAATATCTCGGCATCGCGCCCGGCCGTGGCAGCGATGCCCCACTGGACCGATTCCGTTACCCCGCCCGAGGCATCGCCGGCAGGGGAGCCGATGTCGTTGCTCGAACTCGCCTGGACGATGAACGCGTTCTGCGAAGGAGAGCGCGACGTCACCCTCACGCGGCTGCCGCTCGGCTATCCGGGCAGCTATTGCCGGTTCGAAAATCCGATGGCGTATCTCGGCAAGGACGCCGGCGGCGCCGTGGGTTCAGGCCCCGGTCACGCCGTCGGGGCGGCGCTTGCGCTCAAAGAATCGGGACGTCTGCCGGTTGCGGTGATGGGCGACGGGGATTTCCTGATGGGCGTCAACGCGCTGTGGACGGCGTCGCACATGGATCTGCCGCTGATGGTCGTGGTGGCCAATAACCGGTCGTATTTCAACGATGAAGCCCATCAGGAGCGTGTCGCCGTGATGCGCGAACGTCCGCCGCAGAACAAGTGGATCGGCCAGCGCCTGGATCAGCCGCCGGTGGATATCATCGCGCTGGCGGTCGCCCAGGGCTTCGAGGGCACGGAACCTCTGACCGATGCCGACCAGTTGCTTGCCGAAATGGAACGCGGCGAAAAAGTCGTCCAGGCGGGCGGGCGCTATATCATCGACGCCCGGCGGACCGGCTACGAGGGATGATCACGCTCTACCACAACGATATGTCGAGCTGCGCCCAGAAGGTACGCTTTGCATTGACCGAGAAGGGAATCGAGTGGGACGGGCGGCATCTGAACCTGCGGGGCGGCGACCAGCACCAGCCGGATTACATGAAACTCAACCCGGCCGGAGTCGTCCCGACGGTGGTGCATAACGGCGGTGTTGTGCGCGAATCCAACGTGATCATGGAATATATAGACGATCTCGACGCCGCCAATCCGCTGCGGCCCGCCGACCCGATGAACCGCGCCCGGATGCGGCTCTGGATGAAGCGTCTGGACGACCGCATGCACGCAGAGACCGGCGTGGTCTCGAGCGGTATCGCCTTTCGGTACCAGAAACTCGCAAAGGGGCAGGAAGCCGCGGAGAAGCTGGTCAACGACATACCGGAGCCGGTCAAACGCGAACGGATGCGCTCCATCACCTTCGACGGCACGGCGTCGCCCCTGTTTGCCACCGCAATCCTCGCGTTTCGCGATCTGATCGCCGATATCGAAACCGCACTCGAAGATCACGACTGGCTTGCCGGCGATACGTTCTCCCTCGCCGATATGGCCTATGCGCCCTATGCGACGCGTCTCGATCATTTGCAGCTCGGCGGCATGTGGAAGCTGGAGTCACGTTTTGCCGGCTGGTATGCGCGGATCCGGGAAAAACCCGGCTATCAGACAGGGCTCGTCGACTGGTTCAACGAGGGCTACCTGACTCTGATGACGGAAAAGGGTCAGGAAGCCTGGCCGCAGGTTCAGAACATTCTTGCCGACAAGGCCTGACACACAGGAGACCGACGAACATGCTGACGCTTTATCATGGCCTTGCATCGACCTGTTCGAAGAAAGTCCGAATGTGCCTTTCGGAAAAGGGACTCGACTGGGAAAGCCGTCTGGTCAACCTGCAGAAATTCGAACAGCACGACCCGGAATACCTGAAGCTCAACCCGAAAGGCGTTGTGCCGACACTGGTTCATGACGGAAAGCCGATCTGCGAATCCACCTATATCATCGATTATCTCGACGAGACCTTCCCCGCCCCCCCGCTGTCGCCGCCGGACGCCGCCGGGCGCGCGCGGATGAAGGAATGGGAAAAGTGGTCGGACGAGGTCGGATATGCAGCAGTCTACGTCCCGACCTGGAACAAGCTGAGCAAGCCGGTTGCGGAAAAACTGTCGGACGCGGAGCTCGAATCGGTCCTCGCACGCGTCCCGTCCGAGGAACGCCGGACCCGGTGGCAAACAGTGGCCAAGGGCGGTTTCACCGAATCCGAACTGGACGATGCCTATGACCAGATGCGTCAGACATTCGAACGGCTCGAACAATCGCTGGCGACGGACCCATATCTCGCGGGCGATGCCCTGTCACTGGGCGATATCGCGATGGTCCCGTTCGTCGAACGGATGACGGACCTGAGGCCGGACCTTGTCGGCCCCGACCTGTATCCTCAGACACATGCCTGGCTGGCCCGCCTGGCCGCCCGCCCGAGCTGGCAGGATACGTTCTTTTTCGGCGGCGCAGACGCGCGTACCGGTTCGGTCGCCGCCAATCTGCCGGGCATCGGGAAAAACGCCTAGAAAAAAGCGATCGTCCGCATCTCGATGCTTTCCCGAGGGGCGGCATCGGGCGGGCTGGTCGGGTCCGCAAATGCGGAATGGGCGGTAAAACGTGCACGTCCGTCGGTCGCCGAATCGAACACTTTGAAAACCAGCGCTTCGTCCCGGGCCATCCGCGGGAAGTAATACCATTCATGGGCTGCGTTATACGCAATCTGATAGGTCTGACCGATCCGGTCCGGGTAGCGCCGCTCGGAAATCACCAGGTCCTGCGGCGCCAGGCTGCGCGCATCACAGATTCCCAGCGGATGGGATTCGATCGGGTTGCGGATCGCCCGCCAGACCTGGACGATCGCGAACCGCCGCGTCAGCAGGTCTTCGGCTTCGTCGGGCAGCAGGTCGCGCACCCGGTTGGGCCCGGACCATTCGGTATAGTCGTTATGCACCCTTGTCACCGGCTCGCGGACCAGTTTTTCGTTCCGCGTATCTTCGTCGCCGGAGCGCAGGGTGTGATCGAACACATGGACGCGTTTCGCGCCTGTTTTTTCTTTCACCAGTTCTTCTGCTTCGCGGTAATAGACGTCGCGCAGTTCGTCAGGATCGAAGAAATCCTTCATCGCCGTCGGATGATCGACGAATTCGAAACCGTGGGTTTCCAGATCGAAAGTGTCGCGAAACGGACGGCCATTGCGTATCGGCATCGTTCTTTCTTCGACAATACCGGTGCGCCGCCGGCCCATATCGCCTTCGCCCATCGTCTCGTTGATGATTTTCTCGCCGGTATCGACCGCGTAGGTCAGCACGGCTTCGATATCGGGCGTTTCGGCAACGGCTGGATCGCTCATGTTCTGGTCCTGTATGTCTCGAACGGTAACGGATCGGCTGCTACTTTCGTCAGGACGGCAGATCAGGTCAACCGCTGCGCGATTTCAGTCGCCAGGGCGTCGACCTCGGCCGCGGCTTTGCCGTTGCGTTCCTTTTCCATCACCGTCATGCCTTCGCCGAGACAGGCGGCATACAGGATGCGGTTCCCGAGCGTACTTTCCGCGACATCGCCGCCGAAGTCCCGGAGTGCCTCGACCATCTCTCCGGTCAGCCGCCCGCGTGGGGGAACACGGTTCAGAACGATAACGCCGTTCCCGCCGCCGGCGCCGAGCATTTCCAGTGTCGAGCGGGTCGCCCACAGATCGACCGGCGTCGGCTGAACCGGCACAATTACCAGATCGGCCGCTTCAATCGCCGGCTTGGCGTCGAG
Source organism: uncultured Rhodospirillaceae bacterium (assembly GCA_963974055.1). GTDB lineage: Bacteria > Pseudomonadota > Alphaproteobacteria > MPNO01 > UBA830 > CAXBCP01. The sequence continues at coordinate 36,700 of CAXBCP010000015.1, forward strand.
GTCCGCATGCGGCGGCGTGTCGACGACGACGAAGTCGAAATCCCGGGTCAGTCGCTGCGCTTCGCGGCGGGCGCCCCAGCCGCTGGCAGTGCGGAATTCGAGCCCCGCCTGGTCTTCGCCCAGCGCCCGTTCGCGCGCTTCGAACCATTCGCCGAGGCTGCCCTGCGGATCGACATCGACGAGCGCAACGGATTTACCCATGCTGCGTGCCCAGGCAACGGCGAGATGAACCGACACCGTCGTTTTCCCGGCACCGCCCTTTTGCTGGGCGATCGTTACAATCTTGCCCGCCATGGAACCTCTCTTTCGACACCGATCCTACAATGCTGCAGCGCAAAATTCGAGAGGGTGCGGCGCAATATTTTATGCACCCAGCGGCGGGGTGGCAGGGCACTGACCGAACGACGCATGTCCTACAACTGTCTGACATATCGCAATAAATCCGGTCCGCCATGGCGCCAAAGGCGGATTTTCATCGAGATTCAACATATAGTATGATATTTTCCATCCTAATAAATTTATGCGTAGTGCTTGTAGTATCGGTGTGGGGACAAGGCCAAGGGACATCGAGGGGCAATACATGCGATCAATCGCGGTCGTGTCGCGCAAGGGCGGCTCGGGGAAAACAACACTTGCGGGACACCTTGCCGTTGCCGCCGAACTGGCCGGGGCAGGCCCGGTCGCCATCATCGACACCGATCCGCAGGCAAGTCTCGCCGACTGGTGGAACGCCCGCCGGAGTGATGCGCCTCTCTTTGTACAGACCAGCTTCGACGACCTGGCAACCGACTGCCGCCGTCTGCAGGACGCCGGAATCAAGCTGCTTATCATCGACACGCCGCCGGCCATTTCGGACTCGATCGAGACCTGCATCGAACTCGCCGACCTGGTGGTCATCCCGTCGCGCCCCAGTCCCCACGACATCCGGTCGGTCGTCTCGACGGTGGAGCTGGTGGGGCATCTCGGCAAGCCTCTCGTCTTCGTCCTCAATGCCGCGCTGAACCGCGCCCGAATAACGACCGAAGCGATCACGCTTCTGTCCCGTCATGGGCCGATTGCACCTGTACTTGTCGGCCAGCGGGTCGATTTCGCGGCAAGCATGACCGACGGCCGCACCGTGATGGAATTGCCCGGCACGTCGAAATCGTCAGACGAAATTGCGGAACTGTGGACGTATCTCGCCGCCCGGCTGAACGGCAATGTCGGCGCGCTGCGCATGGCCGTCCCCAAGCCGAAAAAACGCGCGGTAAAAGCGACCCCGCTCTTCGATCTCGCGCAGACCGTCTGAACCATCCATGGCGAAGACGTCTTCAATCCGCGCCGACGACGAACTCTTTGCAGCCAAAGGACGGGCTGCCCCTCTCGATAAAACGCGCGCGGCAATCGTCGCTACGGAGCCCGCCGTCGCAGCCGACAACGGAACAGCCCCCCTGCCCGGCATTTTTACGGAAGAAATCGGGAAAACGGAGCCTGACGGCGGAGACGGGACACCGGCCCGCACCGATGCCCCCGAGCCGCCGCCTGCGGCCAGCCTGCTGACGATCATGACCCAGGGCAGCGCTGCCCGGTCGCGTATGGCCACGCGGACACTGCCGGAACCAATACCGGAACCGGATGGCGAAACCGGCGATGCGGTGCCGGTCAGCGAACCGGATACCGCGGCGGAAATCCGATCCGATGCAGTTGCGGACGCACCGTCCGACGCGCCGATTCACCTGCCCGTTCCGGTTCGGACAAACCTGCCGGCCGTCGTTGCAGCGCCGCCCACGCCAAAAGCTTTCCGGTATAGGAATGCGGCCCTGCTCGCAGCGTCGGTCGCCGTCGTGATTGCAGGCTCGATTGCGTTCTTCACGCTTCCGGAACCGGACCTGACTCCGGCGGCACTCCCGGGATCGCCCCCGATTGCGGCGGCGGATGCCGCACCTGTATTGCCCCCCGCATCCGAGGAAACACCCGACGCAGCCCCGGCCCCGGCCCCGGCCATCGTCCCGCAACGTCCGAAAGCAGAAATCGCATCCGTCCATGTCGACAATGCCGGCCGCGTTATCGTGAACGGTGCCGCCCCGCCGGACACCGAACTGATCGTTCTGCGCAATCGCCAGCCCCTGGGGACCGCCCGATCCGACAACGGGGGCCGGTGGAGTTTCTCGGCCCGGGTGCCGACCCGCACCGAACGTCACGAAATATCGGTTGTCCCGCTGCAGATCGACACCCGGGTTCTGGTTGAACAGCCGTCCTTCGTTCCCCGGCCGGGGCGGCGGCCAGCGGCCCCGCCCTTGTCCGGAAAACCTGCCGGGCGATCCTATTTCGCCCAGATCGCGTCGCTTCCATCGGCGGCGGACGCGGGGCGCGAAGCCGCAAAACTGTCGTCGAAACTATCCGGTGTATTTGCCGCGCACAGGATTGCCGTCAGGAGCGCGACAATCGAGCAGGGCCGAACGGTCTATCGTGTTGCGATCGCCGGTTTTGCGACGAAGGAAAACGCCGCCGACGCCTGTGCGCGGATACGGGCTCTGAACACCCGTTGCCTCGTCATGCAGGAACCCTGATCCACGCCAATACGGCAGCGATGCCGGCAGACCCCGGTCAGAGAGAAAAATTTTCGGTATCTTCGACGCCGATTTCCCGGAGCAACTGTGCCATTTCCATCGCCGCAGCTTCGTGGCTGGCCGCCAGCGGACGGGAAGAATCCGCCGGCGCGTCAATGACGGTCAGCCCGCTGTGGAACAATTCGCGGTAAACCGCGCGCTCGCCAAATCCGGCCGCCGACCGGAACCCGACCCGCGCGGCGAGTTTCTGCATCAGATCCGCAATATCGCGTTTGTTCCGTGAATCGATATGGGTCAGCCGGTTGCGCAACACCATCCAGTCCGTCGGCGGTAATCCGTCGGCAATCCGTCGATTGCTGGCCTCCCAGACAAGCCGGGTAAACTGGCTGGGCCCGACGACTTCGCGTTTGGCCATGTTCAATTCGGCGATGACGTCGATATCGACATAACTGTCATTGATCGGCGATACCAGCGTATCAGCATTTGCGATCGCAAAATCCGTCAGGGCATTCACCGTGCCGGGCGTATCGATGACCACGAAATCATACTCGGCAAAGCCCGCCAGGGCCCGCCGTGCCTCGGCCACCGCCGCCATTTCGTCCTGCTGGTCGGCGCGCCCCAGCCGAACATGGTCCGGCAGCGACAATACCCCCTGCCGACGGTCGCCCGTCGCCGCCCGGTTTTCCAGATAACGGCTTAGCGTTCCCTGGCGAATATCGGCATCGACGCTGCCGACGGCGTAGCCGCATTGCAGCAACGAGACGATCGTGTGGAAAGAAAGCGTCGATTTTCCGGTGCCGCCTTTTTCATTAGCGAATACGAGCACGAATGGACGAACGTCAGCGGCGCTGAAAACAGGACCGACCGCTTTCATTTAAGGGGCTTTGACCGAAAAAACCGGTGCAGTTTGTACCGTCCGCATCAGAAATTCACTTGCCAGTCGCGGCGTTCGCCATCCGCTTCCATCTGCGGCGACGGGGTATCCTGCAATCCGTTCGGACCGTTCGCTGTCCGGGACTCCGCTCTGAGGAGGGAGACGGGCTCTGCCTTTGACGCATCCGTGGAAATGCTTGCCAACCCGCGCAGCGCTGCCGCCCGCCGGGACAGGGGCTCCGTCGCGGCCCAGGACACGAATTCCCGGTCATCCGTATCCCGGTGCACGGATACCCAGAGTTTCCTGATTGTCGAATACATGCTGAAAACGATGTTCTCGCCGGGCAATGCCGCGTCGAGGGACCGGGAATAGGGATTCACCATTTCCCCGAGAATGATCTCGACGGTTCCGGGGGCGAATTCCGCTTCCAGCCCGGTGCTCGCCATCGCAGAACCAGGCGGCAATTCAAGTCCCAATCCGCACTTCAGTTCGAGATCGAGAACCGGGCTGCCCTGGTCAGAAGTTTCGAGTGCACTGACCAGTTTGCGCATTTCAAGTATATCGATTTCGGCCAAATCATCCCCGCAGGCTTGATACCGGACGAAGCCGTCCAGTCGTTCTTAAGACACGGCGCGTAGTGGCTATTTTACCAGCGATCGTCATCGTCTTGAACCCGATACCCGGGGATTTTTAGGAAAAAGACGTCAAAAACGGCCGGCGCAGGCGGGTTTTACATACGCGGCTATGTGGCGGCCCGCGCTTCGCGGTCTGCCAGCACCTGTTCCACCGGGCGATCGTCGATCGGCCAGTGCAGCAGAGACGCCAGAGCCCCCCCGACAATGATGATCCACCAGGCGATATCGTAGGATCCCGTCTGGTCGAAGACGTAACCTCCGAGCCAGACGCTTGTGAAGCTGCCAGCCTGATGACCGAGAAATACGATCCCGTAAAGTGTCGCCATATACCGCGCACCGAACATGCCGTACACGATTCCGGATGTCAGCGGCACCGTCGCAAGCCAAAGAAGACCGATACTGGCGGCGAAAATATAAACGGACCACGGACTGATCGGCACGAGGATAAAGATCATGAACAGGAGCGAACGCAAAAAGTACAGAAGCGCCAGAAGATACTTCTTGCGGTACCGGTCGCCGAGCCAGCCGGAGACCCATGTCCCGATCATGTTGAACAGCCCGACGATCCCGAGCGCCGTCGCCGCAACGATCGGCGGGATGCTCTGATCGGAAACGTAGGCCGACAGATGCGCAACGATGAACTGGACCTGAAACCCGCAGGTGAAGAATCCGATAACCAGCAGCCAGAAGCCGCTATGCCGCCGCGCCTCGGACAAGGCCTGTTTCAGGCTTTGGCCTTCTTTCCTGCTGTTGATCGTATCGCCGCCAGACGCGCCCATGAGCAGCGCAAGCGGCAGGATCAGCAAGGCGCCCGCGGCCAGACCCATGATCGCCACGTTCCAGCCATAGGCATCGATCACCATCTGCGCGCTCGGGATCAGGACAAGCTGGCCGCCGGTGCCGCCCGACGTGATAATCCCGAGCCAGAGTCCCCGGCTTTTTTCCGGCGCGATCCGGCTTACAATTGCGAGAACCAGCGACAGCGCGCAGCCTGCAGACCCGGCGCCGCCAAGCACGCTTGTGGTCATCAGCATTCCGGTCGGCGTCGTTGCCTCGGTCATCATGAAGATTCCGATCGAATACACGACCGCCGCCACCAGCAGGACCCGCACGCTGCCCCATTTATCGGCAATAGCGCCCACGAATGGCGCCGAGATCCCGTAAATCAGCGCCTGCGTGCCGATGATCAGGGAAAAGCTCTCCCGGCTCCAGCCAAGGTCGGTGGTGACCGGCTTGAGAAATATCCCGAGGCTCTGGCGGCTCCCATAGGCAAGAAAGATGATACAGACCGCCGAGAACAGAACGACATAAGGACTTTTAAACCACGCACGGGACATCGGACGCTCCGTTAGTTTGTGTACGAACGATTTTAGTGGGAAACGGATCGGCGCGCCATCGCCCGCGGATACCGGCGCATCGGACTCTGTCATAAAAATATCATTTATCTGTCATATTTAAACGACGGGCAGCGGCTTATATGAGGAGTTGGAGAATTGAATTCCGTAGAGGCGGCGCTGGAAATTACAGAAATTAAAAACCCTGAATCCACAGACGGATCAGCAGACGAACCAACTGACGAAAAAACGTTGCCCCCCGATCCTGCCCGGACCGCCAAACCGCCGACCATCCGGGCGGCGCGGCGGTTTATCAACAGGGAACTGTCGTGGCTGGATTTCAACGCGCGCGTGCTCGAAGAGGCGTCCAATCCGTCTCACCCATTGCTTGAGCGGGTCCGGTTTCTGTCGATCTCGGACAATAACCTCAACGAATTTTTCGCGGTTCGGGTCGCCGGGCTCAAGGGACAGATTCAGGCGGGCGTCACCGCCCGCAGCGCCGACGGTCTGACCCCGGCGCAGCAGCTTCGCGCCGTCAACGAACGCGCCGCCGAACTGATGGTACGTCAGCAGAACCAGTGGGCCGAGCTGCAGGAACTGCTGCAGAAGACAGGCATCCATATCGTATCGCAGGAAACGCTCTCGGGCGCAGACCTTAAATGGCTCGAAAAATACTTCATGAACGAGGTTTTTTCCGTCCTCACACCGGTCGCGATAGATCCCGCACATCCGTTTCCCTTCATCCCCAGCTTCGATTTTACGATGGCGCTGATGATGGAGAAAAAGAACGAGGACGAACCGCGGGTCGGCCTGATCACGATACCCCACAGCCTGCCGCGCTTCGTTCGCCTGCCCGGCCGCAGGATCCGGTTCATGGCGATGGAACACATCATCGCGCTTTTTCTCGACAAGCTGTTTCCCGGGATACAGATTCTCTACCAGGGCGTGTTCCAACTCATCCGGGACAGCGATATCGAAATAGAAGAAGAAGCCGAAGACCTTGTCCGTCTCTACGAGGAAGCAATTCGCCAACGGCGCCGGGGCTCGGTTGTCCGCCTGGCGATAGAAGCGACGCTTCCCGACGAAATGCAGGATTTCCTGCAGGCCCGGTTGCGGGTCGATGACGAGCATGTCTTTCCCGTGGGCGGTCTCCTGTCGCTGGTCGACGTGTCGGAAATTATCACCGAAGACCGGTCGGACCTGCTGTTCAAGCCCTTCCGCGCCCGGTTTCCGGAACGCATCCGCGATTACAGCGGCGACTGCTTTGCCGCCGTCCGGCAGAAAGACATTCTTGTTCATCATCCGTATGAAAGCTTCGACGTGGTGGTCCAGTTCATCCGACAGGCGGCGTCGGACCCCGATGTCGTTGCCGTCAAACAGACCCTGTACCGGACCAGTGACAATTCCCCGATTGTCGCCGCCCTCATTGCGGCCGCCGAGGCCGGAAAATCGGTGACCGCGCTGGTCGAACTGAAAGCGCGTTTCGACGAAGCCAGCAATATCCGCTGGGCACGCGACCTGGAGCGCGCAGGCGTCCAGGTTGTTTACGGATTCGTACACCTGAAAACCCATGCGAAGGTATCGCTGATCGTGCGCAAGGAACGCCGCGGGTTACGGTCGTATGTCCATTTCGGCACCGGCAACTATCATCCGATCACCGCCAGAATCTATACCGACCTGTCGTTCTTCACCTGCAACCCGGCGCTTTGCCAGGATGCGGCTGTTCTGTTCAACTACATGACCGGTTCGGCGCCGCCGGAGAAGCTCGAAAAGATATCGGTCTCGCCGATCAACATGCGTGAAGAGCTGTACCGGATGATCGATGAGGAAATCGGCCATGTGAAGGCGAAACGGCCGGCGGGTATTCTTGTAAAAATGAATTCTCTCGTAGACCCCGGCATCATAGACCGGCTCTACAGGGCATCCCAGGCCGGTGTGCCGATAACCCTGATCATCCGCGGAATTTGCTGTTTGCGGCCAAAGGTGCCCGGTCTTTCGGAAAATATCGTCGTCAAAAGCATCGTCGGCCGTTTCCTCGAACACAGCCGGATCGTCTGCTTTTCGGCTGGGCATGGCCTGACATCGCGCCGCGCCAGGGTGTTCATTTCCTCCGCCGACTGGATGCCCCGCAATCTCGACCGCCGGGTCGAGACCCTGGTGCCGGTCGAGAACCGCACCGTACACCGGCAGATCGTCGACAGAATTCTGGGGTCCAACCTGAAAGACGATACCCATTGCTGGGAAATGGAATCGGACGGTACCTACACCCGACTGACGCCCGGAAAACGTCCGTTTTCCGCGCATGAATACTTCATGACGAATCCGAGTTTGTCAGGACGCGGCAGCGCGCTTAAGAAAGGACGCAAGAAGGCGACCCCAAAGAACTAGATGCATGGGCGTCTATGCTTCGCACCGCCTGGATCCGATGGAGACTGACGCATTCCACCGCAGCTTTCGGACAATTATGAGACCTTCGCCGTTATCGATATCGGTTCAAATTCGATCCGGCTCGTCATCTTCGATATCACGGACGGATATCCGCACCCGCTGTTCAACGAACGCGTTTTCTGCGGCCTCGGTGCAGGACTTGGCGCAACCGGCACGTTGCCGGAAGACGCCATGGACCATGCCGTAACGGCAATCGTCCGGTTTTGCCGGTTGGCGCGCAGCAATGGCGTCAGCCGGCTCGAAGCATTTGCGACCTCGGCGGTCCGCGACGCGTCAAACGGCGGAGAAATGATTTCGGCCATTCATTCGATGACCGGTGTCGAAGTGAGTATTCTGGATGGTCAGATGGAAGCGCAGCTATCTGCCGATGCGCTCCGGCGAGGCCTGTATATCGAAAACGGCATTATCGCCGATCTCGGCGGCGGCAGCCTGGAACTTGCCGTTCTCAGGGACGGCAAAACCCGCGAGATGATCTCGCTGCCCCTGGGAACCGTGCGCCTTCAGTCCCGGCTGAAGGGCGACATGAAAAAAATGAGGGAAACGATTGCCGCCGAACTCGACTCGGTCAAATGGCTGAGCGACCATGCGGGAAATGGGCTGTTTCCTATCGGCGGTGCGTGGCGTGCCTTCGCCCGGCTCAAGATCCAGGACAGCGATTATCCGCTCGACATCATACACGGCTATACCGTGCAGACCGCATCTGCGCTGGAAACCGCATCGTTGCTGACGGGATTTTCGAAACAGTCGCTGATGGGCCTCGATAGCGTGGTGAGCCAGAGACGGCTGTCATTGCCGCTGGCGGGACTTCTGCTGAAAGAACTCATCGACCGGTCCCGCCCCGGCGAAATCACCTTTTCCGCCGTCGGCGCGCGCGAGGGATATGTATACCAGCACATGGCGCCCGACAGGATCGCCGACGACCCGCTGGTTGCGGCGGCGGCGGCATTTGCCCGGCGGGACGGACGTTTCGGAAATGCCGCAGAGGGCCTGCTGCAATGGCTCAGCCCGGTTGTCCCGACCGGAAACCGGCGACGGCGGCGGCTTCAGTTCGCCGTATGCGCGATATCGGACATGGCATGGCGCGAACACCCCGACTATCGCGCATCGTTCGCCTTCGACCGGACCATCCAGTACCCGTTCTTCGGTATCACCCACACCGAGCGGGCCTTTCTGGCGCTTGCGGTATATCTCCGGTACGGCGGAAAGTCGGCAGACGCGCGGGTAGCCCATATCGGAAGCCTGCTCTCGAAACGCGCAATCCGCCGGGCGGAGACGCTGGGATACGGACTCAGGCTGGCCTATCGCATTTCCGGCGGGAACCCGGATTTCCTGGATCAGTCCGAACTGGTCATTAAGAACGAACGGTTATCCCTCAACCTGCCGGGCGGCGGGTCGGCCCCGGGTCACGAGCGGGTAAAGCGGACGTTCGAACGGTTGTGCCAATCCTGCCGGATCAAGATAGGATCGATCACCACGCCCAAATAGACTTGGACCGACGGTGGAACGACAGCGCGTCGACGGCCGCTACAGTCCGCCGGTTTTCTCGATAAGGGCGGCAATATCGGAAACCCCGACACCGGCCTTGATGTTCGAAAAGATAAAGGGCTTGTCCCCGCGCATTTTTCGCGAATCCCGGTCCATCACATCCAGATCGGCGCCCACGAGCGGCGCGAGATCGATCTTGTTGATAACAAGCAGATCAGACCGCGTGATGCCGGGACCGCCCTTGCGCGGAATCTTGTCGCCCGCCGAAACGTCGATGACGTAGATCGTGATATCCGCCAGTTCGGGGCTGAAAGTCGCGGCCAGATTGTCGCCGCCCGATTCGATAATCACCATGTCGAGCGCCGGAAACCGGATGTTCATATCCGCGATTGCCGCAAGGTTGATGGACGCATCCTCACGGATCGCCGTATGCGGACACCCGCCGGTCTCCACGCCCATAATACGCTCCGGCGCGAGAGCGCCCGACCGGGTCAGGAACTGCGCGTCTTCCTGCGTATAGATATCGTTGGTCACGACGGCGATGTCGTAGCGGTCGCGCATATGCTTGCACAGCGCATCGGTCAAAGCGGTCTTGCCCGAACCGACGGGCCCGCCGATTCCGACCCGCAGCGGGCCGTGCGGAGAATTGGTCATGATCTGAATAGCCTCGAATACTGTGTTTCGTGGTGCATGGAAGAAAGATCGATCAACGGCGCCGCCGACCCGATATCCTCGAATGGCGTATCCATCGCCTGTTGCCGGGCCTCGGCCACGGTATCGGCGAGGGCCGCGATTGCCAGCTGGCCGTCCGTCTGGCCGAGCGGCACCAGCCGGACGGCAGCCGAAACAAGGTTGGCCGCAAAGGCGTGAAAATAGCCCTGCAGGCCCGTCACCACCGGAATGCGGTGGGCGGCGCAGGCAACCGCGACGGCGACGGGATAAACCGCGCCATCCTCGATCCGGTACAGGGCATCGGCCGGCCACGCCGCCAATGTCGCCTTTACGAATGCATTGCCCTGGGCGCGGGATTCGAGGGCGAACTCCGCCGTGGCCTGAAAGGCGTTCCCCAGACTCACGATGTCGTCCAGTCGCCCCCAGTCCTCGACCGATGTTGCCGAATAGGCCTCCCGGAACAGAACCCCGTCCACGCGCCCGCTGCCCTGCAGCAGCACGGTCGCCACCCAGTCGGCAACGTCATCGGCCGTTTCGACACGCCCCGTCTCCACCGCCTGTTCCAGACCGTGGCTGTAGGAAAACGCCCCGACCGGATAGCTCGGCGACAGCCAGCTCAACAGCCGGAAAAGGTCATCGTGTTCAGTCATGGTGATGTCCGTGAACCTGGTTTTCATCGTCGTATGCGCCGCGTTCCGGATCGAACGGGGCAAGTACCGGCGTGACCTTCGCGCCGATCCCCTGCAGCATTTCTTCTATAACGTGGTCCCGGCGGATAAGGATACGATCCGCCTCGATCGCCGCCGGGCAGTGACGGTTGCCGAGATGCCAGGCGATGCGGTGCAGGGCATGGGCGTTGTTGCAGGTCACTTCGGCCAGGTCTTCCGGGGCCGCGCGCACCGCGACCCAGCCGCCGCCTTCGAGCGCAAGTCCGTCGCCGTCCCGCAGGACGGTCGCTTTTTCGAGGTCGAGCAGCACGGTCGACGCATCCTCGCAGGCAAGCCGGATGCGCCGCCGGTGGCGGGCGTCGTAATCCAGGACGACACTCGTTACCGCCTCCCCGGCCGGCCAGGCGCCGCTTGCGGCCATGCGGGTTGCACGCTGCATCAGAACAGGAAGTACCGCTGCGCCAGCGGCAGCACGTCGGCGGGCTCGCAGGTCAGCAATTCGCCGTTTGCCCGGACTTCATAGGTTTCCGGGTCGACATCGATTTCAGGTGTCGCGCCGTTCAGCACCATCGCGCTTTTGCCGATCCCGCCGCGGGTGTTCTGCACCGCCAGCAATTCGCGGTCGAGGCCGAGCGTTTCGCCGAGACCGGCATCCAGCCCGGCCTGGCTGACGAAGCTCACCGAACTGGCGGTCAAAGACTTTCCGAACGCCCCGAACATCGGCCGGTAGTGCACCGGCTGGGGTGTCGGAATCGACGCGTTCGGATCGCCCATGGGGGCGGCGGCGATCGTGCCGCATTTGAGGATCACATCGGGTTTCGCGCCGAAGAATGCCGGGTTCCACAAAACAAGATCCGCAAGCTTGCCGACCTCGATCGAACCTACATGTTCGGATATCCCGTGCGCGATGGCCGGATTGATCGTGTATTTGGCGACATAGCGGCGAACGCGGAAATTGTCGTTGTCGCCGGTTTCTTCCGGCAGGCTGCCGCGCTGCTTCTTCATCTTGTCGGCGGTCTGCCAGGTGCGCGTGATCACCTCGCCGACCCGGCCCATTGCCTGGCTGTCGGACGCGATGATCGAAAAAGCGCCCATGTCATGGAGGATATCCTCTGCCGCGATGGTTTCGCGCCGGATCCGGCTTTCGGCGAAGGCCACGTCTTCGGGAATTTTCGGATCGAGATGATGGCAGACCATCAGCATGTCCAGGTGTTCGTCCAGCGTGTTGACCGTGAACGGCCGTGTCGGATTGGTCGAGGACGGCAATACGTTGGGCTCGCCACAGACCTTGATGATATCCGGCGCATGCCCGCCCCCGGCGCCTTCGGTATGGAAGGCATGGATCGTCCGTCCCTTGAAGGCGGCAACGGTGTCTTCGACAAAGCCGGATTCGTTCAGGGTGTCGCTATGGATAAGAACCTGGACATCGAAATCGTCGGCGACGCCGAGACAGGTATCGATCGCCGCCGGGGTGGTGCCCCAGTCTTCATGCAGTTTCAGCGCGCAGGCACCGGCTTTTATCTGTTCTTCGAGGGATTGCGGGGTGGAAGCGTTGCCCTTGCCGAAGAACCCCAGGTTCATCGGAAACGCTTCTGCCGCCTGGAGCATGCGCGCCAGGTGCCACGGCCCGGGCGTGCAGGTGGTCGCGTTGGTGCCTGCGGCCGGACCGGTGCCGCCGCCCATCATGGTCGTCAGCCCGCTGTAAAGCGCGTCATCGATCTGTTGCGGGCAGATGAAGTGAATGTGAACGTCGAGACCGCCGGCGGTAACGATCTTTCCTTCGGCGGCGATCGCCTCGGTGCCGGGTCCGACGACGATATCCACCCCCGGCTGGATATCGGGATTTCCGGCCTTGCCGATTCCCGCAATCCGGCCGTCTTTCAGACCGATATCGGCCTTGTAGATGCCCGTATGATCGAGGATCAGCGCATTGGTGATAACGGTATCCACGGCGCCGCCGGCGCGCGTGACCTGGGACTGGCCCATGCCGTCGCGGATAACCTTGCCGCCGCCGAATTTCACTTCTTCGCCATAGATCGTGCGATCGTGTTCGACCTCGACGATCAGGTCCGTATCGGCAAGGCGGATCTTGTCGCCGGTCGTGGGGCCGAACATGTCCGCATAGGCGCCGCGGTCGATTTCATAGGACATCGTTCAGCCCTCCAGCTTGCCGTTTATCTTGGCGTTGAACCCGCTGACCACCCGGTCGCCGGCATAGGCGACAAGCTGCACCGAGCGCGTCTGACCGGGCTCGAACCGCACCGCCGTCCCCGCCGGGATATCCAGCCTGAACCCGCGTGCCGCTTCACGGTCGAAGGACAGGCCGGCATTCGTTTCATAAAAATGATAGTGGGACCCGACCTGGATCGGCCGGTCCCCCGTATTCGCGACGTCGATCCCAACCGTCTCGCGGCCCTCGTTCAGTGTCAGCGTGCCGGGTGCTGTGATGATTTCTCCGGGTATCATGACGCTCTCCTCAACGGATCGGTTCATGGACGGTGACCAGCTTGGTCCCGTCCGGGAACGTGGCTTCAACCTGGATGTCGTGGATCATCTCGGCGATCCCGTCCATCACCTGGTCGCGCGAAATCACGGTCGCGCCGTCGCGCATCAATTCGGCGACGGTGCGGCCGTCCCGCGCGCCTTCGACGACATATTCGGTGATCAGGGCGATCGCTTCGGGGTGGTTGAGCTTTACCCCCCGCTCCAGCCGTTTTCGCGCCACGATCGCCGCCATGGCGACCAGCAGTTTGTCTTTTTCCCGAGGTGAAAGCTGCATCTGTCTTCTCCCTAAACGTCCCAGACCCGCGGCAGAACCGGCGGCAACCCGGCGGCTTCATGGCGAAAATGTTTCCAGAAATGCGTAAATTCCGCGCGCATGGCGGCTGCATCGGTATGGACAAGCCGCACAACCAGAACATTGTCGATGCAGGTTGCCCCGCCGGTGCGGCATAAATGCCTTGCAGTATCGAGATAGTCGGCGGCATCGGGCGCGCAATACACTGCAGTGGCGACCGCTGCCGCGCCGTCGAACGCGTGGCGGTTTTCGATCCCCGTCGCGATATCCGCCGACAGATACAGGGCATCCGCCCAGACAAGGCGTCCGTCCCGCGACAATCGCCAGGCATCGTGAAGCAGACCCTTTGTGAAAGATTCGCCTCGCGCCCGGCGACCGAACACGACGATTTCGCCCGCCAGCATCCGCGCCGTTCCAGCGACCTCGACCCGGGTATGACGGCGAAGCCTCGCGCCGTCGAACAGAATCGTTTCCTGGGGCACCCATTCAAGCAGCGCACCGTCCTGCGCCCGCACCGAGACGTCGATTTCCGACGCTGCACCGGTCGACCGATACACCTTTTCCGCCGCCTGCGTCGTCACGCTGGCGACGCTTCCGGGTTCGGCATCGATCTCGAAGCGCAGCCGGTCCCCGCCGACAATACCGCCGGACGTGGTGACGATGACCGCTTCCTTCGGCGTTCCCGGCGACTGTCGCGGGAACAGGATGCGGCAGGGGTCGGACTGATAAAGGTGCTTCAGACGCGTCTCACCTGCAGAGCGGGCAAAGGATACCTCGGCGGCGCCGTCGGCCCACCGGTGCAGCGGGATGATATCGGCGGTCGCGGAACCCGGTTCAGACGGTGAGGTAGCGGCGTACATCGCCTTCCACCATATCCGAAGCGGCCCCCGCAATCACTACCTCGCCACGATCGAGCACAACATATTCGTTCATCAGCTCGCGCGCGAAATCGAAATACTGTTCGACCAGCAGGATCGCCATATCCCCCCGCGCGGCTAGGGCTCGGATAACCTCGCCGATATCCTTGATAATCGACGGCTGAATGCCCTCGGTAGGCTCGTCGAGCAACAGGAGGCGCGGGCGCGTGACCAGGGCCCGGCCGATCGCCAGCTGCTGCTGCTGGCCGCCGGACAAATCGCCGCCGCGGCGGCCGAGCATGTCCCGCAGAACGGGGAACAGGCTGAAGATTTCATCCGGAATGAACCGGTCCTTTCGCGGCACTGCGGCAAACCCGGTTTTCAGGTTTTCTTCCACCGTCAGCAGCGGAAAAATCTCCCGTCCCTGGGGAACGATGGCGATTCCCGCCGACGCCCGTTCGTAGGGCGCCATCCGGGATATGTCCTTGCCGTCCCATTCAATGATGCCGGAGCGTATCTTTTCCTGACCGACGATCGAGCGCAGCAGGCTGGTTTTACCCACCCCGTTACGGCCCAGCACGCAGGTCACCGTGCCGATCTTCGCGGACACGTCTATGCCGCGCAGCGCCTGGCTGGCGCCGTAGTAAAGATCTATTCCTTTTACGTTCAGCATCGGATCAGCGCCCCAGGTAAACTTCGATGACACGTTCGTTGTTCTGCACGGTGTCGAGCGAGCCTTCGGCCAGCACCGAGCCTTCATGCATCACCGTCACCCTTGTATTCAGGGCGCGGACGAACTCCATGTCGTGTTCGACCACCACGACCGACCGGTTCTGCGCGGTAATCTGGCGCAGCAGATCGGCGGTCTGTTCGGTTTCCGCATCGGTCATTCCGGCAACCGGCTCATCGACCAGAAGCACGTCCGGATCCTGCATCAGCAACATGCCGATTTCGAGCCACTGTTTCTGACCGTGGGACAGCTCGCCTGCCTGACGCGGGCTGTCCTGGCGAAGCGAGATAATGCCGAGCACCTCATCTATCCTGTCGAGTTGTGTGCTGTTCAGACGGAAAAACAGGGATTTCCCGGGAGATTTATCCGTCTTGAGCGCCAGTTCGAGGTTCTCGAACACCGTATGGTTTTCAAAGATCGAAGGCTTCTGGAACTTGCGCCCGATCCCAAGCTGGGCGATCGCGGTTTCGTCGAGCCGCGTCAGGTCGGTCAGTCCCTGAAACACCACCTCGCCTTCATCCGGCCGGGTCTTGCCGGTCACGACGTCCATCATGGTCGTCTTGCCCGCCCCGTTGGGGCCGATAATGGCCCGCATTTCGCCCGGTTCAATGAAGAAACTCAGCGCGTTTAGGGCCTTGAAGCCGTCGAAACTGACCGAGACGCCGTCGAGATACAGCACAGGCGCATTTTCGGGTTTCATCTTGATTTCAGCCATCCGTCGTCTCCACCGCCGGGCGGCCCGGTTTGCGGAACCAGATCGATCTGAACCCGGGGACCGCGGGCATGCTGCCGACAATGCCTTTGGGCAGGAACAGCGTAACCGCGACGAACAGCCCGCCGAGCATGAACAGCCAGACTTCCGGCAGGGCGCCCGTGAAATAGGTCTTGGCGTAATTCACCAGGACCGCGCCGAGTGCCGCGCCGTAAAGCGAGCCCCGGCCTCCGATGGCGACCCAGATCACGATTTCGATGGATACCGCGGGCGCGAATTCGCTTGGATTGATGATGCCGACCTGCGGGACGTAGAGGGCACCCGCGATGCCCGCCAGCACCGACGAGACGGTGAACACGAACAGCTTGTAGTATTCGACCCGGTACCCGAGGAACCGGATCCGGTTTTCCGCATCCCGGATACCGATCAGAACCCGGCCGAGCTTGGACGACACGATATACCGGCACAGGATATATCCCATCCCCAGCGCCAGGACGGACGCCACGAACAACCCGGCGCGGGTCTCCCCGGCCTGAAGGTCGAAACCGATGATGTCCTTGAAATCGGTCAGACCGTTATTGCCGCCGAAGCCCATATCGTTGCGGAAGAAAGCGAGCAGCAGGGCATAGGTCATCGCCTGGCTGATGATCGACAGATACACGCCCGTCACCCGCGACCGGAAAGTCAGCCAGCCGAACAGGAACCCCAGCGCGCCGGGGACCAGCAGCACCATGAGCATGGCAAACCCGAAATTGTCGAAGCCGTGCCAGTACCACGGCAGTTCCTTCCAGTTCAGAAACACCATGAAGTCCGGCAGGTCCGGGTTTCCGTATACGCCGCGATCGCCGATCTGGCGCATCAGGTACATGCCCATGGCATATCCGCCGAGCGCAAAGAAGGCGCCGTGCCCGAGGCTGAGGATTCCGCAGAACCCCCAGATCAGGTCGACGCTGAGGGCGAGCAGCGCGAAACAGAGATATTTGCCGAGAAGCGACATCACCCAGGTCGGCACATACCATGTGGAGCCGGCGGGCACCCCCAGATTCAGCAGCGGTATGAAAACCGCCAGCAGCAGAAGAACGCCGAGAAATATCTGTCCGCCGCGATCGGCATACAGGAAGGCAAATGGCGCGCGCTTGTTCATGCTTCCGCCGCCCGGCCTTTGAGCGCAAACAGCCCGCTCGGTCTTTTCTGAATGAACAGAATGACCGCGACCAGGATCAGGATTTTGGCGAGTACCGCCCCCGACCATGCTTCGAGGAACTTATTGGCGATCCCGAGGGATGTCGCACCGAGCAGGGTTCCGAGCAGATTGCCGACCCCCCCGAAAACGACCACCATGAATGAATCGACGATATAGGCCTGCCCGAGGTTCGGACTGACATTGTCGATCTGGCTGAGCGCGACCCCGCCCATGCCGGCGATGCCGGACCCGAGACCGAACGTCATTGCATCGACGCGGCCGGTCCGGATACCCATCGAGCTCGCCATCCGTCGGTTTTGCGTTACCGCGCGCATTTCCAGGCCGAACGCCGTTTTTTTCAGGATAATCGCGATCAACGCCACCACCAGCAGGCTGAACACGATGATCCAAATCCGGTTATAGGTCAGCAGCACCCCGCCATCGAGCTCGATCGCGCCGCTCATCCAGGACGGGTTGCCGACTTCCTTGTTGGTCGGCCCGAAGACGGTCCGCACAAGCTGTTGCAGGATCAGACTGATTCCCCAAGTCGCAAGAAGGGTTTCGAGCGGCCGTCCGTAGAGAAAGCGGATGATGCCGCGTTCGATCGCCACGCCGAACGCGCCGGCGACGATAAACGCCATCGGGATCGCCACCGCGAGCGACAGATCGAAACTCTGGGGAAACGTGGACCGGAATACTTCCTGCACGACAAAGGTCGTATAGGCGCCGATCATCACCATTTCGCCATGGGCCATATTGATGACACCCATCACGCCGAACGTGATCGCAAGTCCGATGGCCGCAAGCAGCAGTACCGAGGCGAGGCTGAGACCGGTGAACAGCTGGCCGAGGAGATCCCAGACGAAGACCCGTTCCTCGATCCCCTTGAGCGCTTCTGTCGCGGCCGCCCGGACAGTTTCGTCGGATTTCGATGAAACGACGCCTTTGAGCATCGCGCTGACGCCGCGGTCGGTGTAAACGCCCAAAGCCTTGATCGCCGCGATACGAATTTCAGGTGTTTCGCCGTGGATCAGTTCCGCCGCGCCGAGCGCCCGGACGAGTTCGGTCTGTACATCGCCGTCGGTTTCCCGTTTGAGCGCCGCCCTGAGAATTTCGATCTGGTCCGCCTTCGGCGCTTTGAAGATCGATTGTGCCGCGGTGATCCGTTTCGCCGGATCCTTGCTGGCGAGGGTAAGGCCGCCGAGCGCTGTCCGGATCGTGCGGCGTAATCGATTATTACTCCGGAGCGACGACAGGTCGATTTCCGCTATGAGGCCGAGAACCTTTCCCGAGAGAGGATCGGTGATTTCATATTTCTCGCCCTTTTGCCGGCCGATCACGATGAGATCGTCCGAGTTGCGGGAATACAGTTCGCGGGTCAGCATTGCCTGAAGGACAGGGGCAGCCCGTTCGTCGCCGGTCGCGGCCAGTGCATTAACCGCTCTGATCTTGGCGCTGTAGCCTTTCGCGCCGAGGTTCTGAACCAGGGCCGCGAAATCGTCGGCTGCCTGTGCCGGGGGAAAGGCCGTCATGAGAAACGCGAGTGCCATCAGCGCCGCGCATACGCTTTTCAGTGTTCGTTCTGCCATCAGTACCGCCTGTCCGAATGGACCGGTTTGAAGTGATCGCCGGGCGGCGTTTGTGTTTGCCATGCCGCCCGGCGCTTGGTCGTCAGAGAAAATACCGACTTAGTTGTATTTCGGTTTTTCGCAGTTGCCGCAGACCCACGGATAGGTCCAGTCCGCCGTCAGCTTCTTGCTTTCGGGGATGAAATCGCTCCAGGCATCGCCGGCCACGGGGCCTTCGGTTTTCCAGACGGTTTCAAACTGGCCGTCCTTCTGGATTTCGCCGATCAGCACCGGCTTGGTCAGGTGATGGTTCGTCAGCATTTCGGCCACCGAGCCGGTCAGCGAGGTTACCTTCTGGCCGTACATCGCCTGACGGACGGCGTCGACGCTGGTCGTGCCGGCCTGTTCGACCGCCTGCACCCACATGTTGAAGCCAATATAATGCGCTTCCATCGGATCGTTCGTGACCCGCTTGGGGTTTTTGATGAACGTCTTCCACTTCTTGATGAAGTCGGCGTTTTCCTTGGATTCGGCGCTCATGAAATAGTTCCATGCCGCCAGATGACCGACGAGCGGGCCGGTATCGATACCCGACAGTTCCTCTTCACCGACAGAGAACGCGACGACCGGAATGTCTTCCGCCTTGATGCCCTGGTTGCCCAGTTCCTTGTAGAACGGAACGTTGGCATCGCCATTGATGGTGGATACGACGGCCGTTTTCTTGCCGGCGGACGCGAATTTCTTCACATCGGCCACGATTGTCTGCCAGTCGGAATGACCGAACGGCGTGTATTTTTCCATGATGTCGGATTCGGCAACGCCCTTGGCTTTCAGGAACGCGCGCAGAATCTTGTTGGTCGTCCGCGGATAAACGTAATCGGTGCCGAGGAGGACCCAGCGCTTGGCGGAACCGCCGTCTTCGCTCATCAGGTATTCGACCGCAGGAATCGCCTGCTGGTTCGGCGCAGCGCCGGTATAGAACACATTGCGCGAACTTTCCTCGCCCTCGTACTGGACGGGGTAGAACAGCATGCTGTTCAGCTCTTCAAACACCGGCAGCACGGATTTGCGGGATACCGACGTCCAGCAGCCGAACACGACATCGACCTTGTTTTTCTGAATCAGCTCGCGCGCCTTCTCTGCGAAGAGCGGCCAGTTCGAAGCGGGATCGACAACCACGGCTTCGAGCTTCTTGCCCAGAAGACCGCCTTTTTTGTTTTGCTCGTCTATCAGCATCAACATGGTGTCTTTCAGCGTGGTTTCGCTGATCGCCATGGTGCCGGAAAGGGAATGGAGGATACCGACCTTAATAGTGTCAGCCGCCTGCGCGACTGTCGCTGTAACTGCCATCCCCGCTGCTAGTACCGCTACCCCTGCATAGCGAATTGCGGATCTTACTTTTGTCATTGTGACGCTCCTTGGCACGGAATTGTGCAACGCGATATACACTGCAAGTCGCGTGCCAAGAATTCGTCTGCCTGCTGAATTGGGCTATCCCTCTGGAATCCCCCATGGAATCCGACGTAGATCAATCCGCAGTCACGCGCCGGCGGGTTATCGCGACCACCTAAAACGCCTATTTTTATAGCAATGACGGTTTTTTGCCTGTTTTATAATCAATTATTCCCCGCCTGGCGGTATATTTCGACCTCGCCATGCTGCGCCAGCAAATTCGTTAACAATTTCCGGACGATTAGACCCGGCCGGTCCGACGGCATATGCTCCTCAACCTTGCGGCTAACATCGATACAGACATCGGACTCGGTCGCTTCGAGAATGTCCCGGTCTTCATCCGTCACCTTACGATCGAACGCATTAAGATCCGCCGCGGGCGCATCCTCTTCGGTATCGTTACGATACAGCCATTGGGTCAGCGCGATGTGATCGTCGTCGATCGGAGTCGCGCAATTGATGATGGTGTGTATCAGGCCGCCCGGATACGAGCTCCCGAACCGCCGCGTAAACGGCACGTAATAATTGTTGCTGAGATACCGGATCGTTTCGGGGTCGGTGGTCCCGGTCAGAACATGGCTTTCCGGCGGATTCTGGATCGGCACTTCGGTTTGCGCATCGAACCCCCAATCATGTTCGTTTATTTCATAGCGCGACGGTTTCGGACTTTCGAACTGCCCGAACGTTTCGCGGTGGACGTAGCTGAAATGCGAATTGTCGAATGCGTTCTCGAGAAAACGAACGCTGCTGGTGTTCCAGATCTCGTAAAACTGATCGATCCGCCGGACGCCCGGCATGGATTCTTCCGGAATCGCAGGGATATCCTGTAACGGCTCTTCCAGCGCAACCCAGGCGTAGCCGCACGCCTCCTTGCACCGAAAGGATTCGATGCGAATACCGTTCAGCTTGGCGTGATCGTCTTCCATTTGCGGAATGCGCACGCAGGCACCGGTTTTGTCATATGTCCAGCCGTGATAGCCGCACACGATATTGCCGTCGTCGACAAACCCCTTCGACAGCCTCGCTGTCCGGTGACAGCAACGGTCGCGGATAGCGCACGGGTCGCCATTTTCGTCCTTCCACAGCACGATCTTCTCGCCGAGCAGCGTGAACGGAAACGGCCCGTCGTCCAATTTGCCGATCGGCACGATCGCATACCAGAATTTCCGCAAAACTTTCTGTTGGGTAACAAGCATCTCTAGGCTCCTTCCTTTGGCAGGCTCCACGCAAAAAACAGGCGCTGGACGAGGGTAACGGCCTGAAACAGGGTGATGCTGAGCGCCGCGAGCACAAACAACCCTGCAAAGGCCTGCGGCACTTTGAAGAACGAGGTCGAAAACTGGATGAAATACCCGATGCCTTTATCGGCGGCGACGAATTCCGCAACCACCGCGCCTATCACGGCAAGGGTGACGGAGATCTTCAGCGCCGAAAAAATATACGGCACCGCGAAGGGCAACCGGACCTGCGTAATTTCCCGCACAGCAGGCGCGCGCAGGGAGCGCGACAGTTCAACCAGTTCCGGCGGCGTCGCCATCATGCCGGTCGTCGTCGACACGACAATCGGAAAAAAGGTAATCAGGAACGTGATCACGACGCGGGGCGTATCGCCGGCGCCGAGCACGACGATAATGATCGGGGCGACGGCAACAACCGGGGTCGACTGGATCACGACCAGCAGCGGGTAAAGCGTCCGCGACAGAAGCGCCGAGCGCGCCAAGGTTACCGCGACGGGAATCGACACCACAATCGAAAAAAAATACCCGAGCAGCGCAACCCGCAATGTCGCCCATACATGTTCGCCCCACCGATAGACCGTGACATCGCCGAATCCGTCAACGACCCGGCTCGGGGCAGGCAACAGAAATGCCGGCACATCGAAAACCCGGCAGCCTGCTTCCCAGACGGCAATCAGCAACACGATCGCAGCCACGGGCATAAACAGGCGGCTATCGATCAGCCTGGCGGCAAACGGCCTCTCATCGGTCACGCGATGGCCTCTTCGCGGCTCAGAAGCAAACCCCGCAAATGGGCGGACATTTCCGTCATTTTCGGATGCGTGGTGGTGTCGATATCGCGCGGCCTCGGCAGGTCGATATCAAGGGTCTCAACGATCCGGCCCGGCCGCGCGCTCATGACAAACACCCTGTCAGACAGCAAAACCGCCTCACTGACGGAATGGGTAATGAACAACACGGTCTTTGGGCGCTGCGCCCAAATTTTCTGAAGCTCAAACCCCATTTCCTCGCGGGTCAGGGCATCGAGAGCGGAAAACGGCTCATCCATCAACAGGATATCGGGATCGAGCAGGAGGGCACGCGCAATCGCCGCGCGCTGCTGCATCCCGCCCGAAAGTTCCTCCGGCATCCGGTCGGCGAACCCGCCAAGCCCAACCATTTCGACCAGTTCGCGGGCGCGGTCGACATCGCTGGATTTGGCGCGGCCAAACTTGTGCCGGAGCGGGAAAAGAACATTGTCCGTCACATTCAGCCATGGCAGGAGCGTCGGTTTCTGGAACACGATCCCGACCCCGTCGGGCGGTTCGGTGATCGCACGTCCGAACATTTCAACCACCCCGTCCGTAGGCAGGATAAGCCCCGCCGCCAGACGCAGCAGTGTCGATTTTCCGCACCCGGACGGCCCCACCACTGCCACGAATTCGTGGCGGTGGATTGCGAGGTCCACCCCGGACAATGCCTGAACGCCTGCGCCGGCCCGCGTACGGAATGTGTGGCCGACAGCCCGAAAATCCAGGGCAGCGGTCTGGGTACCCGGCATTCCCCGTTCCTAGTTCAGGAACGAACGGTTTACGATTTTCTCCGGATCGAGCGAATTCTCTTTCAGTTTCTGTGCCTTCGCCACCCATTTCCACGTGGTCGCCAGCCGCCTGGGCTCGAACACGCCCTGGCCATCCTTCTCCGTGACCTCGTTAAACAGCAGAGGAATCGTATCCGTTACCGAACCAATCGCCGTGGACGCCTTTACCTCCGGCACGACAGCGGCAACGGCCTCGGCCGCCATTTTCGGATTATCGCGCATGAACAACGCGCTCGCCCGGTACGCCTTCACGAAACGTTTCGCGACCGCCGGACGCTCCTTCAGGAACTTATCGCTTGCCATCAGGCTCGCGGCATACATCGTCAGCCCCACATCGGACCACGGCAACACCACCAGTTCCTTGCCGGCGGCCTTCGCCTGGGCACCATATCGCGTCACGTTGGTTTGCCAGGCGATAATCGCCTGAACCCGCCCGGTCATCAGCATCGGGCCCATCGCGCCAGGCTCCGTCTTGGTCAGCTTGACGGATTCAACCGGGACGCCATTGGCGACAAGCACCAGCGGCAGGAATACGTTCGACGACGAGAACGGCGCGGTTGCGACGCTCTTCGCTTTGATATCGGCGAAGACCTTGATGCCCGTATCCTTGGTCGTCAGGAATGCATGCGGCCCCTTGGTCATGTAGGACATCACCGCCGTGACCGGCACGCTTTCGCGCGCTGCTGCCGCCATAAGCGAACTGAGCCCCGCGGTTCCGATATCGGATACCCCTGCAGCCATTTTCGTGATGGCGTCCGAAGACCCTCGTCCCGGCGCAATGGTCACATCCAGACCCTCTTTGGCGCAGAAGCCCTTTGAAACGCAAATATAGATCGGCGCCTTGTCGCCGCCCGGCAACCAGTCCAGTTGAAACGTCACCTTGTCGGCAGCCGCTGCCGGCGTGCCTGCGGCCACGAATACGGCTGCCACCGCCAGCAATCCCAGATACTTCCCTGTCATGAAACGATCCTTTCGTGTTTGGGTTTACGTCCCGTTCTTGGAAAACTTGTTGCAAACCGCATGCCACACACGAAACCGCCGGTTCGTGTCGGAATCGATACGGAAACCGGAAAATCCATGCTTATCTTTTCAACAACGCCAACCGTTCTGCATAAAAAACCAGCAGCCATATTTTTTGGCGCAGAATTAATCACAATTGGGTGGACGCCTGTTTTCATTCGCGCTTAGCTGACGGGGAATTCAAGGAGGCCAGCGCAAAATGGGAAAGCTTGAAGCACGCCACGTTCCGGAGAACGCCCTGCCGGTTATCGATATTTCAGGGCTCAGAAGCGCGGATTCAGCTGTTCGTAAAAGCGTCGGCGACGAGATTCGAGCCGCCTGCCTCGACCTCGGATTCATGTATATCGTCGGGCACGGCGTTTCGGCAGAAACCCGCAGTGCCGTGTTCGCGGAAACTGCCGCCTTTTTCGCCCTGCCGGAAGAGCGCAAACTTGCGCTGGACATGAAGAATTCGGTCGGCAATGCCGGGTACGAGCCGATGCGCGCCCAGACCCTGGAAACCGGCGCGCCGCCCGACCTGAAGGAAGGCTTTTATATCGGCGAGGAACTGTCGCTCGATCACCCGAGGGTTCTTGCCGGCGGGTTCAACCTCGGCCCCAATCAGTGGCCCGAAGACGTTCCTGAATTCCGCAATGTGATGAGCGACTATTACGACGAAATGCTGGTGCTCGGCGAGTTGCTGATGCGCGGTGTCGCGCTATCGCTCAGGCTTGAGGAGGATTTCTTTGCGGATTTCTGTACGGAGCCTCTCGCCGGACTTCGCCTGCTGCATTATCCGCCGCAGCCGGCCAATGCCCACCCGGACGAAAAAGGCTGCGGCGCCCACACCGATTTCGGCGGCATCACCATGCTGATGCAGGACGATAACGGCGGGCTGCAGGTCATGGGTGCCGACGGCGAATGGTTACATGCGCCGCCGATGGCGGATTCATATATCGTCAATCTGGGCGACATGGTCGCCCGCTGGACCAACGACACGTACCGGTCGACCCTTCACCGTGTCGTCAATTTTTCGGGCCGCGAACGGTATTCGATTCCGTTCTTTTACAGCGGCCGTCTCAGCCATGAAGTCGCTGCCCTGCCGGGCTGCCTTCCAGACGGCCAGACCGCCAAATACCCGCCGACAACGGTCGAAGCGCACATGCGCGACATGTATGCCCGCACCTATGTTTAGCCTTCCGACCGTCTTTCCCCCTCCTTATATTGAAAGCGCCCGATGACCGACGCCACTCTCCCCGACCTCGATCACGAAAAATATCTGCGCCAGTCCATCGACCTCGCCGTCAAGTCGCGGGAGGCGGGAAACCACCCCTTCGCCGCCCTGCTCGTCGGACCCGACGGCGAAGTCCTGATGGAACAGATGAACGATTTCGGCGCCGCCGGCGACAGCACGGGCCATGCCGAACGCGTCCTCATGACCCGCGCATCAACAACCTTCCCGCCGGAATTTCTGCGCGGGTGCACGATGTATACAAGCGCCGAACCCTGCGCGATGTGTGCAGGATCGGTCTATTGGGCAGGGGTCGGGCGCGTGGTTCACGGCATGTCGGAACGGGCGCTGAAGGATCTTATCGGGCCGCACCCGGAAAACCTGACACTGGACCTGCCCTGCAAAACGGTTTTCGAAGCGGGTCAGAGACCTGTCGAAGTGATAGGCCCGCTGCTGTCGGAAGAATCCGCCGTCGTTCACAAGGATTTCTGGTAACCCGGGTGCGGAGATTCTGCGGCGCCCCGCGCGATTATGCAGCCCGGCTTTCGAGTTCCGCGATCGCCTCCAGGAGCAATTCGGTCAACCGCTCAGGATTTGCCAGCATTGGCGCGTGACCGGTTTCGATCCGGCGCACTGCCGCGCCCGGAACCAAATCCTGCATCCGCCGCTGAACCGCCGGCACGACCGATCTGTCATACAAAGCTTCTATATATACGCGGGGGACGGTGCCGAAACGCGCCGCCGTGACATGCGGCGATACATCCCGCGCCGCGTTGCTCTGCGGCGTCAATTTCGCCGCCGCCGCTGCCGCCGCACCAGGGTCGCAGTCATGGTAGAAAATATCGATGGCCGCTGCTGCCGGCACCGCCGACATGCCCTCCAGATGATCGAGCCGGGGCCAGATGCCGACTGCCGATGGTTCCTGCGCCCTGCAGTCGTCAACGATTTCGGTAAAACGGGTACCGTCGGGCAGCATCATTCCCGCAATATAGACCA
The DNA here is from genome assembly GCA_963974055.1 of uncultured Rhodospirillaceae bacterium. Classification (GTDB taxonomy): domain Bacteria; phylum Pseudomonadota; class Alphaproteobacteria; order MPNO01; family UBA830; genus CAXBCP01. The sequence goes on from CAXBCP010000015.1 coordinate 62,707, forward strand.
CACCGGCAACGCGACCCGGCATCTCTTCGGCAATCTGCGACGCCGCAAGCCCTCCGCCGCTATGGCCGACGACGATCACCGGCCCATCGATCCCGCTCAGCAGGTCTTTCAGAAACGCGACCTGATCGGCAAACGTGATCGAAGCACGGTCCGCGACGTCCGGCGCGCTTCCCGGCAAATCGACCGCGTGGCACGGGTATCCGTAAGCCGACAGGCCGGACGTTATTTCCGTCCAGACCCAGCCTCCCTGCCACGCACCGTGAATGAGGACAATATCGGTCACGACAGATAGCGCCGTGCATCGGTGCCGACACCCGTCCTGGGCCCGTCGCCCGCGGCAGCAGCTTCGAGTATCTTCAGCATTTCGCTGGCCTGACGCTCACGGCTGAACCGGCCGGACGCCGCAGAACCCTTTTTCCCCAGTAACGCAAGCAGGCGCTGTCGGACCGACAGGCTGGCGACAATGCCTGCCAGTTCCTCCGGCTTTTCCGGCGGCGCCCATACGCCGGCGCGCGCTGCCAGAACCAGCTCGCTCGCCGTACCTTCAGGTGTTACCAGCAGAATCGGCAGTTCCATGGCCATGGCCTCGAATATCTTGGACGGAATGACTTCGCGGAAAACGTCGGAATCGCGCAGGTGTACCAGCGCAAGGTCGCAGACGCTCCAGATGGCCGGAACCGCCTCCCGGGGTTGCGATCCGATGAACCGGACATTGTCGAGATTTTCCGCCGACGCCTTTTCGATCAGGCTGTCGCGTTCGGCGCCGTTGCCGACGAACAGGAACGTGCATTTATCGTTGTCCCGCATGATCTTTGCCGCCTCGAGGACGTTGGACAGGCCATGGGCCATCCCATGGGTACCGATATAGCCGACGACGAATTTATCGCGCAGCCCCCATTCCGCAGCGAGGGCATCGTCTCGCGGAATTTTCTGAAACCGGGCAGTGTCGACGCCATTGATCACGATGGAGATCTTGTCGCCGTCGATCCCCCGGTCAACCAGGTTTTCCTTGAAACTGGGCGTGAGCGCGACAATCGCGTCAGACCGGCGGTAGAGGAACAGTTCGAGCCGTTCGAGCAGGCGGATCAGTATGCTCTCCCGCATTGCGCCGACGGCTACGATGGACGCAGGCCAGATATCGCCGAGTTCAAGGACAAACGGTCTGCGGCGGCACATGCCGACGAGCCAACCGGCAACGGCGGTAAAAAACTGCGGCGACGTTGCGCAAACCACGTCAGGACGCGGCTGGAACAGACTCGCGAAAAAACCCGTGACCATAAAACTCAGAAAATCGAGCATACGCATCACAATGCCTTCATTCGCACTGATAAACGTCTTTACCCGGACAACCTTGATGCCGTCCATGCGCTCGACCTGGTACCACCGGTTCCTGTACCCGTCATGAATTCTGCCCGCCGGAAAATTGGGCGCACAGGTGATCACCGTGACCTCGTGCCCCCAGGCGATCCAGAACTTCGCGCGCTCATAGACCCGGTTGGCCGCGGCGTTGGTTTCCGGTGGAAAATTTTCAGTCAGGAAGAGAATTTTCATCGGCGGAAAATGGCAGACCGGGACAGAAATGTCTCGCCCGGATTGGCACAGGACCGGCCGACCTCCCGGGTCTGCATTGCACGTCGGCTCCGACCGACGATTCAGTATCCGGGATAGACGCCGGCCACGCCGGTCAACGCCTAATCATCGTCCATTGATTTCAGGAACCCGCGCAAATAAGACGCACCGGTGCGACGCACCTTGGCGCGATCTTTGGACTCATCCTTTTCGATGCGTTCTTCCAACACGTCTTCGAAATAGTCGATAATCGACCGGTAGACGCGCCGGCGGCGGCGCGGCATATCGTCGGTCAACAATTTCACCTGAAGCCGTTCCATAAGAGCCAGAAGGTTTTCCGGGCTGCGCTGCCAGGCTATTTCCCGGATTTTCGCGATCTGGTCGAGATCCTGTTCCACAAGCGCCTGATTTATCTGGTCGATGGTCAATTTGATTTTCCCTGTGCCGGCCTGTGTCCGCTGCAAAGCCGCATGTTTCTATGATATCGGCCTGCTGGCAAAGTTTTCCCGCGCAAACGCGACGCGTTCGGCGATGGTTTCCAGCGGGCCGCCATAGGCTTCAATCTTTTCCAGCCGCGCCTGGAGGCCCTCGCGGTTGGCGATCTGGATGTTCAGGCCCGGCCGTGCGTTAAGTTCCAGCAGCAGCGGCCCACGTTCCTTGTCGAGAACCAGATCGATTCCCTGATATCCGAGATTGGTCATTTCATATGCGCCCGATGCGATTTCAAGCAGCAAAGGCCATTGGGGAATTTCGACCCCCGACACGGGGTTTCCGGTATCGGGGTGCTCCGTGACGATGCTGTTTTTCCAGACCGCGGTCAGAGTGCGGCCGGTTGAAATATCGATTCCCGCGCCGATACAGCCGCGATGCAGGTTGGCCTTGCCGTCCGACATCCGAGTCGGCAGCCGCACCATCGCCATCACCGGCACGCCCTTGAAAATGATAATCCGAACATCCGGCACCCCGCGATAGGCGATTTCCTCGAACACGGGATCGAACTTCACGCGGTATTCGATCAGCGCCTTGTCGGGCTGCCCGCCAAGGCTGTAGATGCCGCTGAGGATATTCGACACCAGAAATTTCAGGTCCTCGATGCCGACAAGCGCACCGTCCACTTTCCGGTACATCCCCTCGACCTTGCCGGTGATGACCAGAATACCTTCGCCCTGGCTGCCATTGGCCGGCTTGATGACGAAGTCTGAATGCGGCGCGAGAATATCGGGAAGGGTCGCGACCTGCTGCTGTATCTCGATCATGCCGTACAGGTCCGGCACTGCGACCTTGTGCTTCAGGGCCACCTGCTTGGTCAGCGCCTTGTCGTCGACCAAAGGGTAATTGCGCCGCTCGTTGTATTCGAGGATGTAATCGGCGTTCCGTGCATTGATGCCAAGAACACCGTTGCGCTTCAACGCCCTGGCAAGACCGAACATTATTTTTTCCCTGCCAGCACGCGGAACCGGGGCAGTTCAACCAGCCGGTAGCCGGAATAGCGTCCCAGCGCCAGGGTCGCCGCCAGGACCACCAACAGGGATTCGGGGAAGACAAACACCCAGTGGCGCACGATACCGAGGTTCATCACCAGGTAGCACAGGACCGCCACGAAGAAGCTGCCGGCCGCCTGGGTAAGCGCCTCCTTGGGGCCCTTTTCGTCCCAGATGACGGTCATTCGTTCTATCGTCATCGCAAGGATGACAATCGGGAACAGGGCGACGGAAAGCCCGCGGTCGAAGCCGAGCTTGTAGCTGATCACGCTGATCGCTGTCATGACCAGGATAACGACAATGACCACGCTGGCGAGGCGCGGCACCAGCAGCAGTTTAAGTTGTTCGAGATAAAAGCGGATCAGCAGACCGACCGCGACGACGGAGCTGAACAGAATCGCCCCCCACAGGAGCTGCGTTTCGCGGAATGCCAGGGCAATCAGCACCGGCATGAAGGTTCCGAATGTCCGCATGCCGACAACGTTGCGCAGAATAACGAGCAGAAAAATGCCGATCGGCACGGTCAGCAGCAGGCGATATACCTCCTGCGTCTGGAGCGGCAGGCCGAACACCGAAAATTCGACCAGCTTGTTCTGCGCCCGCTTCTGCGCCTCGATCGCGGATTGCAGCGAATGGACGAACACCTGGCGGACAGCGATATCTGTGTCGGTCATCCGGCCGCCCGTCAGCGCCGCGAGAGAGGCCTTTCCGCGCCACCACGCAAGATGATTTTGCGGCTTGCCGAATTCGTTTGTCTCCGGATCGAAGGGACGCCAGACATTGTCGTCGTAAATTTCAATCCAACGCGAAAACTTGGCTTTGCGCCGGTCCGGACCAAGCGCAAGACCGTTGACCAGCCGTGCCGGGATCGCGGCCGCAGCCATGATCCTGACGCCGATCTCCGCCCGCGTACCGCCGGACAATAGGAGCAGGTATTCCGGGCTGCCCTCCGCGGCTGTCTTCAGCCGGGAAAAAAGCAACCGGGAAAACGTTTCGATATCGAACGATTGGGATTCTATCGTGCGAATAATCTGGCGCGCCGCCGCGTTCTGGATTTCCGAAAACCCGCTCGGCCTCACCCTGGGGGCTGGCGATTTTGGCAGGTCGTCGCGGGTGAGCGACCGGTGAACGACCGCACTGTAATAAATCACCTGTTTGCCCGCCGCCGAGCGCTTCGAAAAGATCGCCTGGCGGTTGTCGGTCGGCGACGACGTCACCACCCCGTAGCCGGGAGACACAAAGCTTTCGTTAAACAGGGTCAGTCCGGGCTCCGACCGTGGCAGCATCAACACCATGCGCACGGGAGCATTCCTGGCCTCGAATTCCAGCCGGGTTTCGATCCGCCAGGTAGCCGTCGTCTCCTGCGGAGACGTTGGAAATTCGAGCACGATCGCGCGATAGGCCGTCAGGGCGACACCGATCAGAATCAGCAGGCCGCAGAGGATATAGAGGTGTTTCTTGCTCACTGCGCCTGCCCCTTGTTGCAATTGGGTCTGGTCGTGTAGGTCCGGGACGAATCCACGATCGCCGTGCCGGCCAGGAAGCTTCGACCGATGAGCAAGGGTACCGAAAAATCGCTGCGGTCAGCCAGAGATACTTCCGTGATCCGGTATATATTACCCACACAGAGACCGATCAGCACCACCGGCCGGTCGACGCTCGGCGCACCATGCCGTTTGACGGTCGAGATTCGAACGATCCGGCGTTCGACAACAGCGATCTTGCCCTCGACATTCCTTGCCTGGACCCTGACCCATTTCGCGCCGTCTTTCTCGAAATGATGAATCCTGTTGTAGCCGAGCGACGATGTGTCCGCCCCGGTATCGAGCTTCGCCCGCATCTGCAGGTCGGTCGGGCCGACCTGGGCATTCTCGAGATACCCGAGGACCAGAAGGTCGTTGGCAGCAGCGGCCGGGCTCCAGATGGCAATGGCGGCAACACTCAACAGGCGCGCGTATTTCATTTTCGCTCTTTCGTTTTCTGTGTACCGATCACCGAGACGGTCGGTTTTCGACTTCGTAATTCACGGCGATCATCCAGTCGGCATAGCTTTCATCAAGCCTTTTAAGGCTATCGAGCACTTCCTTGCGGAATTCGTTCTCGATGGCAGCGCCGCGTCCGGGCCAGATGCGGAACTTGACCCGCAGGAACCGCCGCCCCGAAGCGGTGGCATGCCGGCCTTCATAGTCCGGCGGCGTGATCAGAATGCCGGGGAACTGTTCGCCGAACCCGGTCGCGATCCGCCGGATGCGTTCCTCCATCTTTTCGGCAAGGCCTTCGTCGGACGACAACGTGATATCGGCGATACAGCGGACATACCCGCGCGCATAGTTGATGACATTGCCGATAGACCGGTTCGGAATGTACACCCGCGAGCCGAACGCGTTCACGAGCACGGTGAACCGCATGCCCAGACGACGGACGATCCCCGTCTGACCGCCGACCTCGACCATATCGCCGACGTCGAACAGGTCGGAAAAGATGATCGTAAGCCCCATCACGATGTCCTGCACCATTCCCTGCGAGCCGAATGCCACGGCGAGCCCGATAATCGACGCACTCGCGACATAGGCCGTTACGGAAATGCCGAGTTCATTCAGCGCGAAGCCCACGGCGCCGAAATACAGCAGGAACACAGTTACGCTGGAAACCAGTGTCGTTATCGTCCTGGCTTTCGAGAGGCGCCGGTCGAGTTTCGCGGCCAAAACCCGCCGAGTCACCATGCGGATAACGATGACGGCGCAATGGACGACAATCACTGCCCCCAGGATAAGCCCGAGGCGTGTCATCGGGTCGAGCTGCCGGAAGTCGGACATATCCATCACATGACCGCGATCAGCATTTCTCGATTTTCACGCGCGCAACGCGCCTGTCTTTCAGTTCCTGCACCGTAAACCGGAATTCGCCCTCGATGGTCTCGTCGCCCACTTCGGGAACGCGGCCGAGACGGACCATGAAGAGACCTGAAAGCGTGTTCGCGTCCACTTCGTCGTCGACCACAAAGCCGGTCATGCGCGCGATATCGGAAAACGCGGCAAGCCCGTCGGCTACCCAGTGATCGCCCTCTTCGACGATCACGAACTCGGTTTCGTCCGTGTCGGTTTCATCGGCAATTTCGCCGACGATTTCCTCGAGAAGGTCTTCGAGCGTCACCAGGCCTGAAAACGCGCCGTATTCGTCGATCACGCAGGCCATATGCGCGCGTTCCGACCGCATCGTCTCGAACAATCCGCCGACCGGCATCGTTTCCGGCACGACCATCGGCTCGCGGCAATAGGATTTCAGATCGGACCAGGGATCCTTTTTGCCGGACAGCATAGCGTCGAACAGGTCCTTGATGATGACGACACCCACCAGGTTGTCGAACCCTCCATTTATTACCGGAAACCGGGAGTGGCGGGTATTCCGCACGATTTCGATATTTTCTTCCGGCGACGCATCCAGACGCAGCACATGACACTCCATCCGCGAGATCATCACGCGTTCGACATGGCGCTCGTCGAAACTGAAAATATTGTGGATCAGATCCGCGTGTTCCGATGTCATTTCGCCGTGCTCGGCGGACGTCGATACCAGCGAGCGGATTTCCTGACCGGTCAGGACTTCGGCGTGAGACGCCTCGGCGATCCCCATCAGGCGCAGAATCCCGCCGGACGCCTTGTTCAGCAGCCAGTTCAGGGGGAACAGAAGAATGTAGAATCCGTAAAGTGGATAGGCGAGGGCCAGCGAAACGGGTTCCGGTTTCCGGATCGCATAGGTTTTAGGCACCTGTTCGCCTATCACGATGTGAAGCGACGAGAAAACGATGAAACCGACAATGAACGACACCGTATGCAGAAGCTTGCCGGTGATTCCGAAAGGCTCCAACACCGGTTCCAGCATTGCCGCAACGGTTGGCTCACCGACCCAGCCCAGACCGAGCGACGCCATCGTGATACCCAATTGGCAGGCGGCCAGATAAGCTTCCAGTTTGCGGTGAATCACCGCGGTCAGTTTCGCACCGAACCGGCCTGCGGTCGCCAGGTTGTCGATGCGAAAGCCACTCGCTTTAACCAGCGCGAATTCAGCGGCAACGAAAAAGGCGTTCGCGGCAAGCAGCAGAACGATAATAGTTAAATTTTGGGCGAGATGTTCCATTAATTCCAGCGATCGGGTTTGAAGAAGCCGTATCTAGCGGGCCGTTCGACGCAATCCTATTGCCATATCCGGCAGAAAGGGAATGCTTAAACCCGACACCCTATACTATTGCAGCGTTTCTGCCCCGCAGAACAAACCGGGGACGGCACATACCGACATCTTTCAGGCGGACCGAAGAATGACCAATACCGAGCCAGAAGACCTCGCGGACGACCCACAGACAGACAGACCATGGGAACTGCTGCGGGCTGCGCTGGAAGAAGGAAACACCGCGCAGCTCGCCGAACTGCTCGAAGAGGCCGGTGCAGTCGACGGCCTTCGGGCATTGCTGCAGTTGTCGGCCGCCGAACGCACGGAAGTTCTCGAACAGATTCCGGCGGAACTCGCCGCGGGTTTCATCGAAGAAGCGCCAAGCGAAGCCGCCGCAGATCTGGTGGAAGGACTGGACGTCGATACCGCTGCCAGCATCGTCGAAGAGCTCGATTCCGATGTAAAAGCCGACGTCATCGCGGAAATGGGCGACGCCGACGCCGGCGCCCTGCTCGCGGAACTGGACGCTGAAAGCGCGGCACAGATCCGGCAGTTGATGTCGTATCCGGAAGATTCCGCGGGCGGACTGATGATCACAGAGGCATTCAGCTTCCCGGCGGATGCCACTGTCGGGAATGTTCTGGTCCGCCTGGCGTCGGAAGACGACGAATTCGAGGCCTATCGCGGCCAGCACCCTTATATTGTCGACGATGCGGGCCGGCTGCTCGGCGTTGCGTCGCTCAGGAACCTGTTGACCGCCCGCCGGTCCTCGCCGCTTGTCGATATCATGAGTTCGCCGATCTCCGTCGCGCCGGCAGAAACGCTCGACAATCTGATCGAGATTATCGAAGAACACGGTTTTCTGGGGCTGCCGGTCGTGAATGACGATGGCAAGCTGATCGGCGTCGTGTCCCGGATCGACATCTCGGACGCATCGCTTGAACGGATGGAATCCGAAAGTCTCAAGCGGCAGGGGGTCATGGGCGACGAGCTTCGGTCCATGCCGTTTTTTCTCCGCTCGCGGCGCCGCCTGTCCTGGCTGTCGGTGAACATCGTCCTGAACATCATCGCGGCCAGCGTTATCGCCGCGTATGAGGACACGCTGACCGCCGTCATCGCGATCGCGATCTTCCTGCCGATGGTTTCCGACATGAGCGGTTGCTCGGGAAATCAGGCCGTTGCCGTATCATTGCGAGAACTGGCGCTGGGTCTCGTCAAACCGGTCGACGTCGCAAGGGTCTGGACCAAGGAAGTCCTTGTCGGCATTGCAAACGGAATTGTCCTCGGCATTCTGATCGGGATGGTCGCCTGGATCTGGAAAGGCAACGCCTTCCTCGGCGTTGTGATCGGACTTGCCCTCGCAATCAACACCGTGGTCGCGGTATCGATCGGCGGCGTGGTGCCCCTGTTGCTCAAACGTTTCAACCAGGACCCGGCGGTGGCCTCCGGCCCGCTGCTGACAACGATTACGGATATGATGGGCTTTTTTCTTGTCCTCAGCCTCGCGACCCTGTTTATGGCACGGCTGACCTGAAAACCCCGAACGACGGGCCCGGTCAGAAATCGTGTTTCAGGCTGATGCCGACGCTGCTGTCGGCGCTGCTGCCGGCTTCGGTATCGATCGACAGATAGGGCGTCACTTCGATCTCCACCCCGACCTTGCCGGACCCGGGCGTCAGCCCCTGGCCGGCTGATACGAACACGCCGTCCGCGACGTATTTACCCGCTTTCAGGGTCGACCCGGTCGGCGAGTCCCCGTTCGATTCGACATCGAGTACGTCCAGGCCGGTCGCCCGGCGCAGACGGTCGAATATACCGACAGAGCCGCCGACGCCGCTGATCGTGGCGGCACTTTCCGCCAGTTGTGCGGCCTGAACGGGCGAGAGATTCGCCGACGACTTTCCGAAAAGAATGCGCGAGAGAATCTCTTCGCGCGGCAGCGGAGGGTCGGACGAAAGCGTAATCCTGGGGAGGGACGCCGGCCCTTCGACCGTCACCTTCGCCACGATATCGCCCGCCTCGGTATTCGCCGCCATGTATATTCGCGGATCTGGGTCCGTTCCCGGGGGCAGCTTTACATTCCCCTCGCCTATGTCGAATTTTTTCCCGGCAAACGAAAAACTGCCGTTCACGATATCCAGTCGTCCGTCGATCATCGGCGCGGCGGCATCCCCGGTTGCCCGGATCCTGCCTTTCCACTCGGATTGCAGACCGCGCCCCCGGACGAAAACCTGTCCCGGCATTTCAAGCGTTACATCGAGTTTGACCGGAATAACGGTTTTTTCCGCCGTTTCGGAAAGCTGACGGCGAACCGGCTTGCCGTCGCGAATTTCCTCGACATCGAGTTCGTAAACCGCCCCGGGCAGTTTTTCGGGTATCAGTATGTCCGCAGATTCGATTTTTGCCTGTCCGGAAACCTCGATCGCGTCGCCGGACGATTTCAGGCCGAATTTGCCGGATGCGTCGACGATGGCATCGTCTCGCCGCGCGACGCGGAATTGGGTGAATTCGAGCCTGGCGTTCCCGTCAGGGCTGTCCAGCGCCGATATATCGAAACGCCCACCGCCGCTGAGTGTCCCGTCCCCGCCATCCGAACCGCTCAGGCGCACGATTTCGATCATGCGCCCGCTGGCTGCCAGACGCGCCTCGAGCCCCTTTACCGTCATCCCGGTCGTCCCGCTTTCGTAATTGACGTCGGACAGGTCGACGGTTCCGTTCAGGTCCGGCGCGGAAAGCGAACCGCCGACGGAAAGCGCGATCTCGAGCGTGCCGCTCATCTGGTCGCCGTCCGGCAGTACCGCGATCATCAGGGCTCCCAGCGCCCCGGTGCCGTCTATGCGCAGATCGACCGGGGTGCGATCGTCGAAACGGTAGATACCGAGGGCCTCCGAACCGACGCGGCCGGAAAACGTGAGGACCGGCGCGCCCGGTGCGGAAACCGCAGCTTTCGCGAACAGGATTCCCTTCCCGACGGATGCGTTCGCCTCGGCGGCGATGACCGGAAGACCGCCTGCCCCATTCGGCACAAGACGGAGATCTGCAATTTTCATCTTGAGCTCGGCATCGGGCGTTTCCGGCACACCGCGTAGTTGCGCCGTCAGGTCGAGCGTCCCTGCCGAGACGGGCGCCAGCCCAAGTTCGTTCAGGAGTGCCAGCGGAAACGCCCTGACCGTCGCGTCGACCGACAATTCCGTGTCGCTGGCCGTACCAGAAACCCCGATCTCGCCGGCCCCGATCCGCATCGCCGAAAATTTAAACGCCGTACCGGTGGGCGTAATGTCGATGCTGCCCGGTTCGTCTATCGCCAGCTTTTGCGACCCGATCGAACCGGCCAGCGTCGAAACCCGGATTGCCGTCCCGCCGGAACGATGTTCAAGCGCACCTGAAACGGCAATGGTATTCGCCGGGTCCACAAGGCCGTTTGCCGACAGGTCGAATACGACCGAATCAGAGGAGCGAATATCTGCTTTCGCCGTGATCCGGCGGATTTTTCTGTCCGCCATGCTGGCGTTTTCGGCGACTGCCTGCACTTTGCCGTTCGGTTTGCCGGCAATGCCCGCAATTGAGCCGGAGGCCGTAATCCGGCCGGCCTTCAATTCGTCCGCCCCCGGAGTCCAGACGATCGACCGACCATCGACAGAAAATTCGAGGAGATCGGCGCCGCGCCCGGTAGATTCAACTGTTGCGGTCAATGCACCCGCGGCCGGAAAGTCGGCCGCGCCGGCCATGCCCGCCATTGCTGTCAGATCCCGCAGTTCGGGGATTTTCAGCGCCATTTTTCCCGTAAACCGGCCGTCCCCCAAAGGGATGGCGAGATCGCCCTCGCCCGACAGGATGTCGGAAGCAATGCGGAGCGCATCCAGCCGGACTGTTTCGGCAGTAGACCGGAACGGCGTCCGCAGGCTGACGGATTTTCGATTGCCGCTGAGGTCGAATTCGATCGTGCCCGTACCTTTGCCGGCCTGGACTGCCCCGGTAACCGTCGCGGTCGCAGCATCGAACGAAGCAGGTCCCAGCACCGGGCGATCCAGCGACAAAGATATTTTGCCGTTTCCGTCCCCGCCCATCGTGCCGGCATAGGCGGCATCAAGGCGCGCCGCCCCACCAACGGCCATGCCGAGCATGCCCGAGAGCGCGTCGAGCCTGGAAATTTCGCCGCCCATCTGCCCGGTTAATCTGCCCGATCCCGCGCTTTGCGAAACGTCGGCGGAAATGCGCCCCAGCGCGCTGTCGACCTGCAGCGCGGTTATCTCGACACCGCCGTCCGGACCGACCCGCACCTGGCCTGAAAAACCGATCTGTGCGAGTTCCGGGGGAAGAGAAAATGCCACCGGCTCCAGCCCCGTAAGCCGCCCGCCGGAGACGGTTTCGAGACGTCCTGAATTCAGGTTGCCGCCGATCTCCGCGTTGACCGAAAACGCGCCGGCGCGCACATGCGGACGCAACAGGGCGATCGCTTCGAGTCTGGGCAGCCGGGCATCGACGACAAGCTTCAACGCACCGGAAGTGAGATCGATTTCGCCCCGTGACGCCGTCAGTGCCAGTATCGGTGACGACAACGACGCCGCCCTGATCGAGACAAGCTCGAAATTTCTGATGTCGCCGGCAACCGTCAGCTGGCCGGATTCTATCCGTTGTCCGTTCGCGGCCTCGGAAAGAAAACGGATGCCCTGCACCGCAATCATATTGTCGAACCCGATCAGAGACAGATCTGTCTTCGCCGACAATGTTCCGGTCAGGTCCAGCTTTGCGATCCGTGCCACTTCCGGCACCGATATCCCCGCGACACTGCCGGATATTTCAACGGACGGAGACTGAACTCCGCCGGATACATGCAGGACAATATCCAGCTCGCCCGCAGACATGCCACCGGGCAATACAGCCGGCGGCACTGCCGCCGCCCTCAGCCGTCCGTTCGCGTCGATTGTCCCGCTTTCAGGAGAATAGCGCCCCGATGCCTCCAGGTTCAGCCGGTCGGAAACCGCAGAAAAGGTTTCAAGCGTCACTCCGGACTGCCCGTCTATTCGCAGAACGCCCGACAAAGCCGCTTTCGGCCCGATCAGGGACCCAGCCATTGGCGGCAGGGTCGCCGCCGTATCGAGCGACGATTTCAGACCGATCCGCGTTTCCGGGCCTGCCGAAACAGTCAGATCGGCCGCGAAAGCGGGCGCCCCGCCCAGGGTCAGGCTCGCCTTCCCGCGCCAGTCGTCGGCAGGGCCGTCGCCGTCGATCTGCAGCTTCGCTTCCGGCAATCCGGGCATGCCGGCAAGTTTCCCGATCAGTCCGTCGGGACCATCGAGAAGGTCGGCCTCAAGATCGAACCTTGCCGGAGAACCGACATGTTTGAGTGCCGCCCGGAAATGGCCCGCCTTGTCCCGCCGTTGCAGGTCCACGGTCGCCTCGATCCGGCGGGTGCTTCGTTCCAGGCGGAACGCTCCCTTCAGCGAGAATTCCGGCCGGACGGCCGTATCGCCGCCCAACGTTACGCGACCGACCTGCGCCCGATCGATCCGGATATCCACCGGCAGGTCGAAAATATTCGGACCGCTAGCGGGGCTGCTTACCTGCGCGCCGGAAGTTTCTGTATCGCCAATCAATACGGTCTCGACCGTTGCGGCGGACAAGGTCTCGATATGGATCCTACGGGTCAGCAACGACCACGGTTTCCACACCATATTCAGACCGGTCACCGTGACAAGGGGCTGCCCGCCCTGCACCGCCGTGAAGCTGTCGACATGAATGTTCCAGGGGAAATTCCGGCCGAGTCCCGACAGGCGAACCGTCATTTCGTCATCGCTGGCCAGCCGGGATATCCGGTCCGCAATCCATTGCCGCCCGGTTTCCGTTTGCGCCAGGCCATAGGCAGCCAGCGGCAGCACAACGCACACACAAACGACGCCATACAGACCGGCCCGCAGGCGGCGTAACGACCGTCCCATCGCCATCAGAACGCCTGGCCGAGGCTGATCAGCAGCTGGAAGGCATCGTCGCCGCTGCGGCGGTCGAATGGAAACGCAACGTCGAGACGCACAGGGCCAATCGCCGTATGGTACCGAAGCCCGAGCCCGGCGCCCCACTGGATATCCTCGCCGAAACCCGGCGTGGAATCGTCATAGACCGCCCCGGCCTCGACGAACGGCACGACGGCAAAGTCTCCGTAAACGCGGATACGCGCCTCGATGCCTGCCTCGGTCGAGGATCGTCCCCCGGTCGGGTCGCCCGCGCCGTCCACCGGGCCAAGGCGGTTGAGGGCGAAGGCGCGCACCGAACCGGGACCGCCGCCATAGATTCGCTTGTTCGCAGGTACATTCGACGTTTCTTCACCGAAAAGCGACGTGATCCGTCCCCAGACCGCCAGCGAGTACCGTTTTTCCGAATCGAGGGGAATGTATGTGGCATCGTGCAGACGGACGACGGTGAATGACGTATCGGCGCCGAACTGATCGAGGAACGGTGTGACCGACAGCGTCGTCCTTCCCCCCTTTGTCGGATTCAGAAGATCGTTCGACGTATCGCGGCGGAGGGAAACCGGCAGCGAAAAAAGCGTAAAAATCTTTTCGGACCCGGCATCCGTTACGATCGACCGCTCGACCGCGGCACCGACGGAGCCCCTGTAATTCGCATTGAACTGGCGCTCCAGGCGCCCCGACGCCTCGACTTCGGTACTCTCGAACCCGTCCGGCGATTTTTCCGCAACCCGGAAAGTCAGCACGCCGGTATTGTTGACCGAGAAAATATCCGGTTTCACCAGGTCGACCGACCCCACCTTGCTGTCGAAGGACCCTTCGCCGGTCACCGACAGGCGCTCCCCGGCGCCGAGCAGGTTTCTGTGCGTCCAGTAGGCCTTGGCGCCGGGACCGTCCCCCGTGGAATAGCGGACCCCTCCGCCGATCGTCTGTTTCTTTCGCTCAACGACGGAAATCTTCATGGCGACGTCGCCGGCCGCACCGGGTTTTTCCGCCCGGGTGATCGTGATTCCGGAAAACAAACCCGATTCCGAAAGTTTCTGCCGGGTCGCCTCGACCTTCGTATTGGAAAACGGCTCGCCCTTCGTCCATTCGATGCGGCGCCGGATAAAGGCGGTATCGACGGAATCGTTGCCCTCGATAGCGGTTTCGCCAAATGCGACCGAGGGACCGGTATCGATGGTCAGATAGACGAAAACGGCGGGCTTGTCGTGATTGACGACGACCCGCTGTTTCACGACCTTGGCATAGGCATAGGACTTGTCTTCGAGCGTGCGTACGAGCTTCGGCTTTGCATCGGCGATCGCCTTCGCCTCGCCGGGCATGGTCTCCTTGATGCCGAGATATTCAAGCGATACGTCCACCGGGACGGCGGGGCCGGTACCGGCTGCATTGTCTATTTCCACGGCGCCGATGCGATATAGCGGCCCGGATGCCACGGCAACCGACACGCGAACGGGTTTCGCCCCGGTTTCCAGCTTCACCGACACATCGGCGGCATAATATCCCTTCGATTTAAGGAGGTTTTTGATACGCTCGGCGTCTTCATCCGCGCGCCGCCGAAGCCCTGTCAGCGATGCAGGCCGCTTGTCGGTCATCGTATTCAGGGTCGATATGTCCTTGACCGCGTCATCGAGACCGCTTTCGGACGTCAGGCCTTCGAACTCAACCGTATATTCGATGCCGGACTCTTCGGCGGAATGCACCGCAGCCGACGACGCGGCGGTCAGGATACCGAAGAGTGTCAACACGAACCAATGCCGCAGGAAGCGCCGGGGTTTCAAACGAATCGCGATTTTCCGGCCTCTGCCTGCATTGGAACTGAATTCTCGTCTCTCGTACTATATAGCAACAGGTTTAGATGTAGGCGCCGGAGGGCAAAATACACCCCCCGGCGACAGGGTTACGCCGATCGAAAGCCGTTTATTCCGGCTTGTTCGCCGAAGACGGCGGCAGTTTCTGCGACCAGTTTGCGATTATCTCGGCGGCAACGATCCAACCAATCACCAGAATGGCGATGGCGGCGACCAGTTTTGGAACGGACCGGCCCAACAAATCGGGCGCATCCGTCGCCATTTTGTAGCGTCCTGTATCATTTAGCCCTCCCCCCGGATTGCGCAGGGTCGAAATATCGAAAAAACCTCTTCCCCGGCATCACCGCGAAATCGCGCCTGCGGCTTCCCGGGCCGCAATGCCGGTTTCCGCCATGCAGTTGCATGACCCAAATTGCAGGCCTACAACAAATTCGCGATTACCATTTGATCGGAATTGGGAATGAAGCCGCGCCATCCGAAAAAATTTTCGTCCGCAATTACAAAAATAAGAACCGCGTTGGGCGAAGACGCGTGTGCACAGATCGTGGACCGTTCCACGTCGTTGGTCCGCAAATGGGCGGACCCCGATCACCCGACATTCCCAAGCATCGATCTCGCCGTACTTCTGGACGAAGCCTATGTCCGAGAAGGTCACGGCGCACCGCCGATTCTCGAACTTTACACGAAGCAGCTGGCGGAGGGGCTGGAAGAAGACGAGGTCGAAAGCGTCGATATCCTGATGTCGGCATTGACCGTGCAGGGGATCGTGGGCGATCTGTCCGAAGCAATCCGCGAAGCGCTCGACCCCAAGGGAGCGGGCGGCCAGGCGGTTTCTCCCCGCGAGCGGATGAAAATCCTGGAGCTGCTCGAAAAACTGGATGCGGAGGCCGACTCCATCGAAGACGCGATTGAAGTCGATTGCTGACCGGCAGACTGCCGGACAGGTCCGGCAGGCAGGGGGTTGATCCCGATCAATCGAAAACGCCCGCGTTTATGCGAAACGGTGTGCCAACATCAAACAACCGATTGAAGAAATGCCTGCACCGCTGACGGAAAATGCCGCGATCCCGCGCTCTCTGCTCCACGAAGCAGGAGGCATCCGGGCGCTTCTCCGGGAACGGCTCTGGCTTCAGGTTCTGATCGGTATGGCGCTGGGGATCGGCGTCGGGCTGGTCCTCGCGCCCTCCGCGGGTTGGGTCAGCAGCACGACCGGTTCGATCATCGGGAGCTGGCTTGCCCTGCCCGGCCAGGCCTTCCTTGCATCCATAAAATTCGTCGTAGTGCCGCTCGTCCTGGCCTCGGTTATTCGCGGTATCGCCGCCGGCGAAAGCCCGGAAATTGTCGGAAAAATTGGCGTCCGGACCGTCATCTTCTTTCTCGCAACCACCGTCATCGCCGTCACGATCGGCCTTGCCTGCGCGTTTATCATCGCCCCCGGCAGCTTTATTGATCCGGGCCTGGTCTCCGCTCTCGTTAAACCCGCTACGACCGCGGCCGCGCCTGCCGGCGGCGGCCTATCGTCGATCGCCAGCCAGACCCAGGACCTGCCGGCGCGGCTCGTCGGGCTTGTCCCCACCAATTTGCTGACCTCCCTGGTGCAGGGGGAAATGCTGCATATCGTAATCGGCTCGGCAATCGTCGGGATCGCGATGCTCTCCATGCCGTCGGACCAGTCGCGCAGCCTGCTCGACCTTCTCGCCAGCCTGCAATCGGTTTGCATGGTGATCGTCAAATGGGTGCTTCGCTTCGCACCGATCGCCGTGTTCGGCCTGATGGCCGATATCGCCGCACGGGTCGGCCTGAAGGCGATCACCGGCATGGCGGTGTATATGGCGACCGTCGTGTTCGGTCTGGTCCTGCTGATGGCCGTGTATCTGCTGATCGTGTTCGTGCTGGCCCGTAAATCGCCTCTCGCCTTCCTCCGCGACACCCGCGAGGCGCTTCTCCTGGCGTTCTCCACGTCGAGTTCGGCGGCGGTGATGCCGCTGTCGCTGCAGACCGCCGAAAACAAACTGGGCGTGCCGCCCGCGGTTTCCCGGTTTGTCATTCCGCTCGGCACCACCATCAACATGGGCGGCACCGCGCTTTACCAGGCGGTCGCCGCAATATTCCTGGCGCAGGTATTCGGGATTCCCATCGGCACGATGGGCTTGGTGCTGATCGTGTTCATGGCCGTCGGGGCGGCGATCGGCTCCCCCGGGACGCCGGGCGTCGGCATCGTGATCCTGGCCAGCATCCTGGAAACCGTCGGTATTCCGAGCGCCGGGATCGTTCTGATCATCGGCGTGGACCGTATTCTCGACATGTGCCGCACCGTGGTGAACGTGACCGGCGATCTCGTTGCCGCAACGGTGATCGGTTCCAGTTTCCCCACGGTCGGGCAGGACACAGACGCCCCATAAATAAAAACAGCCGCCAGGCGGCGGCTAATTCATTGAAAAATATGGCGGTCGATCCCGGGGCGTCAATCGTCGGCCGGCGGTGGCCAGCCGCCACTTCGCCGACGAATTCAACCTGTCGGCACAGATTTTCCGACCGAATCGACACTGATCGGCGACGCGGCGCGCCAGGCCCTGGGGCGTAGCCGCCCGATGCAGGTGTTCTAGGGCTTCGCCACCCAATATTTCTAGGCGTCGTCCGGCTTTTTCAGGATCGACCACGGCGTATGGCCGTAGCGGTCGCGAAACACGCGGGTGAAATAGTTGGCGTTGGGGATACCGACCGCATGCGCGACTTCGGCCACCGAATTGAAGCTGCCGGCTTCGAGCAGCCGGCGCCCTCGTTCCAGCCGTTCGAAACGAAGAAACTCATTCGGCGTGAGACCCGCTGCCGTATCTATCCGCCGCCGCAGGGTCCGCGGGCTGACGGCCAGCGCGGCAGCCAATTGATCAAGCCCGAAGGTCCGGTCGCCCAAATTCGTCTGCGCCACAGACAGCGCGCGTTCGAAAAACGCCTCGTCGGACGTCATCGTCGGATTGGAGTCGGGATTGGCCCCTTCCACCCGCACCCGCACGCCCGCTTTGTGCGCCGTCGTTTCCAGCTCGCGGCGGACCGTCTCGACCTGGCCTTCCATGTCCCGGATAAAATAGCTCAACGCGAACGCGATCAGGATCGTTTCCACGCAGATGCCCATGTGGAATGACCAGTTTTCCAAAAGCGAAACGTGCAAGGGATATCCTGCGTCAGTGTCCGGATAGAAAAAGCCGACGAATTCGACGATAAACACGCTCATCAACGCCAAATAGGATAACAAGAAATAGACTGCCGGGCGGGACCCACGGACCGCCTGGATCAATGCGCTACCCGCCATCACCAGACCCAGAGTGCCGAGACAGATGCTCGACGTCAGAGCGTAAGGTAGGATACCGGCGATCTCGGCGGCCAGTGCCATCAACATCAAGGCCGCTATCAGAAGCACAGCCCGGTTGGTGCGTGGCATGCGTTCCGGCAACCGGAGCAGAACGCGGCCACAGAGCGGCAGGGCCAGGCCGGCAAGAATCCCGGACGCCTGCGCCAGGGAATCCGCAAGACCGCCGTAAATCGGAATTGGCGACAGCTGGTAGAGGGGCCCGTCATAAATGAAGACATGCACCGTGATGAATATCAGGTAGAGGCAGTAATACACCGACTGAATATGTCGCCCGCGGTGATACAGCAGCACGTTCACGAAAAACATCGCCGCCATGAACCCGAAAAAGGCCGACAACACGATCAGGTCCTGCCTGTCTCGCGTATCCAGTGTCGCCGTCGGAATGAATTTCAGGGAAATGTCCGGCTTGGATTTGCTCGTAAAACTCAGGTAAAGCCGGGCAGTGTCGTTGGCACTGAATTCGACGGTTGTGGCCGGCCAGCGTGAATTGCGGCTGCGCTCGGGCGCCGGAACCGCGCGCCCGCTGCGCTGAACGGCCGGGGCCTGATCGGATCGCAGCCGATAGGTCCTAAATTCGTCGATTTCGAATGGCGCAGGCACCAGTGCCCAAGATTGAGGGGCATTCCCGACCCGCACGGCATCAATCCGGACCCACAATGTGCCCTTGCCTGGAATGCCGACATGCGCGGCACAATGGTCGGAGAATTTCCCGGCCCTGTCCAGCGCGATGATATCGGCCAGTTCCAATGCCCCGGTACCGTCCCGGTAGACATGCCGCAGAAGCTGCCGCGATGTCGGCAGGGTATCGGCGACCATGCCCAATAAAATCGGGCCCGGGCTGCGGTCGCTACAATCGGCAGCGGCGGCGGACCAGCACAAAACGGCCAGAATGACCGAACAAACAAGATTTTTCAGCGCAGATTTCAGCACGGAAGCGTTACCATCGCCACGAATCGGACAACCAGCATTGAGCCCTGTCCAGCAGGGTTAATCCATCCCCTGTCTAGCACAAAACGGCCAAATGCAGGTCCATATAGGCCAAACGGTCGAAACCAATTGTCTGCGCGAGACGTCCGTCACTAGTCTTTGTCGCCCCACAAAAGCGGGCAATGACTGGTTGTAGAGGTACAGGAGCGCCGGAATCATGCGGAACGCTATAGGAAAATTCGTCAGAAGCGGTATCGTAATTTGCGGGCTGACGCCGCTATGGGCGGCAACGGGCGCCCACGCTCTGGAAATCCGGGTCATCGCGGGTTCGAGCGCCGCAAACTCGTCGATCCTGGTCGGGCCATTCACCCCGTTCGGGTCGATCGAAATTCCGGCCGCCACCTACCAGTCCGGCGACACGTTTCGCGGCTCCGAGCTGCTGATTTCCGACAACGCGGGCATCATGGAATTCAGTTTCAAGGGCGACCTGAACGTGGCGGGCGACACCGTCAACCTGTCCGGCAACGTACCCGTGCGCTTCAAGGTATTTGGCGACGCGGTTTTTACCGGCACCAGTTTCGATTTAAGCGCCGACGGCACCCACGGAGCTCTCGGCGGCGGCGATGGCGGCGCGAGAGGATCGGGTGGCGCAGGCGGATCGGGTGGCGCGGGTGGATATGGCGGCGCCGCAGGGGACGGCGGCGATGGCGGGAATGCGCTTTTAGATCCGGAGGGCGGCCACGACGGATCCGACGGCGCATCTGCCATTGCGGGGGCGTTCGGCGGTACGGGTAGTTCAGGCGCAAGCGGAACGGCCGGAGAAAATGGCACTAGCGGTTTCGTTCTGTCTGGCGATGCGAACGGCGGACAAACGACGCAGAACGCGAATGGCGGTACAGGCGGCGGTCAGGGTGGTCAGGGCGGGAGTAGTGGCGGATTGGGGGGGCTTGGACAATTTCGCAATCTTGTGCCGGGTCATAACCCGCCGCCCGGTAACGGCGGCGATGGCAGCAATGGCGGTTCAGGTAAACGTGGCGCAAGTGGTCAGTCCGGTAGCAACGGTGACATTGGCCGCAATTTTGTCGGCAGCTCAAGAACGCTCAATGATCTGACGGCCGGTGGTGGTGGCAGTGGCGGTCAGGGCGGCGGCGGCGGACAAGGCGGCGGCGGCGGCGGCGGCGGACAGGGTGGTGGCGGTGGCGGCGGCGAAGGCGGTCATTCCCTGATATCCGGCGAGGATGGCGGGAACGGCGGCGACGGCGGCGACGGCGGCGACGGCGGCGACGGCGGCGACGGCGGCCAGGGCGGCATCGGCGGCGGCGGCGGCGGTCTGCTCGATGTGATTGCCTTCGGCAATCTGGATGCCACCAATGCGACGTTCGCGGCGCGTGGCGGGGCCGGATCGGATGGAAGTTCCGGTTCATCCGGTAGCCGTGGCGATGCCGGCAATATGGGCACTCTCGGCCAGTCGCGCGAAGACGCCGGCAATGGCGGCGATGGCGGTTTCGGGTCGGCGGGCGGCGTTGACGGCGACGGCGGCAGAGGAGGCGACGGCGGCGGCGGTGCGGGCGGCACCGTGCGGCTAATGGGCACCACCACGACGCTGACGGGTGCGACGGTCGATGCAAGGGGGGGCAGCCCGAACTCCTCCCATGCCGGCGAAGACGGTGCGTTTCTGCTGGGCAATAACCAGGCGCAATCGACCGCCGGCGTAACCCAGACCACCTCGGATACCGTGACCGGCGCGGGTCCGCGCACCGCCAATCCGTTCGTCAGCGGTAATCCGGACACACCGTTTCTGCGCGGGCTCGTCAACGGGCCGGAAGGGTTCGGTATCTCGGAAGACACGGTCGATGCGGCAACGCGCCAGGCCGCAAGGGACGCCAACGGCGCGCGCACGGTGGCCTATTTGGGGTCCAACGCAGCGCCGGTCTACGGCGGCGACAGCTTCGCGGCGTCCGGGTTCAACACGGTGGAACTGGTCAACCTGTCGGAGGGCAATCTCGACGCACCGATACTCAGTGTCTCCACCAGTCCGGTGGACATCGCATTCGCGCCGCTGCAGACCGGCGGTATCGGGTCCAACACCCAGCTTGGCGGCGACGGCACAACGAACACGCTGGGCGCCCTTGGTGCGGGTCAGCGGTTCATGACGACCGCCCCGACCGACCGGAATCTCCTGCTCGCAGCCGTCGATATCGGTGGCGAGACCCAGGGTTTCTCTGGCGGCGGGGACGGTTTTGTCACCTTCGATGTGCGGGCCGAGGCACAGCTGTCCACGAACACGGTCGATCTCGGCGCGGTGCGCGTCGGCGGCGGACCGCTGACCGGTTCAGCAACCGTGTCGAACACGGCGACCGATCTTGGCATTTACACCGATACGCTGACCGCCGTGGCGGCGCGAACCGACGGAAACCCGTCGCCGTTCTCGCCCGACCCGGCGGCGACCGGCGAAATCGCAGCCGGCGGGAACACAGCCCTGAATTTCGGTCTGAGCGACGCGACGTCGGGCGACTTCAGCGAAACGCGAACGGTGTCATACCAGTCTGTAAACAACTATGCGGGCGCGAATTTCGGCGACGTGGTGGAGACGCAGAGCGCCGGCAGCGAAACGCTGGCATTGACCGGTCGCGTCTATCAGAAGGCCGAGGCAAATATCGCCAACCTCGACGCGATCAACAATTTCGGGATCGTCCATGTCGGCGATGCCGCCACCCTCGATTTCTCGGTCGCCAATACGGCAACAGGCGCACTGGTGGACCGGCTGGCACTCGGGGCAACGTCATTCAGCGGAACGGCATTTTCTCTGGCTTCAGGCCCCGGGGAGCTTGACGCCGGCCAATCCGGCACGGTGTCGGTCGGCGCGGACACGTCGACGGCGGGGTTGTTCGTGGAATCCGGGTCCGCAAATTTCGTCAGCCGCAATGACGAGCTTGCCGATATCACGGCGACGAACGGAAGTGCCTCGGCGATCTGGGTGGTCCAGGTCAACAACTATGCCGATGCCGACCTGCAGCAGACCGGCGGCGACGGCAATTTCACCGATCTCGTCGGCGACGGCTTCCTGCTCGATTTCGGCACCGTGCTGGCCGGCGACGCGGCGGGCGTGTCCGACCTGTTCCTGCTGAACGACGTGCTGGGACCGACCGACCTGCTGGCCGGCACATGGGACCTGTCGGGCGTGGAGGCCGGCTTCCTCCTCAGCGGCTTCGATCCAGTCGCCGATCTGGATGCCGGCGAAGGCCAGGCGCTGACCATGAGCTGGGATTCGTCTCTGGTTCTCAGCGGCCTCTACGAATTCGATCTGGTATTCAACGGCACGGGATCCAACAATTCCGGCTATGAGGGCGATTTGTCTCCTCTGACCCTGAGCGTGCGGCTGAACGTCCTGGCCAATGCGTCCGCCGTACCGGAACCGCCGCTGGGCGCGATCCTGGTTCTCGGTCTCGCCACTCTCTGGGTCCGCCGCCGCTATTCGGGAGATGTGGTTAACCGCTAAGCGTCGGCATCCCGCCTGACCAGAACCGTTCGCAACGGAAAACATCAATTCTTGGAAAATCTTATTTGAGCAATTTCAGTGCATTACAATGAAATTGGCGTCCCCTAGGGGAGTCGAACCCCTGTTTCCGCCGTGAGAGGGCAGCGTCCTAGGCCACTAGACGAAGGGGACATGGCCAGACTTTCGAAGGACCGTTGTTCTATGTCATCCCGCCTGCCGTTGCAAGCGGACTGGATGCAAGCGCCGGATCGCTGTCACGGCGCCGAACGGCTGTTCCCCTTCCGGTCCGGGCATTACTGGACCTTCAGGTCGATCCGGCCGAGGGATTTTCCGGTCGCGGGATCGATGACCAGCAATCGGCCGGATCCGTCCCCGAGGCGCAGGCGCAACACGATCGTGCCGTCGCCGATACTGGTCTCGACGACTTCCGCACCGGCCGGCAGGGCGACCTCCGCCTGAAGGCCTGACCGCCCGGCGGCCGTCTTTTCGCCGGCTTTGTCGATGATCGCGTATATCAGGAAAACGACACCCGCGACGATAAGCACGCCCATTCCGATCACCAAAGCCTTGAGACCGCGCATCGAATATGTCCTTACTCTGTTATGACCGAAGAAATCCCCACCGATGACGATGCGACAGCCGCGCCGCTCGATATCACCGTGCCGCCCGGCGCCGAAGGCGAACGTATCGACCGGCTGCTGGCGAACACCCTGCCCGACCGTTCCCGGACGTATCTCAAGCGGCTCGTCGAGAGCGGCTGCCTCTGCACATCGGACGATGGCGGGCGGACGATAGTCGAGCCCTCCTACAGGGTCAAACCGGGCGAGCGGTTTCTTCTCCGCATTCCGGCCTCTGTCGACGCCGATCCGCAGGGAGAGGACATCCCGCTGGATGTCGTATACGAGGACGACGACCTGATCGTGATCAACAAGCCGGCCGGACTGGTGGTTCATCCCGCCCCCGGCAATCTTACCGGCACGCTGGTAAACGCTCTGATCGCCCATTGCGGCGACAGCCTGAAGGGCATCGGCGGCGTCCGCAGGCCGGGGATCGTTCACCGTCTCGACAAGGACACCAGCGGCCTGATGGTGTCCGCCAAGACCGGCCCCGCCCACGAAGGGCTGACCCGGCAGTTCTCGGAGCATACGATCGAACGCGCCTATGCCGCTTTCGTGTGGGGCATGCCCAATCCATCCCACGGATCGATCGACGGCAATATCGGGCGAAGCCCCCGCAACCGCAAAAAAATGGCCGTATTGCCGGCGGGCGGGAAGACGGCGCGCACGAATTACCGTACCGAGGCCGCTTATGCGGCCGGCGCGGCGTCGCTTGTCGAATGCCGCCTGGAAACCGGCCGCACCCACCAGATACGCGTCCACATGGCCCATCTCGGAAATTCTGTGATCGGCGACCCGGTTTATGGCGGCGGCGCTACCCGCGCACGCCAGGCGCCGCTGACGGACGAAGCCGTGGATGCGATCTCCCGGCTGCACCGCCAGGCGCTGCATGCGCGGCTTCTGGGGTTCGACCACCCGGTTACGGGCGAATTCATCCGCTTCGAGACCGGGCTCCCCGACGACTTGGCGGCGCTCGCGCGAATTTTAAAGGGGTCTGGAAATCCCCCCCAAAGATGACTATCTGTTAGTTATTATGCCTGCGTCGGGCCGTTGAAGCGGCAGGTAACGGCGCAGTTGTGGTTAATTGTACACGCTGAAAATACCTGTCAGGCAATGGGCGGCACCATCGATGAACGGCAATCTACCCTCGGCCCCGAATCTTAATCCGGACGGCAATCTGTCCCGGTATCTTCAGGAAATCCGCAAATTTCCCCTGCTGGAACCGGACGAGGAATTCATGCTCGCCAAACGCTGGAAAGAGCACGAAGACCAGGAAGCGGCGGCCCGGATGGTGAACAGCCATTTGCGGCTCGTCGCCAAGATTGCCATGGGATACCGGGGCTACGGCCTGCCGCTGGGCGAAGTAATATCGGAAGGCAATGTCGGCCTGATGCAGGCCATCAAGCGGTTCGAGCCCGACAAGGGCTTTCGCCTCGCGACATACGCGATGTGGTGGATCAAGGCCTCTATCCAGGAATACATTCTGCGGTCGTGGTCGCTGGTGAAGATCGGCACGACGGCGGCGCAGAAAAAGCTGTTTTTCAACCTTCGCCGCATGAAAGGTGAGATCAAGGCGCTCGAGGAAGGCGACCTGAATCAGGAAAACCTGGAAAAAATCGCGACCACGCTGGACGTCAGCGAACAGGAAGTGATCAATATGAACCGGCGGATGTCCGGTCCCGATTCATCGCTCAACGCCCCTGTCCGCGCCGATTCCGAAGGCGAATGGCAGGATTGGCTGATCGACGATTCCGACAACCAGGAAACGGTGCTGGCCGATCAGGAAGAAATGGCGGAACGCCGCAAAATGCTGGTCGAAGCGATGAAGGTCCTGAACGAACGCGAACGCATGATCCTGGCGGCCCGGCGCCTGCAGGAGGACCCGCAAACGCTCGAGGAACTCAGCCAGGAATACGGCATTTCGCGCGAGCGGGTTCGGCAGATCGAGGTGCGTGCCTTCGAAAAGCTCCAGAAGGCGATGAAATCTGCCGCCATTGGCGGCCGTATCCAGCGTGACGGGCTTCTGTCCGACGCCTGATCGTCAGGGTGAAACCGGCAGCCGGGTTTCGTCTGCGTCGTTTCCCGGTCGATTCCGACGATCCACACCGGCCGGTTCCTGCCCGACCGCACCGGACGCCCCGCCCTGGAACACCATATGAATCTTTCCGACAAGGTCTTTAAACAGCTGCCTGAAGACTCGATCCTGCGCTCTCTATCGCGTGAGGAGCTTTTCGATTTCATGAACTTCGCCGTCGTCAGGCGACTGACCCGCAACGAATCCCTGATTGCCGCCGGCGATCCCGGCGACAGCATGATGATTGTCCTTTCCGGAACACTGAAAGTCTGCGTCACATCATCGTCGGGGCGCGAAGTCGTGCTGGATTATCTGGGCCCGGGGGGCATTATCGGCGAAATTGCGGTATTCGACGGAAAACCGAGAACGGCGGATGTTATTGCAATGGATGCAGCCGAACTGGTTGTCCTTCAAAGACGGTTTGTGCTGCCGTTTCTCGAAAAGCATCCGGCCGCAGCGCTCCGGATTATCGAGCTTTTGTGCGACAAATTGCGGCGGACGAATGCGCTGGTGCAGGATGGGAGTACCGGATCGAAGGCGCCAAAGCTTGCGCGCGGAATTCTCCGGCTCCTCGAAGAACACGGCGTGCGCGATAACGACAGCGTGTCGATCGGCTTCCGGATGAGCCAGACGGAACTGGGAAATTACGTCAATATTTCACGGGAGAACGTCAATCGCCAGCTCCGGGAATGGGAAGGCGCCGGGCTGGTCGAGGTCGCGCGCGGACATATTACAGTTGTCGACGAAGCCGCGCTGCACCGGATTGCAGACAACGATACCTGACCGTCAGGCAGCCACCGGTCAGGCAGGGGCCGGGCTTTCCGCATCGGCGGCAGGGCCGCCTGCCGATCCCGGCGCAGAGCCGGCTTCCGCACTACTGTCCGGCACAGTACCGGTAATCTCTTCGCCCCATTCGTCCTTCAGTTTGTCCAGTCGCTCGCGCAGGGCGTTCGCACGTCGTTTTGCGCTATAGGTTTTAAAGGATGCGACGAAACTCGGCAGGCTGACAAACAACATCCATCCAACGCCCGACGCCGCGTAAAACGCCAGCCAGGCGTAAACATCGGTCACAACCTCCATCGCCGCCGGCAGATCGTTCGTCGACGTCCACATGCGGTTCAGAAACGGCACGACGCCTGCGATATTCAGTCCCGCGACACACCGGGCCGCATAGCGACCGGGCGTCAGATCGATGATATAGGCAACGATGCTCGGGATCATCCCGATAAGCAGGACGATAACTGTCGGCAGGGCGGCAATAACAAATGCAAACCCGCCGCACACAATCATGAGCGCGGTCCCTTTTCCGGTGGGCCTGGCCCCGTTCTTCGATGATTTCGCTTTATTTGCCATATAACCAATTTTCCGGCGTCACGATAAACGCTACCAGCTGAAGACTCCGATTGTGGTCACCGTCCCGATAACAAGGCTGATCCCTGCAGCTATCCTCCAGCCTGTGCGCTTGGCTTCAAGCTGGAACTCTTCGGACTCCAGGCGCTTGATCTCGCGTATGCCTTCGGCGTATTCGCGTTTTGCCTTCTTCTGGCCGCGGTCGTCCTTGCTGACGATATTCTTGTTTGAAAGCGTCTGATAAAGTTCGATAAGGTTGCCGCTGGCGGCGACCTCTTCCATTTTCTCGGCGATCCGCTTGCGCAGGGACTTTCCGTGATATCGCGCAATAGCGGGTTCCAGTTCGCCGACAAGCCAGGCCGTAAGATATGGGGTCATCTGGTGCTGGTATTCGTTCTGCACCTTGGCGAGAAGGCCGGTCATGGCGATCTTGGCATCCACCGACACACCCGTGGTATGTTCCAGTGCAGCCAGTTGACTGTCGATGGAACCGCTGATCCGGGCTGCGATAAACGACGCAATATGCCGGTCGACAAGTTTCGGGAGCCCCCCCTTTTCGGCGGCGACATTATCGAGTGCAGGCAACAGGTCGCGAAGCGAATACACATAGGCCGACGCCAGTGCCCGGCTTCTGCAGGGCAGGAACGGATTGAGTTCGTATAGAACCCGCTCGACGCCGTAACCGGGACCGGCATGCCGTACGAATTGCTGAAGCCGTTTGAAGGTTTTTGCCTCCAGCGTCAGGTCGCCGCGTCCGGCCTGAATTTTCAGCTCGAACCAGTCACTCGCAATGCCTTTCTGGATAAGTTCGGTTACCAGTCCGATAGTATCCTTATCGTCGTCCTCGACGGCGGCGGCGAGGGCATACCCCATACCGTCAGGCATGACCGTCAGCCCCTTGTATTTAAGCGGGCCTTCCGGGTCCAACATCGCACCGATGCGCGTGACCAGTTTCGCATCGCCGGCATCGCCTTCGCTCCCGGCCGACGCCTGGATCAGGGCCTCAATGTCTTCGACCAGAGCCACATCGGACAGACCGCGCTGCAGCCATGTGGCGAATTCCTTCGACCGGAGCTGATTTGCGGCATCTTTCCAGTGCCGTCCGTGGGCATGCGCGAGCATGCGCGTATTTCGGTATTCGCGATCCCTGAACTTTACCGGACGGGCAGTTTTGTAATCGCGGAGCGGACGGGCCGAACGCCGCAAGGTGCCCGAAGACCATTGCGTCAGGTCCTCCATGGTCCATCGGTCGACCGGATCGTCGCTCAGCATACCGCGAATGGGCTCCCGTAACCCGCCGGGCGCCACGTCGCCACCCAACAGCGTCGCGAAGGAACCGTTTTCAACTTTACTGGCAAGTAATTCGCCTTCCTTCATGCCTGCCACCGGGCATCGTCCCAGCCCCATGAACAGCATCGTCGCGCCAAGGGCATACAAATCGTCTGCAATCGTACCCTTGCCGCGGCCGCGAGCGGGCGTCATGGAGGACTCAATCGTCTCGAAAATGGTCGACTGTCCCCAGGACGGCGGCACCGAAACACAATCTCCCAGAAGGAAAATGCTGCTGCCGGCGGCGGCCGGAAATACGTTGTCGGGACGTATCGCACGATGGGTTATTTTTCGGCGCTCGAATAGCGACAACGTGGTCAATGCCGGAATGAGAAACGACTTGATGAGTTTTTCGGACTCGATTTTCTGAATTTTGGCCGACAGGGTCGGCATAACCGGAGCGCCTTCCGGACGGCGGAAAATTATGGCGAAACAACGCTGTCCCGTTGCCGGCCACCACAACGGTCCCCAGTCTTCCGGAATGATCGCGAAAGCCTCGCGCATATTCTTGAGCTGTACCATCGCTTCGACGCGTGGAAAAACCGTCGGCTCACAGATCCGGGCAAAGACCAGTTCGTTCGGGTTTTTCAGATTTCGGGCAGCATAGGCTTTGGCGCCCGGAGTGCCCAATTCGGGAATCGGCGCCCCGGAGAGTATACGATAACGTTCGGCGAGAATAACGTCGCCGTCGCCCTTGATTAAATCGCTGTCTGCAGCCGTCTCGGCCGGCGTTGTATTCAACTCGGATACTCCGTCATCGAAAAACACGATTGACGGGCGATTTTAGCGGATCATTAACGAAGGTTTCGTTAACGACGAGTCGTTTTCAAACGCTTGATACACAATGGTTTCAGTACGAATCCGGTCGATTCGGAACGAACCTGTCAGGCGGCGAACGGATCCCGTACCAGAACCGTGTCGTCCCGTTCCGGACTGGTCGACAGCAGGGCGACGGGAACACCGATCAGTTCCTCGATTCGGCGCACATATTTCACGGCCGCCGCCGGCAATTCCGCCCAGCTGCGCGCGCCCTGCGTGCTTTCGCTCCATCCTTCCAGTACTTCGTAAACTGGTTCTATACCGGCCTGGATATTCCGCGCGGCGGGAAGGTAGTCATATTCGACCCCGTTGCAGCGGTATCCGACGCAAACGTGCAGATCGCCGATACCGTCCAGCACATCGAGCTTGGTGAGCGCGATCCCGTTGATGCCGCCGATCTTCGCGGATTGACGCACCAGGACCGCATCGAACCAGCCACAGCGCCGTTTCCGGCCGGTAACAGTGCCGAATTCATGGCCCCGCTCGCCGAGCAGCGTTCCGATATCGTTTTCCTGCTCGGTGGGAAACGGACCGGACCCGACACGGGTCGTATAGGCCTTGGTGATCCCCAGCACATATCCGATTCCACCGACCGCAATACCGCTCCCCGCCGCTGCCTGGCCAGCCAGCGTGTTCGATGACGTCACATAGGGATAGGTGCCGTGATCGACATCCAGCATGAAGCCCTGCGCACCTTCGAAAAGTATCCGCCTGCCGGTCCGGTAGGCTTCGTCAAGCGACCGCCAGACGGGAGCGGCATATGCCAGAAGATCTTCGGATATCCCGCGCAGGGCATCCAGTGTTTCGGCGCCATCGATTTCCGCCGCTCCGAGACCGCGCAAAAGCGCGTTGTGATGGGACAGCAGGTTTTCGACGCGTTCGGGCAATGTATCGGGATCCGCCAGATCGCAGATGCGTATGGCCCGGCGCGCAACCTTGTCTTCATAGGCCGGCCCGATCCCACGCCCGGTGGTGCCGATTTTGCCGGCGCCCTGCGCCGTTTCCCGCGCCCGGTCGAGCGCACCATGCAGGGGCAAAATCAGCGTCGCGTTCTCTGCTATGCGCAATGTCTCCGGCGTCACTTCGACGCCCTGCCCGCGGACCGTTTCGATTTCCTGCATCAGCGCCCAGGGGTCGATCACCACGCCATTGCCGATAATCGACAGTTTTCCCCGCACCACACCGGAGGGCAACAGGCTGAGCTTGTATACCTTGCCGTCGACGACAAGCGTGTGACCGGCATTGTGGCCGCCCTGAAAACGGACCACCACATCGGCGCGTTCCGAAAGCCAGTCGACGATTTTACCTTTGCCTTCATCCCCCCACTGGGAGCCTACTACTGCAACATTCGTCATCGCGTCTTTTCCTGTTCCAGTGGTTTCGCCGCACCGGAGACCCAAATATGAGAACACCCGAGACGCCGGGCCTCAGCCACGCCATCGGCAATTTCGTCAAGCCCCGAAACCGTCACCCAGCCATCATCCCGCAGCTTTGCCAATGCAGCGCCGCCCGACGCCCCGAAAGGCACGAAAAGCCGCATACGCGCTTCCGGGTCCGGCAGCACACGCATGATGGTATCGATATACAGCGTAAAACCGGTCGCCGCTTCGCCGTTATCGTTGCCGGCGTCAGAACCGTTCAACGTCGCAATATAGCGACCGCCGCCGCCGATCTCCCCACGCTCCCCGCGCGAGAAAAACGTGAACCCGACACCCACATGATATTCAAAGCCCCGGTTTTCGATAGGATCGATTGTAATATCCAGGTCGGGAATCCGGCGAGCGAGTCCCGCCGCGACACTGCGAAGACGGGCGAGCTCCCCGGCAGCGACGGCCGGCAACGACAGGCCGTCCAATACCTCTAGGGCATCGACGGCCGGACCGGTTCCATCCATGAGGTTGCAGAACGCATCGGCATGTTTCCCGCCGCGATCGCGGACAGACGCCAGGTCCTTGCGGTCCAGCGCACCGCGCAGCGCAGCGCGGTCGTCATCCGGCAGGTCCAGATCGTCGATCAGCGCCGATACCAGCGGCGGAATATTGAGGTCCACCGACAGGGCCGGAATACCGATTTCACGAAGCGAACCGACGGCGATGGCAATAATTTCGATATCCGCAGCCGCACTGGCCGCACCGATCAGTTCGGCGCCCACCTGGGTGAACTGCCTTTCAGGGCGGAGCTGTGTGCCGCGAACGCGCAGGACCTCGCCGGTATAGCTCAGCCGCAACGGCCGCGGCATATCGCTCAGCCGGGTCAGGGCAATCCGCGCGACCTGGGTCGTCATGTCTGCCCGAACGCCCATCATACGCTGCGAGACGGGATCCATCAGCCGGAACGTATCCGCGGAGACCGCCGCCCCGGCGCCGCTCATAAGACTGTCCTCGAACTCGACCAGCGGCGGCTTGACGCGATCGTACCCGTGGCTGGCAAAGCTTGCCGCGAGAGTTTCGCATATTTCCGCTTCAAAACCGGCGTCGGGCGGCAGAATGTCCCTTAGTCCCGCAGGCAGCAGCGCTTTTCTTTCAAGTTCGGTCATGTTCCTGATTTCCTGAGCGCGGCTTTGGTACCGGCTTTATAGCCGTTCGGCAAGCAGGTCAGAAAGAAAGCGCTTTAGCCTGGACGACGTCCGGCAGCGCGCACAGTTCCGCCACAACGCCATCGGACAGTTCGCCATCGACCTGGATAAGCGCCAACGCCTCGCTGCCCGCTTCGACCCGGCCCAGCTGGAACGTCGCGATATTGACCCCGGCATCGCCAAGTGCCGTCCCAAGCCGGCCAATAAAACCCGGCCGGTCCTTGTTGATCATATAGAGCATGTTCTTGCCAAGCTCCGCTTCCAACTTGATTCCGTTGACTTCGACGATGCGCGGCTTGTCGCCGCCGAACAGCGTCCCGGCAACGGTCCGCGGTCCCTTCTCGGTCTCAATCGTAAGACGGATCAGGGTCTGGTACTCGCCGTCGCGCTCATGACGGACCTCGGATACGTCGATATCGCGGTCCCGCGCGAGGATCGGCGCATTGATCATGTTCACGCCGCTCATCAACGGCGACAGCAGGCCTTCCAGCAGACAGGCCGTAATCGGCCGGGTATTGATCTCGGCCGCATGGCCTTCATATTCGATCGTCACCGATTTGATCCCGGTTTCGACCACCTGCCCGGCAAGACTGCCGATCTGGCCGCCAAGCGCCATATAGGGCTTCAAACGCGGCGCATCCTCGGCCGACACCGACGGCGTGTTAATGGCGTTGGTTACCGCCCCCGTATTGAGATAGTCGGACATCTGTTCGGCAATCTGAAGCGCAACCTTTTCCTGGGCTTCGGTCGTTGCGGCGCCGAGATGCGGCGTCGCGATCACCTGCTCCATTCCGAACATGCTGTAGCCTTCCGGCGGTTCCTGCGGGAATACGTCAACAGCAAACCCGGCGACCTTTCCCGACTCGATCGCGGCCTTCATATCGGCCTCGACGACAAGTTCGCCCCGGGCGCAGTTCACCACCATGACCCCGTCGCGCATCTTCGCGAAGTTTTCGGCACCGAGAATGCCGGTCGTTGATTCGGTCAGCGGCGTGTGCAGGGTGATGATTTCGGCGCGGGCAAACAGCTCGTCGAGTTCGACCTTTTCGACGCCGAGCGTCTCGGCGCGTTCCGGTGTCAGGAACGGATCCGACGCGATGACTTTCATCCGCAGGCCCATCGCCCGGTCGGCCACGATCGAACCGATATTGCCGCAGCCGATAATGCCGAGAACCTTGCCGGTAAGCTCCACCCCCATGAATTTGGATTTTTCCCACTTGCCGGACTGCGTCGACTGGTTCGCGAGCGGTATCTGGCGGGCGAGGGAAAACATCATGGCGATCGCATGTTCGGCCGTCGTGATCGAATTCCCGAACGGCGCGTTCATAACCACGATACCGCGGCCGGAGGCGGCATCGATATTGATATTGTCGACACCGATACCGGCACGGCCGATAACTTTGAGATTGCCGGCGGCTTCGAGAACCTCGGGCGTCACCTTGGTCGCCGACCGGATCGCGAGGCCGTCATATTCCCCGATGCAGGCGATCAGTTCTTCTGGCTTCATGCCGGTAATGACATCGGTTTCGATGCCGTTGGCTTTGAATATATCGACGGCGGCAGCGCTCAGGCTGTCTGAGATAAGTACTTTTGACATGATTGTTTCCTGATCAGGCGGCTAAAGAAAGCTCGGCCTTGACGGTTGCATAGGCCCAGTCGAGCCAGGGGAAAAGAGCTTCGAGGTCCGACGTTTCGACCGTCGCGCCGGCCCATATTCTGAGGCCGGGCGGCGCATCGCGATATCCGTTTATATCGTAGGACGCGTTTTCGGACTCGAGCAGGGCATCGATCTTTTTCGGCACCGACGACTGTGCGGCGGCATCGAGCGATGCGAACCACGGATCGGTGATTTTAAGGCAGACCGATGTCGAAGACCGTTCGGCGGCGTTGCCGGCGAGAAAACCGGCCCAGTCGGATGCATCGACCCAACCGGCAATGGCCGCCAGATTGCTCTCACTGCGCCCGATCAGCGCCGAAAGACCGCCCAGGCCTTCGCCCCAGGTCAGGCCGTCCAGCGCATCCTCGACGCAGACCATCGACGGGGTGTTAATGGTCTCTCCGCGGAAAATGCCCTCGATCAGTTCACCGCCCTTGGTCAGGCGAAATATTTTCGGCATCGGCCAGGGCGGAGAATAGCTTTCAAGCCGTTCGACCGCGCGCGGCGACAGGGCAATCATGCCATGGGCCGCTTCGCCGCCCATTACCTTTTGCCAGGACCACGTAACGACATCGAGCTTGGTCCACGGCAGGTCCATTGCGAAGACGGCCGATGTCGCATCGCAGATTGTCAGCCCTTCGCGGTCATCGGGAATCCAGTCCCCGTCGGGAACCCGGACGCCGGATGTCGTACCGTTCCAGGTAAAGACGGCATCGCGGGAGGTATCCCATTGCGCCAGATCCGGCAGTTCGCCATAAGCCGCTTCGAACACACGGGTATCGTCGAGCTTGAGCTGTTTCAGCGTATCGCTGACCCAGCCGGCGCCGAAGCTTTCCCAGGTGAACATATCGACGCCCCGGGCGCCGAGCATCGACCACAGCGCCATTTCCACCGCGCCGGTATCGGACGCAGGCACAATGCCGAGACGATAATTTTCTGGGATCCCGAGCAACGCCTTCGACCGCTCGATAACGGCCTTCAGTTTTGCCTTGCCGGGTGCTGATCTGTGAGAACGGCCCGTCAGCGCATCCGAAAGAGCCGCTGGGGACCAGCCGGGACGTTTCGCGCACGGACCGGAAGAAAAACAAGGATTTACCGGACGGGTGCCCGGTTTCGTATTCATAGTAGACATAAATGCCCCTTCCTTTCAGAAGAGCTGCAACCCGTTGGGGGGTTGTGGCCCACTGACCAATCTAGGTGCGCTGCAACCGTAACGCAATGAACCATTTGTCGCACCGCGGTAAAAGCACCTGCTATAAGGTCTTTCTGACCCGACCAACGCACCCGAGATGGAAATGACCACCGAACAGCTTGCCGCCTTCGCGATCATCGTCGCATCACTTATCCTGTTTGCCTGGGGACGCTGGCGGTACGACATCGTTGCGATGGGTGCGCTGGTCACGGCCGTAATCTGCGGCCTTGTACCGTCGGAAAAGGCGTTTTCCGGGTTCGGCGACCCGGCCGTGATTACCGTGGCCGCCGTGCTGATCATCAGCCAGTCGCTGCAAAGGTCGGGGGCGATCAACGTTCTCGCCGCCTCGATCGCCCGGCTGCCCAGCAATTCAGTTGTGCAGATCGGCGCCCTGACATTCACGGTCGCGGTGCTGTCGGCGTTCATGAACAATGTCGGCGCGCTCGCCCTCATGCTGCCGGTGGCTATTCGGGCGGCGCAATCGTCGGATCTGCCGCCGTCCC
Organism: uncultured Rhodospirillaceae bacterium; assembly: GCA_963974055.1. Taxonomy (GTDB): domain Bacteria; phylum Pseudomonadota; class Alphaproteobacteria; order MPNO01; family UBA830; genus CAXBCP01. Next base: position 97,616 of record CAXBCP010000015.1, read on the forward strand.
GGGTCCTGATGCCGATCGCCTTCGGTTCGCTGCTCGGCGGACTGGCCACCCTGATCGGCACCCCGCCGAATATCATCATTTCCAGCTATCGCGCCGAGATCCTGGGCAAATCGTTCGGCGAAGGCGGCGGGTTCGGCATGTTCGATTTCGCGCCGGTCGGAGCCGCTGCGGCCCTGGTTGGGATCGTGTTTATCGTGCTGATCGGGTACCGGCTGATCCCCCATCGCGAAGGCGCCGACACCGGTCTGGAAGACCTGATGCAGATCGAAGAATACGTCACCGAACTTGAAGTCCCGGAGGAGTCTCCGCTTATCGGCAAACCCGTACGCGAACTGGTGGTGCTGGCGGACGGCGACATTTCCGTCGTTGCCGTCCTGCGCGGCGGCGAAAAGGAACTCGCCCCACCGTGGTATACGCGGATTCAGGCGGGCGACCACCTGATCATCGAAGGCGGGACCGAAGCGATCGCCATGGCGGTCGAGAATTCGGGTTTCGAGCTTCTGGCGGACAAAAAGCTCGGCGGCGACAGCCTTACCTCGGAGGAAGTGATCGTCCTCGAAGCGGTGGTCAACCCGGGGTCCCGGCTGGAGGGCCGGACCGCCGGCGGGCTTCGGATCAACTCCCGCTACGGCGTCAACATCCTCGCAGTCGCCCGGCAGGGCAAACCGATCCGGGACCGGATCGGTCATATCCGCTTCCAGGCGGGCGACGTCGTACTGATTCAGGGCGCAGAACAGCTTATCTACGAATCTTTAAGTTCGCTCGGCTGCCTGCCGCTGGCCGCCCGTGAGATCGCCATGGGACAGAGTAAGAGCTTCCTGCCGCTCGCGATTTTCGCCGCCGCCATCGCCGCCGCCGTTTTCGGCCTTGTCCGTATCGATGTCGCTTTTGTCGCCGCCGTCGTGGTCCTGGTCACGACCAAGCTCTTCCCGCTCCGGGAAATGTACGACAGCGTGGAATGGCCGATTATCGTCCTGCTCGGCGCATTTCTGCCGGTCGGGGCCGCGCTGAATTCAACCGGCGCCACCGGCCTTATCGCCGACGGCATCATTTCCCTTGCCGGCGGGATGCCGCTTTGGGTCATGCTGATCACCATCATGACGATATCCGCGGTCCTGAGTGCCGTGATCAACAATGCCGCCACGGCCGTCCTGATGGCGCCGATCGCCGTCAGCGTCGCCAATATCGTCGGGGTGAATTTCGACCCCTTCCTGATGGCCGTCGCAATCGGATCGTCAAGCGCGTTCCTGACCCCGATCGGCCATCAGTCCAATCTGCTCGTCATGGGCCCCGGCGGATACAAGTTCGGCGACTACTGGCGGCTGGGCCTGCCGCTGACAATCGTCACTTTCGCCGTCGCCGCCCCGATGCTGATCCTTGTCTGGGGACCGTAATCGTTATTCAGGCGGTTCGAGACAAAAGCTGACGCCAAGGCGGTTCAACGCGTTCATATTGGCGGCAGTCGCCGTCAGGTCGACGATCTGGCGGTCTTCGAAATGATCCTGCAAAGCCGCAAACTGATCTGCAGGCGGGGTGCCGTCGGTAATGAGGGTGACTGATTCCGTCCAGGCAAACGCAGCCCGTTCAGCATCGGAGTAGCAATTCGCGTCCCGCCAATTTTCAACACCTGCGATCCGCTCTTCCCTCTCGCCCAGCTCCCGGGCCTGGCGCGAATGCAGCCAGATGCAGTAATTGCATCCGTTGATCTGCGACACACGCAGTTCGATCATCCGCCGCAAGCCCTGATCTATGGAGCTTTCATCGAGATATCGGTTTGTCGCGTACATCGACTTTGCCGCTTCGGGCGCAATTTTGCCGTAATCGATCCTGAGGCTCATTCGGCGGCCTCCCCGGTTGCAGGCCGAACGCCGTATTTCCCGAAATAGGCGTTACGCAACGCATCTTCCGTGACACCCTCGATAAAGGTATAGGCGGGCGAAATGACGGGATGCACCTGCAACACATCGACAAGAACCGCGTCAAAGACGGGAATGACATCGCCATGCTCCGCTGCAACATCTGCCCTGAGCGCCAGATAGATCGGATCGTCGCCAGCATGTACGCTTGCCCGACCACTGAAGCGGTATCCCCGGCGGGAAAAGATATCGACGCAATTGATTTCGATACGCGGATCGCGCCTCAGGTTCCGGACCGTGCCGGGCGACGCCATGTTGGCAAACATCAGATGGGTATCGTCATGTACCCGGAGCGAGCTTTTCGGCGACAGATTGGGGCTGCCGTCTTCGTTCGTCGTTGCGACGAAGCACAGCATGGTGCCGGTCACAATCTGTTTCATGTCCGGATCGAGCATTCAGGGCCTCCCGTTGGATTACTCACATTCCGGGCCACAATATGCATTTCTAATTTGCAACAAAATACTGCGAAATCACAACATACTGTGCAATTATGCAACACATGCTCGATTGGGACGATCTTCGAATATTTCTGGCGGTCGGTCAGCAGGGCTCGCTGAATGGTGCCGCCAAGACAATAGGTATTCATCGGTCGACGGTGCTGCGGCGCATAGACAGGCTGGAACAGCAGATCGGCCAACGCCTGTTCGACCGCAGTTCCGACGGCGTTTCGCTGACGGCGGCAGGGGAACGGCTATTTCCGCAGGCAGAGAACATGGCAGATCAGACTGCCGGTATATTGCGGGATGCCGATATCGACCACGGTCGGCCCGCCGGCGCAATCCGCGTCGGCGCCACTTTCAACCTGGCCTTTGGACTTCTGCCACGCCCCCTCGCCCTCTTTCGCGACAATTTCCCGGAAATCACGATCGATCTTGTTGCCACGGCAGACGGATACAGTCCGGTCCATCCGGACGATATCGATATCGCCTTCCGAACGCTGGAGCCCGGCACGACAGGGCATGATCAGATGATCGGCCGACGACTCGGCTCGCTTCCGGTCGCTCTCTATGGATCGGACGCGTACTTCACGAATTATCCACCACCGCAGGATTTCAGCGAAATTTCCATGCATCGCATCGTCACCGGCGGCGAAAACCTGGCACATATCGCTGCGATGCGGTGGCTGGCGGCGGAGATGGGCGACACAACCCCCGTCTACCGGGCGAGCAGCATGTTGCTGCTTCTCGCCGCCGCGCGACACGGGGTCGGTCTGGCCTGTCTGCCCAGATATCTAGGCGATGGCGAAACCGATTTGCGGCGCGTTGCAGACCTGCCGCCGGAAGTCGGTGCGGAACTCTGGTTGCTGCGCCATCCTCATCATCGCGACACCGCACGTATGCGGGCCTTTAGCGATTTGATGTCCACTCACATTCCCGAACTGCTATAGATTCGTTCACCGACACATTTGCGGAGGGCGCAGCATGCCGATCCAACTCTATGAACTTGCCGGTCGTGACGATCGTCGCTTCAGCCCGTATTGCTGGCGGACGCGCATGGCGCTGGAGCACAAGGGTCTCCGCTACGAAACGGTTCCGGTGCGCTTTACCGACAAAGATCTGATCGCCTTTTCGGGCCAGGAGCGTGTCCCCGTCCTTAAAGACGGCGACACCGTCGTGTCGGATTCATGGGCAATCGCCGAATACCTCGAATCGCAATATCCGGATGCGCCGTCGCTTTTCGGCGGCGAAACGGGACACGGTCTTGCCAAATTCCTGAACGTGTGGACAGACCGCGCGCTGCACCTGGCGCTGATCAAGCTGGTAATCGCGGATATTCTGGATCACGTCGACCCCGCCGATACCGGCTATTTCACCGACAGTCGCACCGCGCGTTTCGGAAAATCGCCCGCCGAGGTTCAGACCCGCTCGGACGAAGACCTCAAAGCGTTTGGCAGGGCCGTGTCCACCCTCCGGGCAGCACTCGACGGCCAGGACTTCCTGTCCGGAAGCGCGCCGGCCTATGGCGATTATATCGTGTTCGGCGCCTTCGCGTGGGCGCGGGCCATCAGCGAATTCGCATTGCTGAAAAAGGACGACCCGGTCTCTGCATGGCGGGACCGGATGCTCGGCCTTTATGGCGGCATGGCCCGCAATGCCCCCGGGTACGACATCTAGGACGGCCCTGAGATTGACCGCACAAATGCTGGTATACTGATCCCCATGGACGATCAGCCACATATTCTGGTTGTGGACGACGACAACCGGCTGCGCGACCTGTTGAGCCGGTATCTCGGCGAAAACGGGTTTCGGGTTACCACGGCATCCGAAGCGGCAGAAGCCCGGACCCGTATGCGGGGGCTGCAGTTCGACCTGCTTGTCGTCGATGTCATGATGCCCGGTGAAAGCGGCCTGGAATTCACGGAATCCCTTCGGTCCGTTTCCCGCGTGCCAATTCTTCTTCTGACCGCGATGGGTGAACCCGAAGACCGCGTTTCAGGACTGGAACAGGGCGCCGACGACTATATGACAAAACCGTTCGAGCCGCGCGAGCTTGTTCTCCGCATCGAATCGATCCTGCGGCGGACCGCGCCGGCGGTCACGGAAGGAATCGTGAGCATGGGCGACTGCCGGTTCGACATGGCCCGGCGCGAATTGCGCCGTGAAGACGCCATCGTCAGGCTGACGACGATCGAGGCGAACCTGCTGTCTGCTTTGGCGCGAAACCCGGGTGTCGCCCTTTCCCGCGACGAACTGATCGGGCAATGCCGGATCGACGGCGGCGAACGGACGGTCGATGTCCAGGTGACGCGTCTACGGCGCAAGATCGAGCCGGACCCGCGCGAGCCGCGCTATCTTCACACGATCCGGGGACAGGGCTATGTGCTGCATCCGGACTGAACCTGAACGAGGGCATTGGCGGTGAGAGCGCCGGTACGCTTTCGTATCGCGGTCAAACGCTACCTGCCCAAATCGTTTCTGGGCCGGTCGATCATGATCATCATCACCCCGCTGATCCTCGTGCAGGTCGTATCGACATGGGTATTCTACGACCGCCACTGGAATACGATAACCCGCAGACTGGCGGATTCCGTCGCCGGGGAAATCGGACTCGTGGTGAATGCCAGAGGAAAGTTCGAACAGGAGAACGCCAACTGGCTGATGGAATCGGCCGCCGATATGGGCCTGTTTTTCAACTTCAAGAAAGCGGAAATCCTGCCGAATGCGCCGCCGGTAACCGGGGGCGGTATCCTCGACACCCGGCTCGCAAACGCGATGCGCGAGCGCGTGCGCCGCCCCTTCCACATCGACACCTGGAGCCACGACCGCCTGGTGCAGATCAAGGTTCAGGTGCCTGACGGGGTGATGGAAATATTCGTACCGCGCGAACGGCTGTTCAGTTCGACGACCTATATATTCGTGATGTGGATGGTCGGCACGTCGTTGCTGTTATTCGCGATCGCGACGATGTTCATGCGAAATCAGGTAAGGCCGATCCGGCGCCTTGCCGCCGCGGTCGACAATTTCGGCAAGGGCCGGGACGTTCCCGATTTCCGCCCGGAAGGCGCGACCGAGATCCGCCGGGCGGCGGCGGCGTTCGAGCGCATGCGTGGGCGGATCAATAACGCATTGACCCAGCGCACCGAGATGCTGGCCGGGGTATCGCATGACCTGCGTACCCCCCTGACGCGCATGAAACTGCAACTCGCCATGCTTGCCGAATCCAAGGGTGTCGAAGACCTCAAGGAAGATCTCCGGGAAATGGAGGTAATGGTCGAGGAATTTCTCGCCTTCGCGCGCGGCGAGGGAACGGAGGAACCGTCCGAATGCGATCTCGGTGAGATTGTCGAATCAGTCGCCCGGGCGGGCTCGTCCGACCACCGGACCGTCCAGGCAACCGTCGAAGGGGATCTGAATATCCTTATCCGCCCCAACGCGATCCGGCGGTGCATCACGAATCTCGTCATCAACGCGACCACCCATGCGCAATCGGTGGAAATAGCTGCCGTCCGCCGTGGCGGACTGGTTGAAATCAATGTCGACGACGACGGACCGGGCATACCCGAATCCGAATACGAAGCCGTCTTCAAACCGTTTTACCGACTCGATGCATCGCGCAATCCGGGAACCGGCGGGACCGGCCTTGGGCTGTCCATTGCCCGTGACCTCGCACGCGGCAGCGGCGGCGACGTCACCCTCGACCGGTCGCCCCTGGGCGGGTTGCGGGCGACAATAAAACTGCCGGTGTGAACGAAGGCGCGGTCCCGGTCAGAACAAGCGGGCGCCGTTCGCAACAGGCTGGTCGATATTCGCGAGAACGACCTCGCCCTCCGCATCGGGAAAGCCGAGAACAAGCACTTCGGACATGAACTTCCCGATCTGCCGCGGCGGGAAGTTCACCACGGCGGCCACCTGGCGTCCGGCGAGAGCATCGGGACTGTAATATCTGGTGATTTGCGCCGAGCTTTTTTTCTCGCCAATCCCGGGGCCAAAATCGACCCAGAGTTTAATGGCGGGCTTTCGCGCTTCGGGAAAGGGTTCGGCGCGGGTAATGGTGCCGGCCCTGATATCGACCTTCATAAAATCGTCGAATGTGATCGTCATCTTTCTCTCCGCAAAGATTAACCGGGGCGATCATTGCGGACGGACGGTCAAAAGAAAACCGCCGCCCCGAAAGGGACGACGGTTTTTTCGACGCCAACTGGGCGACGGTACTAACGAACTGATTTATTTCGCTGCGGCGGCAGCCTTTTTCGGCGCCGTCTTTTCGACATAGGACACGACTTCGTCGAGCCCTTCGACCATGCGCTTGGAGACGATATCGACCGCCATGTTCGCCGATTTGGCGGCAATTTCCTGCGCTTCGCGTGCGGAAGAAAGGCTGTTTTCGAACGCCGTCTTGGCGAAGGCCGCCTGTTTGGCGACTTTATCCGTGGGTTCTTTGGTGGCGGCGACATCCTGAGCGAGCACGCCCGTGTCTTCCAGCGCGGCCTGCCAAAGCTCGGCCTGCTTTTTCGCAAAACCCTGCCAGCTCTCGACAACGGTCTTGTTGGCGAGGTTCAGAGCTTCCATATTTTTCTGCTGCGCCGCGACCATGGCGTCAACATTGAATTCGGGCATTTTCATATCAGCCCAGACTTTGGTGAAATCCCATTCAGGGAACATCGCACCGTTCGTTTTTCCGTTAGCAGCCATCATATGCTCCTGTTGAGTGTGTCGATTGGTTGTGGTTCGTGTTCGTCAATCGTGACAGGAATATATGTTGTGCAGTGCACCATGTCAAGGAACTAATTGTGCGCTGCACAAATTATTCCTTCATTATATTTCAGTTAGTTACGACAAAATTGGGACGAAAACAGGCAAATTCTCGCAATAGCATATTTATGATCGCCGCCTAAACTTTAACCAGTTTGACAGCCCGTCGCCGCTTCTTTCAGCCTTCCTGCGAGCGACGCCGGCCCGCCCCGAACGGCAGGGCCGACATAAGCGCCTCCACCCGCTTCAGCCTTTTATCGATCTCCGCCATGGTCTGTGACAGGTCCTGCGTGTCGTCCCGCAACCAGACCCGCAACCCGGCCAGGTAGATCAATGAAAGTCCCTTGATCCGGATCAGCCCCATCGGACCCGACGACCGGATGCCGGCTGCTTCAAGCGACCACGCCATTGCCCCGGCAAAGGCCGGCAAAGCGCACAACATCGCACAGGGATCCGATCCGATTCCGCGGGTAATCGATGCGACGGCGGCGCGGTGCGGACGCAGCGCATCCAGCCGGCGCATCAGGACATCCAGCAAACGTTCCCGGCACGGCTCCGACGCGTCGTCGAAATCATGGCCGGCGAGAACGGCGCGGTCCGTCCGGTGGATAAATGCCGTAATCAAGGCCGCTTTGGACGGAAACAGGTCATAGACCCGGGCCAGGCTCGCGCCCGCTGCATCGGCGACCATCTCCATCGTGATTTCCTGCCACCGCATCGCGGCGGCAAGATCCAGTGCAGCATCCAGCACCTTGTCAGAGCCCGGCTGTCTGCCGCTTGCTTTCTTCGCCATATGACCCTCCACAATTCGTTGCAGAACAAAGACTTTACACCATTTTGCGACTGATCGACGCCGATTCAATCGGTTGATCTGACTGCCACTGTATGCGACGATTCATCGTCAGACCTTATGGATAGATAATGCGCTCTCCCATTCCGGCAAACATCGCAAGAGCGTTAAAACGCGTACCGCGCCTGTCGGCCACCGAAGAACGCGACCTTTTCCAGCGCGTTCGTTCCGGAGACAGTCATGCCCGCGAACGTCTGGTTCTGAGCCAGCTGCGTTTCGTGATCCGTATTGCGGGCCGGTACCGCCGGCATGATTATCCGCTCGCAGACCTGATCCAGGAAGGCACCGTCGGACTTCTGGAAGCGATCAAGCGCTTCAATCCAGAGCGCGGCACCAGATTATCGACCTTCGCGATGTGGTGGATCCGCGCCGCAATGCAGGACTACGTGCTGCGTTCAGGATCCGCCGTCCGCCCGGTCACGACGCCGCGGCATCGGACCATGTATTTCAGCGCCGGCATGTCGGGCCTTGACGAAAAAAGCGGCGACACAATGCGCGCGTTCGCGAAACGTCTCAACACGACGGTTGAAGACGTCAGGGCGTTCGCCCAGCGGATCACCTCTGTGGATCAGCCGCTCGACGCGGTCCAGGCGGATGGGCGGGCACTCTCCGAGACACTCCCGGATTCAGGGCCGGACCCGGAAAGCGCGCTCGTGACCAAACGCGAGCGCATTGCACTGATCGGTCGGTTGCGCGCCGCCATTCCCGCGCTGACACGACGGGAACGCCATATTCTCCGGCGCCGCTTTTTAGGCGAGAAACGCGACAGCCTCACTAAAATCGGCAAGGAACTCGGGTTGTCAAAGGAACGGGTGCGCCAGCTCGAATCACGCGCTCTGGAAAAGCTGCGCTCGGTGACGCCTTTTCCGCAGGCGGCCGAATAAGCCTGCCGCGCCGGTAGGGACTTCAGCCCGCGAGTTCGCGCGAACGCCGGGTCGCGGCGTCAACGGCCCGGTTCATCAGCGTCTGCAACCCGTCATCCGCCATCAATACATCCAGTGCCGCCGCGGTGGTGCCACCGGGGCTCGTCACGTTCTGACGCAGTGTCGACGCCGCTTCATCGGATTGACGCGCCAGTTCGCCCGACCCCGCCACGGTCGCCCGCGCCAGCTGCGCCGCGATTTCAGGCGGCAGGCCATGTGCCTCTCCGGCCCGCGCGAGGCATTCGATCATCAGAAAGACATATGCCGGCCCACTGCCGGATACCGCCGTGACGGGGTCGATCAACGATTCGTCGTCCACCCAGACCACTTCCCCCACGGCTTCCAGCAACCGTTCGCAGGCGCCGCGCTGGCCGTCCGAGACATGAGGATTCGCACAGGCCGCCGTGATACCGCGACCGACAGCGGCCGGCGTATTCGGCATCGTGCGGACGATGGCCGCACCGCCGCCAAGACGGGTTTCGAAATAGGATATTGTCCGGCCCGCCGCGATCGACAGGATGACGGCTCCGTTTTCCGCAAACGGCGCATAGGACGGCACTATGTCGTCCATGCCCTGTGGTTTTACGGCGAAGACCACGATATCGGGCGAAAAACCGGCGTCGATCCCGGCGGCGTCGGGCACGACCGTCACTGACAGTTCCTGCCTTAGCGCGTCTGCGGAATCTGCATGGGGCTCGACGATCAGTACATTGGCGGGCGCGGTGCCCCGGGCCAGCCAGCCCCGCAGCATGGCGCCGCCCATTTTGCCACACCCGACAAGCAGAATGTTTTGCGTTGCAGACATGTCTATGGCCTCGCTGAATCTATTCGGTTTTTCCCGCGCGGTCCGGAATTCGCGAGACGCCGCGGGTCGGTCAGGCCTCGCCTTCCGTTTCCAGGATTGCCGCCGCCATCGCTTCTTCCGGGCTCTTGCCGCCCCAGATCACGAACTGGAACGCAGGATAGTAACGTTCGCTCTCCGTGAACGCGATATCGACGACGTCTTCCAGCTGTTCATGACTGACGCCGTTCACGCCGCGCAGCAACAGTGCATGCCGGAAGACCGGCAGTCCGTCGTCCGACCAGAGATCGAAATGACCGACCAGCAGGCGTTCATTGATGATCGCCAGAAGGGGGTGAATCGCTTCGGACTTCTTTTCGGGCACCCGCATGTCGAAGGCGCAGGCGAACAGCAATGCGTGAACGTCGGCATGCCACGACACAAACATCCTGTAGTCGCACCAGTGGCCGGTAACTTCGACCGCAATGTCCCGGTCGCTGGACCGTTCGTAAAGCCAGTCGTGGCTGGCGGCGATCTGCTCGACCATATCGAGTGGATTGTGTACGGATTTCTCGAACTCTTTGCTTAAGGCCGTCATGCCTGAACCCCCTTGGACGCTTTAGTGATCTCGACACCCGAAATATCCGCAATTGGGCGGCGATATCCGCAAAATCGTGGGGGTGTGGAGTTTCTCAACACAACATTTAGCGTGCCAGAAGGGGATTTCACGTGCAACAAAAATTGGTGGCTCGACGGCGGCGAACCACAAAATGTAGTGGATAAGTCGGCCGGCGGGCGGCCAGACGGTATTTCAGTCGGCTTTTTTGGCGCCTGTTTTCGGCTTGCTGCGGGGGGACGCCGCCTTTGCCGGCTTCGCTTCGAGCGCGGCAAGCCGCGCCTCAAGCCGTTCGTTCTCGGTCCGGGCACGGGCGGCCATTTCCTTGACCGCCTCGAATTCGTCCCGCGTGACCAGGTCCATACCGGACAGGAGCCGGTCAAGCTGGTGGCGGACCAGCCCCTCCACTTCGCGACGGATTCCGGAAAGCGTGCCCAGGGCACCGCCGGCGACACGGGCGGCGTCGTCAAATACGCGTTTTCGGTTTTCCATGATCGCCGGACCTCCTTGCGGGTTAACCTGTGTACTCAACATAGGGCCTGTTTCCACCAACTCAAGACAAGCTGGCGTTTGCGGCTTGTCCCGGCGGAACCTATAACCAAGTATAGCGAAACACGCATTGGACGACCGCATGATCATCGTTACCGGCGGAGCCGGATTTATCGGCTCCAACATCGTCAAGAAACTCGAGGCCCGCGGGCACAGCGATATTGTCGTCTGCGACATACTGGGCGACGACGACAAGTGGAAGAACATCGCCAAGCGGGAGCTGGCCGATATCATCCCGCCGGATGCGCTGTCCGGTTTCCTGAACGACAATTCAGACGACATCGAAGCGATATTTCACATGGGCGCGGTGTCGGCGACGACCGAACGCGACGCAGACCTGATCGTGAGGTCAAATTTCCGGCTTTCGCTCGATCTGTGGAACTGGTGCGCGGAAAATGAAACCACGCTGATCTATGCCTCGTCGGCGGCAACCTACGGCAACGGCGAACAGGGGTTTGGCGACGACGATTCGATCGGCGGTCTGGCGGGCCTGCGCCCGTTGAATGCCTATGGCTGGTCGAAACATGCTTTCGACCGGCGTATCGCCCGCCTGGTGGCCGGGAATGCACCGCAGCCTCCCCATTGGGCGGGGCTCAAATTCTTCAACGTTTACGGCCCCAATGAATATCACAAGGGCGGCCAGATCAGCGTGGCGCTGAAAAATTTCAGAGAGGTTTCGGAACACGGAAAGGCCGTGCTTTTCCGATCCCACAACCCGGATTACGCGGATGGCGGCCAGAAGCGCGATTTCGTCTGGGTCGAAGACTGCGTCGATGTCGCGCTGTGGCTGTCGGAAAACCCGGGGACACAGGGCATATACAACGTCGGCACGGGAAAGGCGCGCACCTTCGAAGACCTTGCCAGGGCAGTCTTCGCGGCGATGAACCACGCCCCGGAAATCGAATTCGTGGACACGCCGGAAGCCATTCGCGACCGCTACCAGTATTTCACCCAAGCCGATATGACCCGCCTGCGGGCGGCAGGGTATGCCGGCACGCCGACGGAACTGGAAGACGGCGTAGCGACCTATATCCGCAATCACCTGATGGCCCCGGACCCCTATGCCTGATCCCCGGACGCCGGAGACCCCGCCGTGCTGACCCTGACCTATCCGGCCATCGACCCGGTCCTGCTGGAAATCGGCCCCTTCGCGATCCGGTGGTACGCCCTGTCCTATATCGGCGGCATTCTTCTCGCCTGGCGGTACATGGTGGTGCTGGCGCGCCGGTCGCCGACAGGGATCACCAAGCCGCATATCGACGACTTCATCGTCTGGGCGACGCTGGGCGTCGTTCTCGGCGGCCGCCTCGGCTATGTGCTGTTCTACAAGGCCGGTTACTATCTGGACCACCCGCTGGAAGCATTCGCGGTCTGGCAGGGCGGCATGTCCTTTCACGGTGGATTGCTGGGCGTCATTTTCGCGATCTGGCTGTTTTCCCGCCTGCGGGGGTATTCCTGGATCGCGGTCGGCGACATTGTCGCCTGCACCGCGCCGATAGGGCTGTTCCTCGGCCGTATCGCAAACTTCATCAATGGCGAATTATACGGCCGCGTCACCGATTCGCCGCTCGGCATGGTGTTTCCGAATGGCGGGCCGCTGCCGCGGCATCCGAGTCAGCTATACGAGGCGCTGCTCGAAGGGTTGCTGCTGTTCCTGGTGCTGGCGTGGTTTGCCTACCGGCCGGGCTTTTTCGAACGGCGCGGCTTTCTCTCCGGCGTGTTTCTGATGGGATACGGGATTGCCCGACCGGTCGCCGAAATTTTTCGCCAGCCGGATGCGCATATCGGGTTTCTCAGTGTCGGATCGACAATGGGTCAATGGCTTTCCCTGCCGCTGCTTATCGTAGGGCTCTGGCTCGTCGTGACATCGCGGAAAAATGTCGCCTCTTGAAGACATAATCCGCACGCGGATTGCCGAAAACGGGCCCATAACGGTGGCGGAATTCATGGAAACCGCTCTTGGACACCCGGAACACGGCTACTACATGAAAGACGACCCGTTCGGCGCAACGGGCGACTTCATCACGGCGCCGGAGATCAGCCAGGTTTTCGGCGAACTGATCGGCCTCTGGTCGGCCGTCACCTGGCAGCAGATCGGCGGGCCGGGAAAAATCACCCTTGTCGAATGCGGCCCCGGACGCGGCACCCTGATGCGCGACCTGTTGCGCGCAGCGCAGTCCGTGCCGGCATTTGCAGCTACAATCGAAATTCATCTTGTGGAAACCAGCGCCGCGATGCGTGACCGCCAGCGGGCAACGCTTGCCGGTTATGCGCCGCATTGGCACGATACCCTCGACACCGTCCCGCCCGGCCCGACAATCCTGATCGCCAATGAATTTCTCGACGCCCTGCCTGTCCGCCAACTTGTGATGACCGGACGCGGATGGGCGGAACGGCGTGTCGCACTGGACGACGGCGGCCTTGTGTTCAGCCCCGGCGAGGTCGCGGCGGATGCAGACCGGCTGGTGCCGGCGGCGGGAAAAGACGCGCCGCCCGGCGCCATATTCGAAACCTGCCCGACCGCCGGGAAATTTGCCGACAGCTTGTGCCGGCGTTTCTCGAGCGCTCCCGGTGCCGCCCTGCTCATCGATTACGGCCACGCAGAATCGAACCTCGGCGATACGCTGCAGGCAGTGCGGCGCCACGCATACGCGAACGTATTATCGGATCCCGGCGAATCGGACATCACCGCCCATGTCGATTTCGACGCCCTCGCCCGGACGCTTCGCGCCGGCGGTGCACAGACAATGGGCCCAATAGCCCAAGCGGCATTCCTGAACGGTCTCGGGATCGCGGAACGTACCGATACGCTCGCACGCGCAGCAGCGCCCGAAGCGGCGGCACGCCTGAGATCGGGAACCGAAAGGCTGACAGCCCCAGGGCAGATGGGCGACCTGTTCAAGGTCATGGTGGCGTCCGATGCCGAATCGCCTAAACTGGCCGGGTTTGAGACATGGGTGAATCCGGAATGCTGAAATCACGGGCGCTGACCGAGACGGCGGGAATTCGACACGCTTTTTTCACCCGAGAAGGGGGTGTCAGCAGCGGCATTTATGCATCGATGAACTGCGGTGCAGGATCGAACGACAATCCCGACCATGTGCAGGAAAACAAGCGCCGCGCGGCGGCACAGTTCGACCTGCCGGAAGACCGCCTGGTAACGCTTTACCAGGTCCACAGCCCTGAAGTGGTGACCGTGACCGATCCCGCCCCGATACGCGCCGACCGGCCGCAGGCGGATGCCATGGTGACGCGCATGCCGGACGTCGCGCTCGGTATCCTGACGGCGGATTGTGCGCCGGTTCTGTTCGCCGACCCGGAAAACGGAGTCGTCGGTGCCGCCCATGCCGGCTGGCGCGGCGCCCTGGGCGGCGTGCTGGAGCGGACCATCGATGCCATGGAAGCCCTCGGCGCCGACCGGCAGAACATCAACGCTTCCGTCGGTCCCTGTATTGCCCAGGAATCCTATCAGGTCGGTGGCGAATTCCCCGCGCCTTTCCTCGACGCCGACCCGGCTTCGGCCGGTTTCTTTCGCCCGGACGGCGTTACCGGTAAACATCTTTTCGATCTCCAGGGTTTCGTGCTGGCTGCGTTGAACCGCGCCGCCATCGGCAATGTCGATGCGATCGGGGTCGATACCTATGCCAGCGACGCTCATTTCTTCAGCTATCGCCGGACCTGCCATCGGAGCGAAGACGATTACGGCCGCGGCCTGTCCGCCATCGCCCTTACAAAGCGTTCTTGACGATGCCCTATATGATCATCTTTATATTTGTCCTGCTGCTCGGGATGATGGTGAGCTGTGCGATTTAGACTGACGCTCTTTCCGGCGTTCTGCGCTGTAGTGGCCACCGTGGCGGGCTGCCAGCCGTTGCCACAGCCTTTCCTGCCGGCCGCCAGCCAGAAATCGTCGAACCCGCTTCTGGACCTGCCGGACCGGTCCGGGATTGTCGTCCGTCCGGTCGCCGGCATGCCCCTCGATACGGGTGCCGCGCTGGCCCGGGAGATGGCAGCGGCACTGCTGGCCCGGAACCTGCCCGCCTTTACGGAGAACGGGAATCGCAGCAGTCTGGTTCTTACAGGACAGGCGATCGAACGGTCGCGCAGTGCCACCCGGTCGGAAATCCGCCTGATCTGGAAGGTTTCCGACCGCAACGGTCTCCAGACCGGGGAACACGTGCTCGATCTCGCCGCACGCAAATCGGCCTGGGAAAAGGGCAGTCCCAACCTGCTGCGGGAAATGGCATCGAAATCGGCCGGCAAGGTCGCCGGCATCATTCAGGGTCCGATGGTGACCGATCAGACCGCGAACCGGGAAAAGCGAACGCTGCATGTCTGGCAGATTGACGGCGCACCCGAGACGGCAGCGGCGCTTCTGCGTGCCGAGCTGGAATCGGCACTGCGCCTCCGGGCGCTGCGGGTCTCGTCCGCAATGCGGTCGGATTCCATCGTTATCGTCGGTATCGTGTCTCTCAAACCCGGGCCGGACGGAAAGCGGACCCTCGGCCTGGAATGGTCAGTCATGAGCTCCGGCGGAAAGGAGTTCGGCACGCTCACCCAGAAAAACGCCGTCACCCCGGAAAGCCTAGAAAACGACTGGCCGGAGATAGCGCGCAATATCGCCACCGGCGCGGCCGAAGGCATCGGCGATGTCCTCAGCAAAATTCCTGAAAATGCGCTGTCCGGCGCACAGGCCGAAAAACGATAGCGGCCAGCGAAGAAGAATCGGTCGGCGTTTACACCCCCCTGCACCACTGGTAATTTGCGCTGGCGTCGGCACCGGGGGCGGGCGCGGGCCATAATCAGTGAAGTCCGGCAGTGCGACGCCGGCACCGGAAGTCGACGCACATGAAAATCATTGCGTGTAACAGCAATCGTCCGCTGTCGGAAGCAATCGCCGCGTATCTGAATCTGCCGATCACCGAAGCAAGCGTTCGCCGGTTTTCGGATATGGAATGTTTCGTCGAAATTCACGAAAACGTCCGCGGCGAAGATGTGTTCATCGTCCAGTCGACATCCTATCCCGCAAATGACCACCTGATGGAACTGCTCGTCGCGCTCGACGCGGTACGGCGCGGCTCCGCCAGCCGGATCACAGCGGTAATTCCCTATTTCGGTTATGCCCGCCAGGACCGGAAATCCGGCCCCCGGACGCCGATTTCCGCCAAGCTCGTCGCGAACCTGATAACGGTGGCCGGCGCCGACAGGGTCCTTACCATGGACCTTCATGCCGGCCAGATTCAGGGTTTTTTCGATATTCCCCTCGACAACCTGTTCGCAGCGCCGGTTTTCATCCGCCATATCGAAGAAAATTTCGACAATGGCGATCTGATGATGGTGTCGCCGGATGTCGGCGGCGTCGTTCGCGCCCGTGCCTTCGCAAAACGGCTGGATACCGATCTTGCCATTATCGACAAGCGGCGGGAACGTGCCGGCGTGTCCGAAGTCATGCATATTATCGGCGACGTTAAGGACCGCACCTGCATCCTGGTCGACGATATCGTCGATTCCGGCGGCACCCTGTGCAATGCGGCGGAAGCCCTCAAGAAAGCGGGCGCAAAGTCGGTACATGCCTATATTACCCACGGCGTTCTGTCGGGCGGCGCCGTCAGCCGGGTATCGGCATCGCCGCTGGAATCCATGGTAATCACGGATTCGATCCTCGGGACCGAGGCCGTCCGCGTTGCCGGCAATATCAAGCAGATATCGATCGCCCCCCTGATGGGAGAGGCCATTGAGCGTATCAGCGATGCAAGGTCCGTCTCCAGCCTGTTTGACTAGCTGCTGAAATAGGGCTAATAACGCGCGCCCCCGCCGGTTTCGGCGGGTGTTTTTTCTGTGACCGGCACCCCTGGAGGCCGGCACGATCATCCAAAAGGAGACTATTATGGCTGTGGTCGAAACTGTACCCGCCTCTCCGCGAGACGGCGCGGGTAAGGGGTCCGCGCGCCAGGCTCGTCGTGACGGGCAGGTACCCGCCGTTATCTACGGCAACAAGGAAGAACCGGTCCTATTGACGCTGGAGCAGCGCGTGCTCGTCAAGGAACTCGACAACCCGCAGTTCTTTATCCAGCTGGTCGACGTCGAGATCGCCGGCACGAAACATCGCGTGTTGCCCCGTGACGTGCAGTTCCATCCGGTTTCGGATGCGCCGATGCATGTCGATTTCCTGCGTTTCGACCCCAAGCGGAAAATTACCGCTGCCGTGCCTGTCGTATTCGAAGGCGAAGAAGAATGCCCCGGCCTGAAGACCGGCGGCGTTCTGAACGTCGTTCGCTACGAAGTCGAAGTGCTGTGCACCGCCGACAACATCCCGCCGGAGCTTATTCTCCAGCTTGCGGGCCTGGAAGTCGGTGATTCCATCCACGCCAGCGCCGTGACATTGCCGGACGGTGTGGAGTTCGTAATCACGGATCGCGACTTCACGATCGCCACCATTGCCGCACCGACCGTCGCTGTGGTCGAGGACGAAGAGGGCGAAGAAGGTGAAGAAGGCGAAGGCGAAGAAGGTGAAACCGCGGAAGGCGGCGATGACGCCGGCGACGACGGAGAGGAAGACAAGGACTAACTGGTCCTTGTCCCCGGTCGCAGCCGGTAAGCAGAGATGCTGATCTTCGCAGGGCTCGGCAACCCCGGCCCGAAACACGCCCGGCAACGCCACAATATCGGGTTCATGGCGGCGGATGAAATCATCCGCCGCTATGACCTGGCCTTGCGCCAGTCGCGTCACAATTCCTATGTGGCGGAAGGCACGATTCACGGCGAAAAAGTGCTCATGCTGAAGCCGAAAACCTTCATGAACGAATCCGGCCGGGCTTTGGGTTCAGCCGTGCGCTTCTATAAATTGCGTCCCCTGCAGGTAACCGTTTTATACGACGAACTGGATCTCGCCCCCGGCAAGGTGCGCGTAAAAATGGGCGGCGGGCATGCAGGTCATAACGGCATCCGCAGTATTTCATCCCATATCGGCCAGGACTTTAAGCGTGTCCGGATCGGGATCGGCCACCCGGGCGACAAGAAACGGGTGCATAACTACGTGTTGTCCGATTTCCCAAAGGCCGAAATCGACTGGGTGGAACGTACCATCGATGCCATCGCGGACGCAGTGCCGTATCTGGTCGAAGGCGACAACGCAGGCTTTATGACACGGGTAGCCTATCTCGCGCCGCCCCCGGGCCAGACGGCGCCGGACTGACAAGGAAAAGACTGATGGGATTTCAATGCGGAATTGTCGGCCTGCCGAACGTAGGTAAATCGACCCTGTTCAATGCGCTGACCGCAACCGCCGCCGCCGAAGCCGCCAATTATCCGTTCTGTACGGTGGAGCCGAATGCCGGCCGGGTCGCCGTGCCCGACGACCGGCTGCAGGTTATCGCCGGTCTGGCGAAATCGGAGAAAATCGTACCGGCCCAGCTTGAATTTCTCGACATCGCCGGGCTGGTCGCCGGCGCGAGCCGCGGCGAAGGCCTGGGCAACCAGTTTCTCGGCCATATCCGCGAAGTATCCGCCATCGCCCATGTCCTGCGCTGTTTCGAAGGCGAAGAGGTCACCCATGTCGCCGGCCATGTCGATCCGCTGGCCGATGCCGACGTGGTAGATACCGAACTGATGCTTGCCGACCTCCAAAGCCTGGAGCGGCGAATCGATCCGCTGGTGAAAAAAGCACGGGGCGGCGACAAGGAATCGAAAGCGATGCTCAGCCTCGTAGAGCGCGCCAAGGCGCTGCTTGAAGAAGGCAAGCCCGCCCGAACCATGGAAGTGTCAAAAGACGAAGCCCCGCTTTTCCAGCAGATGCAGCTTTTGACGGCAAAGCCGATCATGTATGTCTGCAATGTCGAAGAAGAATCGGCCGCCACCGGCAATGCGCTCACCGAAAAAGTAGCCGCGCGCGCCGCCGCGGAAAATGCCGCCTGCGTCGTCGTCTCCGCGGCGATCGAGGCCGAAGTCGCCCAGCTCGACGATCCGGATGAAAAAAGCGAATTTCTGGAAAGTCTCGGACTCGAAAAAACCGGACTGGAACGCGTCATCCGCGCCGGATACGAACTTCTCGGCCTGATCACTTATTTCACAGCGGGTCCGAAAGAAAGCCGCGCCTGGACACTCCCCACAGCCTCAAAGGCGGTCGATGCGGCGGGCGTCATCCATACCGATTTCGCCCGTGGCTTTATCTGCGCGGAAACCATCGGTTACGACGATTACGTCGCCTATAAGGGCGAACACGGCGCCAAGGAAGCCGGGCGGATGCGCCAGGAGGGCCGCGACTATGTCGTCAATGACGGCGATGTGATCCTTTTCCGTTTCAACGTCTGATCAGGCGCGCTAAGTTACCGCAGCGGCAGCGGGATACCTTGACCGCCGCGTTAATTCAAAACGAGTTCAATCTGCAATCAGGGACCCAGAGAAAGGGAAAACCATGGGAGAGACAATCTCACTCACGACGTCCGACGGACATACGCTGGACGCATACAAGGCCACGCCCACCGGCGCCGTCAAAGGCGGCCTGGTCGTGGTTCAGGAAATCTTCGGCATTAACGGCCAGATTCGCCGCACCGCCGATTACTTTGCCGAACAGGGCTATGTGGCCATTGCACCCGCGCTGTTCGATCGCGTCGAAAAGGGCATCGAGCTCGGCTATAACGAAACCGATTTCGGCGTAGGGCGCGAAACCCGCGGCAAAATCACCGACGACATGATCGTCGCCGATATCGGCGCCGCGGTCCAGGAAGTCGCGTCCGCCGGCAAGGTCAGCGTGATCGGTTTCTGTTTCGGCGGCTACGCGACCTTTGTCGCGGCCTGCAAGGTCGACGGTATTTCGGCGGCCATGCCGTTCTACGGCGGCGGAATCGCGGCAAAAGTCGGCGACATGCAGCCGAAATGCCCGACCCAGTTCCATTTCGGCGACAAGGATGCCGCCATTCCGCTGGACGATCTGCAGAAGATCAAAGACGCGATGCAGGACAGCCCGCTTTATGTCTATGACGATTCCGGACACGGCTTTACCTGCGACGACCGCGATTCATACAACAAGGGTGCCGCCGAACGCGCCTTTGCGCGGGCGCTCGACTGGATGGCCGAACACGCCGGCTGATCGGCTTCCTTCGGGAAACAGAAACCCTCTCCCGTCTGGGAGAGGGTTTTTTTATGCCTAGAGCGTTTCCTGTTTTGAATGAATCGTATGGGATTCCGTCGAATCGGGATT
>CAXBCP010000016.1:0-116399 GCA_963974055.1 uncultured Rhodospirillaceae bacterium
GCTCTGAAAGCCTGGTTCGATCAGGTCGTGCGGATCAACAAGACCTTCACCTTCGATCTGGCGCGCGGCGACCGTCCGTTGGAACCGATCCTTCCGGGCAAGCCGGTCGTCGCGCTGACATCCTGCGGCGAGTTTGGCTTCGGTCCGGGCGAGCTCAACGAGGGAGGCGACAATCTGGTGCCCCACCTGCGGTTCGCCTCCCGCTACCTCGGCATGTCCGATTTTCATCACGTCGGCATTGAATATCAGGAATTCGGAGATGCACGCCATGAGCGCTCCGCCGCCGAAGCCAATCGCGCCGTGCGCGATCTCGCGGCGCGCCTGTCGCAACAGCCCGTCCGCGCGGCGGTCTGAGAAACAAACATCGGAGATAGACCATGTCCCGCCCCCCCCTACCGCCCTTTAATGACGAAACCGCAACGCAGAAAGTCCGGGCCGCCGAAGACGGCTGGAACTCCCGCAATCCCGCGAAGGTCGCGCTGGCCTACACCGCGGACAGCCAGTGGCGAAACCGCGCCGAATTCCTTGCCGGACGCCGGGAGATCGAGACCTTCCTGACCCGCAAATGGCAGCGCGAACAGGATTACCGCCTGATAAAGGAACTGTGGGCATTCGCCGGCAACCGCATCGCGGTGCGGTTCGCCTATGAATGGCACGACGCCGATGGCCAGTGGTTCCGCTCCTACGGGAACGAGAACTGGGAGTTTGCGCCGGACGGCCTGATGCAGCGGCGCATCGCCAGCATCAACGACCTGCCGATCGCCGAGAGCGAGCGCAAGTTCCACTGGCCCCTTGGAATCCGGCCGGACAGTCATCCGGGCCTGACCGACCTGGGCCTGTAAACGCATTCAAGACAAACGGAGAAACGAAATGACCAGAAAATACGACATCATCATCATCGGCGGCGGAAACGCCGGGTTCGGCGTGTCCGCCGTGGCGTCCGAAGCCGGCAAAAGCATCGCCTTTATCGAAAAGCGGGATTTCGGCGGCACCTGCCCGAACCGCGGCTGCACGCCCAAGAAGTTCCTCGTCGCCGCCGCCCGCGCCCTGCACGAGATCGAGCTGGCCCCGGTGCACGGCATCGATGTCGGCCCGGCGACGCTCGACTGGGCGAAGCTCATCCGGCGCGAGAAATCGATGATCGCCGACATTCCCGACGCCATGGCAGGCGTCGCCGAAAAGCGCGGCGACGTCTATCGCGGCGACGCCCGGTTCACCGGCCCGAACACGGTCGTCGTCGACGGCCAGACGCTGGAAGGCGACAATATCGTGATCGCGACCGGCTCGACCCCGAGACCGCTCCCGATCGACGGCGCCGAATACCTGATCACCTCGGACGAGGTTCTCTCGGAACCGGACCGGCCCGGCGAAGTGGTGTTCATCGGCGGCGGCGTGATTGCGATGGAATTCAGCCACGTTTACGCCCGCGCCGGAACGAAGGTGACCATTCTCGAAGCCATGCCCGAACTGCTGCCGCACATGGAGGAAGGCGCCGTCGCGGCCCTTCGGCGCGAAAGCGAGCGGCTCGGCATCGCCGTCCGGACCGGCGTCAGGGTCACGGCCGTCCGCCGGGCCGGCGACCGGCTGAGCGTAGCCTACAGCATCGACGGCGAAGAGCACGAGGTCCGGGCCGATCGCGTGATCAACGGCGCCGGACGCGTGGCCAATGTGCAGCACCTGGACCTGGCGGCCGCCAACGTGACGCATGACGGTTTCGCGATCGCGGTGGACGACCACCTGCGGTCGGTCTCCAATCCTTCGGTCTGGATCTGCGGCGATGCGCTCGTCGGCACACCGCAGCTCTCTCCGGTCGCGACATACGAGGGGCGGCTGGTCGGGCGGAACATCGTGTCGGGCCCGTCCGCCACGGCCGATTACGGCGCCGTTCCGAGCGGCGTCTACACGGTACCGGCACTCAGCGCCGTCGGGTTGACCGAACGCGCGGCCCGGGAAAAGGGGCTCGATATCCGGGTTGCCGAAAGCGACATGACCGGCTGGTTTTCGGGCAAGGCCTACGCCGAAACGGTTGCCTACGCCAAGGTGATCGTCGACCGGACAACCGACAGGATCGTCGGCGCGCACATGGTCGGTCACAGCGGCGAGGAACTCGTCCACCTGTTCGCGATGGCCATGAAACACGGCATAGCGGCGAGCGACCTGAAGGATGACTTTTTCGCCTATCCGACATTCTCGTCGGACGTGAAAAACATGGTCTAGGACAGGGGGGCGACACCCCCGGCTGTCGCCCCCCGCACCCGCCCCCTTGTATTGCAGGCGGCGGAAAGGCTATTCCTGATGCAGCGTTTATCAGGGATATAACAATGACAAAAACACGGCCACGGGTCGCCATCGTCGGCGGCGGGATCGGCGGTCTTTTCGCCGCAAATGCCATGATTTCATACGGGCTTGACGTGTCCGTTTACGAACAGGCGTCGGAACTGGGCGAAATCGGCGCGGGGTTCTACGTCACGCCGAACAGCGTGCGCCACCTCCAGCGTATCGGCCTCGGGCCGGCGGTGGAAAAATGGGGCGCGCTTGTCGGCGGGGGATCGCAATACCTGCGCCAGGACGGCTCCCCCATCGCGCCGGTGCAGGTCACCGATGCCGCCGGCTGGAATGCGACCTACGGCATGCACCGGGCCGATTTCGTCGATCTGCTGGCGGCGGCGCTGCCCGACGGCGTGGTCAATTGCGGCCATCGGGGCGTCGGCTTCGAACAGGGCGACGATACGGCCAGCGTGACCTTCGATAACGGCGTCACCATCGAGGCCGATATCGTGGTCGCCGCCGACGGCATTCATTCCAGCCTGCGGCCCAATGTCTTTCCGCCGTCGACGCCGGTGTTCCACGGCACCATCAGCTATCGCGGGCTTGTCCACCGCGACCGGATCCCCGACTGGCCGATGGACCGCTGGCTGATGTGGGCCGGGCCGTCGAAGCACTTTCTCGTCTTTCCCGTGCGCCACGGCGAGATCGTCAATTATGTCGGCTTCGTGCCGACCGACGAGGAAATGAAGGAATCCTGGTCCGCGCCGGGCGATCCGGACACCCTGCGGGCGGAGTTCAAGGGCTGGGACCCGCGGATCGAGGACCTGCTGGCGCAGGTCGACCACACGTTCCGCTGGGCGCTCTACGACCGCGAGCCGCTGCCGACCTGGACCAAGGGGCGCCTGACGCTGCTGGGCGACGCGGCCCATCCGATGCTGCCTCATCTCGGCCAGGGCGCCAACCAGGCGATCGAGGACGGGATGGCGCTGGCGGTCATCCTGGCGCAGACGGACAACGCGTCCGTGCCCGCCGCCCTGCTTGCCTATGAAAAGCTCCGGCGCGAACGGGTCGCGGAGGTCCAGCTCGGCGCGCGGCAGAACGGGCTGCGCGTGGATTCCATGTCGGACTATGCCGATCTCGCTCTGCGCGATGCCGAACTCGCCGCCCACGCGGATTTCCGCAAGCATCTCTATGCCTATGACGTGGTGCCGGAGGCCGAGGCCGCCGCGGCCGCGGTCTAGCCGGGGCGCGACAACCGCCGCCGATGGCCGGGATCGGCCCATCCCATCGGTCCTATCAACACGGAGACGATTAACACGGAGACGACGGACCATGGCGACACATACGGGCGGATGTCTGTGCGGCGCGATCCGCTATGAAATAACCGGGGAGCCGGTGCGGGTGGCGAACTGCCATTGCGACGAATGCCGGCGGGCGACCGGGGCGAGCTTCGCGACCGTTGCCTTTTTCAGCGAAGAGGACGTGCAAGTCGTCCGGGGGACGCCGAAGCAGTTCGGCCATGCCGCCGACAGCGGCAACACGATGACCAAGGAATTCTGCGGCGATTGCGGCTCCCAGCTTCTGGGCGCCGGGTCGGGAAGCCCCGGTGTCCGCAGCGTGCGCGTGGGCTCGCTGGACGATGCCGGTTTCGTGGTGCCGCAAATGGATCTCTATACCGGCAAGGCATTGCCGTTTACCCGCCTGTCCGACGCGACCGAGCATTTCGTCGCGGGCCGCCCGCGCCACGGCCGCTAGCCCGCCCCCGGACAGAATACACGCAAACATTTTAATTGCGATTCATTCTCATTCTCAATATTGTTGTTCAACCGTTCTGCCGCCGACTGTCCACCGGCCGCGTTCAAGCAATGGAAGTTTCCCATGCGGCCGTGCCGGCGCAGAACGGCCCAACTTTAACAGGGGTCAGATCATGGAAGACAAGACACACGTGCCAAACGAGGCGGATATTGCGGGCCTGCAGGAAGTCATGAAACGCCTGTCGCTTGCCGTAAACGTGGCCGAGACGGTCATGCCGAGGGAACTGGCCGGTTATACCCCCAACGCCCTTCTGAACGTCACGATTTCCCGGATGATCGACATCGAGGGCCGGAAAAACACGGCGACGCTCCTGTCGACGCTGTCCGACCTGTTGATGAACGGCGTCGACCCGGCAAGGCACGGCCCGGTCAACCTGCCCGGCAAATCGCCGTGAAACGGATCTCGGCGCGCCGGGCCTGGTTAAAATTTACGTATCTCTAATCTCTCCCCGTTAAAATTCCACGGCCCGTCCGGGCTCACAAAATAATGGAATTTTTTATGAAATTACTCAGCGCAGTCGTCGTCCTGCTGTCCATGCTGGCAGCACCTCAATCCGCAGACGCCGCCTTAAGCTGTCCGGCAGGACAACAGGCAGTCGCCGCAGATACGTGCGGTCCCTGTCCCAAAGGCACCTTCAAAAAGACGTCCGGCACCGGCAATTGTGCCCCGGCAAATGCCGGCTACCACGTTCCGGAGACCGGCATGACCAAACAGATCGGCTGCCCGGGCGGAACCTATTCGAGCAGCCCTGGCGGTGTTTCCTGCGTCAAATGCGGCGCAGGAATGTACAGCGCCCGGCTGAAGGCGCCGACATCCCAGGTGTGTCAGACAGCCGGCAGAGGGTATTATGCCGCAAAATCCGGCTCCGTTTCGCAGACGCCGGCCAGCGCCGGGTATTACGTCTCCGGCCTGGGCCAGATGAGACAGACCGCCTGTCCCGCGGGAACCTACAATCCCAAAACGAAGCAAACGTCGAAGAACGCCTGCATCACCGTGGGCGCCGGATATTACGCAGACGGTGCGCGCTCGGATGGGACGGCGGCGACCAAACAGACTGCCTGTCCTGCCGGCACCTTCAGCGCCCAGAACAAGGCACGGTCCGTGACAGCCTGCAAAACGGTTCCTGCCGGGTATTACGCCGATGGTGCGGCACCGAACGGGACGGCGGCGACCAGGCAGACGGCCTGTCCCGCGGGAACCTACAACCCCAAAACAAAGCAAACGTCGAGGAACGCCTGCATCACCGCGGCTGCAGGGTATTACGCCGCCGCTGCCGGTTCTGCGTCGCAGACCCGTTGTGCCGCGAATTACCAAAGTGCCGCCGGCAGCACGGGCTGCACGGTCACGCTCTATAACAGTCCCGGCGACTATTATAACCACTGGGGCCGCAAGGCCGCTCCCGGCACCAAGGGCAAAAGCCCGCACAAATGCAAGGACGGCAAGAACTGGAAGAAATCCGCCCAGGCCTGCAAGTAACAGCCACTTCAACGGAGCGGCAGTCCCTTCAGGGTCCTGAAGACGCTGCTGCTCCGTTTGAACCGGCGACGAATGCGGCGAACACCGCCGGGCGAAGGCGGTCTTTCGGGGCCGCCGTTATCCCGCGATCTCGTGCATGGCCTCGAGGAACCGGGCGACCTCTTCTTCCGTATTGTAGTGGCACATCGACACGCGCACGCAGTCTTTCATCTTCAGCGGCGTGAGGATGTTTCCCGAATAGTGATCGTCTTTTCGCGCATGGACCCGAATACCCTTTTCCCGCAGCGCGCTCACGACATCCACCGCCGTCAGGCCTTCGACCGCGAGGGACACAAGGCCTTCCCTGAGCGGATTTTCGATTCCGCCGATCACCGTCACCGTCGACATTGCGGCGAGGCCGTCCTGGCCGCCGATGCCGTATAACATGGCGTCCGTCAGGTCTTTTTCCTGCTGGCGGATCGCCGTTCCCGCCGCTTCGACCCTCTGCCGGCGATCCGTCGCGGACGTGAAATGGCTGCCGAGCCAGTCAAAATAATCGACGACGTCGGAAAAGGTCGCATAGGACGCGGTGTCGCGGGTGCCGAGGTCCCACTGGTCCGCGGCGGCACCGGTGAGGCGGTTATGCGGCAGGCTTCCCAGACGCTCGGACACCCAGGCAACGCCATAGCCGTGGCGCGAAAACACCTTGTACGGAGAGATGACATAGCCGTCGATGCCGTATGAATCGATATCCAGCCCGCCATGGGCGGCGTGCTGGATGCCGTCGACGATGATGAAGCAGTCCGGCGATATTTCGCGGATCGACTTTGCGATCCCGCCGACATCGACCGCCATGCCGGTGACCGGCGACGTGTGTACGATCGTCGCGACCCGGGTTTCCGGTGTCACGAAAGGCCGGTAATCCTCGGCCGTCACGCTGCCGGTCTCCGGATTGTGGGGCGCCTGGACAAAGTCGCGCCCGGCAACCTTCGCCCAGCGCTCGCAGGCGCCGACCGAGGCCGGATGTTCAAGCGTGCTGCCGACGACAGTGCCGCCCGGCGGCGCTTCGAGTGCCGCCGTGCTGATCAGCCTGAACAGCAGTTCGGTGCCGCTCTCGCCGACGAATACCGGGCCCTTCGCCGCGCCGAAAAATATCCGGATATCCGCGCGGGCCTGATCGATCAGCCTGTCCAGTTCATGGGAGGCCGGGTTGTCGCGGCCCTGGTTGTCCGGGATGGCCGCCAGTTCGGCCGATCGGGTCACCACCGATTTCAGGGTCAGCGCCCCGCCGGCGTTTTCGAAAAAGATCCGGGGCCCCTGATAGGGGCAGGATTCGACGTGATGGAAGCGGTCGCGGATTTTCTCGATCAGTCCGTCATGGTTTGCAAACACGGAAATAGGCCTCTTACTGTAAGACGATGAAAGGCAGTCGCGGTCCGCCCGGACCGGGGATCATACCGGAACGGCTGCGGGCACGGAATGCCGGTTGGTCGATCGGCCGGCAGCGGGACGCGCAAACGCCGCCGCTGCCCGCCCTAGCTCTTCAGGCTCTGCAGGATGCCGTCGATGCTGTCCTTGGCGTCGCCGAACAGCATGCGGTTGTTCTCCTTGTAGAACAGCGGGTTGTCGACCCCGGCATAGCCGCTCGCCATGGAGCGCTTGAAGACGACGGAGGTCTTGGCCTTCCACACTTCGAGCACCGGCATGCCGGCGATGGGGCTGTTGGGATCGTCCTGCGCGCCGGGATTGACGATATCGTTCGCGCCGATCACCAGCACCACGTCGGTGGTCGGAAAATCGTCGTTCAGTTCGTCCATTTCCAGCACGATGTCATAGGGCACCCGCGCCTCGGCGAGCAGCACGTTCATATGCCCGGGCAGCCGGCCCGCAACCGGGTGAATGCCGAAGCGCACGTTGACGCCCTTGTCGCGCAGCAGCTTTGTAATCTCGCTGACCGATGTCTGCGCCTGGGCCACCGCCATGCCGTAGCCCGGCACAATGATCACCTCGTCCGCGTCCAGCAGCATGGACGCGGTTTCGTCCACCGTGGTGGGCACGACCTCGCCCTGCTCGGCATCCGACGATGTGCTGCCGCCGGTCGTGCCGAACCCGCCGAGAATAACGCTGACGAAGCTGCGGTTCATGGCGCGGCACATGATATAGCTGAGGATCGCGCCGGAAGAGCCGACCAGCGCACCGACAACGATCAGCAGGTCGTTCGACAGCATGAAGCCGGTCGCCGCCGCCGCCCAGCCGGAATAGCTGTTCAGCATCGACACCACGACCGGCATGTCGGCGCCGCCGATGGCCATCACCAGATGCACGCCGATCACGCAGGCGATGCCGGTCATGATCAGCAGCGGCGTCAGCCCGGCGTCGTGGGTTGCCGCGCCGAGGAATTCGTATCCGAGCCACAGCGAGGCGAAAATCCCGGCCAGGTTCATCAGGTGGCGGGCCGGCAGCAGCAGCGGCTTACCCGAAATGCTGCCCTGGAGCTTGGCGAAGGCGATGATCGAGCCGGTAAAGGTGATCGCGCCGATAAACACGCCAAGGAAGATCTCGACCTCGTGGATGGTTTTTTCGACGCCGGTGAAATGCGACGTCGGATCGACATAGGACGCCACGCCGACCAGCACGGCGGCAAGGCCGACGAAACTGTGCAGCATCGCCACCAGTTGCGGCATCTGGGTCATTTCGACCCTGGCGGCCGCGAACATGCCGATGGCGGCGCCGATTACGACCGCGCCCAGCAGGATCGTGTAATCGTCGATCTGGGTCGCCAGGATGGTCGCCAGCACGGCGATCGCCATGCCGATAATGCCGTAGATATTGCCGCGCCGCGCGGTTTCCTGATTGCTCAGGCCGCCCAGGCTCAGGATGAAAAGGATGCTCGCCGCGATATAGGCGACCGTCGTGATTCCAGCGCTCATGATCTGCTCCCGTTCCTAGCTTTTGCGGAACATGCGGAGCATGCGCTGGGTAACCAGGAACCCGCCCGCGATATTGATGGTGGCGATCAGCACCGAAATGCCGGCCAGCGCCGTGACCAGTCCCGACGGGCTGGATATCTGAAGCAGCGCGCCGATGACGATGATGCCGCTGATCGCGTTGGTGACGCTCATCAGCGGGGTATGCAGCGCCGGCGAGACGTTCCAGATCACCTGGTAGCCGACGAAACAGGCCAGCACGAAGACCGTCAGGTGCCCCATGAAGGCGGGCGGCGCGACGCTGCCGAGACCGAGCAGGACCAGCGCGCCGATGGCGAGCGTGATCGCGGATTTGAGCCCGACATTGCGGGGCGACGCTTCTTCCGCCGGCGGTTTCGCCGCCGCCGGTTTGGCCGGCGCGATGGCCGGCGTCTTCAAAGCGGGGGGCGGCCAGGTTATCTCGCCGCCCCTGGTGACCGTCGATCCGCGGATGACGTCGTCTTCCATGTTGACGTTGATATTGCCGTCTTTTTCCGGCGTCAGGTCGGACAGCATATGGGCCAGGTTGGTGCCGTAGAGCTGGCTCGACTGGGCCGCCATGCGGCTCGGCAGGTCGGTATAGCCGATCAGGCTGACGCCGTGCTTTACCGCGATGACACCCGGCTCCGTCAGTTCGCAATTGCCGCCCTGCTCGGCGGCGAGATCGACCACGACCGAGCCCGGCTTCATGGATTCGACCATTTCCGCCGTGATCAGCTTCGGCGCGGGCTTGCCGGGGATCAGGGCGGTCGTGATGATGATATCGACCTCCTTGGCCTGTTCTGCGAACAGTTCCATTTCGGCCTTGATGAATTCCTCGCTCATCACCTTGGCGTAGCCGCCGCCGCCGGAGCCGTCTTCCTCGAATTCCATCTCGAGGAATTCGGCGCCCATGCTTTCGACCTGCTGCTTGACCTCAAGGCGCGTGTCGAACGCCCGCACGATGGCGCCCATGCTGCGCGCCGCGCCGATGGCGGCAAGCCCCGCGACGCCGGCGCCGATTACCATCACCTTCGCCGGCGGCACCTTGCCCGCCGCGGTGATCTGGCCGGTGAAGAAGCGCCCGAAATTGTTCGCCGCCTCGATCACCGCGCGATAGCCGCCGATATTGGCCATCGACGACAGGGCGTCGAGTTTCTGCGCCCGGCTGATGCGCGGCACCGCGTCCATGGCGATCGTCGTGACGTTGCGGGCCTTCAGTTTTTCGAGAATATCGGCGTTCTGGGCGGGCCAGATAAAGCTGATCAGGGTGGCGCCGTCGCGCAGAAATTCGGTTTCGTCGACGCCGAGCCCGGGATGCGCTTCGGGCTGGCGGACCTTGAGGACGATATCGGACTCGCCCCACAGCGCCTTGGTGTCCTCCACCACGGTGACGCCCGCCGCGCGATAGGAATCGTCGCTGAACTGGGCGGCGGCGCCGGCGCCGGCTTCGATACTGACCTCGAAACCGAGTTTCCGGATACGACCCGCCGTTTCCGGGGTCAGGGCCACACGTTGTTCGCCCGCGTGGACTTCCTTCGGAACGCCAATCTTCATCTTCAGTTTTCCCCCGTCGGACCGCCCGCGTGCCGTGCGGTGCCCGTTTGGATTTTTCAAGCCGCCACCGACCTGCGGCCCGCCGCGAATGCGTCATCACCCTAATGGCTCACCCGCGGTCATGACAAGACGGCAGCGCGGCGCAACCGCTCTTTTTTCGCCGTGATCCGGCAATTCCGCAGCGCTCGCCCGCCGGCACCGCGAAATCAGTCCGTCTGGGCCTGGGCGAGGGCGAAATAGAGCCGGTCGAGATCGTCGCGCCGTTTCAGGTCCTCGGCGGCGGCGGCCAGTTCCACCCTGCCCTTGATCAGCACATAGGCGCGTTCGGCCAGCGTCAGCGCGATATCGAGCTTCTGTTCGACCAGCAGCAGGGTCAGCCCTTCGGCCTTCAGCGCGTTGAGGGCGCTGTGGATTTCCTGCACCACCATGGGTGCGAGGCCGAGAAACGGTTCGTCGAGCAGCAGCACCCGCGGCGCCGACATCAGAGCGCGGCCGATCGCCAGCATCTGCTGTTCGCCCCCCGACAGCGTGCCGGCGACCTGCCCTGACCGTTCGCGCAGCCGCGGAAACAGTCCGTAGACGTAGTCGAACCGCTCCGCCACCGACCGGCCCGCCCCGGCGGACAGTTGCGTCGCGCCGAGATGCAGGTTGTCGCGCACCGTCATCGGCGGAAAGATCAGTCGCCCTTCGGGGATCAGCGCCATGCCGCGGGCGACGATGCGGTGGCTGTCGAGCCCGATCAGGTTCTCGCCGTCGAGGCCGATCTCGCCCGAGCGTTTCGGCACCGTGCCCGTCAGCGCCGCCATCAGGGTCGATTTCCCCGCCCCGTTGGGCCCGAGAATGGCGACCGTCTCGCCCCGTTCCACGTTTATGGAGACATTGCGGACGACGTCCACCGGGCCGTACCCGGCGACAAGGTTGCGGATATCAAGCATCGCCCGCCGTCCCCGCGATCCGGCCCGACGGATCGCCGAGATAGGCGGCGACCACTGCCGGGTCCCGTTCGATTTCCGCCGGGGCGCCGTCGGCGATCTTCGCGCCGAAATTGAGGACGACGACGCGCTCCGCCAGCGGCATCAGGAAACGCATGTCGTGCTCGATCAGCAGGACCGAAATCCCGCGCCCGGCGATCCCCTTGATGATGTCCGACAACCGGTCGCATTCCGCCGGGGTCAGGCCCGCCGCCGGTTCGTCGAACAGCACGATCCGCGGCTCCCCGGCCAGCGCCCGCGCCGTTTCCAGCAGGCGTCCCTGCCCGAAAGACAGGGTGCCGACATCGGCATCGGCCCAGTCGCCGAGGCCCACGAACTCGATCAGCTCGGCCGCCCGCGCCACCGCCGCCGTCTCCGCCGTCCGCGCGCCGGACGTGCCGGCAAGGACGCTGAACAGGCCGTGCCGCATCCGCGTATGCCGCCCGATAAGGATGTTTTCGGACACCGTCATCCCCTCGAACGCCATGTTGTGCTGGAACGTCCGCATGATGCCGCGCGCCGCGATCCGGTGCGGCCGCAACCCGGCGAGGTCGCGGCCTTCCAGCCGGATGGTGCCGGCATTGGGCGCAAGCGCCCCGGCGACGAGATTGAAGGTCGTGCTTTTTCCCGCCCCGTTGGGTCCGATCAGACCGAGGATTTCCCCGGCGCCGAGCTCGAAGGACAGGTCGTCCACCGCCACCAGCCCGCCGAACCGCCGGGTCAGGCCGTCGACCTGCAGCAGCGGCGCGGCGCCGCCGGTCATGACGGTTTCCCAGGCGCGGCCGCGCGCCTGCGGCGGGCGACGATGTCGTCCCACACGCCGATAAGCCCCTTGGGCAGGAACAGGATGACCAGCACCACCACGAAGCCGTAAATCAGCGGATGGAACTTGCCGACCAGCGGCTCGACCAGGAACTGGATCGAATACAGCAGGACCGCGCCGAGGATGGCGCCGGCATGGCGGCCGGTTCCGCCGATGATGATCATGAAGAGCAGCTCGAAGATCCGGTCGAGCTCGAAGATCGGCGGCGAGATGAAATTATTGACGAAGGCATAGGCCATGCCGGCGATGGCGGCGAGGGTGCTGGTGAGCACGAAGACGATCACCTTGGTGCGGGCAACGTCGATCCCCATCGCCGAGGCCGCCGTCGGGTTGTCGCGCACGGCGCGGCAGGCGCGCCCGAAATAGGAATTGTCGAGCCGCAGGATGACGGCGAGCGTCATCAGCAGCACGAAAACGATTACCGGCGTATAGGCGGCGCCGGTCAGGGGAATATCGAAAAAGTCCGGCAGGCCGTAGCCGGAAATGCCCTCGTCCTCGCCCGTCAATTCGCCGCCGGCGCCGAGCGCGACGAGCAATAGCTGCGCAAAGGCCAGGGTCACCAGCGCCAGGTAGAATCCTTCGAGCCGCGTCGTCGGGATGGCGACCATCGCCGCCAGCAGGGCGCTGACGGCAATTCCGCCCACGATGCCGACGGCCAGCGGCAGGCCGAGCTTGAAGGTCAGGATGACCACGGCATAGGCGCCGATGCCGTAAAACGCGATATGGGAGAACGCGATCTGGCCCGAGATGCCGAACAGGAAATTGAACCCGACGGCCAGCGTCGCGACCAGCAGGAGCTTCTGATACAGCTCCAGGTGATAGCTCGACATCGCGAACCCGATGGCGCTGAGGCAGACAAGCGCGCCCCCCCAGCAGACGGCGTTCCTCATATACCGTCCTCCCGGGCGCGCAACAGGCCCGTCGGGCGTACCAGCAGGAACAGGATCAGCAGCACCAGCGGCACGCCGAGCACCAGCGACGACGGTATCGGCAGGTATCGCGCCGCGAAGGCTTCGACCAGGCCGAGAATCAGCCCGCCCAGGATCGCGCCCTCCACCCGGCCGACGCCGCCGATCACCAGCGCGGTAAAGCCCTGGATCGCAAGCGGCAGCCCCATCTGGTAGAACGCGCCGCTGCCGCCGGACGTCAGCACGCCGACGATGCCGCAGACCGCGCCCGCCCCGCCGAAGGCGAGCAGGCCGACGGCGCGCAGGTTGATCCCCATCAGGGCGGCGGCGCGGCGGTTGATGGCGACCGCCTCGAACCGCTTGCCCCAGATGGTGCGTTCGAAAAACAGCCAGGCGGCGCCGAACACGACAATCGCGGTCGCGATGACGTAAAATGCCTGCGGCGTGCCGGCGAAGACCCCCAGTTCGACCCGCCGGAATCCGAAGGGCGGCGGCGCCGGCAGCGCTTCCGTGCCGCCGGCGAGCGTGCCGACCTGGAGCGATATGACCAGCACGCCGAGCAGGGCCAGAACCGGGCTCAGCAGCGGCGCGCCTTTTTCGATCAGCGGCCGCACCGTCAGGATTTCCGTGAGCGCGCCGATCGCCGCGATAACCACGATCACCAGCACCAGGCTGACGAAATGGGGCAGCTGCAGCGCCGGCACCAGAAGATCGCTGCCGAGCGCGACCGCGGCGAAGGCGCCCAGCATGGCCCATTCGCCGAGCGCGAAGTTGATCACGCCGGTCGGCCGGATGATCAACAGGTAGGACAGCGCCATCAGGCCGTAGATACAGCCCGATGCCACCGCGCTTACCAGCAGCTCTCCTATTTCAGCCATTCAGATATGACAGCCGGGGGATCCGGCCGGTCCTATTTGGTGCCGCTATGCACCGCGGGTCCGTGATTGTTGTCCCTGATCAGGCGCACCACGGCGCCTTCGGGATCGAAGCCGCGCCGATCGGTGGCGGACAGGTTGACGGACGAGCCCTTCGCGCCCATGACCCCGGACCAGCCCTTGGTCGACGCCATCGCGGCGCGGATCTTTTCGCGGTCGGCGGACCCGGCCCGCTTTATGGCATCGACGATGAAATACAGCCCGTCATAGCCGTAACCGGGGAGCGAGAACGGCACCGAGCCGTATTCCTTCTGATAGGCGGCGATAAACGTTTTCGTGCGTTCCTTGTCGGGATCGTAGGCGTCGATAAACGCCACGCCGTCCATCAGGTCCTTTGCAACCTTCAGATAGGCGGGGATCGACAGGTTGAACGACGCCAGAACCGGCTGTTTCATGCCGAGCTGATGATAGGCCTGAAAGAACTGGGCCATCTGCGGGCCGACAATGCCGGCCTGGAAAATCGCTTCGGGCTTGGCGGCGCGGACTTTCTGCATCTGCGGCACGCCGGTGCGCGATCCGATGGGAATGATCTGGGACGCCACGACCTCGATCCCGTTCGCCTTCAGGCTTTTCTCGAAGACCCCGGCGATGATCTTGCTGAGGCCGGAATTGTCGCCGACCACGGCGACGCGCTTCAGGTTCTTCGAGCGCGTATAGGACATCAGGGTCTTGATCTGGGTCGATGCCAGCGGCCCGAGCTGAAAGAAATACGGATTGTCCAGCTTGGTCGCCAGGGTTTCGCCGGAATTCGCCGGCGTGATATGGGGCGTTTTGGTCGACAGCGAGACCGTCTGCGCCTGCTGGGTCGCGGGCGAACTCGAATTGCTGATAATCGCGACAACGCCCTCATCCACCAGCTTGCGCGCTTTCGTCGCCGACACGTCGGGCTTCGCGCCGTCGTCCTCGACCACGAGCTCGATCTGCTTTCCGAGCACGCCGCCGGCGGCATTGATTTCCTTCGCGGCGAGCAGAACCCCCTCCGTCACCGGCTTGGCGTAAAACGCCGCCCGCCCGGTTTCATCGGTGATCACACCGATCTTGATCGTATCGGCAGCCTGGACCGCACCGGCAAACAGCCCGGCGGCGACAAGGACGGCACCCGCGAAAACATCGCGTCGTAAAATCGGATTTTTCATCTGTTTCCTCACCCTGAGCGGGACTTTTCTGAATTGGAAACAGTAGAACCGGCCCGCCAATTCGTGTCAACGGCGGCAGTACGTGACCGACATCCACGCGGCGCCTAGACCGGTTCCGGCTTGATCTTCTTCAGCGCCGCCAGCGTATCGTCGCCCGCATCGGCGGTCTGCTGGACCTGCAACTGCAACAGGCGTTCATCGCGGCGGCGAATATCGGAAATCGCCTCGGCCGCGTCTTCATCCGACAGGCCGATCGCCGTCAGCGCCAGCCCGCCCATCCGGAGAGCGGCATCGAACGTTTCGCGCACCGGGTCGCCGACACCCATGTGGATCAGTTGAATGGCCGCCGTCCGGTCATAGGCACGGACCAGCAGCCTGGCCCGGGAAAACTTGTTGCCGACCAGCCGCACGATATCCTTCGCGATCTCCGCGTCGTCGACGCAGACGACGATCAGGTCGGCATCTTCCGCCCCGGCGGCGCGCAGAACTTCGCGTCTGGTACCGTCGCCGAAATGAATGCGCGAGCCGAACTCCTGCGCTTCGCGGACCCGGTCGGCATCGGCGTCGAGGATCGTGACGCTGATATCGCGCTGCCGCAGGGCCTGGGTGACGACCTGGCCGAACCGCCCGAATCCGATCACCAGCGCCCGCCCGCCCGCGTCGGAGAAGTCCTCTTCCGCTTCGGCGCCTTCGTTCTTCGGCGCCAGCAGCGGCGCAAGTCGTTCGACCAGCGGCGACGCCACCATGGTCAGCGTCACCACGGCAACCAGGATGGACGACAGTTCCGCATCCAGGACGCCGGCGGATACCGCCGAGGCGAACAGCACGAACCCGAACTCTCCCGCCTGCGGCAGGGCAAGCGACGCCCGCACCGCCACGTCATGCGCAGAGCCGAAAGCGCGCAGCACGCCATAGATCGCCGCGGCTTTCAGGACGATGACAACGGGCACTGCGATCAGGATCGCCAGCCAGTTGGCCGCCACTGCATCGAGCGACAGGGAGATCCCGACGGCGACGAAAAACAGCCCCAGGAACAGGCCGCGGAACGGCTCCACGTTCGCTTCAAGTTCGTGCCGGAAGGACGATTCCGCCAGCATCACCCCGGCGATGAACGCCCCCATGGCGTAGGACATGCCGGCGAGGTCCATCAGCAGCGCTGCCGCGATGACGATGCCGAGCGCGAAGGCGGTCATGATCTCCGGCGCGCCGGAATTGGCGAGAATCCGGAAAACCGGATTCAACAGGTAACGTCCGGTGACGACCAGCGCCGCGATGGCCGCAATCGCGATACCGACATTCGCCAGACCCTGCGTCAGTCCGATTTTCTCGCCGGACGGCGCCAGCAACGCCACGATCAGCAGCAGCGGCACGATGGCCAGGTCCTGGAACAGCAGGATGGCGAAGGCCTTGCGGCCGTGACCGGACCCGCGCTCGCCGCGCTCGTTGAGCGCCTGCATCACCAGCGCGGTCGACGACAGCGACAGGCCGAGCCCGATCACCACCGACACCTGCCATGTCAGCCCGAGTACCAGCGGCGGGACGGCAAGCACCGCGCCGCACAGCAGCACCTGCGCCAGCCCGACCCCGAAAATATCGCCGCGCATCTCCCACAGTTTCGCGGGCTTCATCTCCAGCCCGATCACGAACAGAAACAGCACGACGCCGAATTCGGCGAAATGCAGGAGTTCATCCGGGTGTTCCGCGAAGCCCAGCGTCAGCGATGCGCCGAGGATCACCCCCGCGGCCAGATATCCGAGGATCGCGCCGAGCCCGGCCCGTTTGAAAACAGGCACCGTGAGACAGGCGATCAGGATCAGCGCCAGCGCTTCGAGAAACTGGATTTCCAGCGCGGAAAAACCGAGAGAAGACATTCCGGGTCAGCCCTTCAGCGGATGGGGGTCGCCTTCGGGCGCTTCGACCTCGAAGACGTTCAGAACCACCGACACCGTGTGATAGAAACCGACAAGGGCGGCCAGTTCGACCATGGCCTCCTTGCCGAAACGGTCGATGGCGCGGGCGTAGTTCGCGTCCGACAGCCGGCGGGTTTCGGCGAGTTCCTTCGCGACCTCGTAGACCAGCGTTTCGTCTTCATTGGGAAACGCCGGCACCCGGTTGTGGCGCATCTCCTCGACCGCATTCGCATCGATGCCGAACTCGACCGCGCGCTTCGCATGGATGAACCATTCGTAGTCCGATCCGTAGACCCGCCCGACCGTGATGATCGCCAGTTCCTTCAGCCGCAGCGGTATCCGGGACGTCTCCTCGTCCAGGGACAGGTCCACGAAATTCGCGAAAATCTCGCAGATTTCGGGCGCGTGCAGCAGCACCCCGAACGGCCCCCGCACCGGCGCCTTGCGCTGGCCGGAAATCATGTCGGCGATGCGTTTCTGTTCCGGGGTGTAGTCTTCCGGGGCGACGATATCCAGGCGGGCCATGTTGTTTCTCTCCGGCAGTTTTTCAAATTAATCTTAGAAGGAGGCTCTGTAAGATATGGGTTTCAATATCACCGAATTTTCCAGAGGTGGTTCAATTTCGAACGCGCGTGGTTTGCGTGCAAAATCGTACAGGCGGACAATTCTGAAAGCATCTGTCCTTTCCTCAGACAAGCTACGTTCATTCTCCGTCAGATAGAATGGGGTCTTTTGATGGCCCGTGGTCGTTTTCACTTCGAGAAAACGCTCACGCCCTGAAAAATCGAAGGACAGAATATCGTAACCGGCCCCGTCGCCATCCTCAGCCGAGACCCATCTGACTTTCCGCGAAAGATCGGGACGGTTTTCCCGTACAAGACGATTTCGTTCGAAATCGAAAATACGTTCTTCCCCGCGCTTACCCAGTTCGCGGTTCCGCGCGTCGCGCGCCGCCGGATCGAACTTTGTCGCCAACCTTGTGAGCGACAATGGCTCTGCCGGTTCAGCCCAGTCTGTCACCGGCGGTCGCTCAAAGAAAATTTCCGCAGATTCTTCAATTGCGCCACGTTCGAAAATCATACGATCAGGAAAATTCAAAGGATCCGACGCCAGCAATCGGCCCACCCCATGAACAAGCGCGTTCTGATAATTCGCCATGGGCTTGTATCCAGGTATCCAGATCTGCCCCAATCTATTGAGTACCGCGCTGATATTCTGGTGTTTGAATTCAATCGCCCCCTTCGACCGGCCGATCAATTCCTGCAATCGCGCATTGTGATGCGCTTTGACATATCGCTCGCCAAGCAACTCTTTTCGCAGCATGTCGAAATAGTCAGCAACGATCAGATCGATTTCGCGATCTGTCCAATCGGTCCCGGTCGGATCGTTGTCGTTCATTCCGACATTCAGCCTGGCGAATAAATAAAAGTCTAGCGGCGCTACAGCAGAATTCGGGACGCCTCCTCCCATTAGAAAAGGCCGGAGCGACATGCCCCGGCCCTTCCCGTTCATCCCATCTTTCGACGGTGGTTTATTCGGCAGCCGTACCCTGCGCGGCGGCGTCTTCGATCATCCTGTCCTTCAGCGCTTTGAGCACCTTGGGCGGCGACATCGGGTGGTCGCGCATGCGGATTCCGATGGCGTCGTGGATCGCGTTGGCGATGGCCGGCAGCGGCGGGATGATCGGCACTTCGCCGATACCGCGCACGCCATAGGGGTGATCCGGGTTCGGCACCTCGACGATTTCCGTGTTGATGAACGGCACGTCGGAGGCCACCGGGATGCGGTAGTCGAGGAAGCCGGCGTTTTCGAGAACGCCCTTGTCGTTATAGATGTATTCCTCGTTCAGCGCGGTGCCGATGCCCTGGACGGCGCCGCCCTGGAACTGGCCCTCGATGAATTCCGGATACACTGCCTTGCCGGCGTCCTGGATCAGCGTGTAGCGCAGGATTTTCACGGCGCCGGTGCGGCGGTCGACCTCGACATCGACTATATGGGTGCCGAATCCGGGGCCGCCCTGGGCGACGTTGATTTCGGCATGGCCGGCAATGGTGCCGCCGAACCAGGCGGCTTCCTTGGCAAGTTCGACCACCGACATCGGCGCGAAATCGCCGACATTGGCGCCGGCGGGGCGGGCCATGCCGTCTTCCCAGACGACCTGGTCCGGTTCGACTTCCCACTTGCGGGCGGCGATTTCGCACATGCGCGCGATCGCCTTCCGGGTCGCGGTGACGGCGGCCATGCTGCCCGCCGCGGTGCCGCGGCTGCCCGCGGTCATGAAGTTGAAGCCGAGCGCGCTGGTATCGCCCGACATGGTGCGGACTTTTTCGAACGGGATGCCCAGTTCCTCGGCCACGATCATGGCGAAGGCGCTGCGCGAGCCGCCGGTGACGTCGACCGTGCCGAAGATCAGCGTCGCGGTGCCGTCCTCGCCGACATTCACCGTCGCCGAGGTTTCGGCACCGAGGGTGAACCAGAACCCGGTGGCGATGCCGCGGCCCTGGTTGGGGCCGAGCTTTTCCTTCATATGGGCATGCGCCTTGGCGCGTTCCAGCGTCTGGATATAGCCGATCGGGCCGAGCTTGGGCCCGAAATGGGTCTGGGTGCCTTCCTTGGCGGCGTTGAGCAGGCGGAAATCGATCGGATCGATGCCGCATTCGCGCGCCATCTCGTCGACCACGGTTTCCACCCCGAACGCCACCATCGGCGCGCCGGGGGCGCGATAGGCCGCAACCTTGGGCCGGT
The DNA here is from genome assembly GCA_963974055.1 of uncultured Rhodospirillaceae bacterium. GTDB lineage: Bacteria > Pseudomonadota > Alphaproteobacteria > MPNO01 > UBA830 > CAXBCP01. The sequence continues at coordinate 19,469 of CAXBCP010000016.1, forward strand.
TGGTGGTCACGTCATGGCCGACCACGGACACGTTTTCGAGGTCGTAGCGCGTGAACACCGTGATGGTCGCCAGCGGCAGCGACGATCCGGCATAGGCGCCGGACTGGTAGTTCAGCTCCGCCTGCGCCGCCGTGATGCGGCCGGCCTTCGTGCAGCCCATCTTGACCTTGACGTTGGTCCCCGAGGTCGGGCCGGTGGCGCGGAACACTTCGTCCCGGTCCATGACCATCTTGACGGGGCGCTTGCCCTTCTTGGACAGCATGACCGCCAGCGGTTCGAGATAGACGTTGTTCTTGCCGCCGAACCCGCCGCCGAGTTCCGTCGGAATGACCTTGACCTTGGACAGGTCCATTTCGAGCAGCTTGGCGATCTGGGCGCGGAACACGAAATGGCCCTGGGTGCCGGTCCATACCTCGGCGAGCCCGCCTTCGGTATAGTTGGCGACGCTGGCCTGCGGTTCGATATAGCCCTGGTGAACCGGCTTGGTGTTGAATTCCCGCTCGATGATGATATCGGCCTCGGCAAAGCCCTTTTCGATATCGCCGAGCTTGCTTTCGAGACGGGCGGCGATGTTCGACGGTTTCGTCGGCTTGGGCTCCACGCCCTTGGTGAACTGGTCTTCGTGGAGGATCGGCGCATCGGGCTTCATCGCGTCGCGCACGTCGATCACGTGGGGCAGCACTTCGTAATCGACCTTGATCAGCTTCAGCGCCGCACGGGCGATGGCATCGCTGGTGGCGGCGACGGCGGCGACCGGATGGCCGTCATAGAGCACGTTTTCGCGCGCCATCATGTTGCGCGTGACGTCGCGGAAATTGACCATCAGTTCGCCCGATGCCGCGTGTTCGACCGCCATGTCGGGGAAATCGTCGCGCGTCACCACCGCTTTTACGCCGGGCAGCGCTTCCGCCGCGGAGATGTCTATCGACAGGATATTGGCGCGGGCATGCGGGCTGCGCAGCACCCGGCCGATCAACTGACCGGGCAGCGTAATATCCGATGCGTAACGCGCGCGTCCGGTGACCTTGTCCACGGCATCGCCGCGCGAGGTCGGGTTGGAGCCGACGATCTTGAGATCTTTTTTCTCGTACGGAATTTTCGTGGCGAAGGGTGAAGGTGCTTTTCCCATAGGTCAGTTCCCTCTCATTTCGGCGGCGGCATCCTGTACCGCCTCGATAATTTTGTGATAGCCGGTGCAGCGGCACAGATTGCCCGCCAGCCAGTAGCGGATTTCCGATTCCGTCGGATCGGGGTTTTCCTCCAGCAGGGCCTTCGAGGCGATCAGCAGGCCCGGCGTGCAGATGCCGCATTGCAGGGCGATATGGTCGATGAACTTGCGCTGCAGCGGGTGCAGGTCCTCGCCCTCGGCCATGCCTTCGATGGTTTCGACCGACTTGCCGTTGGCCTCGACGCCGAGCACCAGGCAGGAACATACCAGCACATCGTCCAGCACGACGCTGCACGCACCGCAATCGCCGGTGCCGCAGCCTTCCTTGGTGCCTTTCATGTCCAGCTCGTCGCGCAGGACGTCGAGCAGGGTTTGCGTCGGGTCGCAGAGAAGCTCTACCGCGTCCCCGTTGACCGTGGTGGTTACATGTTGTTTCGCCATTACGATTTCGCCCTTTCAAGCGCGATTGCGGCGGCGCGTTGCGCCAGCACGCCCGCGACCTCTGTCCGGTATTCGATGGTGCCCCGTTTGTCGTCGATGGGGCTGCAGGCCGCGCTTGCGGCGGCGGCGAGCGCCTCCATGGCGGCATCGTCGACTTTGGTGCCGATCAGCGCCTTCGCGGCGTCATCGACGACCAGTGCGCGTGCGGCGACCGCACCGAGCGCGACCCGCGCATCGGTGCAGGTGCCGGCGTCGTCGAGCGTCAGATTGACCGCGCAGCCGACCACGGCGATGTCCATTTCCGTCCGCGGCGTGAAGCGCAGATAGGCATCGCCGGAATTCGGCGGCCGCTTGGGCAACTGGAACGACACCACGAATTCGCCTTTTCCGAGCGACGTCTTGCCGGGCCCGGTGACGATATCCTCGACCGGCACCTCGCGCCGCCCGTCGGGGCCGATAACGGTGGCTATGGCGCGGGCCGCGATCATCGGCGGCACGCTGTCGGCGGCGGGCGAGGCATTGCACAGATTGCCGCCGACCGTGGCGCGGCCGCGGACCTGGACCGAGCCGATCAGGCGCACGCCGTCCATAACGCCGGGCCAGGCCGCGTTGAAGGCGGCATTGTCCATCATCTCCTTGCCGGTGACGGCGGCGCCGAAGCGCCAGGCGCCGTCTTCGTCGGCGATGTCGCGCAGTTCGGTTATTTTCTTGATATCGACGATCAGGTCCGGGTCGGCCCTGTCGGTGTGAATCTGGACCAGCACGTCCGTGCCGCCCGCCAGTACCCTCGCCTGCCCGCTTTCGCCCGCCAGCAGGCCGACAGCGGCATCAAGCGTTTCGGGCGCTTCATATCTCATGTCAGTCAATTTGCCTCACCGTTCGTTTGTTCTGGTTGAAGTCGGTCTCATCCCGCGGTCTTTATATCACGCCGGGGAAGGCTCGGAAATCTCGAATGGATCGTCGCCGAAGAACGCCGCGACGTCGCCCCAGCGGACCGGCGTGCTGTTCAGCTCCGCCCCGAACGGCCGCAGCGCGTCGCAGACCGCATTGGCGATCACCACCGGCGGCGCAATCGCGCCGCCTTCGCCCAGCCCTTTGACGCCGAAGGCGTTCAGCGGCGACGGCACTTCCTGGTGCAGCACCGTAATCGGCGGCACGTCGGACGCCGTCGGCAACAGGTAATCCATCAGGCTGCCGGTCGTGAGCTGGCCGAAATCGTCATAGGCCAGTTCCTCGAACAATCCGCCGCCGAGCCCCTGCACCAGCCCGCCCTTGACCTGGCCGTCGGCCATGGCCGGATTGACCAGCACGCCGGCATCGTGGACCTCGACCAGGCGTTCGATGGTCACGCGCCCGGTCTCGGGGTCGATTTCCACGATGGCTGCACCCGACGCATAGGCCCAGGTGACGGTCGGCGGCTCGTAATAGGACACGGCTTCGAGCCCGGCTTCGGTCCCTTCCGGGCGCTGATGATCCCAGCCGGGTTTCGCCGCCTTCGCGATCTCGCGGTAGGTCCTGTGCAGCTCCGGCACGCCGCGGACGCCGATGCCCCCGTCGCGCAGTTCGAGATCGTTCTCCGCCGCTTCGAGCAGTTCGGCGCCGATGGCGAAGACCTTTTCCTGGATGCGGTCGCTGGCGCCCTTGATCGCGCCCGACGCCGTCACCGTAGAGCGGCTGGCGATGGTACCGTAGCCCTGCGTGACCTGGGACGTGTCGCCGACGGTCACATAGACGTCGTCGATCGGCACCTTCCACATATCGGCGGCCATCTGGGCAAAGACGGTTTCGTGCCCCTGGCCCTGCGCGCAGGCGCCGGTCGCCACCATGATCTTGCCCGACGGGTCGATCTTGACCGACGCGCCCTCGAACGGCCCGACGCCGGTGCCTTCGACGTAACAGCCGAGGCCGAGCCCGATATAGCGCCCTTCGGCCAGGGCCTGTTTCTGGCGCGCCCGGAACGCTTCCAGCCCGCCGAGTTCTTCCAGCGCGGCGCGCAAAGCTTTCGGATAATCGCCGCTGTCATAGACCATCGGCACCCCGTCGCGGTAGGTCAGGCCGACCTCGTAGGGCATGGCTTCGGGCGGGATCATGTTGCGCAGGCGGACCTCCGCCGGGTCGAGCCCGAGCGCGTTCGCCACCAGGTCGACCGCGCGTTCCATCGCGAAAACCGCTTCCGGCCGCCCGGCGCCGCGATAGGGCGCGTTCGGCACCCGGTTGGTCAGGGCGACGGTGCAGGTGCATTCGTAATTCGGGATGTCGTAGGGGCCGAGCATATGGGCGACGGAGTTCCCGGCGATCCCGGCGCCGACCGGCGAATAGGCCCCGGAATCGACGACGAAATCCGTATCGACCACGAGAATCCGGCCGTCGTCGTCGAACCCGATTTCGAAATCGAAGGCGATATCGCGGGAATGGGCGGCATTCAGCAGGTGTTCGTGGCGGTCCTCGATCCATTTGACCGGCCGGCCCAGCCGTTTCGCCAGATAGGCGACGAGGATGTCTTCGGGATAGCAATGGCCCTTGACGCCGAACCCGCCGCCGACATCCGGCGCGATGCAGATGACGCGTTCTTCGGGCATGTCGAGCGCGTTCGCGACCTCGCGGCGGACCCAGTGGACCACCTGGCTCGACGACCACACGGTCAGGATGTCCCGGCGCGCATCGTAATCGGCGACCACGCCCCGGCATTCCATCGGCATCGCGGCATAGCGGTGATGGTTGAACCGCCGTTTGAGGCGGTGCGGCGCGGTGTCCAGCGCTTTCGCGCCGTCGCCCTTGGTGGTGTGGAGGATGGCGGCGATATTGCGCCCGAGAACGTCGTGCAGCAGCGCCGCCCCGTCCGCCAGGGCGGCGTCCGGCCCGGCGACCGGCGGTAGCGGATCGAAATCGGCCTCGATCAGCTCCACCGCGTCTTCGGCGAGGTAGCGGCTTTCGGCGACGACCAGCGCATAGGGTTCGCCGACGAAACGCATCTTGTCATGCGGGATCAGCGGCTGGTCTGGAATCAGGATGTCGGTATCGACGCGGTCGCGCCAGCCCTGCGGGGTCGTCACCTGCATGCCGCTGATCGGCGGCAGCACGCCGTGGATATCGGCGCCGCTGATCGCCAGTTCGACGCCCTCGGCGGCGCGCGCGGCCGCCAGGTCGATACCCTTGATCGTCGCATGGGGAAACTGGCTGCGGGCAATGGCCACATGCAGCATGCCGGGCAGCTGCATGTCCGCGACGAACGCGCCTTCGCCGAGCAGCAGGTGCCGGTCTTCGCGCCGCGGCACCGACTGGCCGATATAACCGGGAATGGACTCAGCCATCTGCGGCCTCCGCTTTCACCATGGCGGCATATTCGATCACCGCGTTGACGATGCCCTCGTAGCCGGTGCAGCGGCACAGCGCGGCCGACATGCCGTCGCGGAATTCCTGGGGCGTGCGGTCCGGATTGCTGTGAACGAGATCCATCGCCGTCATCAGCATGCCCGGCGTGCAGAACCCGCATTGCAGCGCGTGGTGTTCCGAGAAAAGCTTTTGCAGCGGATGCATCTCGCCGCCCTTCGCCAGGCCTTCGATCGTGCCGATCTCGGCACCGTCGGCCTGGACGGCGAACATCAGGCAGGAGCGCACGGCCTCGCCGTCGACCATCACCGTACAGGCGCCGCACACGCCGTGCTCGCAGCCGACATGGGTGCCGGTCAGGCCCAGACCGTCGCGCAGGAAATCGGCCAGCAGGGTGCGGGATTCCGCGCTGCCGGTGTGGGGGCGGCCGTTGACGGTAAGGGTAACGGGGCGGAAATCGGTCATGACGGGGCCTTCGCGTTTTCGACGGCCTGCAACAGGGCGCGCCGGGTCATGGCGGCGGTCAGGCGGCGGCGGTAGGCGGCAGTCGCATGGAGATCGGTATCCGGATCGACCTCGGCCGCCGCGATGCGGGCAGCCGCCCGGATCGCCGCTTCGGAAAGCCCGTGGTCCAGGATTTCCGCTTCGGCGCCCGACAGCCGGACCGGGCCGGGCCCGACGCCGCAGGCGGCGAGTTGCACGCTGACCGGACCGTCGCCGGACAGCGTGACCTGGGCCGCAACCCCGGCAAGCGCGAAATCGCCGTGACGGCGCGCAATCTCGACAAAGGCACTGCCGCTGTTCGCCGGCGCCTTCGGAACCTCGATCGCGACCAGCAATTCGTCCGGGCCGGTGGCCGTCGCCAGCACGCCTTCGAAGAAATCAGCCGCGGCCACCCGTCTTTCCCCGGACGGGCCGTGCAGCACCATGACGCAGTCCAGCGCCAGCACCACCGCCGGGTCTTCCGCGGCGGGATCGGCATTGGAAAGACTGCCGCCGATGGTGCCCCGGCTGCGGATGGGCAGATGGCCGATATTCAGCGTCGCCGCATGGAGCAGCGGCGCCGCCTTCCGCACGAGATCGCTGTTCTCGAGGGTGCGCTGGCGAGTCATCGCGCCGACGGTCAGATGTGTGCCGTCATCCCGGATATAGGCGAGTTCCGGCACCCTGTTCAGATCGATCAGGACGGACGGGCGGCTGAGCCGGAAATTCATCACCGGGACGAGGCTTTGCCCGCCTGCCAGCGGCCGGGCGTCCGGCGCATGTTCGGCCAGAAGCGCGACAACCTCTGCAAGGCTGCCGGGCGCGACATGGACAAACGGGGCTGGCTTCATTCAGGCTTTCCGGAGACACGCGACCGATCGAAACCCGACTGTAAACCGGAACCGACGGGCGGGCAAAGCCGCCCCGCGAATGGCTCCATGCACCCGGCACACGCCGCCGGGCGAAACCCTATTTCGGCGGGGTCCGTTTGCGCGGGCTGAAACCGGCATCGGCGCTGCGGCCCTTGGCGCCGGATTTCGCGAACTTGGCCTTGAACGGTTTCTTGCCGCCGGGCTTGGCGGAGAACTTTCCACCCGGTTTGCCGGTCGGTTTTCCGGTCGGTTTACCCGTCGACTTTCCAGCGGGTTTGCCGGCCGGCTTTCCGGCGGCCCTGGCCGACGGTTTGTCCCACGACCGGGCTTCCGTGCGTTCGACCGGCCGGGAGTCGCGGTTGCCGGCGCGGGCGTCGGCCCGGGTTTTCTGGGGCTTGTCCCAGGACTTTTTCTGCCGCGGCGCATCGTCCGGCTTTTCCCGGGACCTGGGTGCGGCGGATTTCGGCGCGGGCCGGTCCGCTACCCTGTCGCGGGGCGTTGCCCGCGGTTTCGATTTCGGTTTCTCATCCGCGTGGCCGGGCGCTGAATCGCGGTCGCGGTTCTCGCTCTGCAACGGGTCGTATTTCGATTTCCGGTCGGGCCGTGCCGGCCGGGCGCCGCGGTCGGACCTGTTGTCGGGCCTGTCGTCGCCGAAGCGTTTCTTCTTGGCATAGGGCTGGCGCGGTTTCTCGTCGACCGGACCGGGCACGCCGTCCAGCCGGGTCACGCGGATGCCCTTTTCGATCACCCCGTCGGCGCCGATGGTCTCCATGAACTTATCGGCGCTGCCGGGCGCGATCTCGACATGGCTTTCGCTGTTATAGACCTTGATCGCCCCGATCTGGCCCTTGTCGACCTGCCCGACCCGGTACAGCATCGGCAGCAGCCAGCGCGGCTCCGCGGTGTCCTTGTGGCCGACCGACAGGGAAAACCACACGCCGCCGGTGAAATCCTCCCGCCGGGCGCGCTTGCCCTCGCTTCTCTCGCCGCGTTCGTGACGGGCCGGGCGGCCCTGACGGTCGCTCCGGTCGTAGCGGTCGTTGCGCTCGGGCGGGGCGTTGTCCATCAGGTCTTCGGGCGCCGACTGGCCGGCGCGATACAGGCGCACGAAAGCGGCCGCGACCTGTTCCGGCGAATGGCCGGCAAGAATTCTTTCCACGAACGGCTTTTCCGCGTCCGCCACCGGCTCGGTCAGGACGGGATCTTCCAGCAGGCGTTCGTCGTCGCGCAGGGTAATTTCGTCGACGGTCGGCGGCTTGGCCCATTCGGCTTCGATATGGGCATCGTAGAACAGGCGTTCGGTGCGCTTGCGCCGGCTATGCGGCACGATCAGCACGCTGGTGCCCTTGCGCCCGGCGCGGCCGGTGCGGCCGCTGCGGTGCAGCAGGGTCTGGCTGTTATCGGGCAGGTCGGCGTGGATCACCAGTTCGAGGCTCGGCAGGTCGAGCCCGCGGGCCGCGACATCGGTTGCGATGCAGACCCGGGCGCGGCCGTCGCGCATGGCCTGGAGCGCGTGGGTGCGCTGGCTCTGGCTCAGTTCGCCCGACAGCGCCACGACCGAAAAACCCCGGTTGTTGAACTTCGTGGTCATCCGGTTGACGCCCATCCGGGTGGCGCAGAATACGATGGCGCTCTTGGCCTCGTAGAAACGCAATACGTTGATGATGGCGTTTTCACGGTCGCTGGGGGCAACCGTCAGCGCGCGGTATTCGATGTCGATATGCTGCGACTGCTCGGCCGAGGTCGTGACGCGGACGGCATTGCGCTGGTAGCGCTTCGCGAGGTTCGCGATCATCCGCGGCACGGTCGCCGAGAACATCAGCGTCCGGCGTTCCGGCGGCGCCGCGTCGAGGATGAATTCCAGGTCTTCGCGGAAGCCGAGATCGAGCATTTCATCGGCTTCGTCGAGCACGATCGCCTTCAGGTTGCTCATATCCAGCGACCGGCGCTCGATGTGATCGCGCAGCCGACCGGGGGTGCCGACAACGATATGGACTCCGCGTCCGAGAATCTGGCGCTCGGTGCGCATGTCCATGCCGCCGACGCAGGATGCAAAGGCGGCGCCGGTCTTTTCGTACAGCCATTCCAGTTCGCGCTTGACCTGCAGGGCCAGTTCCCGCGTCGGCGCGACGGCCAGGGCCAGCGGCGCATCCACATGCTGGAACCGGTCGGCCCCGTCGAGCAGGGTCGGCGCCAGGGACATGCCGAAGGCGACGGTTTTCCCGGATCCGGTCTGGGCCGACACCAGAAGGTCGGCGTCTTTGAGATCCGGCGCCAGTACATCCGACTGGACAGGGGTCAGCGTCGAATACTCGCGCTTGTTAAGGGCTTCTGCGAGTGCCGGTACGACACCCTCGAATTCGGTCATCTCGTTACTTTCGGAATACGTGTTTCGCGGGTCCGGCGGTCTGCCGTCAAGCCCGGGGGACACACGGCGCCGCGGTTATTGTGCGGCGCAAAATATAAATTTGGCGGGGTTGTACCCTGTGTTGACGGGAATGCGAAGAAGATTCGGACATCCGCCCCGCCCGTCCGGCGCCCCTAGGGTCCATAGAGCCGCGCCGGGTTGTCGACCAGCGCTTTGCGGCGGATTTCGGGTTCGGGGGTGAAACTGTAGAGCATTTCGAGCAGGGTGCAGTCATTCGGCACCGGCCGGTCTGGCCGGTACATCGGGTGCGGCCAGTCGGTTCCCCACAATACCCGGTCCGGATCGGCTTCTATCACGCGGCGGGCAAACGGCAGGACGTCGGCGCAGGGGAAATCGAGCGCAGATACGCGGTCGCCATTGCAGATTTTCGTCCACCAGCCGCAATCGCGAATGAGGTCGAGCAGCAGTCGAAAGCCGTCCTGGCCGGGACCGCCCGCCATGTCGGGATGCGCCATATGGTCGATGACCACCGGAATCTGAAGGCCGCGGAACAGCGTTTCGTGCTCGACGAGGTCCGCGCCATGGGCATGAACGACCACGTGCCAGCCGAAGCCCGCGACCGCGTCGACGGTGCGGCGAAACGATTTCAGATCGGGCGGGCCGCCGAGGAACCGGACGAAGTTGAACCGCACGCCGCGCACCCCGGCATCGTGCAGGCGCGCGATTTCGGCCTCGGACTCCGTTCCGTCCAGGTTTGCAACGCCGCGGTAGCGGCCCTTCCCTGCCGCGAGGGCATGGAGCATCGCCCCGTTATCCGTGCCGTGAACCGACGACTGCACGATCACGCCGCGGGCGAAGCCCAGCGTGTCGTGAACCTTCATCAGGTCTTCGACGGCTGCCTCTGGCGGATCGTAGCTCCGGTCTTCGTTGTAGGGGAACCGGGCGGTCGGCCCGAATACATGGCAATGGACATCCCAGCTTCCGGCGGGCGGCGGTTCGCAAGGGGTTCGGGTGTCCGGATCGGGCGGCGCGCAGCTTTTCATTATCTGTTTTCCTCCACCGGGGGAGCCGATTGTCGCCCCGGCAATGCACCGGATACAAGACCGCAGACAGGCCTGCAACCGGCGGGCACGCACTATCCGCGCCGCGGCGGCGTGTATCAGTTGTGTGCGGCGTGGCACGTTGTTACAAAAAGACCGAAAAACGAAGGAAACAGACGATGAACAAGGTTTACGGTTCGGCCGCCGAAGCCCTCGACGGCGCCCTGCACGACGGCATGACGATCGCGGCCGGCGGCTTCGGGCTGTGCGGCATTCCCGAACTCCTGATCGCGGCGATCCGCGACGCCGGCACGAAAAACCTGACAGTGGCGTCCAACAATGCCGGGGTCGACGATTTCGGGCTCGGCCTTCTGCTTCAGAGCAGGCAGGTCAAAAAGATGGTGTCATCCTATGTCGGCGAAAACGCCGAATTCATGCGCCAGTACCTGGCGGGCGAACTGGAACTGGAATTCAACCCTCAGGGCACCCTGGCGGAGCGCATGCGGGCCGGCGGCGCGGGCATACCGGGATTCTACACCAAGACCGGCGTCGGCACCGTCATCGCGGACGGCAAGGAAGAAAAGGTGTTCGACGGCGAAACCTATATCCTGGAGCGCGGCTTCGTCGCCGATCTCGCCATCGTCAAGGCGTGGAAGGGCGACGAACAGGGCAACCTGATCTATCGCAAGACGGCGCGGAACTTCAACCCGCCGGCGGCGACCTGCGGCAAGATATGCGTCGCCGAGGTCGAGGAAATCGTCCCCACCGGGTCGCTCGACCCCGACCTGATCCATACGCCGGGCATTTACGTGACCCGGCTGATACAGGGCGAACACGAAAAGCGCATCGAGCAGCGCACCGTCAGAGCGGCTTAAGGGAAGGACCGGACACATGTGGGATCGCAATCAGATGGCCGAACGCGCCGCGCAGGAGCTGCAGGACGGCTGGTACGTGAACCTGGGGATCGGCATTCCGACCCTGGTCAGCAACTACATTCCCGACGGCGTCGACGTGACGCTGCAATCCGAGAACGGCATGCTGGGCATCGGCCCTTTCCCGACCGAGAACGAGATCGACGCCGATCTCATCAACGCCGGCAAGCAGACCGTCACCGCGCTGGACCGCACATCCTATTTCGGCAGCGATCAGTCCTTCGCGATGATCCGCGGCGGCAAGATCGACATGGCGATCCTCGGCGCGATGGAAGTCGCCGAGAACGGCGATCTCGCCAACTGGATGATTCCCGGCAAGCTGGTCAAGGGCATGGGCGGCGCGATGGACCTGGTAGCGGGCGTGCGCCGCGTCGTGGTGGTGATGGACCACGCCAGCAAATCGGGCGAATCCAAGCTTTTGAAGAAATGCACCCTGCCCCTGACCGGGCGTGCCGTGGTCGACCGCATCATCACCAATCTCGGCGTGTTCGACGTGGTCGAGGGCGGCCTTAAACTGGTCGAAACCGCCGACGGCGTGACCGAGGACGAAGTGAAAGCGGCGACGGAAGCGACCCTGGTCTGACCGGTCCGGTCAGCGCTGTTGCCGGCGCCGCCCGAATTCGAACAGGGCGACACCGGCGACGATCAGGACAACCGCAATCGCGAAGTTCCGGGGCAGCACCTCGCCCATGAAGATGACGGCGATCGGCGTGGCGACAGCCGCGCCGACCGTCCCGATCTGGCTGAGGTAGACCGGCCCGGCGACGTGCTGAAGCTGGAAATACGTCACGTATCTCAACGCGAACACGGCAATGCTGACGCCGATCAGGACCAGCAGGTCCGGGTTTTGCAGCAGAACGCCAGGGCGCAGGACGCCTTCGGTCGCCGCGGCGAAGGGTACGATCATCAGACCGCCGAGCGTCAGCATTAACGCTGCCAGTCGCAACGGAGAGGCGCCGACGGGCCAGAACCGTGTGCGATAGAGATTTCCGAACGCGATGACGACCGGAATGGCCGATGCGACCAGGACCCACACCGCCGCTTCGGCGTTCAGACCGTTGAATTTGGAGAGGACGAGCATCAACCCGCCTCCGAGCGCAACCGCAACGCCAAGCGCCCGCGGCAGCGACAAACGCTCCATCCCGAACATCAGGGCCAGCACATAGGTGACCAGCAGCGGAAACGCGAACGCAATCGAGATATAGCCGGCGCCGACATGCGCCACCGACAGATAGGCCATCGCCTGGGGCACGGCCTGAAACACGCCCGCGCCGAGGCTATAGGGAACAAGGCTGCGAAGACTGCGCGCCGGCGAACCGACCGACAGCGCAGCAACGACAAGCAGCAGCCCGGATCCGACCATAACTGCGGACAGAAACCAGAGCATCGGTGCGCCGCCCGTCGCCGCAAGGCGGGACAGGATGATCGAAACCCCCAGAAAAGATCCCGTCACCAGCAACAGGCCCGGCGCGGCGAAGCCCCACGCCCCGGTGGCATTGGCGGTTTTCGGATTGGCGATGGGTTCGGTCACAGTTTCGGTCATGGGATACAATTCCTTGTCCGCGCTGAATTCGTTGGCTAAGCTTTTAACTTAATGAAAAGTATCTTTATATCAAGATAAATAATTGCGGAGATTTTATGAGCGAGGAAAAAAGGGACCGTGCCGCCCGGGCGGTCGCACAATGGAAGGCGGAATTTCCCGACTGGGATCTCCGTCCGATGGAGATGCTGGGGCGGCTCCGGGAATCCGCTGCCGTGATCACCCGCGACTTCATGGTCCCGGTCTTTGCCGAATTCGGATTGCAGGACGGCGAATTCGACGTCATGGCGGCGCTTCGCCGGTCCGGCGCGCCCTATGAGCTGACGCCGACCAACCTGTTCGAAATCACGATGATGTCCTCGGGCGGAATGACCGCCCGGCTCGACCGTCTTGAACGCATGGGCCTGGTTGCCCGGCGCCCCAACCCGGAGGACCGGCGCGGCACGCTGGTGCATCTGACGGATGCCGGACTCGACCTGATCGAGCGCGCGTTGCCGGCGCATATCGCGAACCAGAAACGCCTGACGGACTGCCTGTCCGCTTCGGAGCTGGAGAACCTGTCGGTGCTGCTGGAAAAGCTTCTGTCCAATGCGACCGACGCCGCCGACAGGCGTTAACCGGACCGCTCAGCGGGGCAGTTCGGTCGTCCCCATCAGGAACCTGTCGATGGCGTGGGCGGCCTGGCGGCCTTCGCGGATCGCCCAGACGACGAGCGACTGGCCGCGGCGCATATCGCCCGCGCTGAACACCTTTTCACGGCTTGTCGCATAGCCGACCGTGTCGGCCTTCACGTTGCCGCGGCCGTCCAGTTCGACGCCCAGCTCGCCCAGCATGCCTTCGGCCACGGGATGCAGGAATCCCATCGCCAAAAGCACCAGGTCGGCCTTCAGTTCGAATTCTGTTCCGGCGATGGGCTGAAATTTTTCGTCCACCCGCTGGCAATTCACATGGGTAACGCGGCCGTCTTCGCCCGCAATGCTGGTCGTCGTAACGGAAAAATCGCGTTCCGCCCCTTCGGCCTGGCTGGACGAGGTCCGCATTTTCAACGGCCAGTGCGGCCAGGTAAGGCCCTTGTCCTCTTTCTCGGGCGGCTCCGGCATGATTTCGAGCTGCGTCACCGACAGCGCGCCCTGGCGGATCGAGGTCCCGATGCAGTCAGACCCGGTGTCGCCGCCGCCGATCACGACCACGTGTTTTTCGGTCGCCAGCAGGGGCACGGCATCGTCGGGCAGATTGCTGCCCGCGACACGGCGGTTCTGCTGCGGCAGGAATTCCATCGCGAAATGGACGCCGTTCAGATCGCGGCCTTCGATCGGCAGGTCGCGGGGCTTTTCGGACCCGCCGCACAGCAGAACGGCGTCGTGGCCGTCCTCCAGTTCCGCCGCGGTCATATCGACACCGATATTCACCCCGCAGTGAAGCGTCACCCCCTCGGCGACCATCTGCGCCACCCGGCGGTCGATCAGATGCTTTTCCATCTTGAAGTCGGGAATACCGAACCGCAGCAGCCCGCCGGGGGTTTCGTTCTTTTCGTACAGGTGCACGTCGTGACCGGCGCGCGCCAGTTGCTGCGCTGCGGCCATGCCGGCGGGACCGGACCCGACAATCGCGACCTTCTTGCCGGTTTTGACGTCGGGAATCTGCGGCGCGATCCAGCCTTCGTCCCAGGCCCTGTCCACGATGGCGCATTCGATGGTCTTGATGGTCACCGGCGCGTCGTCGATATTCAGCGTACACGCGGCCTCGCACGGTGCCGGGCAGACCCGCCCCGTGAATTCCGGAAAATTGTTGGTCGAATGCAGGTTGTTCGACGCCTGTTCCCAGTCGGACCGGTAGACAAGATCGTTCCAGTCGGGAATCTGGTTGTTCACCGGGCAGCCGCTGTGACAGAACGGAATGCCGCAATCCATGCAGCGCGCCGCCTGGCGTTCGAGATCGCGTTCTTCCAGCGGAATAACGAATTCGTTGTAATTGCGAATCCGGTCGCTGGCGGGCTTGTAGGTGCGGTCGTGCCGCTCTATCTCGATAAATCCGGTAACTTTACCCATCAGCCCCTCCTTATCCCGATATTCATCTCGCCGGTTTGTTCCACCTGCAGTTCCTGCAATGCCCGGCGGTATTCGACGGGCATGACCTTGACGAATTTCGGCAGATAGTCGTCCCAGTTGTCCAGGATACCCTGCGCCAGCGTGGACGCCGTGTAATGGACATGGTTCTGGATCAGCTGGCGCAGCCGTTCCGCATCGAACCGGGTCATGTCGGACCGCACATCGACCAGCCCGTGGGATTCGATATCGGAGCGATGGAGTTTTTCCATCACTTCCTCTTCGTCCGCAACGGGTTCGAGATCGACCATCGACAGGTTGCAGCGCCGTTCGAAATCGCCCGATTCATCGAGCACATAGGCGATCCCGCCGGACATGCCGGCGGCGAAATTGCGTCCCGTTTCGCCGAGCACGACGACGATGCCGCCGGTCATGTATTCGCAGCCGTGATCGCCGGCGCCTTCGACCACCGCGATCGCGCCGGAATTCCGGACGGCGAACCGTTCGCCGGCGATGCCGCGGAAATAGCATTCCCCGTTCACCGCGCCGTACAGGACGGTATTGCCGACGATCATGCTTTCATCCGGGTTGATCCCGCTTTCGGGATCGGGGCGGACAATCAGCTTGCCGCCGGAAAGTCCCTTGCCGACGTAATCGTTGGCTTCGCCGATGAGTTCCAGGGTGACGCCCCTGGCGACCCAGGCGCCGAAGCTCTGGCCCGCGACGCCGGTCAGCTTGAACCAGATCGAATCGTCCGGCAGCCCGGCATGGCCGTATTTCATCGCCACTTCGCCGGACAGCATGGTCCCGGCCGAGCGGTCGGTATTGCAGATCGGGAACGCGGCCTGAACCGGCGTGCCGTCGTCCAGCGTCTTCTGCGCGGTCGCGATGAACTTGCGGTCGAGAATATCGACAATCGGGTGATTCTGGACGGTGGTGTGATGGATATCGACACGGTCGGCTTCCACCGGCTTGAAGAACAGGTTGCTGAAATCCAGCCCGTTCGCCTTCCAGTGGTCGATGGCCCTGTCGGTGTCGAGCGCCTCGGTCTGGCCGATCATTTCGTCGAAGGTCCGGAAACCCATTTCCGCCATCAGTTCGCGCACTTCCTCGGCGACGAAGAAGAAGTAGTTGACCACGTGTTCCGGCGTGCCGGTGAATTTCTTGCGCAGTTGCGGATCCTGGGTAGCGATGCCGACCGGACAGGTATTGAGATGACATTTCCGCATCATGATGCAACCCGACGCGATCAGCGGCGCGGTGGCGAACCCGAACTGGTCGGCGCCGAGAAGCGCCCCGACCGCCACGTCGCGGCCGGTCCGCAGACCGCCATCGACCTGAACCGCAATCCGGCCCCGCAGGTCGTTCATCACCAGTGTCTGCTGGGTCTCCGCCAGGCCGATTTCCCACGGCGAGCCGGCATGCTTGATAGACGTCAGCGGCGATGCGCCGGTGCCGCCCTCGAAACCGGAGATCGTCACGTGGTCGGCGCGCGCCTTGGACACGCCAGCCGCAACCGTGCCGACACCGATCTCCGAGACCAGTTTCACGCTGATATCGGCGGTCGGCGTGACGTTCTTCAAGTCGAAGATAAGCTGGGCGAGATCCTCGATCGAATAGATATCGTGATGCGGCGGCGGCGAGATCAGCCCGACGCCGGCCGTCGAATGACGGACCTTCGCGATGACCGCGTCCACCTTGTGGCCCGGCAACTGGCCACCCTCGCCGGGCTTCGCGCCCTGCGCCATCTTGATCTGGATCATGTCGGCATTGACGAGATATTCCGCCGTGACGCCGAAGCGTCCCGATGCGACCTGCTTGATCGCCGACCGCATGGAATCGCCGTTTTCCATCGGCGTGAAGCGGTCGACCTCTTCGCCGCCTTCGCCGGTATTCGACTTGCCGCCGATCCGGTTCATGGCGATCGCCAGGTTGGTATGGGCTTCGCGGCTGATCGAGCCGTAGGACATCGCGCCGGTCGCGAAGCGTTTGACGATCTCCGCCGCCGGTTCGACCTCGTCGAGCGGAACGGGGCTGCGCCCGGTTTCCGTCGCCGGTTTCAGCCGGAACAGACCCCGCAGGGTCATCAGCTGTTCGTCCTGTTTGTTGATGGCCGCTGCATAGGCCCGGTATTTCTCGGGCAGGTTGCCGCGCACGGCGTGCTGCAGGTCGGCGACGGTATCCGGCGACCAGGAGTGCTTTTCGCCGCGGATGCGGTATGCATATTCGCCGCCCACGTCGAGCGCATGCTTGTAAACCGGGTTATTGCCGAAGGCATCGGCATGGCGCGTCAATGTCTCGAGCGCGATCTCGGCGAGGCCGACGCCTTCGACCGCCGTATGGGTGCCCGTGAAGTATTTTTCGACGAACGACGATTTAAGCCCGACGGCATCGAATATCTGGGCGCCGCAATAGGACTGGTAGGTCGATATGCCCATCTTGGACATCACCTTCAGCAGCCCCTTGTCGATGGCCTTAGTGTAGCGCTTGTTGACGTCGTCGGGGGTCAGGTCGCCGTCGATCGTCTCGCGCAGGTCCTGAAGCGTCTCGAAGGCGAGCCAGGGATTGATGGCCTCTGCGCCGAAGCCCGCCAGGGTCGCGAAATGGTGCACCTCACGGGCCTCGCCGGTCTCGACGACCAGCCCGACCGAGGTCCGCAGCCCCTTGCGGATCAGGTGATGATGGACCGCGGATGTCGCCAGCAGCGACGGAATCGCCACGCGGTCGCTGGCCAATAGCCGGTCCGACAGGATGATGATGTTGTAGCCCTGGTCGACGCTTTCCTCGACCCGGGTACACAGGTTCTCGATGGCCTCCTCCATGTATTCCGCGCCGCGTTGCACGTTATACGTAATATCGAGGGTGATGGTCATGAACTGGTTGTCCGCGATATCGCCGATGGCGCGGATTTTCTCCAGCCCGCTATTCGAGATAATCGGCTGGCGCACTTCGAGCCGTTTCAGGGTCGAGGTCCCCTCGAGATCGAGCAGGTTCGGGCGCGGACCGATGAACGATACCAGCGACATCACGATTTCCTCGCGGATCGGATCGATCGGCGGGTTCGTGACCTGGGCGAAAAGCTGCTTGAAATAGGACGCGAGCGGCTTGGACTTCGACGACAGCGCCGAAATCGGGGTGTCGGTACCCATGGCCCCGATCGCTTCCTGGCCGGTCTGCGCCATCGGCGAGATCAGGAACTTGATGTCCTCCTCGGAATAGCCGAACGCCTGCTGGCGCTTGAGCAGCGGAATCGGCGACACCGTCGGTGCGCGGCCGGTATCCGGCAGGTCGCGCAGCTGGATCTGGGTATGGGCGAGCCATTCCTTGTAGGGGTGGCTGGCGGCGAGATCGGCCTTGAGGTCCTCGTCGGACACGATCTTGCCCTGTTCGAGGTCGATCAGGAGCATCTTGCCGGGCTGCAGCCGCCACTTGCGGACGATGTTCTCTTCCGGGATGTCGAGCACGCCCATCTCGGAGGCCAGCAGCACGTAGCCGTCCCGGGTTTCGAGATAGCGTGCCGGGCGCAGGCCGTTGCGGTCCAGCGTCGCGCCGATCACCCGGCCGTCGGTAAAGGCGATGGCCGCGGGGCCGTCCCACGGCTCCATCAGGGCGGCGTTGTATTCGTAGAACGCGCGCAGGGTTTCGTCCATCAGCGGATTGCCGGCCCAGGCTTCCGGGATCAGCATCATCATCGCATGCGGCAGCGAGTAGCCGCCCTGGTAGAGCAGTTCCAGCGCATTGTCGAAACAGGCCGAATCCGACTGGCCTTCATAGGAAATCGGCCACAGTTTCTGCATGTCGTGACCGTAGGTCGGCGACGACATGGTCGCCTGGCGCGCCGCCATCCAGTTGGAATTGCCGCGCAACGTGTTGATTTCGCCGTTATGGCAGATCATCCGGTAGGGATGCGCCAGCGGCCAGGACGGGAAGGTGTTCGTGGAAAACCGCTGGTGAACCAGCGCCAGCGCCGAGATTACGCGCTCGTCCTGCAGGTCCTTGTAGTATTTCACGACGCCGTCGGCGAGGACGAGCCCCTTGTATACGATGGTCCGCGACGAACACGACACCGGGTAATAGCCGGCGGCGGCCTCCGGGTGGTTGGCGCGCACGTTGTTGGACGCGACCTTGCGGGCGACATAGAGCTTGCGCTCGAACGTGTCGTCGTCGGCGATATCCGGTCCGCGCGCGATGAAGACCTGGCGATGGGCCGGTTCCGTCGGCTTGACGCTTTCGCCGAGCACCGACGAATCCACAGGCACGTCGCGCCACCCGATGATCGAAAGCCCTTCCTGTTGCGCGGCCGCTTCATAGGCCGCCGCAATGGCGGCCCGGTGCGCTTCGTCGCGCGGCATGAACAGCTGTCCGACGCCGTAATGGTCGGGCGCCGGCAGGTCGAAGCCGAGCGCTTTCATCTCGGCGGCGAAAAATTCATGCGGCAACTGTATGAGAATCCCGGCGCCGTCGCCCGCCTTGGGGTCGGCACCGACCGCACCGCGGTGTTCGAGATTGCAGAGTATCTTGAGGCCGTCTTCGACGATCTTGCGGCTGCGCTCGTTCCGGATAGAGCAGATCATGCCGATTCCGCAGGCATCGTGCTCGTTCGCTGGATTATAAAGGCCCTGCGTCTGCCGAAGCCCGTCATAGAGAACGGGTGCGGCGCCGCCGGTCCCGACCGGGCCCGTGGATGTCTGCGTGTTCGGTTTCTTGTCTGCCATGGTCGGCTTCTCTTCTCAATTACTCGTATCGGCCCGAATTTTCGGAATTTGTTCCGACGTCAGCTGCGCCCCGAAAAAGGGTGCGTCAATCGCACATTCATGGAGGTCTGACAAGATTCCGTCTGACGGCGACTTATACAAAGCCGTCAAACTGACGGGAATCGGTTTCGGACAGGCCGTATATTATACAAAACCGGTGCGAACTTGGCTACGGGGCGGAAAAGCTCTCTCCCGCTCCCTTTTCAGCGCCGGTATCGATAGTTCAGGCGGATGCGTTCAGGTAATCCCGCCACCCGCCATGGGCGGTGATGTCCTTCGCCCCTTCGGCGCCCGCCGCTTCACAAACGAAACCCTTGACCAGGTCGCCGGATTCAAGTTCCAGCGTGCCGAGCCCGAGGGGCGCAGGAATCTGCACCAGGAGCCCGCCGACATTCTGCGGCGGCAATGCCCAGACCTCGACGGCGATCGACGCCCCGGCGCCCGGCGCCGTCATCCGCACCATTCCCGGACGGACCGGCGAAAATTCCTCGAGCGAATACAGGCGATAGATTGCAGCCGTCCGGTCTTCGCGTACGAACCGGCCGCCGAGTTCGATCAGCTGGCTGTTCAGGGGCAAACCGCGCATATGGGCGCCATTGACCGCGATCGGCACGTAATCCGCCGGAACGCCGGCGGCGTCTTCGGCTGCCGCAACCGGCGGCAGGGCAATCCCGGTCGCCCCCATCGCGGGGCCTGCGTCGCGGTGCAGGATGCCGCCGATATCGCCCAGCCAGGCATCGCTGAAGGCGGGCCCGACCAGGGTGATCCCGAACGGACGGCCGTTCGCGGCGAACCCGGCAGGCACCGCAATCGCCGCCAGGTCCAGCAGGTTCACGAAATTGGTGTAATAGCCGAGATTGCTGTTGAGGCGGATCGGGTCGGCCTCGACCTCGGCGACCGTGTACATGCTGCCCGATGTCGGCAGCAGCATCGTATCGATACCGTCCCAGACGCCTTCGGCGCGGCGGGCCAGGTCGGCAAGCCGGTAGGTCGCCGCATAGACGTCGGCGGCATCGTAATTCGTGCCGTTCTCGACGATCGCACGGGTCACGGGATGGAAAGAGTCCGGCGATTTCTCGAGGAATTCGCGCAGCGCGACGTAGCGTTCGGCGACCCACGGGCCGTCATACAGCAGCGCCGCGGTTTCGGCGAAGGGCGCGAAATCGATCTCGACGACCGTCCCGCCGAGCGCAACCACGCGGTCGCACGCGGCGCGAAACGCCGCTTCATAGGCGTCGTCGCCGAAAAACTTCAGGTGGTCGCCCGCCGGCACGCCGAAGCGGAGACCGGTGACATCGTGCGGCGCGAGGCTCGGTTCGACGGCGGGCGCTGCGCGCGAATATCCGTCCTGCGCGTCGAACCCGGCCATCGTATCGCGCACCGCCGCGCCGTCTTCCGCAGTCAGCGCAAACACGGACACGCAATCCAGCGTCCGGCAGGCCGGGACCACACCGCGCGTGCTGACGAGACCCTTGGTCGGCTTCACCCCGACGATATTGTTGAACCCCGCCGGCACCCGTCCGGAACCCGCCGTATCGGTACCGAGCGAAAAGCTCACCAGCCCCGCCGCGACCGCGACCCCCGACCCCGCGCTCGACCCGCCAGGCACACAGGACAGATCGAGCGCGTTGCGGCACACCCCGTAGGGGGTACGAACCCCGACCAGCCCGGTCGCGAACTGATCGAGATTGGTCTTGCCGATTAGAAGCGCCCCGGCATCGAGCAGGCGCTGAACCGCGGGCGCGGTTTCCACCGCGATATAGGAAAAATCGGGACAGGCCGCCGTCGTCGGCATGCCGGCGACGTCGATATTGTCCTTCACCGCGAAGGGCACGCCATAGAGCGGCAGGCCGTCCATCGGGGTTTCGGCCAGGGCCGCCGCCGCGGCGCGCAGATCCGCATCCGGCACCCGATATATCCAGACCGCGGGATCGTCATGCGCCGCGATGCGTTCCAGCACGTCGTCGGCGATCTGTGCGGGGCTGAAATCGCCGCCGCGGTAACCGGCGCGCAGCGCCGCCAGGTCCAGCGACATCACGATTCCGCCTCCCCGGCGCGGTCCGGCCGGTCTTCGGACCGGTCTTGGGACCAGTCTTCGGTCCGCCCGTCGCTCCCGCCTTCGTCGCCGGGCTCATCCCCGTGTTCATCGCCGTCCTCGCCTGCGAAGGTCTCGGACACTTCGCCGACCACGCGGACATGGGCGATCGTCGCGGCCCGCGCCCCTTCCGCGTCGCCGCGCAGAATGGCATCGACGATAGCCTGGTGTTCCTCGAAGGACTTGACCATGCGCCGGTCGAGCCGGAACTGCGCGCCGCGAAACGGGTTCAGGCGCCGGCGCACGGATTCCGCGGATTCCGCGAGGAAATCGTTATGCGCGCCGCTATAGATCGCGCTGTGAAAGGACGTATTGAATTTCGCATATTCCAGCGGGTCGCCGTCCCGCACCAGGCGGGCCGAATCCTGGTGAAAGGCGTCGAGCCGGTACCGTTCTTCGGCGGTCATGCGTTCGGCGGCGTAGCCGGCGCACAGGGCTTCGACATCGGCCATGACCTCGAACATTTCGTTCAGGCGGCGGCGCCCCAGCGTTGCCACCATGACGCCCCGATGCCGCAGCCGGAACGCCAGGCCGGACGACACCAGCGCCTGCAGCGCTTCGCGCACCGGCGTACGCGACACGTCGAACCGTTTGGCGATAGACGCCTCGTCGAGACGATCGCCCGGGGTGTACACCCCGTTGATGATCTCGGCAGACAGCTGCCGGTACAGAAATTCCGACCGGGAAAGCCCACCCTCGAGTCCCGCCAGCCGAAGCGTAAATCCCTGTCTCACGCGATTCTCCCTATCTCACCGATGTCTTAGGCATTTCGAATTGTACAGGCTTTTCCCAGATCGCTAGCACCACGCAACCTTCGTCGCTGCGCACGGTGTGGCTCGACCCGGGCGGACTGATCAGCACCGAACCGGCGCGGTAATCGCCGCTTTCGTCGGACTGGCTGCCTTCGAGCACCAGTATATGTTCGTAGGCCGGGTGCCAGTGCCACGGAATCGCGGTGTTTGGCTGGTATTTCAGGAATGCCGAGGCCGGTCCGGATTGCCCGTTCGAATACACCCAGGACGCCTGTACGCCGGGTTTGAAATCCTCCCAGTCGCGCGTCGAAAAATCGCCGGCAGCGGCGAACAGTTCCGTCAGGGATAAAGATTGCATCATGGCGTTCCGGCCTCCAGTGCCTGCACTATGTCGCTGGTCGTCGCGGCGCATCCGACAATCCCGCCCTGGGCGGTCATCATGTCGATCGCCGCCCGTTTAAATTCGGGAAAATAGCTTTCGGTCGCATCCTCGGCGATCAGGGTTTCGTATCCCCGGTCCGCCGCTTCGCGCATGGTCGTCTGAACGCAGACCTCAGTCGTGACCCCGGCAAAGACGAGATGCGTAATCCCCGCGGCGTCGAGAATGGAATTGAGCTCCGTGGCGTAGAACGCCCCCTTCCCCGGCTTGTCGATCACGGTTTCGCCATCGGTCGGATACAGTTCGGGGACGATATCGTTGCCCGGCTCCCCCGCGATCAGTATCCGCCCCATCGGCCCCTGGTCTCCGATCGCGACCTGTGCATCGCCGCGCCGCCGTTTCGCGGGCGGACAATCGGACAGGTCCGGACGATGCGCCTCCCTGGTGTGAATGACGGTCATGCCGTGCTGCCGGAAGGCGGCAATCAGTTTCGCGACGGCCGGCACGATAGCCTGAAGCAGCGTGACATCGTTGCCCAGCGATTCCCCGAAGCCGCCCGGTTCGACAAAATCGCGCTGCATATCGATGACGATCAGCGCGATGCGCTGCGGCGGGGCCGACAGGACAAACGGGCGGGACGGGAACACGATCATTTCAGTGGCCCGCCATGTGCTGGCCGATAATCTGCACGTCCGCCGCGGCGATCGGCGTCTCGAAGACGAATTCGCCGTCCAGCATTACGACGATCCGGTCGGCCAGTTCGAACAGTTCGTCCAGATCCTCGCTGACCAGCAGTACCGCGGCGCCGCCGTTGCGTGCCGCCATAATCTGGCTGCGGATATCCGACACCGCCGCGAAATCCAGTCCGAAACAGGGATTGGCGACGATCAGGATATCGACGTCGCCGGACAGTTCGCGGGCCAGCACGGTGCGCTGCACGTTGCCGCCGGACAGGGTGCCGAGCGCCGCTGCCGGACCGGGCGTCTTGATGTTGAAGCGCTCGATCAGGTCGCGCGCCGCGGCGACGATTTCGCCGTCGCTCATCAGCCAGCCGCCCTGCGTGAAGGGCGGCAGATCGAAATTGCGGAAGGCGAGGTTCTCCGCCACCGTCATCTCCGCGACACAGCCGTTGCGCAGCGGCTCTTCGGGCAGGGAAAAGACCTTGTGGCGCATCATTTCGGCGCGCGTCGCGCCATAGGCGTCGCCATGGATCGAGACCGCGCCACATTCCGCTTCGCGCTGGCCGGACAGCGCTTCGACCAGTTCGCGCTGACCGTTGCCGGACACGCCGGCGATGCCGACGATTTCGCCGGCCCTGAGGTCGAGCGAAACGTTGCCAACGGCGGGAAGGCCCGTATCGTCGTTCACCGTCAGGCCGTCGATCACCACCCGCGTTTCACCGGCGGCCGAATTCGTGCGGTCGGCCGGGCGCGGCAGTTCCGGCGCCCCGATCATCATTTCCGCCATCTGCGCCGTCGTCAGGTCGGCAACGGCGCCGTCACCTGCTTTGCGGCCTCGGCGCAGCACCGTGACATCGTCGCAGAACGCCATGACTTCACGAAACTTGTGCGTGATCATCACCACGGACAGCGCACCGTCATGCGCCATTTCGCAGAGCAGCCCGAGCACTTCATCCGCTTCGCCCGGGGTCAGCACGCTTGTCGGCTCGTCAAGGATGAGGATCCGGTTTTCCAGGTAAAGCTGCTTCAGAATTTCGACTTTCTGGCGTTCGCCCGCCGACAGGCCGTTTACGGGCGCCCGCGGATCGATCCGGAACGGCATCTTTTCCATGAACGCGTCCAGCGTGCCGAGTTCCGTTTTCCAGTCGATAACCCTGGGCAGATGCGGCCGCGACAGGACCAGGTTCTCCGCCACCGTCATGTTCGGCACCAGGGTGAAATGCTGGTAGACCATGCCGATGCCGAGCTCATGCGCCTCGCGCGGATTCGAGATAACCTCCTGCCGCCCGTTGACCAGCATTTCGCCGCGATCGGCCTGGTAATATCCCATGATGCATTTGACGAGCGTGCTTTTGCCCGCGCCGTTTTCCCCCAGCAGCGCGTGCACGCTGCCCGCCCGCACTTTCAGCGACACGTCGTCAAGCGCGGCGACGGGGCCGAAATGCTTTGTCATGCCGATGGCCTCGAGGGAAATCATGTCGGTCACGAGATCGCGACGATCAGATCGGCGGAATTCGACACTGCGCCGAACACGCCGCCCTGCATCTTGACCATATTCAGGGCGGCCTCGTGATTGCCCCGGTCGGTGGCGCCGCAGCAATCTTCCAGCAGCAGGCATTCATAGCCGCGGTCGTTCGCATCGCGCATCGTGGTATGCACGCACACATCGGTCGTGATGCCGGCGATAATCAGGTTGTCGACACCCATTCCGTGCAGCAGCAGATCCAGGTCGGTCGCATAGAACGATCCCTTGCCCGGTTTGTCGATGACCGGCTCGCCGTCCAGCGGCGCCAGTTCGTCGATGATTTCCCAGCCCGGCTCGCCGCGGACCAGGATACGCCCGCAGGGCCCGGCATCGCCGATACCCGCGCCGATCTGCTGCGACCGCCAGCGCTTGTTCGCCGGCAGGTCGGACAGGTCGGGCCGGTGCCCTTCGCGGGTGTGGATGATGTGATAGCCGGCGGCGCGCATCGCCGCGAGCACGGCCCCGATCGGTTCGATCGGCGCACGCGTCAGCGACAGGTCGTAGCCCATCTTGTCGACATACCCGCCTTCGCCGCAGAAATCGGTCTGCATGTCGATCACGATCAGCGCCGTGTTGTCGGGCCGCAGCGCGCCGTTCCACGGCCACGGGTAGGGATCGGCGGGAAGGTAAATATCGGCCATCTTATGCTCCGTCTTCTGTTGCCGGTTCGCGGTAGCCGCGGTTGGGCACCGGGAAGCCGCAGCTGGTGCCGTCCGTGTAGATCACCTCGTCCTCCCATGGCAGGCGGTATTCGCCGGCAACGAGGTCCTGCATATAGGTATAGGGGCAGTCCTGTGCGCCGCCGTTGACCGCGACATAGCCGCGATGGCCGAACTGGTAGACGTTGTTTTCGACGCTCCAGTGGAGGCGCGCTTCGCGGATCAGGTCGGGGCGGATTTCGGCGGTGATGATTTCGTCGGGAATGCTGCCGCCCTCGACCATCACGGTGCCGTCGAAATTGCAGATCATGCCTTCGCCCATGGAATTGAACGTGCCGTCGGTACCGCACATGCAGACGCTGGCGGTCGCCATCAGATTGCAGAACGCGTTCGACTGGTTGGTCACCCGCCACGATTCGCGGATCGGGGCGGTATAGCCCGCCGTGCGGATCATGATCTCGGCGCCCTTGTAGGCGCATTCCCGCGCCATTTCGGGGAACATGCCGTCATGGCAGATGATCAGGGCAAGCTTCGATCCGTTGGGGCCGTCGCAGACCGGGATGCCGATATCGCCCGGCTCCCACGGTTCGACCGGCACCCAGGGGTGAAGCTTGCGGTAATAGAGCCGGATTTCGCCCGTGTCGTCGATGATCAGGCCGCTGTTATAGGGATTGCCGCCCTCGTTCAGTTCCATGATCGAGAAACAGCCCCAGATAGCGTTGTCGCGGCAGGCGGCGCGGAATTTCCCGACCTCCGGGCCGTCGACCGAACACAGTATGGCGGGGTCGGTATCCATCGACAGGCCGTGCAGGGAATATTCGGGGAACACCACCAGGTCCATGCCCGGCATGCTGTTGCGCGCCTTGGCGACCATGGCGCAGATGCGGTCCGCCTGCGCAGTCACATCCGCTTTCGTTTCGATCACCGGCAGTTGCAGCTGGACCATGCCGAGCACGACGCCGTTGGGCGATTTGTTCAGTCCGCCGAGTCCGCTCATGATTCTGTCCTTTCTCCGATTGCGTTCATTTGGTCACGCTCAGTTCCGACGGCGCGCCGGCGAGGGTCCGCTTCGGCGAGCACATCACGATCATGATGCCGAGCGTCAGCACGTAGGGTGCGGCGTTGAACAGGTAGTAGCCTTCGGAGATACCGACCGACTGAAGCGCCGGGCCGAGAGACCCCGCGCCGCCGAACAGCAACGCGGCATAAAAGCAGTACATCGGATTCCAGCGCGCGAAGATCACCAGCGCCACCGCCATCAGGCCCTGGCCGCTCGACAGGCTTTCGTTCCAGCTTCCCGGATAGTAGAGCGACAGGAACGAACCGCCGATCCCGGCCAGAAAGCCGCCCGCGGCGGTCGCGAGAAACCGGATGCGGTTGACCGAATAGCCCATCGCCCGCGCCGCATCGGAACTGTCGCCCGCCGTCCGCAGGATCAGCCCCCAGCGCGTGTTCTTCAGCCCCCACAGGATCAGCGGCGCCAGCGCCGCGCCGATCAGGAACAGGACGTTGATCTGCAATGCGGACTGGATCTGCGGCACGTCGCTCCAGAAGCCGAGCTCGATCGCCGGCAGGTTCGGCGCCTTCGGCTGGATGAACGGCTTGCCGAGAAAAAACGCGAGCCCGGTGCCGAACAGCATCAGCGCGATGCCGACCGCAATATCGTTCACCCGCGACAGCGAACAGATCGCGCCGTGGATCGCGCCCATGACAATGCCGCCGCACCCGGCGACCAGCACCCCGAGCCAGGGCGAGCCGGTCAGGTAGGACACGGCATAGCCGCTCATCGCGCCCATGATCAGCGTGCCTTCGAGGCCGAGATTGATGCGGCCGGCTTTCTCGGTCAGGCATTCGCCGAGGCTGACGAACAGGAAAGGAGTCGAGACGCGGATCGCGCCCGCAAAGACGGCCAGCGGCACGCCCCACCATCCGATACCGCCGCTATCCATTCGCTATTCCTCCGGCTTGGCCTTTCGGCTGAAAAATGCGCAGGCGGCCATACAGGGTTTCGCTCATCAGGATGGCGATG
The DNA here is from genome assembly GCA_963974055.1 of uncultured Rhodospirillaceae bacterium. Classification (GTDB taxonomy): domain Bacteria; phylum Pseudomonadota; class Alphaproteobacteria; order MPNO01; family UBA830; genus CAXBCP01. The sequence continues at coordinate 46,561 of CAXBCP010000016.1, forward strand.
AAAATGACGCCCTGCAGTACCAGTACCGTCGCATCCGGCAGGTCGAGCCGGCGCTGGATCAGTCCGCCGCTGGCGTCTATCCCGCCAAGCAGCAGCGCCACCGGCAGGATGGCAAGCGGATTGTGACGGGCGAGAAAGGCAACCAGGATTCCGGTATAGCCGTAGCCGACGACCAGCGACGCATTGGCGCTGCCGTGCACCGCAGCCACCTCGACCATGCCGGCGAGGCCTGCCGCGGCGCCGCCGATAAAGCAGGTAACAAGGGTGATCCGCCCGACCGACAGGCCCGCCATGCGCGCGGCGCGCGGGTTGCCCCCGATCATGCGAACGGCGAACCCGAACGGCGTCTTTATCATCAGCACCCAGGTGACCGCGCAGAAGACAATCCCGAAAACCAGCCCCCAGTGAACGTCCATGCCGCCGACGGTGCCGATCATGTTCGCGTCGCCGATCAGCAGGGTGGACGGCTTGTTCAGGCTTTTGGGATCGCGCAACGGGCCTTCGACCAGATGGTTCATCACCGCGATCGCTATATAGGCGAGCAGCAGGCTCGAAATCGTCTCGTTGACGCCGCGATAGTGGCGCAGCCCGCCGGCGAGGGCGATCCACGCGCCGCCGACCAGCATCGATGCCGCCGCCATCATCGTCAGCATCAGGTAGGTATTCGTGCCGATGGTCGCCGCGCCGACGGCCGCCGCCGCCAGCCCGCCAAGCACCAGCGCACCCTCGCCGCCGATGACGACCAGGCCGAGCCGCGCCGGCAGGGCAACGCAGAGCCCCGTCAGGATGATGGGCGCAGCGCGCTGCAGCGAATTCTGCCACGAGAACCAGGTGCCGTAGGCGCCCTTGTATATAAGGGCATAGAACTCGAACGGATCGGCCCCGGCGACGGCGACGAACAGCCCGAACACCACCATGGACACGACAAGCGCACCGAGCGGAATCGCGATTTTTTCAGCGGCCGGACGGGCGCGGTCCCCGAACAGGGACGGCGCCCGCCCGACGGTCTGGGCGGTTGTTGCCATGAGGGCGATCAGGGCCGGATCAGCTCGTCGAGCCGACCACGCCTTCGACAAGCCAGTCCATCTGCTCGAGCCACAGGTCGGTCTGGCCATGGGCCTTGCCGGACGCGACGATCGTCGCGCCCTTGTTGGTCCTGAGCGGCCCGGTGAAGATGGCAAACCCTTCGGGCGTCATGAATTTCGCCCTGGCAGCCTCGATATTCCGGCGGGCGCCGTCGCTGACGGCCGGGCCGTATGGCGACGATTTCACCAGCCCGGCGCTGAGACCGCCGCGGACGAAATTGCCAAGCGGCGTGCCGTCCTGCATCGCCTTCGCGAAGCCGGTATAGACGGTTTCCCAGTTCCATTCGGCGCCGGTCAGGTACTTGTCGCCGGCGAGCGGCGCCTGGTTGGCATGATAGCCGCAGACATACATGCCGCGCTTGACCGCGACCTCGGCGACCACCTTGGGGCTGTCGACATGACAGGTCACGACGTCGGCGCCCTGGTCGGCGAGGCTGTTGACGGCCTCGGCCTCCTTGACGGGCATCGCCCATTCGCCGGTGAAGATGACCTGGGTGGAAATCTTCGGATTGACGCTGCGCGCGCCAAGCGTGAAGGCGTTGATGTTGCGCAGCACCTGCGGAATCGGCTTGGCGGCGACGAAACCGATCTTGCCGGTCCTGGATGCGTGCCCGGCGGCGATACCCGACAGGTACTGCGCCTCGTCGATATAGCCGAAATAACTGCCGGCATTGGCCGGATGCTTGTCCTTCGACCACAACCCGCCGCAGTGACGAAACTGCAGCTTCGGATACTTGGCGCACATTTTCAGCATATGCGGATCGAAATAGCCGAACGATGTCGGGAACAGCAATGTCGCGCCGTCGAGATTGATCATGCTTTCCATTGTCTTCTGGACCGCAATGGTCTCCGGCACGTTCTCTTCCTCGATGACCTTCACGCCGGCCATCTTCTTGAGCGCCGCCGCACCTTCGGCATGGGCCTGATTGTAGCCGTAATCGTCGCGCGGACCGACATAGACGAATCCCATCGTGACCGTCTTCGCCGCCAGCGCGCCGTTCAGCGGCCCGAACGCCGCCACCGCACCTGTCGCCGCCATGCCGGTCAGCACCGTCCGTCGTGAGGCCGTAATTTTCTTCGCCATCCTGTTTCTCCCTCTGGATAAATTCCTGTTTCGCGTGAATGCGGGCATTCCGCCTCCTTGTATGCAATAGGCGTGCCAGATTTATCCTTTGGCATTTCTGATTTTAAATAACTGATATTTATGGGTTTTTTTAATTATGACAGAAGGTCGGACCCGCCGGACATGACTCTGCACCCCCTATACTGCTTATTTTTTCATCTTTGCGGATTATTTAGGCAATTTTGGTGTCGCCCTGCGTGCGACAGGGTCGGTGCGATTCCGCCTGCGAATTAAGCACCTGCCCATATAACCGCCAAATATCTGAATATCTCTCCCGTCCGAACCGCTTCCGCCGCCGGAAAGCGCCCGCCGGGGGAGTGGCATGGAAATTGCATACAACCCTCCGATGGCAAACAGCACCCGATCGTGTGACGCGATTGCGGAAGATTATTTCAAGGAGGCAGACCCCGATGAAAAGACGCGATTTTGTAAAAGGTGCTGGCGGCGCCGCAATGGGCGCAAGTGCGCTTTCCTTCCTGCGGGTACTGCCGGCGGAAGCGGCAGGCAAGGACGGCACGGCCGTCGTCGTGATCGGCGATACGATCAACAGCCTCGACATTCACCGCAGCGGCACGAGCCGGCCGAGCTACCAGGTCGCGGTTAACTGCTACGACCGGCTGGTCGCCTTCGACACCAAGACCCTCGCGGACGGCTCGCTGTCCTATGATTACGAAAAGGTCCGCCCGGAAATCGCGGAATCGTGGACGGTGGCGCCCGACGGCATGTCGATGACGTTCAAGATCAAACCGAACGCCAAGTTCCAGGACGGCACCAAGGTTACCGCCCATGACGTCAAGTGGTCGCTCGACCGCGCCGTCTCGGTCGGCGGATTCCCGACGGTCCAGATGAAGGCCGGCTCGCTCGAAAAACCGGAACAGTTCGTCGTCGTCGACGACATGACCTTCCGCATCGACCTGCTCCGCAAGTCGAAACTGACGCTCCCCGATCTCGCGGTGCCGGTGCCGTTCATCATCAATTCGAAGCTCGCCAAACAACATGCGACGGAGAAGGACCCCTGGGCGCGCGAATACCTGCACCGCAACGTCGCGGGCAGCGGCGCCTACAAGGTCGAACGCTGGAACCCCGGCCAGCAGCTTGTCTATACCCGTAACGACAACTGGGTCGGCGGCAAGCTGCCCGGCGTGAAGCGCGTGATCGTGCGCGAAGTGCCGTCGCTGTCGACGCGGCGTGCGCTGATCGAACGCGGCGACATTCACATGTCCTACCAGATCCCCGCCAAGGACGCGAAAGAGATCAAGGCGAGCGGCAAGGCAACCGTCGTCGGCACGCCGGTCGAAAACGCGATCAACGTGCTCGGCGTCAATTTCAAGTTCGAGCCGTTCAAGGACCCCAAGGTCCGCCAGGCCGTCGCCTTTGCAGTGCCGTATGAGGAAATCTTCCAGACCGCTGCCTATGGCCGCGGCGTTCGGATGTGGGGCGGCAAGTCCATGACGCCGGAAACCGCTGCCTGGCCGCAGCCCTTCCCCTACACGACCGATTACGACAAGGCGAAAGACCTGCTCGGCCAGACGGCGTTCAAGGACGGCTTCAAGGTGCCGATCTCGATCAATATGGGGCTTGCCGACTGGCAGGAACCGACTGCGCTGCTGCTTCAGGAAAGCCTGGCCAAGATCGGTATCGAAACCAATATCGAAAAGATTCCGGGCGCCGGTTACCGCACCGCGGCGCTTGTCGAAAAACGCCTGGCGCTGCACATCGACACGTTCGGCGGCTGGCTGAACTATCCCTGCTACTACTTCTTCTGGTCCTACATGAAGGGTCATCTGTTCAATTCGTCGAACTATGACAACCCGGAAATCGACAAGCTGGTGAACGAGAGCCTCCACATGGAGACGTCCAACCCGGCATATGCGGCGCAGGTCAAGAAGATGTTCGAAATCGCCTGGCGCGACCTGCCGCGCATTGCGCTGTGGCAGCCGGTGCTCGAAGTCGCGCACCGCGAGGATCTCGAAGGTTACGAGTATCACTTCCACCGCGTGCTCGACGCCCGCAAGTTCGCGATCAAGGCCTAGGCGGGACCGCGTGCGGATCGTCTCCAGACCGGCGCCCAAAAACCCGGGCATCTTCTGATGCCCGGGTCGCGTCTCGCCATCGTGGGGCACCGCCTGTTACAGGCAGTGCCCTCCGTTATCGGCATCATCATTGTCACGTTTCTGCTGACCCGCGCCCTGCCGGGCGACCCCGCGGCGTATTTCGCCGGGCCGGCCGCAAACGCGGAATCGATTGCCCAGATACGCGCGCAGCTCGGACTCGACAAATCCATGCCCGAACAGTTCTGGGTCTATATCCTCGACCTGGTCTCGGGCGATCTCGGCACCTCCCTGACCACCGGCCAGGAAGTGACGGACGATATCCTCCGCCGCCTGCCGGCGTCTCTCGAGCTGACCCTTGCGGCTCTCATATTCTCCATCGGCGTCGCGCTGCCCCTCGGCATCATGGCCGCGCTGCGCGAAAATTCGTGGATCGACCATCTGTGCCGGATCGTGGTCACGGCCGGCGTATCGCTGCCGACCTTCTTCACCGGCCTGTTCCTGCTATACATATTCTACTACCTGCTCGGCCTCGCCCCGGCGCCGCTCGGCAGGCTGAACATCGTGTTCCTGTCGCCCGAGCCCGTCACCGGCCTGTTTACGGTCGATGCGCTGATTGCCGGCGATTTCGAAACGTTCTGGGCCGCCTTTATCCAGTTGATCCTGCCGGCCATCACGCTCGGGCTGTTTTCGCTGGCGCCGATCGCGCGGATGACGCGCGCCGCAATGCTGCAGGTCATGGGCGGCGAATTCGTCCGCACTGCCCGCGCCGCCGGGCTGTCACGCCGGACCGTCGTCATTACCTATGCGCTGAGAAATGCGATCCTGCCGGTCATCACGACCCTCGGCATGGTGTTTTCGTTCATGCTTGGCGCGAACGTGCTGGTCGAAAAGGTCTTCGCCTGGCCGGGGATCGGGTCCTACGCGATCGAGGCGCTGATCGCGTCGGATTACGCCGCCGTCCAGGGTTTCGTACTGACCATGGCGATCCTGTTCGTCCTGCTGAACCTGTTTATCGACGTCGTCTATACGCTGGTCGACCCGCGCGTGGGGATCGACGCATGAGCGCGCTGCCCCCGACCGCCGACGCGCCGGCGCCAGCCGCGCGCCCGGGCACCGGACGCCAGCGCAGCGCGAAGGTGTTCTGGTCGCAGTTCCGCTACATCGCGACCGGCAACCCCGTCACCCTGATCGCGTTTTCGCTGTTCCTGATGATCGTCATCCTCGCCCTGTTCGGCCCGATGATCGTCCCGTTCGACCCGCTGCAATCCGACGCGGCGAACGCCCTGAAACCGCCGTCCTGGAAACACTGGTTCGGCACCGACAATGTCGGGCGCGACGTGTTTTCCCGCGTCATCGTCGCGACGCGCCTCGACCTGCTTATTTCGATTACCGCCGTCGCCCTGTCCTTCGTAGTGGGCGGCTTCATGGGCATGCTCGCCGGGTATTACGGCGGGTGGTGGGACAAGCTGGTCGGCCGCATGGTCGATACCATCATGGCGTTTCCGCTGTTCGTGCTCGCCATGGGCATCGTCGCCGCGGCAGGCAACACGGTCGAAAACATCGTCTACGCGACGGCGATCATCAACCTGCCCTTCTACGCCCGCGTCTCCAGGGCCGAGGTCAATATCCGGCGCAATTCGGGTTACGTGCTGGCTGCGAAGCTGGCCGGGAATTCCGACATGCGTGTAATGGCGCTGCATGTATTCCCGAACGCGCTGCCGCCGATGATGGTGCAGGTGTCGCTCAACATGGGCTGGGCGATCCTGAACGCCGCCGGTCTGTCCTTCATCGGGCTCGGCGTGCAGCCGCCGACGGCGGAATGGGGAATCATGGTGGCCGAGGGCGCGAATTACATCGTGTCGGGCGAATGGTGGATGGCGATCTTCCCGGGCGCGGCGCTGATGCTGGCCGTGTTTACCTTCAACCTGATGGGCGACGGTCTGCGCGACCTGGTCGACCCGCAGCGGCGGACCTGACGCGATGACACTCCCCCTTCTCGAGGTCAGCGACCTCACGGTCGAATTCGCAACCCGCAACGGTATCGTCCGGGCGATCGATTCAATTTCCCTGTCGGTCGCAAAGGGCGAGATACTGGGCGTGGTCGGCGAATCCGGCTCCGGCAAATCGGTTACGTCCTATGCGGTGATGCGGATCCTCGACCGGGCGGGAAACATCCTGAACGGCCATGCGGTCTATGGCGGCATGGACCTCGCAACGATGCCCGAAACGGATGTCGCCGAGCTCCGCGGCCGCGAAATCTCGATGATTTTCCAGAACCCGCGCACCGCGTTGAACCCGATCCGAAAGGTCGGCCACCAGATCGAGGACGTGTTGCGCGCCCATGCACAGGCCGCCGGCGCCAATCTGAGGACCGCCGCGGTCGATGCCCTGAAGCAGGTCCGCATCGCGAATCCGGAACAGCGCTATCATTCCTATCCGTTCGAACTGTCGGGCGGCATGTGCCAGCGCATCGTGATTGCCATCGCGCTTGCCTGCCGGCCGCAACTGCTGATCGCGGACGAGCCGACAACCGGGCTCGACGTGACGACGCAGAAGGCCATCATGGATCTGGTCGTCGACCTGGCGCACGAACGCAATATGGGCGCGCTGCTGATTACCCACGATCTCGGCCTCGCCAGCGCCTATTGCGACCGTATCGTCGTGATGCAGGACGGCAAGGTGGTCGACAGCGGCGCGACCGACACCCTGTTCGCCAATCCGGGCCATCCCTATACCGAACGCCTGATCCGGGCGACGCCGCGCCGGGATTCGCGTCTTTCCGATCTGCTGCCCGAGCCGCTGGCCGACGCCGAGCCGAACAGGCGCGAAGCGACCGCAACCCTGGCGGACACGGCAACCGGCGCCCCGCTGCTCGAGGTATCCGGGCTGGTCAAAACCTACCCGACGGGGTCGGCATCGCCGCTGTCCTTCATGGACAGCGTAAAACGGCGGCTGGCGAGAACCGAGCCCGAAACCTTCCGCGCCGTAGACGATATCGGATTTACGGTTCGGGCCGGCGAAAGCATCGGCCTGGTCGGCGAGTCCGGCTGCGGCAAATCGACGACGTCGAGCATGGTTTCGCGGCTGATCGACAAGACCGAAGGAGAGATCATCTTCGACGGTGTCGATATCGGCGCCGTGCCGGCCAAGGATTTCGCGCGCCATCGCCTGCGCTCCGCCATCCAGATGGTGTTCCAGGACCCAACGGAGAGCCTCAATCCCCGGTTTACAGCGTTTCAGAGCATCGCCGACCCCATGCGCCGCCTCGGCGGCGTGACCTCGACGGATGAAGCATGGTCGCGGGCGGAGGCGGTCGCCAGGCAGGTCGGACTGCCCGCAAACCTGCTGACCCGTTTTCCGCACCAGTTATCCGGCGGCCAGAAGGCACGCGTCGGGATCGCCCGCGCCATCGCGCTTCACCCGAAGCTGCTGATCCTGGATGAGCCGACCTCGGCGCTCGACGTGTCGGTTCAGGCCGTGGTTCTGAACCTGCTGGCCGACCTGCGCCAGGAAATGGCGATCAGCTATATCTTCGTCAGCCACGACCTGAACGTGGTCCGGCTGCTCTGCGACCGGGTGATCGTGATGAATACCGGCCGGATCGTCGAAGAAGGATCGTCGGAGAAAATTCTGTCTGATCCGAAGATGGCGTATACTCAGTCTCTTGTTGCAGCGATTCCGCATTTTCGAACGGATGCCGCGGCATGATCGTTACAAGCTAAAGGAAACCCCGAAGATGGCCGCCAGAAAAACCCCGCAGAAGACCGCAAAGAAATCCGCAGAGAAACCCGGCAGGAAGAAATACGATTTCGTTCTCAAGGGCGGCAGGGTCATCGACCCGGCCCAGGGGCTCGACGGCATTCTGGATGTCGGCGTCACGGACGGCAAAATCGCGGCCGTCGGCGCGGACCTTAAAGGTTCGAAGAAAAACATCGACGTCCGCGGCAAGCTTGTCCTGCCCGGTATGATCGACACTCATGCCCATGTTTACCAGCATGTCAGCGGGCGGTTCGGGCTAAACCCGGACATGGCCGGCGTACATTCCGGCGTGACCACGCTGGTCGACCAGGGCGGCCCGAGCTGCATGACGTTTCCCGGGTTCCGTAAATTCATCGTCGAGCCCTCGGCGTCTCGTATTCTCGCCTTTATTTCGATCTACGTGGTCGGCGGGCTCGAAGGGCATTACTACCCGTACCTGTATTCGCCCGACGGCGTTGACGTGAAGGCCGTGGTCCGGGCGTCGCGCGAAAACGCCGACCTCGTGCGCGGCGTCAAATCCCATGCCGAAATCGGCGGATACGAGCGCTGGGGCATGGACGTCATGAAACTGGCGATCGAGGCCTGCGAAGAGCTCGACCTGCCGGTCTATATCCATTTCGGCCAGCTCTGGGGCCGCCCGGACAAGCCGAAACACAAGATCGACATCGACAAGCTGCTCGCGGATACGGTCGACATCCTGCGGCCCGGCGATATCCTCGCCCATCCGTTTACGCGCCATCCCGGCGGCTTCGTGAACAGTAAGGGCGTCCTGCACCCCATCGTCAAGGAAGCGCTCGCCAAGGGGCTGAAGATGGATGTCGGCCACGGATCGCATTTCAGTTTCGACATGGCGAAGAAGGTGCTCGACGCCGGCATTCTGCCGCACACGCTGGGCGCCGACATGCACGGTTACAACACCAAGGTCATGGCCCCGCGCGGCACGCCGAAGGATCACCCCGACGACGAAATGCACCTGTTCGCCGGCCGCGCGCAGTTTTCGCTGTGCCACGCGATGAGCGAGCTTCTTGCGCTTGGCGTGTCGCTGGAAGACGTCGTGCCGATGGTCGCGAATAACTGCGCCGACATGCTGGGGATGAGCGACGAAATCGGCACCCTGCGCCCCGGCGTGGATGCCGATATCAGCGTGCTCAACGACGAACGCGGCAAGTGGACATTCGTCGACAACAGCAAGGTCGAAGTCAGCGCCGACCGCCTGCTGACGCCGGCCTTCTGCTTCCGCGCCGGCGAGCGTTTCGAAGCCGATTCCGGCCTCCTGCCACAACCCGACCTGATCGCAGCCTGATCTCAGCCTGATTGCCCGCCCGGTACGACTGAAACGCCGCCCCGGTCCCGACGCCACCGTTGGCCAGGCGGCGTTCAATCCTTCCCGTAATCGTGGTCGGGATAATTTTCTTCGCCGAGCTTCCAGTAGCCGCGGGTATGCACGGAATCCGCCGCAATCCCCGCCTCATCGCGCAGATAATCGCGGATACGCCGCATCGCCGCCGATTCACAGGCGACCCACCAGTAGCTGTCCGTGTTGGCGCCGGCGATATCCCGGACGGCGTGCTGCAACAAGGTACCGGCGCGGTCATTGCCGGCGGCGCGATGCAGCCAGCGGGGGGTTGCCGCCACGGCTTCGCTCAGCCGCCGTTCGTCGTCGCCGTCGCGGACCTCGCACAGAACCTCGGCGGTGCAGCCCGGCGGCAGGGATTCGAGGATCATCCCGGCCGCCGGCATCGACGTTTCGTCGGCAACGAGGACGATCTTTTTCGCGTCGGCCGGGATATCGTATCCCCCGCCCGGCCCGCCGATGAACATCGGATCGCCGGGCTGCGCCCGGACCGCCCAGTCGGACGCCAGCCCGCCGCCGTGATGGACGAATTCCACATCGAGTTCGCACGCATCCCGGTCGTAGCGGCGCGGCGTATAGGTGCGGGACGGCGGCCGCGGCGTCGGGTCGTCCGGGTCGTCCGGGTCCTCCGGGTTCCACCGGACACCCTCGGGCACGAACAGCAGCTTGATATGCGCACCGGGTTTCGGCGGCCCGAAATCGGCCAGGCGTTCGCCGCCGAACGTCACCCGCGTCAGGCGCGGCGCCACCGTTTCGACGCGCGTGACCGTCACAGGCCGGGGCGGCGGGCGCTTGCGGCGTGGCTGTTCGTTTTGGGAAGAGGATGAATTCGTCATGCTTTGTTCACTCCTGATTTAAAACACGATACCGCCGGGCTGGGGCGGCATTTGACCGGCCTCAGTTATTGCCGCGCAGCGCAAAGGACACCGGCACGACAACGTCGAGATAGCCGCCCTTCATACCGTCGCCGAATTTGGGCAGCGGCTGCGCCCGCCGGAGCATGGCTTCCGCTTCGCCGTCGAGCAGGGGAAACCCCGAACTTTTCCGGATACTGTGTTCCAGAACGCGGCCGTCGCGGGTCACGCGAAAGTAAAGATGCGCTACTCCCTGCATCCGACGGCGACGCGCTTCCTCCGGATAGGTCTTGTGCCTGACCAGCCAGTAGCGCAGCCGGTGCATGTAATCATTGGATGGCCGACCGACCGCGCCGCCACCCATCGCAGTTACCGCATCGGACGCCTTGGTAGCGGTGTCCGACCGGCTCTGGCCCGACGCTTTCATTGCCGCTTCCGACGCCTGCTGCCGTTTGCCGGCTGTCATGTCCGGGGCCGACCTGGGGATCGAATCCGACGCCGGGACCGGCGCCGCTTTTTCCGGGTTGGCCTTTACCGGCTTTTCGGTCGACGACGTTTTCCGGGGCGGCGGCGGTTTGCGCTTCGGCCGCGGCGCTATCTGAACCGGGTCTGCCGTCACGAGTTCCGGCGGGGCGGGAACGGCCAATGCGGCCTCGGCAACGGGGGCGGATAGTAACGGCGCAGCCCGTGGTATTGCCGATGGAATCGGCCGTATGTTCGGCAATGTCGCAACCGCGTCCGCTGGCGTCGTGGTTTCGGATACCGGCGGTTCGGGCGCCGGTGCTTCCGGTACCTGTGCTTGCGTTGTCGCGGGTTCCGGCGTCTGCGCATCCTGCGCCTCCGCTTCCAATTCCCGTCCGGTGCGGGCGGCCACCATCGACACTGATATCTCCATCCCGCCGATACCGCCGGATATCGCCCCGTCCTTCTCGTCGGAAACAAGCAGGTACACCGCACCGGCATGAAGCGACAGCGCAACAAATGCCGCCACTGCCAGGCCGCCGGCGGACGGCGCCTTTATCGCACCGCGATTCGGCCTGTTCCGGGTCGCGTATAGCACCAGAGTCCCCAAATGTTTGCCCGTCCTTCCTGATACAGGATTTCCCGGGCCGGGTCAGCCCGCATCCATTTCCTGCTGCATCTCGGCAGGCGCATCGGCGGGCAGACCCGGTTCCCAGGCGATGGTTATGTCTTCCCGCCATGCAAATTTTTCAAGATGCTCGACAACGATATACTGCATCACTTCCAGGCCCTTCGGTTCCCTCGACTGACAGAAAAACGAAAGGGCCCCGTTCTCGGCAACCAGCATGCACAGGCCGGGCGGCATCTCGACCCGCCCGCGCGCGCTGTCGTAATCGACCGCAACCTTGTGCGCAAAATGCTTGCACAGTTGCTGTAGGTACCTGCTCGCGTTCTCCGTCTCGATCTTCGTGAAACACTGATGCATTGTTTTCATTCTCTCCGTTTACAGTTTTCCATTTATCGGACTGCGCTATCCGGTGCCTGCAAGATCGGCCGGACTGGCGATACCGTCGGTTACGACAAAAGGCGTGCCGGTCGAACATTGTTCGACCCGCCCCACGACCCCATATGCCTGCCGAAGGGTTTCGCTCGTCATCGCCTGTCCGGCGGGACCGCAGGCCAGCAGGCGGCCATCGCTGAACAGCGCTATCCGGTCGCAGTGGCGCAGCGCCAGATTGATGTCGTGAAGCGCCATAAGACAGAGCCCGCCCTGGGCTTCGACGATTCGGCGCACCACCATCAGCACATTGAGCTGCCAGCGCAGATCCAGCGCGCTTGTCGGCTCGTCGAGCAGAAGGATTGCCGGGCGCCGGACGATGACCTGCGCCAGCCCCACCATCTGGCGCTGCCCGCCCGACATCTTGTTCAGCGCCTGAAAGGCGATATCCCGAATACCCAGCAGATCGAAAACATCTTCGACCGCCGCTTCGATCTCCGCTTTCGGCAGGTCGGGGCGCACCGCCCGATACGCGCTGATCACGGCTTCGTAGGCGGCCAGCGACGTTCCCTGGGGAAGCGTCTGCGGCAGATAGCCGATCCGCCCCGCCCGCCGGGCATGGGACAGATCGCGCAGCGCTTCGCCGTCGAGCCGAATGTCGCCGCGATAGCTCTCGAGCCCCGCGAGGCTCCGCAGCAGAGTAGATTTCCCGACGCCGTTCGGCCCCAGCAGCCCAATCATCGAGCCGGGCGCAAACGCGGGCAACGATACATCCTCCAGCACCGTCTTTCGGCCATAGGCCAGACAGAGGTTCGTCACCGACAGATCCACCATCAACGGCCCCGTTTCTGGGTCATGAGCAGAGCGAGAAACAACGGAATGCCGATCAACGCGGTCACGATCCCGTCGGGGATCATGATGCCGGAAACCAGGGATTTGCTGACCACCGATGCGCCGGACAGGATAAAAGCACCGGCAAGCGCACTGCCCGGCAGATAGAACCGGTGGTCTTCGCCGAAGGCCATGCGGCTTATATGCGGGCCGACCAGTCCGACAAATCCGATTACGCCGGTGAACGCGACCGCGACGGCAGTCAGAATGCTGACGCGGAGCAGCACCATCAGCCGCAACCTGTCGACCGACAGGCCAAAGCTTTTCGCATATTCCTCGCCGCCGCGAAGCGCCGTCATCTTCCAGACCTGGCGAACCGACAGCGGCAGACAGACCGCAAAGACCACGGCGACGATCGCGACTTTCTCCCAGGTCGCACGGGCGATACTGCCCATTGTCCAGAATACGATCTGCTGCAGACTGTTGCTGTCGGCAACGAACTGGATCAGCGAAATCAGTGCCTGCAATGCGAAAACCATGGCGATGCCGAACAGGATCACGGTATCCGCGGTCGCTCCGTACATGCCGGACAGGGCCTGGATAAGCAGGATGGACGCCAGCGCGCCGACGAACGCACAGACCGGAACAATATAGTTTTCCGGTATGGAAAGCGGGGTCGCGAGATCGAACACGATCGCCAGGGATGCGCCGAGCGTCGCCGCGTACATGACCCCGAGGGTCGAAGGGCTCGCCAACGGGTTGTTGAGGACCGTCTGCATCTCGCCGCCGGCCAGCCCGAGACAGGCGCCAACGATAACCGCCATCGCCGCGAACGGCAGCCGGACGTCCCAGATGATGACGTGAAGCGCGGTCGAGAGCGACGCCGGATCGACCAGCCCCCGCAACACCAGACCGAGAGACAGGCCCGCGGGCCCGGACATGACATTCACGACGATCGTGACAACGAGTGCGGCAAGCAGCAGACCGAGCCAGCAGAGCCGTCTGAGCATGAATCTTTTATAGCGAACGGCCAGCGTCTGAGACGCTGGCCCGTCGGTCGGTCCGGTGGTTTCGTTGTGCTTCATCAATGGGGCTTTTCAGGAGGTTTGAGCGACGTCCAGTAAACGCCGTCGAGCGGAACGGGCTGGAAACGCGCGAAAAAGGTCTCAAGGGTCTTGCGCGGAGACACATCCCGGAATTTTTCAGGGTGAAACCACTTGGCCATCGCCTGGATGGCCGCGACGTTCATCGGCGTGTTGTAGAAGTGATGCCATATGGCATGGCTTTGACCGGTCCTGACCGCATCGAATTCCCGGACTCCCTTGCGCGCCATCGCCCGCACGAGCGAGGCTTGCGCCGCCTCGGCCCCGGCGCCGACACCGAGCACGATCCGTTTCGGAAACCTGTCCTCCGTTCCGGCCGCCCCGATTGCGGTGCCGATATAGATATCGGGCTGGTTGACCAGCAGGTATTCCAAGCTGACCATGCCATGCGTCCCGGGAATTTTCGCGCCAACGTGGTTTCGCCCCCCGGCAAGTTCGATGAACCGGCCCATCATGCCCCTGCCCATCGCGGAACAGCATTGCTCGTGAAACCCGACATGGAGCTCCATGAAGACGCTCGGTTTTCTTTCAGCGTCCTTTAACCGGTTGCGGACGAGGTCTATCTGCGCCGTATAGAAATCGAGGAACTCGGACGCCTGTGTTTCGCGCCCCATCAACCGACCAAGCAAGGCCAGGCTCTTCGGCGTATTGACCAGCGGATCGATGCGGAAATCGACAATGATGACGGGAATTCCGGCGGCCGCAAGCCGATCGAGGATACCCTTGTTACGGGCGCCGGGACCGTGCCCGCTGCCAAGCCCGAAGATTGCAACATCCGGCGACAGGGATATCGCCTTTTCGAGGCTGAAGGATTGCGCCCCGCTCTGCCCGATCAACGGCACATCGGCGAGTTTGGGAAACTGCGCGAGATACTGCGCATATCCGTTCGGGTCCAGCCGGGGATATTCGCCCATCATGCCGACGATCCGTTTCACCGGGTCGTCGCGGTCGAGGATCGCAATCGTCGGCAGGTAACGACCTTCGCCGAGAACCAGCCGCTCGACCGGCACGCTTACCTCAACCGTCCGCCCGGCGATATCGGTCAGCTTCACTTTCTCGCCCGCGATTGCGGAAGAGAGGCAGGCGATGGTCCCGATCACCACCGATATTCGCCCGATCAAACGCCCCATGTTCAACCTCTCCTGTCTGGGCGGCACGGTCTAGAAAGTGACATTTGCGGTCAGCAGGAACGTTCTGCCCTGTTCCTTGAACGCATTCGCCTGCGTGTTGTCAGTATCGGCGGACGTCGCCCGGTCGACATAGGTCGTGTCGAGCAGGTTTTTGACATCGAGCCGCAGCCGGACAAATCTGTATCCCGGCGGCGTCCATTGTCCGTATATCCCGGCCACGAAATAGGCGGGCCGGTGGGCTGCGGAATTGTCTTCGTCGCGGAATGCGTATTCCGCCGATGCCCCGAGGCGCAACCCCGTGTCCATGAAGGTGTGCGCGCCGTCGACCGTCAGAATGTCGCCCATCTGAAGGCCGTGGAACGACCCACTGCCGCTGACCAGCAATTCGCCGTTCGCCCGGAACTTGCTGTGGGTAAATGTGGACCGGATAAACCCGGCGCCGTAATCGTATTTGCCGGCCAGGTTGAAGCCGCGCGAGTCGAGATCCCGCGACGTGCTGCGCCGCGCGTTGCCCCGCTCATGACTCCCGAATATCTTGTTCAGGAAAAGATGGGCATCCGCCGAAAAAGGCCCGTTATCCACCTTTGCGCCGAGCTTGTAGTTCCAGGAACGCGACGATGTCAGTCCGTCGTAATTCCACCGGCTCGCAAAATTGTAGATCGCGGATTCGCCGAGCGGGATCTGGCCGTAGGTGCTGCCGACACCGGCGTAACCGGTAATGCCCGACACGACATCGTACTCGGCATTCGCGTTGGCGCTTGGGCCGCCAGCCGTTATTTCGGTGCCGTCGATTCCCTCGAACCATTGCTGGTCGTAGCGTCCGCCAACGGAAACCCGGAAGCTTTTCGTCAGTTTCAGCCGCGCCTGGACGAACCCGCCGACATTGAGCGAGGTTTCTTCGTTCTGCAAAGGCACGCCGGCGCCCGCAAAACCACCCGACAGGTCGCCTTCACCCCGGTCGCGGTAGAAGTCCATACCCGCGGTCACGTTGCCCGACCCCACCGGCCCCAGGTTTGTCGCGAATGTATTCGCGGCCTTGCCGCTGTAACTGGTGGTGGTCGACCCAAGGTGGAAGCGGTTGGGGCCAAATGCCAGCCGGTCGATCGACAGGGACGACTGGTTGACGCTGAGAACGAGTTCCGGATTAACCGTTTCGGTCGGGGCCTCATCCTTGTAGGAAACGCTCAACGTCTTCCGTTTATACGCGTGCTCCGTGGGCGGCGAGCCGTTCACGAGCGATCCGAAATTGGACCGGTTCGGACGAATGCCGATATCCTGCGTATACCCGCTATTGACCTCGACACGGCCCCCGGACGTTCCCGTCCAGCCGAGCTTGCCGATAAAGTTCTTCATCTTCGGGGCGGTCCCGACGACTTCCTTGTTATCGCCGTCTTCGTAACTGTTGCCGTTTTCGTAGGTGCCGTGAAACAGTCCCTCGAAATTGTCTTTGCGGGTCGCGAACGTGAAAATGCCGCGCTTCGTCGCCGAGTTGGAATCGTAGCTGGATTTCAGATATCCGCCGAAGATTTCATCGGCCGCCACGATATCGCGCGCATCCTTGGTTTCATACGCGATCGATCCGCCGAGCGAGCCCGGGCCGACATCCGCGGGGCCGACGCCGGTTTCGATACGGACCGATTTCAGAAGACCGGGATCGATAATCGCGGTGCCGAGGTGGTGAAACGCCGAGTTGACCTGGCGGGCGCCGTCTATCTTCACGTTGAGGTTGGTGTCCTCGATTCCGTTCACATAGGATTTTCGGGATACATCCGATCCGCCACCCACATTCACCGCGGATTCACCCTGAAAGACCTCGCTTATATCCGTGGGGTTGGCATGATCGATCTGTTCGGAATTGACCTGAACGCCACCCGGCGCGACTTCCGTCGCCGTCACGGAAATCGGATCGAGCACAGCTTCGTTCTGCGCAAGCGAGGGATGGGCGATAAACAGGCTGGTCACTGCTGCAAGGGCTGCCCCATACCGGCGGTTCCTGGTGTCTGAAATTTGGGATATCGGCGCCCGGGTATTTTGGCTGAACATTGTCTTCCTCGGCTTATTAAGCGTTCTCGAATTGAGAATGCTTCTTAATACCGATTGAAAAAGGTACCTACCACACTGATTGTCTTTGATAAAACGATAAAAATGTATGCAAAATAACACAATTCCATATCCTGCTCTTGCCAGCTGCGCCGGTATTGCGATTCGCTGTGGAAACAATCCGTTGGCATTTTCTAATTGCGAATCATTCTTATTTACATGATATTGGCGGGGTGAAGCGATCGGGCGCAATTTTGCCGAACCGGGAACGGAATGAAAAAACGAGATCAGATTTCAGTGGATACCAGGGGCCTCCGGGTTGCCGACCGACGGGTGACCCGCGCTATCCTGATCGAGATGGCGCGCGAGACGTCTGCACGGACATTCAGGATCACCGCCCCCGCCCTCGCCTACCGCGACACCGCAATTCTCGGACGATTAAGCAATTTTCGCTGCCATTCCGGCCTGCACGTTCACGCTACCGACACGCTTGAAGCCCACGATCTCGACGCGGGATGGGACATGGAGCCTTCCGTCACGATTGCCGTCATGCTCGAAGGCCTGCTTGATGTCCGGCTGGACAACCAAACGATGAGGATCGGAAACGAAGACCGCCCGAGTGGCCATGCATGGTCGCTGACGGAGGACACCCGGCTGACACGTAAATCGCGCAAGGGCACCCGGATCCGAAAGGTCGTGATAACAATCCCGCGCGACTGGATGGACGAGCTGGCTCTCGACGCGGCCCTACCCAACCGGAACCTGGCCGACTTCGCCAATACCCACCGGGCGAACATTACCTGGAGCCCGTCGCCCCATGCCGTTTCGCTTGCCGAACAGATACTGAATCCGACACTCGCCCCGTCGGCATTCCAGAATATGTCGACCGACAGCCGCGCCCTCGAGATTGTCCGGGAAGCGCTTACCAGCATCGTAACGCCTGAAGAGAGTGCGCTGCGAAGCGCACCGCCGAGAACAAAGGAACAGGTCCGGGCGCAGACGATCCGCGCCTATCTTAACGAAAACCGGGCCCGGAACCCTACCCTGCAGCAAATCGCGCGCGACCTCGGGATGAGCGTTGCTTCGATGCAGACCGCGTTTAAAGCGACATACAATTCGACGATTGCCGATTTCAGCCGGGAATTGCGTCTACAGAATGCCCGAGCGGCCATCGAACGCGACGGCATCAGCGTCGGCGAGGCCGCCTATATCGCCGGCTATTCCAATCCCGCAAATTTCTCGACCGCCTTCAAACGTTTCTTCGGTCTGTCTCCGTCGGACGTGAAGGTATGACCGCACGATCCGTATCCGTGAAATCCGGCCCGGGTTGTCCGCGCATCCGAAGCCGCCGGGGCCGGCCCGGAACATTATCGATACCCGGCCAACCTACATTGCGATTAATTCGCATTCGTATTATTAAGCGCGCGATTTCGATGCGTCCTCGGATCTGGTCCGGCGCGGCAGACGGCAGAGCAAGGAGTTCGACAGTGCGGTTTCTCACGTCCAGCCAAATGCAGCATCCCGGGCGGATTGCGCGAAGCGCCGGTGCGCGACGGATATTCCCGTGCGCGATGCTGATAATACCGGCCGTCGTCGCCGGCATGGCCGCAGTCGCTGCGCCAGCTTCCGGGAGCGCCGACGACACGGTGCCGGAACTGCATGTCGAGCTCAACAAGCTTGACGACATGGAAGGCCGGTGCCGCGCCTATATTCTGCTCCGGAACCGCACGGGACAGGCATTCGCGTCGCTTAAACTGGACCTTGTGATGTTCGACGAAGCCGGCATCGTCGCCAAACGCCTCGCCGTTCAGGCCGCCCCACTCCCCGTGTCCAAGACGGCACTCAAGGTATTCGATATCAAGGGGCTCCCCTGCGCCAGAATAAGCCAGATCCTCGCAAACGACATCCTGGAATGCCGCGGCGCAAAACTCCCGCGGACGGACTGCATGGATTCGATCACGACATCGTCCCGCACCGCGACGCGCTTCATCAAATAATCCACACCCCCCGAATATACCGGTTTGAGAAGGTACAATGGACAACCAGACCCTGAATACAGCAGCGGATACCGCCCCCGTCGCATCGCCGGCAGCGACACCGGACATGCTGACCGCCCTGACCGACCTGATGCAGGTCGGCGGCCCCGTGGTCATGATTCTGTTCGCCATGTCCGTCTTCGCCACAGCGATCGTCCTGCTCAAGGTCTGGCAGTTCCAGTCCGCGAAGATCTTCACGCTCACCGGGCCGCGCGCCGTGCTGGCACTCTACAAGGCAGGCACGCCCCTGAAAGCGCTGGACAGGGCAGACCGGTCGCGCAATCCGGTATCCCACATGCTGGCCGGCGCCATCCGCGGCCGGCGACGGCAGATACCGGAACACCTGGTGCGCGAGGAAATCGTCCGGCACGGCGCGCACATTCTGGAGGCACTCCGGTCCTGGTTGCGACCGCTCGAAGTGATCGGATCGCTGGCCCCGCTGCTCGGCCTGTTCGGCACGGTGCTCGGAATGATATCCGCCTTCCAGGGGCTTGAAGCCGCAGGCAACAAGGTGAACCCGGCCATTCTGTCGGGCGGGATCTGGGAGGCATTGCTGACCACCGCGGTAGGACTTGCCGTCGCGATGCCGGTGGTGGTGGTCCACAACTATTTCGACCGCGCCATCGAACGGCTTGCCCACGAGATGGAATCGCTGGTGACCCAGATATTCACGGAAGACCTGTCGGCCAAATCATCGGAAAAGGACCGGACGCATGAACCGCTCGGACGCGCCGCCGCCATCGCTGCTGGGGAATAGACCTCCCCGGCGCCCGCTGACGATCGGCCTGACGCCGCTGATAGATGTCGTCTTTATCCTTATCGTCTTTTTCATGCTGGCGTCGTCGTTTCATCAATGGCGGTCGGTGACGCTTGAAGCCCCGTCGCCGGGTGGCGCCGGATCGGCGTTCGAAGGGACGATGCTGATCGAAGTACGCCCGGAGAGCGTCCGCCTCGCCGGCCGGACCCTGTCGGTCGAAGACCTGACGACGCGCGTTTCCGAACGCCTGGCCGAAAAGCCCGATCAGCGTATTCTGATCAGACCCGCCGGCGACGCCCGCGTCCAGGAGATCATCCGGGTCGTGGACGCAATCGCGGCCGCGGGCGCGCGCAATGTGTCGCTGGTCCAGGATGCCGGGCGATGAGGCTTGCCGACCGGAACGTCCTGCGCCGCCGGGCAAGCGACGACGACCGCATTATGCCGCTCATAAACGTCGTGTTTCTGCTGCTGATTTTTTTCATGCTCGCCGGACAGCTTTCGGCGTCGGACCCGTTCGAGATCACACCGCCGGAATCCATCAGCATCGCCGAAAGCGGCGACGAGGAGATGCTCGTCCTTGTCGGGAAAGACGGCCGGCTCGCCCTTAACGGCAAAACGGTGGGCGAGCGGGTTCTGATCGATACGCTCCGGGCCGCGCCCGAAGCGAAACGCGAACTGATCAGGCTCAAGGCCGACAACAATGCGCCGGCGGCAGCCCTCGTGTCCCTTTTGGGAAAACTGCGCGAAGCAGGCGTGCTCAGGATTCGGCTGCTGACGGTCCGGGGCGACAGCTAGCGGGCCGCCGGTCCGCCTCTTTGTCCGGCTTGTCCCGGACCGTCAGTGAATGGTCATGCCGGCGTCGGACCGGGCAGCCGAGAAGCCATCGGACGACGGCCTGTCATCATCGGCAGGGCGCGACATGCTGCGCGGGCGGGGTTCCGGCACCGGATGCCGCTGCAACAGCAGGCCCTTGCTCGCAAACGCCATCGCGAGTTCCGACAACGGCTCCATGACCAGGCGGACGCCGGCCGGCGCGAGATACCCGGCAAGCGACTCGAACGCGGCAGGGGCCATGCCGTTCTGCATATCGGCGACCAGACGGACAAAGGCGACCTCGTCGCGGCTTACCCCGATGCAGTTCTGGAAATGCAGCGAAAGATGCACCTTCAGCGAGGACGTAAAATGGGTCATGAAGCGGTCGAAAACGAGGTGTGTTTCGGCCATCCCGGCAAGCTCGAATGCCCGGCGCAACTGGGTGTAGTAGTGGTTGGCGTCCTGATGCGCATCCTGGCCGGCATCGGGGCCGCCCCGGCGGCAGGCCTGGGCCCAGGTCCGGATCGTCCAGACAAGAAACTGGTCGCCGAACCCAAGGGCGCTCATGGTTTCCGGCACAGTGGACGGGGCGCGCCCTACCCGGTGGTTGTTCATCGTCTTGCTCCCTTCTTACGCCGTCGATCCGATCGGGGCCGTCACAGCGGCGGCATTGCTGCGGCCGCCGAAACGCGGCTGAAAGACCAAGGCTATCCATGCCCTGCTTTTCTGTCAATGCAATTGCAACTCATTCTCAATTTAAAAACCGAAACAACCGGTAATGCGGCGTTCGCACCGCATTGCAGAGGGCTCGGCGGCGGGAATGCGCGGCCCGATGGTCCGGAAACCGCCGGCGGCGCCCTTCAGGTATCGGTCGGGACGCGCCAGGACGATTCCGCGTGGGCCTTGGATGTCACATCCACGACCACCCCGTTCGGATCCCGGTACTTGCGTTCCGATTCCGGGCCGCCGCCCACATTGAGGATCTGACCGTGATAGGTACCGCCGGCCGCTTCGACCGCCGCGCTGGCTTCCGGCACGTCATCGACCAGAAAACCCATGTGATGCAGCCCTAGGTAATCCGGTCCGCGCTCATCGGGCGCGTTGTCATTCGACCGCAGATGAAGCAGAGCAAGCGACACCACGCCGTCCGACAGCATGATCGCCACCTTCGACTGCCGCACCCGCTCCATCCCGAAGGCGGCCTCGTAGAATTTTGCGCTTTCCTCCAGGTCCCGGACGCTCAGCGCAAGGTGTCTCAGCTTTGCCATCGTCGTTCTCCCCGACCGTGCGTGTATTATCCACGCCGAATAGTAGGTCCGGGAAGAGCCCCCTGAAAAGAGGAAATCCGTCCGGCGGGAAAAGCCGGAACCGAAGGCAAGCTCAGGCCGCGTCCTGCCACCGGGCGATGGTCACCGGATGCATGTCATAGATCGCACGGTATTCGACCTCGAACGCGTCGGTCAGCGAAATGCCGTCCGCCTCGGCGCGGTCAGCGGCGAGATCCTCGGCCACCTGCCGGGCATGGGCGTCGCGCTCCGCCTCGGTCCAGCAGCGATAGAGCGGCCATTCGTCGGAATATTCGTTCACCCACTCGCAGCCCGTCATTTCCGCGAGCAGCGAGTGAACCAGGTGGTCCCGGGTGTCGGCGAACAATGTCGCACCCCGGATGAATCCTTCATCGTCGGTCGACGCCAAGAATGCCGTGCCGCTGACCCGGTCGCGAATGATGCAGCCACGGTGATTGAGGCTGATCTCCAGCGGGAATGCGCGCCGGCTGTTCCAGCCGTAAAGCTGGCTGAGGGGAATTTTCCGGGTCGGCAGGAAATCGGTATGCATGGCTTGATCCTCTCTCTTGGCTGATATCGCAGCCGTTGTTTCGCCGGGCTGCGTTTGCAGCCGTTGTTTCGATGTTTTCAGATTACCTTCCTTATTCGTCACTTTCCGGGGTATAAAAAACACGAAGGGGAGACCGTCATGGCCTACACCAAACTGCGTGACATGCTGGACCTGGCACTGGAGCTTCAGGTCAGCTCGATCGGCCTGACCATGGACCAGATGATGGAACGCACCGGCCGCAGCCGCAAAACCACGGAACGCATGCTGCAGGGGCTTGCCGATATCGGGCTGGAGGCGGAACCCAGCCGGCTGGAAAGCGACCATCACCTGACCAAGCGCTGGCGGCTGAAAGCCAGTATGCCCGGCCCGGTCCTGACGTTGCAGCCGCATGAACGCGCGGCGCTCGAACGCCACCTTCAGGCCCTGCCCGACGGCACGGCCACCCGCGCCCTCGCCAAGCTGCTCGGCAGCCAGAAACCGCTGTCCAACCACCTCGCCATCGACGCGGAAGAGCTTATCAGCCGCACCGCCCATATCGGACGCACCGGCCCCCGCACCCAGGCGGACGAGGCGCAGATGATGGTTTTCGAACGCGCCATCCAGGGATTCGAAAGGCTGGAGATCCGGTACCGCGCCCAGGGACGCCCGCGGGCCAACTGGCGCATCGTCGATCCGCTGGGTCTTTTGTTCGGCCGGTTCGGATACCTGGTCGCGGCGCGGCGGGATATCCCCGTGACATACCGGCTCGACCTGATCGAAGAAGTCAGGCCGACCGGCGCCATCTTCGACGCCCGCCGCGACTGGAACATGAAGGACTGGGCCGCCGACAGCTTCGGAATCTATCACGGCGACGACATCCTGGATATCCGCCTCCGCTTCAGCGGCGAAGCAGCCAAACGCGCCGAAAAGGTGCGGTTTCACCCCAGCCAGAAAACCCGGCGATCCCGCGGCGCACTGATCGTCGAACTGCGCTGCCAGGGCCACCGCGAGTTGATCCACGAGCTGTGCCACCCCGACTGGCTGGGCCAGGTACAGATCGAATTCCCGGAATCTCTCAGGGTCGAGTTCGATGGGTATCTCGAACAGTTGCGCAGTGTGACGGGCTGAAGGTCCCTCCGGTGCCGGGGCTTGATCGCCCCCATTGACGGGGCTGACACAGAGGGTCGGGTAAACCGGACGGTACGCAACATGTCTTTTTCAGGATGTTGTTCGTTTTCCGTTTATCTTTGTATTACACTCTGCCCGGATCAACGTTTCTTTCAACTTTTCGGCGAGCAGACCGGGACCGCACATCGTAATACATTCCCATATTCGACCCTCGGCGGTTTACCGCCGCACGAGTATTCCACAAAAGTTGCCACCGCAACCATCCGCACCTGAAATGCATTCGGGGCGGCCAGACAAGGCACAATCAAAGATGACGACGATTGACGGGCAGCAGAAATGACCTTTTTCTGGAAACTTCTCTTGGCGAGCATCTCGCTGATCTGTGTTACGGCCGTTGCGGTCGGATCGTTCGTCCAACTGGACATCCGATCGGTGCTCGTCCCGCTGGCACTCCAGAGCCTTTCGAAGGATGTCCGGGCGCTGTCGACTTGGGCCGGAAGCTACGTCAGTTCCAGCCACTCCGACGTGCTTGCCCTGCGGAGTGCCACGGAAGTCGACGGCATCGTCAGGTCGCGCAGCGCCGGCGGTATGGATCCGGAAACGGGCCTTACCGAAGAACAGCTCCGGCGGTCCCTCGAACGGTTCTTTATCAGTTTCCTTGACGCCAAACCGCAATATTCCCAGGTCCGCCTGATCGGGATTGCAGACGGCGGGCGCGAAATTGTCCGCATCGACCGCGCATTGAATGGCGGCCCCATCCGGGTCGTCGCCGAAACCGGGCTACAGCCCAAACAGGACCGGCCCTATTTTGCCGAGACGCTGAAACTGGAAGCCGGGGCGATCTACATGTCGCCGATCGATCTCAACCGCGAATTCGGTGAAATAGAAAAACCCCATGTGCCGGTTTCGAGAATTTCAACACCGGTATTCGGCGCGGACGGCAAACCGTTCGGCTTTCTGATCGTCAATATCGACATGCGGACGCTCTTCACCAAGCTGCGATCCTCGGTCACGGCGCCGACGGCACTGTACATGGTCAACCCGGACGGCGACTATCTGATTCATCCCGACCCGGCACGTACCTTCGGTTTCGATCTGGGCACACGCCACCGCATATTCGACCGGTTTCCCGGCCTCGGAACCCTGCTGGAAAGACGTGACGATGGCGGCTTCAGGATCGCCGACAGTTCGGGAACGCGCTTCAGTGTCGCCATAGCCCCCGTGAATGCCGGAAGTGTTCCCCTCGCCTACCTGGCCGAAAGCGTTCCGGAACCGGCATTCCTGTCGATCGTTTCCGAACAAAGTTATTCGATTCTGAAGATCGCCATCGCCGCATCGCTGTTCGCCATCATGCTGGCATTCCTCACGGCGCGATCGATCTCCCGCCCGCTCCAGAAGACGGTCGCAGCCGTAAACGCATTCAGCCGCGACGAACCCGCCGCGCTGCCACAGGCAAAATCCGGCGAATTCGCCATATTGAACGGGGCACTGCGGAACCTGATGGAACAGGAATCCCTGTCCCGTGAAATTTGGAAGTCGGCGAGCGACGCCATTATCACCATCGATCTCGACAGAATCGTCACGTCGTGGAACCCGGCAGCGGAACGAATGTTCGGCTACGATGAAGAGGAGATGATCGGCCGATCCGTCGACGCCATAGTGCCGGGATCAGACAAGCAGGAAATGCTCGACATCCGGTCCAGCATTATGTCCGGCGGGAAGCCAAAGCGGCATGTCACGGTTCGCACTACCCGCAGCGGGCAGAACATAGATGTCTCAATCACGAGTTCCCCGATACGGGACGTCAGCGGGACTATTATCGGTATTTCAGGGATTATTCGCGACATCACAGAACAGCGACGCCTGGAGGAAATGGTCCGAATCGCATTCGAAGGAATTCCGGTAGGCATCATTATGTCTGACGAAAAGGGGCGTTTCAGCCTGTTCAATTCCGCCGTGGCGACGATGTTCGGCTATGACGCCGACGAGTTTTCAAAACTCAGCGTTGAGGACCTGGTGCCGGGCGATCTGAGAATGACTCATATGGACGATCGCGCCATGTTTCAGGCGAATCCCGAGAAGCGGAGCATGGGGGTGGGCCGCGACCTGCAGGCATTGCGAAAAGATGGCACGACCTTCCCCGTAGAGATCGGACTGAGCCCCATCGTGAACGCGAAAACCGTTAACACGATTGCATCCATCGTCGATATCAGCGACCGCCAGAAAGCCGAAGCGGCGGCCACTCGGCACACGGAAGAACTGGAAAGGTCGAATGCCGAGCTGGCCCAGTTCGCCTATATTGCATCGCACGACCTTCAGGAACCGCTGCGCATGGTGGCCAGTTTCTGCGACCTCCTGCAACAGGGCTATTCCGACAAGCTGGACAAGGACGGCCAGGAATTCGTCGCCTTCGCCGTGGACGGCGCGCACCGCATGCAGCAGCTGATCAACGACTTGCTGGCCTATTCGCGCCTGAATGCGAATCCGCCGGAGCCCGTACGTGTCTCGATTTCA
The DNA here is from genome assembly GCA_963974055.1 of uncultured Rhodospirillaceae bacterium. Taxonomy (GTDB): domain Bacteria; phylum Pseudomonadota; class Alphaproteobacteria; order MPNO01; family UBA830; genus CAXBCP01. The sequence continues at coordinate 72,416 of CAXBCP010000016.1, forward strand.
GACCTGGTCGATGTCATCCGGCGCGACTATGAAATGGAAATCCGGGATACCGGTGCAACCGTCGAATACGATACCCTGCCCGACGTTCTCTGCGGCGAAATGCAGGCCCGCCAGCTGTTCCAGAACCTGATCTCGAACGGGCTCAAATTTCACAGGGACGAGCCGCCGCATATCCGCATAACTGCGCAACGCGACGGGGAATTCATACATTTCTCGGTTTCGGATAACGGAATCGGCATTGCACCGGAAAAACGGGAAACCGCGTTTCTTATCTTTCAGCGCCTGAATTCACGGGACAAATATCCGGGAACCGGGATCGGGCTGGCAATTTGCCGGAAAATCGTCGAACAGCATGGCGGCAAAATCGCAATCAAGGCCAAAGACGGTCCCGGCACGACCTTTACCTTCACGCTGCCCGCCGCCGACGGGATATGACCCCGGGACAGCAGTAACGATCCGGATGCTATTAATTCGGGAGCTGGGAACCCGGCAGACGGACGATTGAAAACCAGAAATCGTCGATGCGTTTGACGATATCGACGAAACCGGAAAAGCTGACAGGCTTGGTAATAAAGCAGTTCGCATGGTGCGAATAACTTTGCGCGATATCGCTTTCCGATTCCGACGAGGTCAGCACCACGACCGGAATCGCGCTGTGCGTTTCACTATTCTTGATGATTGAGAGGACCTCGTTCCCGCTTGTGCCCGGCAGGTTGAGGTCCAGCAGTACGATATCGGGCCGCGGCGCAGCGCTATATCGCTCCCGCTGAAAAACGAACTCCAGCGCTTCGTCGCCGTCGCGCACGATATGCAGGTTGTTTATGACTTTGAGCTGCTTGAAACCTTCTTGGGTCAGGCGGACATCGGCGGGGTTATCCTCGACAAGCAAAATCTCGATCGGTCTCAGATTATCCTTTGGAGCCATCTGCGCCTACCTTTCCGGTACCTCACAATACCCTACAATCCCTCACGACACCTTACCGACCATCGGGCATAGCAAATGCTACACTGTCCCGCAGGGGTTGTATAAACTTAATTTCCGGCGCGTTTCGAATGCCGGATGGAGTGCGGTGGGATACGGTAAGATGCGGTGGGACGGCGCCGGACGCGGCGGACGGTCTACGCCGCTTCGCTCAGGTTTTCGTCGCGTCGGCGGGCATATCCCGGCCGGCGAACGCACCCTCGAGATTCTTCAGCAGGGACCGCAGGTTTCCGGCTTCGTCCGCCGGCAGGTCTTGCAGCAGATCGGCCTGGCGGCGGCGCATCTGTTTCAGGATATCGATATACATCGCCAGGCCGGGTTCGGTCAGGGATACCAGAAACGTTCGGTCGTCGTCCGGATGAGGAGACCTGACGACAAGTTCACGATCGACAAGGCATTTCAACGCGCGGCTGATCTGCGGCTTGTTCTGTCCGCCGACGCGATGGATTTCAGCAGGCGGGAGGGGGCCATTGACGGCAAGTACCTGCATAACGACCCAGTCTTTGGTCGGCAGGGCATACAGCGCGCGCACGGGCTCTTCGATTTCGCGGGCCAGCACCCCGGCAATCGCCGTCAGCCGGTTCGGCAACAGGTCGGCAGGATTCAGCCGTACCCTGCTCGTTCTCCCGGCTTCCGACCCGACCATGCGTACACAACCCCCGCGAAGTTCGGGATTTGATATCACTTTCCGAAGTGCAGCCAAAGCGCCGAATAAATCGTCAAAAAACGCACCGCCCATATCGTTTCACTTGAAACGATATGGATAGATTGGTTTAATGCGCCCCATGAACCGAACGGGACACTCGCCGCCGGTCCCCGGACCTGCCGCACGACACCGCCCGTGTAATCTGGAGCACCAAATGACCGAAACTTCCGAAAGCGCACCGATGGGCAATGCCCAACCGCCGGCTGGCGCGCGTATGCTGCACACCATGTTGCGGGTGCACGATCTCGACCGGTCGCTCGACTTCTATGTCGGGATCCTCGGCATGACGCTGCTGCGTCGCAAGGATTACCCCGACGGCAAATTCACCCTCGCGTTCGTCGGATATGGCGGCGAATCCGGTCACACCGTGATCGAACTGACCCATAACTGGGGCGACGACCCCTACGACCTCGGGAACGGATACGGGCATATCGCTATCGGGGTCGACGACATATACGCAACCTGCGATGCGCTGGCGACGGCCGGCGCCGAGGTCATCCGCCCGGCCGGGCCCATGAAAGCCGATCCGGCCATCGTCATTGCCTTTATCGAGGACCCCGACGGATACAAGGTGGAACTGATACAGACCGCATCCATCGGCCTGTAGCCGCGACCGCTCCCCTTCCCGGCCTTTCGCACCCGCCCACAGCACCGAAGCGCCAACCCTCTCAAAGGAATCAAAACAGATGTCGAAATCACAGATCCAGATCGATAGCCGCACCATGACGGCAAACGGCGTTCGGCTTCATTACCTGATCGCAGGCAGCGGCGATCCGGTCTTTCTTCTGCATGGTTGGCCGTTATCGGCCGAAATGTGGCGGCCGGTGATTGCCGCCCTCGCACAGACCCGCACCGTGATCGCGCCCGACCTGCGCGGCGCGGGATATTCCGACAAGCCGGCCGCCGGCTATGACAAGGTCACGCTGTCCGACGACATCCATGGCCTTGCCGAAGGCCTCGGTTTCGAGCGCTATTCGGTCGTCGGATACGATATCGGCGGCATGGTCGCCTACCCGCTGGCGGCGCGTCACCGGGACGCCGTCGACAGGCTGGCGATTATCGACGTCCCGCTTCCGGGAATCGCCCCCTGGGACGCCATGCAGGGCGCGCCGGCGCTTTGGCATTTCGGTTTCCATGCCCAGCGCGATATCGCGGAGGCGCTGATTTCCGGCCGCGAACGGCTTTACGTGGAATCGTTCATCCGCGCCCGGGCGTTCAACCCGACGGCGATTACGGATGACGAAATCCAGACCTATGCCGACATGATGGCGGCGCCGGGATGCCTGCGGGGCGGTCTCGAACAGTACCGGACTTTCGCGCAGGATGCCGAGGCAAACAAGGAACTGGCGGCCCGGAAGCTGGACATTCCGACCCTCGGAATCGGCGGCGACCGACTCGGCCCGGTCCTGCAGGGTATCATGGCCGCGATCGCGGAGAACGGCAGCGCGGTTACTATTGAAAACTGCGGACACTGGGTTATCGCCGAACAAACCGACGCCTTGATCGAAAAACTGACCGAATTTCTCTCCTGACGGGAATTACCGGGTAGCGTCACCGGCCGGAACGGCAGGCTGGTACTCTCTCCATTCCGTCACGCGATCAATACCGGGGCCGTTTTCAGGCAATGGCCGGCGTAAACAGGTAAAGCACCGCGATATCGTCCGGATTGCCGGATTCTGTGTGAACGTTTGCCAGACTGTTCAAAGCAATCGGCCTGCCGGAATCGCGTGCCGCCGGGCAAGATGCTTCAAGATTCGGTCCGGTTGCTCAAGGAAGGCGCATTCGGGACCAAATCGGCGGGAGGCCGATGCGAAGATAGCGGCGAAAACCGGGAACAGCTTTTCGCGGGTGGAGTGATCCGGCCACCCCGGCGCAGCGTACCGTGTAAGAACTGTTGTTCTGATCATGAGTCCCCGATATGTCCGTCAAACGCGTCCTTACAGCGACCGCCATACCGCTCTCGGCCCTTTTGGTGCTGCCGGGTCAGGCGGGCGCGCATCCGGACCCGTTCCAGCTTTACGGCCCGTCGATCGAGTTCGATGTATTTCGCGAGGGCGACAAAGTCGGCCGTCATACTGTCCGGTTTATCCGCAGCGGTACCGAGCTGAAGGTCGAGAGCGCGATGAACCTTGCGATCGAGGTCCTGTTCATTACGGTTTTTCGCTACGCGTACCGGGCCGAGGGAACGTGGCGCAACCGGCAACTCCAGAACCTCGTGTCGCGGGTCGACGACAACGGCAGGAAATACACGGTTGCCGCCGCGCGGCAGGGCGAATTCTTCAATCTGACCCGGCCGGACGACATATCTGATGCCGCTGCCGCCCCGGTCATCCCGACAAACCACTGGAACCCGGAAGTGCTGAATCAAACGCGGGTGCTCAACACCCTGACCGGGCGGATCAACGCGGTCAGAATCGAACCCAGGGGCCCCGAGCAGGTCGACACCGAGCGGGGGCCGGTTCCGGCCATGCGATACGCCTATACCGGCGCGCTGCAAAACGAAGTCTGGTACGATTCGGCCGGCCGCTGGGTCAAACTGCGTTTCCAGGGCCGCGACGGCTCGACGATTGAATATGTATGCCGTCTTTGTCAGGGCACTCCGCCGGCGGGACAGACAGAATGAGCGGGTCATCGGCGAGCGAAAACGTTAATAAAAAAACTGCCTGGGTCACCGGCGCCGGCAAGGGCATCGGCCGCGAACTGGTCAAACGTCTCGTGGCCGACGGCTGGACTGTTGCCGTGAGCGCGCGCACGCCGGACGACCTGGAAAGCCTCGCCGGAGAATGCGATCCGGGGCGCGTCCACGCGTATCCGCTCGACGTAACCGATGCGGCGGCCACCGAAAAGGTCATCGAGCACATTGAAGAGACCCTTGGGTCGCTGCAGCTTGCGATCCTGAATGCCGGCAATCACATCCCCATGACGGCCGCGAATTTCTCGCTTGCGGGCTTTCGCGACCTGGTCGAAATCAACCTGATCGGCACGGTCAACGGCCTCGCGCCGGTGATGGAACGGTTTCTGCAGCGAAAATCGGGACATATCGCCATCGTATCGTCTCTGGCGGGTTATCGCGGCCTGCCGACCGCGTCCGCCTACGGGGCGACGAAAGCCGCGCTGATCAATCTCGCAGAGGCATTGCGCCCGGAACTGGAAGCGGGCGGAGTCAGACTGACCCTGATAAATCCCGGTTTCGTCAAAACGCCGCTGACAGACCGCAACGAATTCGCGATGCCGTTTCTGATTCCGGTCGAAGATGCCGCCGACGCGATTATGCGGGGGCTGAAGAAAAAGGCCTTCGAAATCCGCTTTCCGTGGCGGCTTGCGGTCGTCATGGGCCTGATCCGGATTATGCCCTACCGCCTGTTCTTCGCACTGACCCGGCGGATGGTCGGCAAATAACCCAGGCCGCCGAAGTCTTCTGTCACGATATCCGGGGAACAGCCCCGTCCACGGGTCACGGAGCGGGAGCGTGCTCCAGCAGGAACTGACCGACATCGATCTGGCCGGTCTCGAATCCAGCTTCGCAATAGCCGAGGTAATATCGCCACATCCGACAGAACCGGTTGTCGAAGCCGAGTTTTTCGATCTCCGCCCAGTTGTCGCGAAAAGACCGGTCCCAGCGGCGTACGGTTTCCGCGTAGGACGCGCCGAAGAAAAAAGCATCTTTCAGAGCCAGCCCGCTCGCGCGGACGGCATCCGAGAAGGCCTGCGGCCCGGGCAGCATGCCGCCGGGGAAAATATATCGTTGAATAAAATCGGGGCTACGCCGGTAGGCGTCGAATTTATCATCGGCAATCGTGATGATCTGCAACGCCGCCTTCCCGCCGGGTTTCAGCCTGTCGGAGAGGGTTTCGAGATAGACAGGCCAGTATTTTTCGCCGACGGCCTCGAACATCTCGATCGATGCGATCCTGTCGAACCGGCCCTCGACATCGCGATAATCCTGGATGCGGATATCCACCCTGTCCTGCAGAGAAGCGTCGGCGATGCGCTTTTCGGCATACGCCGCCTGTTCCCGGGACAGGGTCAGGCAGACCACGCGACACCCGAATTCCCGCGCCGCAATTTCCGCAAAGCCGCCCCAGCCGCAGCCGATCTCGAGCACCCGGTCGCCGGGGCGAAGGTCGAGCATCTCCGCGAGGCGCAAATACTTGCGCCGCTGGGCGATGTCCATCCCTTCCACCGGGCTGTCGAATATGCCCGACGAGTAAGTCATCGTTTCGTCCAGCCACAATCGGTAGAAGTCGTTCCCGAGATCGTAATGGGCGGCAATATTGCGGCGGCTGCCCCGTCGCGTATTGGCGTTACCAAAATGCCGAACCTTGTTCAGCGCCCGGGCCAGCGGCGACCTGCCGGCCACCCCGGCGAGAACATCGCCGTTGAGCGCGCACAGTTTCAGGAGCGCCGCTACATCCGGCGTATCCCAGTCGCCGGCCATGTATCCTTCAGCGAATCCGATATCGCCGGACACCGCGAGCCGCCATGCCAGTGCGGAATCTCGGATCGATACGACCGCCCCGGGGCCTGAATCGGCGCCTTCGAAGACCTGTCTGGCACCGGACGGAAACTCCACGGTCAGGCTGCCGACCCGTATACGCCGGAGCCAGTGGCGGAGAAAGCGTTCGCCGATCGCAATACGCCGCCTTTCGGCGGTCGTTCCCAGTGTCAGGGTATTTCGGGAAACAGGATTCTCCATATCATCCTAACTTCAGGCTTTGTCCGGCTGTACCACGGTGGCCCGGTTTGCCTCGGCCGCCGGTTCATGGCGAAACACCGGCAGTCCTTTCAGCAACAGGCGGCAGGCCTCCCAATGGATTCCGGCAACTATTTTCAACGTCATCAGCGGGAAACGCACCAGAATTCGCGCCAGCGCACCGCCCGTAAAAGGCCTTGCCTGCCCGCGAAACGACGCCGCCAGCAATAATCCGTCGGCGTCTTCCTCGCGAATGACGATATTCACCCGGCCCCCGGGCGGGACAATCCGAAAATGATATTGAGCGTCCATCGCAATGAACGGAGAGACGTACATTTCCTTGGCGCAGGTCTGGCGGACAACCGCCCGCTCCGTCCCGGCGGCGGGGATGACATAAGTATGCTTTTCCTTATGGGTATTGCGGACCTCGTACAGAATCGCCGCAAGCGTTTCATCCCGCCGGTAACAAAAATAGACGCTGAGCGGATTGAAGGCGTATCCGAACATTCTGGGATAGCAGAGAAGGCGGATGGCCACGCCCGCCGGATCTATCCCGGCGTCTCTCAGGTATCCTTCAACCCAGGGGCGGAGCGCTTCACCGGTCGTCGGGCCGTGATCCCGGTCGTGGAACGACAGCGGCGCCCAGCGGTTATAGCCGAACAACCGAAAACGGCGGTCGAGATCCGGCAGTTCGTCGAGATCCAGCAGCAAGGAAAACACCGAGTACCGCAGGCGATGCCGTCTCGGGCGCATCCGCTCGTGCACCACCGGTCCTTCGTAAATCGCACTCCGGAGCATCAGGCTGCAATCTCTTGTTGAGAAAGATTCAGATAAATTCTGCCGTTTTCCTGGCCAATTGACCATGGCCTGCGCAAACCGCCCAGTTGCTCCGCAACGGCGAGTCCCGATTGCAGCGCGTCTTCGTGGAATCCGTGCCCGAAATAACTGCCGCAGAACCAGGTCCGCCGCACGCCCTGCAATCCCCAGAGCCGTTCCTGCGACGACAGCGCCGCGCTGTCGAAAAACGGATGGGTGTATTCGAATTCGCGGATAATCGCGCTCTCGGCCGGTTCGCGGCACGGATTCAGGGTTACAAAAAGCGGGTTGGCCCCGTCCAGGGATTGCAGACGGTTCATCCAGTAAGTCACGCAGACGGATTCGCTGCCGGCAGAAACGGTCGAACCGGCGTCGGGGGCAACGAAATTCCAGCTCGACCAGACCCTCTTTTGCCGCGGCATCAGGGCAGGATCGGCATGAAGGACCGCGCGGTTCCTGGTATAGCGCCACGCCCCCAAAAGCGCCGTTTCCCGGGGATCGGGATCCGCCAGCAATCCGAAAGCCTCATCGGCATGGGTTGCGATTACGACGTGGTCGAAGGTCCGTTCGGCGCCGGCATTGTCAATCACCGATACCTCGTTCGCCCGGCGCCTGATGCTGCTCACACCGCCGAAACGAATATTGTCGCGGAACGGTTCTGTCAGCCGCTTTACGTATTCCCTGGAACCGCCATCGACCGTTCGCCAGGAAGGACGGTCGGTGAGCTTCAGCAATCCGTGGCTTTCGAAAAACCGGATGAACGCCTGCGCCGGATAGGCCCCCATCTCCGCAGGGGTGGTCGACCAGATCGCCGCGCCCATCGGATACAGATGGTCTTCGATCAGCGCGGGATGGTAATTTCCGTTCTGCAGGAATTCAGCCAGGGAAATATTGCGGTTGGCCGGATCGTCCAGAAAGGCCGGGGCGTCGCGATAGAAGCGATAAAGGTCGTTAAGCATTCGCCAGAAGCGGGGCCGTGCGAGGTTGCGCCGCTGACCGAACAGGCCGTTCAGGCCGCCCCCGCAATACTCCAGGCGCCCGCCGTCGAGCGATGCCGAGAACGACATTTCGCTTGCCTTCGTGGGCACCGAAAGATGGCGGAACAGCGCCGTCAGGTTCGGATAGTTTTTCTCGTTGTAAACGATGAACCCCGTATCCACCGGTATGCCGCCCCGGGTGCCGGGCACGTCCACCGTATTCGAATGCCCGCCGACCCTGTTTTCCCGCTCGAACACCGTGATGTCGTGCTTCCGGTTCAGAAGCCAGGCGGCGGACATGCCGGCAATACCTGTGCCTATGACCGCGATCCGCAGGGGCTGTCCGGTGGACAAATTGCTCTGATTCAAGAAACGGGCTTTCAAAAGGAAACTAATGCAGAAAACGGCACCGTGTTGCCGACAAACGATACTACGCCGCCCTTTGCAGGTTGGATCACCCCCAAATTCGGATAAATTGTGCTACAGGTGATCCAGTCCTGTGGCCGGTCCGTAACGGGGAGCATGTCCAGATTAAACCCCACCGCGGAATCGGTTGCCGGTAGACCGGCACCGCCCCTCTATTCGGTATTGCGTTTTCCGGCCGAACAGACGTTTTCCCGTCACCTCTCCGGAACGCGAATGAGCGCGGAGGCAAAGAAATTGGCCGGTTCCGAACCCAAGACAACGCCGGAGATAGATTCGAATGCCCTGCTACGGGCCGTCGCGGAAGACCGCGACCGCAAGGCGTTCAAGGAATTGTACGCGCATTTTTCGCCGCGGCTGAAGGCCTATGTCCTGCGTCAGGGGACGGAACCGCAGATTGCCGAAGAGGTCGTGCAGGAAGCCATGGTCAAGGTTTGGCGCAAGGCCGGCCAGTTCGATCCGGCGAAAGCTGCGGCCTCGACATGGATATTCTCGATTGCGCGGAACATGCGGATCGATCTTTTGCGCCGGAATTACCGGCCGGAACCGGACAGGAACGATCCCTCCTTCATGCCCGACCCCGAGCCCCAGGCATTCGATACCGTGTCGCTCGGAGAGGACTCCCGGAGACTGAGACAATTGATGGAGACACTGCCGTTGGAACAACGGAAAGTATTACAGTTGGCCTTCTATGAAGACAAACCGCATTCAGAAGTTGCGACCGAACTTAATTTGCCGCTGGGAACTGTAAAATCGCGCATCAGACTGGCATTGCAGCGGCTGCGGACCGAAATCGGAGACACCGAATGAGTAAAATAAGTATACAGCATCACCCCGACGAGGTTTTTCTGCTGGATTATGCCTCGGGCGCGCTCGGCGAAGCGTGGAGTATCGCGATTGCGACCCATCTGTCGCTGTGTCCCGACTGCCGGCGGGCCGTTGCAGGCATGGAATCGATCGGCGCCGGCCTGATGGAAGCCCTGGAGCCCGTCCCGGTATCGCCGTCCGGCTTCGAAAGCCTGATGGCCCGGATCGACGGGGAAGCGCCGGAAATCGATTCGGCCGAACATATCGTTGCCGCCCGGCCTTCGGAATACGGTATCCCCGAGCCGCTTCGCAGCTATGTCGAAAACGCGGCGGGTAAGATTGAATGGCAGCGCCTCGGGCGCGGCGCCTCGCAATGTCTCATAGAGACCGGACAGGACGGCGCAACGGCGCGGCTCCTGCGCATCCCGGCGGGAAAACCGGTGCCGGCCCATACCCATCGGGGACTGGAGTTCACGCTTGTGCTCAGCGGCGCATTCTCGGACACCACCGGCCGTTACGCCAGGGGCGACATGCAGGAGGCAGACGATTCGCTGGACCACCAGCCCTGGGCAGAACCGGGAGAGGACTGCATATGCCTGGCGATCACCGAGGCGCCGTTGCGTTTCAAAAGCCTTGCGGCACGCGCCGTTCAGCCGTTTCTCGGAATTTAGGCACCGCGAACGGTCTCCGGTGTCCCGGACCGACCGGGGCCGGGTTGAATTTCTGGCGCAAGGACGTAGGCTGATCCGATCACAGACCCACGCATACGAACCCGGATTGTCCGGGTTGATGTTAGGAGGAAAGGATAGATCATGCTGACGCTGCTCTCCCCTGCAAAAAAGATGAATATGGACCCGGTCGAGACGGCGGTCCCGGTCACACAACCGCGCCTGCGCGAAGATACGACCGAACTTGCGACCGTGGCCAAGAACCAGTCGGCGGCAGATCTGAAACGTCTTATGCATATCAGCGACAATCTCGCGGCTATGAATTTCGATCGGTTCCAGGCCTTCAATCTCGACAACAGGAGCAACAGTGCCAAGCCGGCCGGGCTCGCCTTTGACGGCGACGTCTACTGGGGGCTGGAGGCCGACAGCCTGTCCGGCGACACGCTGGGTTATGCGCAGGATCATTTGCGCATCCTCTCGGGCCTTTACGGCGTTTTGCGTCCGATGGACGCGATCCAGCCTTATCGCCTTGAAATGGGGACCCGGATGGCGAACGGACGCGGCAAGTCCCTCTATGATTTCTGGGGCGCACGCATCGCCGAGCGGCTGAATGCGGACCTCGCCGGCCACGCCGACACCACCGTGGTCAACCTCGCCTCGAACGAATATTTCAAGGCTGTCGACACTGAAGCGCTGGGGCGGACGGTGATCGGGGCGAAATTCCTGAACGTCAAGGATGGAAAATCCCGTGCCCTCATGTATTACGTCAAGCATGCACGCGGCGCCATGGCACGGTGGATTATGGAAAACCGGGTCGATCGGGCCGACGGGCTGAAAGATTTCAATGCCGACGGCTATTCCTTCGACGCCGCGGCCTCGACCGACGACGAGCTTGTCTTTTCCCGGCCCCAACCCCCTAAAAAAGGGAAATAGGGTCAGGTCTCCGACACTGCGGCCGGCTTGGAGAGCTGCCTGCAACCACCGTGAATCCCGACCTAACGCGGCGCAAGTACAACCCTGATTCGGCAGGCGACGATGGGTAAATCCCCCGACGTCAAATGCGGCGTTCCCGATCACATGCAACGCCGCCCGGCAGGACAGAAAGCAGTCGGTACCGAACACCTCGTCCAGTTGCCCGCACCGGTTCGAATATGGAGGACAATCAACGCTCCGTTTCCGGGACGCCCCTGAAACCGTGCAGAACCGCGGCGTTTCTGCAGCGCCTCGCAAACCGGATCGATTTATCTTTAAGGTGAAGGAAGAATTGGCGGTGCGGGAAGTCTTGTGCGACCCCGTCTCTGCGGGATTTCGCTGTTTAACAGGGAATTCCAATCTGCAAACCGGGATGTCTTCCGAACCCGCAGGGAAACCCGGCCCGTCTAAAAACCTGCCAATTCAGTAGTACATGTTCTCGACGAGCGTGCGGATAATACCGCGAGGGCCGGGCGCCGCTTTGCTGCCGTCCATCGACAGGTTCTTGTCGAGATCGAGAAACTTGATATCGCCGCGGCGGAACTCCTTGAGCACTTCAGCCCCCTGCAGGCCGTGTATCGCTTTGAGCACATTGGATGTCGGATTCCACCAACCGCTGTGACGCTTGCGCAGGGCCTCCAGTTCGGGAGAACTCGACGCTAGTCCACCACGGCTGGCGATAAGATTCTCGACCTGGCCGGTCGCGGCATCGTAACGCGCCGGCTTTCGGGGGGTGATCAGGATCAGTAACGATGTTTCCTGGTCCGATTCGCTCTCCACGTTGAACAAGTTCTTGATCAGGGGAATTTCTCTAAGCACCGGCACACCGTTGTCGGTTTTGGAAGACCTCTTGGACGAACCGGCACCGATGACCAGTGTCTGACCGAACCGGACCTCGGCCACGACGTCGCTGCGGTTCTTCACCGTCGCGAGAGCCTGGGAAAACGTGCCCGGCGCCGCGGTCGGGGCGATGGAATCGAACTTCGTGTGAACGGTCACCTTGATCGAGCCGTCTTCGCCGAATTCCGGCGTCACATTCAGCGTCAACCCGACTTCCTTGGTGAAGGAATTGCTGTTCTCGCCCACGGTCGTGTAGGTCACTTCCGTGCCGATAAAGACTTCCGACTGCGCACCGTTGTAGGCCAGCACGGAAGGACGGGCCAGAAGCCTGTTGTTGCTGTCCTGGGCGTTGGCGATATTCAGCGAATAGGTCACTGCCGGCAGCGCGATGGTTAGGCTCCGGTTGATCTGTGTCGTGCTGGTCGAAGATGAATCGGTCCGGTGGTCCTGCGTCCGGTTGCGGGCATAGTCGAGGATATTGCCGCTGAACATCAGGCTAAGGCCCGACAGCAGGTTTACGCCGGTGCTCGACGACGCGGACCTCTCCTGGCTTATGATGACCGCATCCAGGATGACCATCTTGGCCCGGCGCGAAGCCGTGTCGGCCGACGGCGCCTGTTCCGCACCATCGGGCATCGCCGTACCGGACATTCCGGGCATCCCCGTCATGCCGTCATTGGGCATATTCATCGGGTCGTTCTGGGCCAGTTGGCCGGAATGGCTCTGATAATACGATTTCCACCCTTCGAGACGACGCGACACAAGCCGGACCCTCCAGGGAGAGGCGCCCGCCGCGCGATAATCGTCAAGATAACGGCGGCCCTCTTCAATATTTCCCAGCGCCGCCTCGGTCAGGGCGGATGCGCGAAGCACCGCGGAATGCTTACGGTAGGCCGCCGGCAACCGTTGTAGCGCGACCCGCGCGGTTTCCGGTTCACCCGCCGCGTAGGATGCTGCCGCCAGGCCGTAGGCGACGGAAGCGTTGTCCGGTTCGACGAGCAATGCGCGGGAAAACGCATCGCGTGCCTGGCGATACTGGTGCTGTCCCATATACAGCTTGCCGAGTTGGTAGGCGGCCAGCCAGTGAGCCGGTTCGAATTTCAGGGCGAGCCTGTAGCCGACTTCGGCGAGATCGAACTGGGTGGAGTTTCCCGCGTTTGCGCGCTGGTGATAGATCAGGGCGTTGAGGAAATGCAGATGCGGATGCTTCGGATCGAATTTCAGGCCGCGGTTAAACTGGCCGAAGGCGTCCTCGGCGCGGCCTTCGGCCAGCGCCGACAGACCTGCTGCCAGATGATGATCCGCGCCCCCCTGCCCCGTCGCCGCGGGAATTTTATCGCGCGTTTCCTTGGACAGGCCGGGCCCCGAAATAACAACGGTCTGGTTCATCATATTGCAGCCGGACAGAAGAAGCGCACACAGGCCGAAGACGAACGGCCGGCCGGTTCTGTATTGCGCGCTATCTGTCATAGGTCTGCCCATCGTTTCAGGATGCTGCATGAAGCCCCGCCATGCGAAGACGGAACCGGGATTGCACCCATTCCCGGCTGAGGACGTTGCGCATGACCGAATTTCGCAAACCCTTCAGGATCGGGTTCCGGGTATTTGCGGCACGAAACTGCAGGTCGCTCTCGCGGACCACCTGCTGCCCGATTCTGTGCCGGTCGCGGGAATAGGTTTCCAGTTCGCCCGCAATCATGCGTTCCGCCAGAACGCTGGCGTCCTCGATACCCAGGTTCATGCCACGCCCGCCTGCCGGCGTATGAATATGCGCGGCATCTCCGGCCAGATAGGCGCGACCGTGCCCGTAGGAATCGACCTGGCGGAGGCTGACCGTAAAATCGGTCTGCCACAGAACTTCTCTGACGTGACTGCCGGCCGGCAACAACGCCAAAGCGTCCGGTGCATTGGCGATTGCCCTGAAACGGCCATCGGGCAGGGAAATAACGAACAGGACCCCGCCGCCGACGCCCATGAACAGATTCCCGTCGCCATGACCGATGGGCCAGTCCATGCGGATATCGGCGAGGCTCCAGGTCTCGGGATACCGTTCGCCGGCGAATTCCAGCCCCAGGGTTTTCCGGACGGTGCTATGGGCCCCGTCGCACCCGACAATATAGTCGGCGCTCAGATCCTGAACGGCACCGCCGCCGGACAGCCGCACGGCGACACCACACCCGTTCTGCGTAAAGTCGAGCAGTTCGGTGTCGCGCTGTACGGTAATGCCCTGCTCCGTCAATGCTTCTTCAAGTAACCGTTCGGTGTCGCTCTGCGGCAGCGACAGCATGAAATTGTATCGCCCGGGCAGTTTCGAAAAATCCACCCGGACCAGAATGTCATTGCCATCGCGCAGATTGACGTGTGGGATCTTCAGCCCGGCGGCAAGCAGCCGTCGCGTCACACCCGACGGTTCCAGCAATTCGAGCGATCGCGCATTGATGCCGACAGCCTTGCTGAGAGCGGTCCTGTCCGCCGATTTCTCGATCAGGCGGACCTCCGCACCCCGGCGTTTAAGCTCCAGCGCGGCGGTGAGACCGACCGGGCCGGCGCCGACGACGAGAACGTTTGATGGAATGTCAGGCACCGCTCTTATCCTGCGATTGACAGGCATCGGGGCTTACCGCGGCACGCGTTCGGGTCGTCCCCGACGGAACCGGGATCGTAAAATCCATCCTGCTTCCTTCCCAGGTCTCCACGGCCCATGGAATACGCTTGCACATGACCAAAAGATTCCTTAGCGCGTGTAGACAACGCCGCCATAGCCGAACACCTGCACTTCTCCAAGCGCGACACTTCCCGTTCCGGGTCGGTAAATTCGGAGATAGCGCGTGGTCGGCGGAATTTGTGCCTGGATACTACCAGCTGATATCTTCTTGATTTCCGTGATTGGATTAACGACGGCCATCGCTGCGGCGCCCAACTTGTAGCGTTTCACAGCCGAAGATGTATCCACCATCAGATCATCACCAGACACACTATCGGACATTGCAACGATAAGGCCGTCAAGTTCGTTCGCTTTCTGCCCCGGCGAAAATACAGTGATCGTTCGAATATGAACCGGCTTCTTGAACTCGACCTCCCACCACGGGTTTTTCTGGACCTTGGTCTGCGCCCGGTCGTAATGCTGCCGGTTCCGAACATTTCGCGCCATGTAATCCTGGTCGATACAGCGTTCCTTTAACAACTCTTTCGTCTGTTTGAGGTGTTTTTGAAACGTGTCCAGCGAGACCACTGACCCGTACGGTATCCACTTCCCCAGGATAGGCTCGTCAACTGTGAAACGCAGGCTCCCTCCATTTTTCTTTGCTTCGGCGACATAATTTTCCGCCCGTTTGACGGTGTTCGGATATGCACATTGCGCCCATTTGGCCGGCTTGTCGGAAGATTGCCTGACGTTGGCGTTCCGGTTGTCTTTGTCAACATGATTGAAATGACACTCGTCTTCCCACAGCACGTAGGGTGGGTAAACGCCCCTTGAACAGCTCAAATTGACCAACTCCTGCGCGGACGGTTTTCTCGGTTTGCTCTTCTTTTTCTTACCGACCCAGCTACTGATCTTGTTGGCAACAAAATTGGCGGCCTTCATCGCCTGATTGCTGATATTTTTCAGTTCTTGTTCCACCTTTTTCCTCGATTCGTCATAGGCCTGCTGCGAGACATTGGCGACGGTGCCGGCCGCATTGACGATCGCCGCGCCGATATCCGCCACACAGGTCATCGGATTGCCGGTGGCCGATAGCGAGAACCCGGAGCCTTTTCCAATCTCATGGCCGTTGACGCTCGCGGACACCCCGACGGGCCTGTGCGGGCAGTTCTGCCCGAAATTGAACCTAAACCCGGTCCTGTTGGCCTTGATCTCCACATTCTCGCTGAACTTGACCGGACCGCTGCCAACCGACGCATGGCCGCGCAGATACATATCGTAACTGGTCTTGCTTGCCCCGCGACTGAGATCGAACGCGAAGGTTCCGAGCGACATCTTGCCCCATTTCGGCAGGTTCACCCTCGTCTGAATGTCCATCCCCTTGTTCGTGGTCACCCAACCGTCCACCGAGCCGGCATTGAAACCGAAAACCCTGGCGTTGCCATGGGCAAGAATGATCGGCCCCTGGGTCTTTTTGGCGTCGGGCAGCGTGTCGGCGGGAGACGCCGCCATCAGCAGGACATTGTCGAATATCGGATTGTTATCGGCATCGAGCGCCCCGCCCGCCCGGTATCGAGGGTTTTCGATCCGCACCTTATCGAGCGGCACGTTGTCGATCCCCTTAAAGACCTGCTGGGCGGCACCGACACTGCCGAACACGGTCTCAGCGAAAATCAGTGACAGATTCTTGTAATCCTTGAGCGAGATAGAAGACGCGTCGACCGCTGCGGCTGTCGGATATGGGCCGGCGCTGCCGGTTTTCTGGACGAACAGAAAATAGGGTTTGTTATGTAGCCTCGCGGTCCCCCACCCGCGGAGACGTTTGACGTTCCCCCACTTGCTGAGGTCGAGCGTCGCGTTGTTAAAGACCGTGTTCGCCATATGGAACGGCTTTGTCCAGTCGCCCTCGCGAGTCAGTCGCACCGCCTTGAACGGATCGTTGTTAACCCGCTGCCCGTATCCGATATGGACTTTCAGATCGCCGAGGCTGACACCGACCAGCTTCAGCAAGTTCGCCGTCGGTCCGCCGTCACGGGTGTTGATTGTGGAGAATATGTTATGGCCGGCGAGCATTTCGACCGGTCCTGTGCGGGCTTTTTCAACCAGTAACCGGACGCTGGACGGGAGCTGGCTGGTGTTGATGTTCTGCGCGTTCCCCTTCGGCACAAAGATATAGGCCGCGTTGGCAAGCTGCAGGTCGTCGGCCGGCGTTCCGCCGGCAGGCGATATGAAGTTGCTGACCTTCAGGCTTTCTCCCGGTTTCGTGAGAAGGGCGAAATTGACCCGCGGCTGATTTGCGATCGGACGATAAATAACGATCGTGGCGTCCTGGTTCAGGACCTTCACATCCGCCTTCAGCAATTCTCCCTCCTCGACCAGAAGGTGATTGGCCGTGTTGATCAGCCGGTTAATCTGGGTTTTCACGGACCCTGCCACGCCGCCCAGGCCACCGAACGATTTCTTTGCGTCGGTGATCAGTTTCGTTTTGTTCGGTGAAGCCTTTTTGACCGTAACGACCGGCTTCGGCACCTTCGTATAACCCGGCGAACGCTTGTCGGCCCAGATCGCCTTCCCCGCGTTGGTCGCCCACGGATATCCTTTGGGACCCACGGAAATATTGGCGATACCACCGACGTATTTGACCCAGATTTTCCCGTCCCAGCGATAGGGAGCGGAATCCGTGCCGACAACCCAGACCGCGCCCTCAGCGCCGATACCTATATCGGTGGCGGCGCCCGGCATGAGATGCCATTTACGACCGTCATATCGGAGAATCTGTTTCTGCGCATTGACGATCCAAGCATTCCCCTTTGGATCGACCGCGATACGTGTGCCGGCGCCGGGAACGTTCTTCCATTTGTTGTTGCCGCTATAGCGCCAGATAGTAAACCCGCCGGAACGCTTGTCCGCCCCGATCGCCCAGACCGCGCCGTTGGCCCCGATTGCGATATCGTTGGCACCGCCCGCAACCGTTTTCCAAGTCCCGCCGTCCCAGCGGTGGATCTTTCGGTTTCTGTCGACGATCCAGGCATTGCCCGCAGGGTCGACCGCGATCCGCACTGCACCGCCAGGCATCGACTGCCATTTGTTACGCCCCGCATAACGCCAGATGTCGTTTCCGGCGCCCTTACGGTTCTCGCCGACGATCCAGACCCCGCCATTGGCGCCGACTCCGATATCCGTCGCACCGCCCGGAACGCGGACCCACGGCAGGAACACCGCCTTGGCCGGCGGCGCCGATTTGGCCGGCGGCGCCGGTTTCGACGCGGTTTGCGCACCACCGGGTTTGCCGATATTGAACGCAATCCCGTCAAGATTGATCCAACCGTGGCTCTTTCCGCCAGCCACCCAGATGATCCGGCAATCGGAAATGACATCAACCCTGGATGCTCTATCGTGATTGTTCAGATTGAAGATAAGCCGGGATTTGGGACACATGCCTTTCGGCAGGGTGGCGATATGTCCCCATTTTCCACCCTCGGTCAGGCCGCTCACGCTGACCCGGTTGCCCTTCCGCATAACGTTGGCAGACGCGAACGAAGAATCCCGGTGCTTCCGCCATCCATTGACCAGCGAAAGCGCCGCGCCCGGCTTGCGACTGAACGTAACCCCGTTGAGGCTGACCCAGCCGCGCGCCGGCGCGCGGTAGACCCAGACGATCCGCCCGTCGGGGAAGACATCGACCCGCGAGGTCTTGTCGTCGGAATTAAGATTGAAGACGAGCCGTTTTGCCGGGCGCAGATTAGCCGGCAAGGTCGCGATAACATTGCCTTCGCCCGGCTTCACCAGCCCGCCGACCATGACGGTGTCGCCGGCAAGAACCGTGTTGATACCGGCATAGCCCTGACCGTAATTCGCCCAGCCGGATGCGAGCTTAACCGGGTTGCTCTTGGCCGTGCTGAACGAAATACCGTCCAGGCTGACCCACTTATAGCCGGTATTGCCGGTGACGAAATGGATCTGCCCATTGGGCAGTACGTCGACCCGGGCGGTCCGGTCATGGGTACTGACGTTGAAGACCAGACGCTGTTTGGGCCGCATATCGGACGGAAGGGTCGCGACATGCCCCCATTTACCGCCGCCCGGTTTCGCGGCCAGCCCGCTGACCGTCACGACGGCGCCCGATTTCACCGCGGAGACCTGGCGGTAACCGTTACCGTAGTTTTTCCAGCCCGCCGCAAAGCCGGGAGTCACCCACTTGTCGGCCGCGCCGGCCGCATGCGGAGGAAAAATCAGAACGGCCAGCGCGATCGCGGCACAAATGCGGGTGAAGATCGACATGACGAAAGCTCCTGTCCGAATACAGCTGTCTGCTTTCGGTCATTGCAATTGCCGTGCCAGTGGCGGCGCCCTCACCCAACGCGTTGATTCATATATATATTTTATGTTTTACGACATTCCCGCAGCCGGTATCGCCGTGCTCGGCTCCGAGCGACTGCCCATATACGAGCGATGATGTGTGCATCCACGCGCCCGGCGCTAACCCCTGGCTTTCGCCTGTATGCGATAGACCTTGTTGCGATCGATCCCGAGCAGACGCGCGGCCCGGGTGACGTTTCCGTTCGCAGTGTCGAGCGCACGGTCAATCAGAAGACGTTCCGCCGCCGCGAAATCCAGCGGCAGATCTTCCACGGTCATACCCGGCCCGGCCGGCAAACGCGGCGGCGCTGCCGCCATGCCGAGGCGAAGATGTTCCGCGGCAATCCTGTTGCCGCCGCTTTCGATCATCGCGCGCTCGACGACGTTTTTCAGCTCGCGCACGTTTCCGGGATAATCATGGCCGGACAGGGTCGTCAGCGCCTCGTCCTTGTAGCCGGACGGCGAAACGCCCATTTCGGCGGCGAACATCTGCATAAAATGAAGGGCGAGCAGGGGAATATCGTCTTTTCGCTCCCGCAGTGGCGGCGCCGTGACGGTAAATCGGGCGAGCCGGTAGTATAGGTCTTCACGAAGTGCCGATGCCGGCTCGTTGGTCGCGGATACAACGCGGACATCAACTTTCCTGTCCGCCTTCGCCCCGAGGGGTCTGATAAGGCGGTCTTCAAGAACCCGAAGCAGTTTCGGCTGCACGACTGCCGGCATCGTGCCGACCTCGTCGAAAAACAGGGTGCCGCCATCCGCCATTTCGAAATAACCTGTCTGTTCCCGCTGGGCGCCGGTAAACGCGCCCGCCAGATGGCCGAATAACAGGGATTCCGCCAGTTCGGTGGGGATTGTCGCGCAGTTGACGGCGATGAACGGACGGTCTGCCCGCTCGGAACCGGCGTGAATGGCGCGCGCGATCAATTCCTTGCCGGTGCCGCTCTCTCCCATAATCAGGACCGAGGTCGAGCCAGCATTCTGCAGCAGGCCGATTTCCCGAAGGATCTCTCGCATAGTCGCGCT
The DNA here is from genome assembly GCA_963974055.1 of uncultured Rhodospirillaceae bacterium. Taxonomy (GTDB): domain Bacteria; phylum Pseudomonadota; class Alphaproteobacteria; order MPNO01; family UBA830; genus CAXBCP01. The sequence goes on from CAXBCP010000016.1 coordinate 92,329, forward strand.
TTGCCCGATGAACCCGTCGATGCCCCACCGGTCGGATTCGCTCTTCGCCAGCATGGACAGCCGGTTGTCGAGAACACGCCGCTGCGCGACCTCCTCTTCCAGAGCTTGATTTTTGACCGCGAGTTCGTTGACGAGCACCGCGCGTTCCAGATGCGTGCGCAGACGGACCAGGACCTCGCCCTGCAGGAACGGTTTGGTGATGTAGTCCACTGCCCCGGCCTCGAACCCGGCCATAAGCTTTTCTTCGCTGGTATCCGCGGTCAGGAAAATCACGGGGATATGCCGCGTCGCCTCGGTGGCCTTGAGACGCCGGCAGACCTCGATACCGTCCATGCCGGGCATCGCGATATCCAGCAGAATCAGCGCCGGCAATTCCCGGGCCGCCACCTCCAGCGCGGCAGCCCCGGCGGTCGCGATCAGCACGGAAAAGTCGGCCGCCTCCAGCGTCGCGATCAGAACGTCGAGATTGGCAGGCACATCGTCAACCGCGAGGATCGTGGCACCGCCGAGATCGATGGCGGTTTCAGTCATGACCCGTTGCCTCCAGGGCCGAAATGATCGCTTTCATATCGTAGGTTCCACAAAGGTCGCGCAGTTCTGCGGCGAATATACGCTCTGCGGCACCCAGCGTCTCGATTTCCGCGATGAGCCGTTTCAGGTCGGTTATGTTGTGACGCCCCGCGGCGTCCGCAAGCGACCGCCGAAGGTCTTCCGGAAGAACCATAGGCCCGCCCGAAGAACCGGTCTCAGTGACGCGGCCAAGGCGAGGCCCGGACGGCGTATCGTCTTCAAATATCACGCCCAGCAGTCTTTCCAGGGACGCATACAGACTTGCCATCTGAACCGGCTTGTCGAGAAAGTCGTGAAAACCCGCGTCGATATATTCGGTGTGCTGATGGGCCAGAGCGGAGGCCGAAACCGCAACGATTTTCAAATCCCCGCGCCCCATGGCGCTAATGCGCCGGGCAACGTCGGTCCCGGACATGCCGGGCATCCGGATATCCAGATAGGCGATATCGACCGGAGACGCTTCGATCACCGCCAGGGCTTCGGTTCCGTTTGCGGCCGTCTGCACCGTCACCCCCGCCTGTTCGAGCATTCTGGCAAGAATATCCCGATTGGCGGCCAGATCGTCGGCGACGAGGGCGCGCACCGTTCGCTCCGGCGCAAGGCGCCGCGCCGGCAAGGTGGCATTCCCGTCCTCCGGCAACCCTTCCATGGAGGCCTGTGGGAGAAAAAGACTGAACCGGAAGCACGCGCCGGCGCCGGGCGTGGAATGGACCGCTATTTCACCACCCATTAACCCGACGTAACGCTGGGCGATCGCGAGTCCCAACCCGGTCCCCCCCTTCAGGCGTCCCTGTACATCCTGCGCGAACGGGTCGAAGATTTCGCGATGCCGGTCTTCGGGAATACCGGGCCCAGTATCTTCAATCTCGAAACGATAGATATCGCCGTCGTCCACTGAGACCCGCAACGCCACATCGCCGTTCTGGGTAAACTTGACCGCATTGGCGAGGATATTGGTAAGCACCTGACGCAGCTTCGCTTCGTCGCCGACGACCTCGCCAGCATCCGCCTTCATCTCGAAAATCCACGACAGGCGTTTTTCCGCGCAAAGGGGAGCGAAGATGAGCGTCTGTTCCTGGAGCAGCGCTTTCAGATCGAAACGCGACGAGATCATGGATTCGCCGCCGGCCTCGATTTTGGAGATATCGAGGACATCATTGACCACGGCCAGAAGATGGCGGCCGCTGACGCGGATCGCCTCAACGGCTTTCCGCTGGCCCGGGGTTATCTCCGCGTCGGTTTCCAACAGCTGGGCATAGCCGATCACCGCGTTCAGGGGCGTGCGAATTTCATGACTCATGTCGGCGAGAAACTGGGACTTCATGGTGTTCGCGTGCTGCTGACGGTCCCGTTCTTCGATCGCTCTCAGCGAAGCCATTTGGCGCCACAACAGTTCGCGGGCGACGAACGCCGCACCGGTACCGCCCATGAACACAATTATCGTTTTGGCAATGTATAGCCCGGGCGTCAGGAAGATCGAATCTTCCACCGCATTTGAACCGAACGTCGCGAAGGTGAATAGTACGATCGCCAGATACTCGATCGCGGCGAGGCAGCCGGTAAACAGTGAAAGCCTGAAATCGAGATAGAGCGTCGACAGGACAATGAACAGAAAATAGCCCGCCAGCGGCGGCGCCGACAAAACATAGATCGGGTTGGAAAAAGCACCCTGGGTAAAAATAATAAGCGCCGACATCGCGGATATCTCGACGCACGCATTTGCGTACCACACCCACATGGGAACGAAACTGCCGAGGCGGATATGCCGTTTGATGGCACGACGCATGCCGAATTCATAGATTGCGACGCCCAGGACCACAGGAAGGACGGTCATCGGCACCTGGGCTGCCGTCACCCCGTATCTGAGATAGATATTGGCGAGCAGGAAAAGGATGAAAACGGATGCGACGGCAAATGTCACGCCAAGCACAAGCGTTCGCAGCGCCTGACTTTCCAGCATTTCGACCGCCAGTGTACGTTCGAATTTTTGCGCCAGACCAGCGTCGCGACGGTCGGTTCCTCGATGAAACGCCTTTTGTGTCACTATGAAAACCTCCGCGATGGCAGCACTACGGAATTATAGACGATATCATCAACGGAGGTGCTGTCAGTCTGATATGAACCAGTCTTTGAAATTGCGGGCGACCTCGCTTTCATGCCGCCACTTGGCGCCCTTCTGACAGGGGAGCTGGTTCTGATTGAAAGTTTCGCTGTTATTGAGCCAAATTTTGCAGGGTCTTGATGTCCCTGAACCGGGCCATCGCTGCTCCCGGTCGTCGAAACGGCTGATGTGAGTTTTCAGCCCGGTTGTTGAGCCCGCGCCCACATTCCTGATCAAGTGTCGCCCTGCGATCCCGCCGTTTCGTCGCAAAAACTTCCGGCACCGCACCTTCGTGGCCGACAGCACGCCAGAGGCAAGACTTCTCCCAGTTGATCCGGACGAACACCTCACCCAGGCGTCCGCGCCGGTTCGAATATGGAGGACAATCAACGCTCCGTTTCCGGGTATCGGATCGATTTATCTCTAAGGTGAAGGAAGAATTGGCGGTGCAGGTAGTCTTAAGCGAACCCGTCTCTGCGGATAATCCCCTGTTATGCCCTGTTAATTGCCATTTTGGCCCTTGGACACACGTATTTGGGAGCAATAACGGCCAACTTCCGCGTGTTTCCGCTAATATTACCACGCCGGGAAACAGGTAATTAACAGGCACAAAACAGGTCCCGTTCACGGGGATAACAGACGTTTTCCACGAGGCTAACAAGACCCGATCAGGCCCTGCCGGAGGCGACTATGCGAAGTATGACTTTTTTGCGCAGCAAGCAGTCCCCTCGCCGCCCCACTTTCGCGTTCACCGACGGAAACCCTGAACACTCACATTAATCCCCCTGCAATTGTTGTGAATGCTTCTCCATAAAAGTTTGGATACCTAGTGCGTCAGTCTCAAATCTAAAAGGAGTACGAACATGACTGACGATCGATCCGACCGCGGCGATGGCCGCGATGCAAAGGGACGTTGGGTGGACCGGAGCGGAAACCCAAATGGCCGGCCGTGCAAAATCCCCGATTTCGATATGGCCGACTTCGTCAATTTTGGCGAAAAGACGATCAAATTAAAAATCAGCGGTGAAGAGACGGTAATGACGCAGCATGAGGCCGTGCTGCAGGCGATGTTCCAGTCTGCGATGAAGGGGCGGATTACCGCTCAGCGCTATCTTCTCGAGCATATGGCGGAGGCCACTCTGAGCGTGGCATTCGTTCAGGCGCGCTACGCCGAATATTCGGAGGCGCTGGCAACCAATCCTAACTCGATCCCAGACAACATTAAAAACGACATGGAAAGGGTAATGAGAATGGTCGAGTACTCGACCGCTCGCCCCCGATCCAGGATTCGCATGACAACGCCGCCCAAACAAAAGCGACGCCGATCGTAGATGCACACGGAAGTACCGTCGTGTTGAGGTGATCCGACAAGCGAATAGTCGACGAAAAACATCCGGCCGTGGACAGCGGTGCTGAACCGTTAGAGATAATTGTTCAGCACCACCGGTTCGGTCTTTGATTGGACCTACACGATGGCTGCGCGTATCCACATAGCTTATGCCAGTGATATCGAGCGCAGGCTTCGCAACTCGACTGTGGTAATCTTGGGTCAGATCGCAACCACCTTGGATGTGCCTGCCGCCGCGTTTTTAGCGGAGGTACCGGATAGAGAGGAAGCTTCGTGACTAATGGGAAACGTGCTCCGCCGCAGCGCCAAAACTCGACTGATCCCGCTGTAACTGAAAACGGCCGGAAAGCTTCAGGCTACGGTCGCACACTATATCTGATTATTGAACGCAAGCTCCAGGAGCGGTCGGACAGACCCACCTATATCCCGCCCGAACAGCTTGCCCGAGCCATACGCTTTAATCCCGGGGTTCCGATTCCACTGATCATTCAGGATTATCTTTGCGATTATCTTGATGGGGAAATCAAGGCGCCGGCGGGACGTCCGCCGGGACATCTGAAGGCGCCAGAACACCTCAAGACTGCGCTCATTCCGATCACCTATCGCCGATACTACGCGTGGCTGAAACAACGAAACAAATCTGTCGGGCTAAAGGGGTGGCCCTTCATAGCCGGGGCCGAATGGTGGCAGGGGCCACCCAGCGAACGGGCTGCGAGGATGACGTGCACCAAACTCCGACTTTCTATGGGTTGGCACCGCGTCCTCAATATAGTCAGCGAAACGAAAGAGTAGACGAGATGTTCACATCCCAGAATTTCGCCATCGCACCTTCCCGTCTTCGGAACGCCAGTGTGAGCAATCGCCCGCATTCCTGCATTTGCAGGATTCCCGGTCAAATCCATTGCCGCTCGATACGATCCAAGCCGCTCCATGACAATCACCTTTGAACGACCATACCGCTTCAGAAACACGAGCGCCGCACCACCCCAATCGTTGGCTCTTTCCGACCAATCTCTACCCCGCGCAGCAGGAAAGCTTTGTGACATCCTTGCCGAAGCTCTGGGCGGCAAGCTTCAGGCCTTCGACTGTGGTGAGATAGGGAAAAATCGTCTCGCCGAGATCTTTCGCTGTCATCCCGTGTTTTATCGCCAGCACCACCGTCTGGATGCTGTCGGCGCCTTCCGGCGCAATTATCTGAGCGCCGAGCAGACGGTCCGTCTTGTCATCCGCCACCAGCTTTATCAGTCCGCGTGTATCGCGGGCGGCCAGCGCCCGTGGCACCTGATCGAGCGGCACAATCGATGTCTTGGTTTCGAAGCCCGCCTCAATCGCGGCGGCTTCGCCTAAGCCGACGCCTGCTACCTGCGGGTCCGTAAAGACGACCCACGGCATCGCCGTGTTGTCATAGACCATGCTGTCGCCGTTCATGGCGTTGAGTGCTGCGAGCTTCGCCCCGTAGGCCGCCATATAGACGAACTGGTCCCGTCCGGTCACATCGCCGGCGGCATAGACACCCGATTTGGAGGTACGCATCCGGTCATCGACATCGATACCGCCATTCGGTGTCAACGATATTCCGGCATCTTCCAGACCGAGCCCGGCTGTATTCGGCGTGCGGCCGGTTGTCAGCAGCACCTGTGAGGCCTCAATTTCTTCTATAGAACCGTTTCGGTCGATGGAGAGAGTGACCCCATTGTCGGTTTTGGAAATCCCGCGATATGAGAGCCCGATGAGCACGGTTATCCCCTCATCCTCCAGATATCCCGTCAGCGCGTCGGAGATTTCCGGTTCGGCCTCGTGCAGAAGACGGCTTCGCGTAATCAGCGTCACCGCAACGCCGGAACGGGCAAACATCTGGGCAAGCTCGCAGCCGATATAGCCGCCGCCGATCACCAGCAACGAGCGCGGCAATTCGGTGAGTTCAAGGGCGGTGGTGCTGGTCAGATAGGGTGTTTCCGCAATTCCCGGAATGTCGGGCAGCGCGGGTGCAGAACCCGTTGCAATGATAACCCTGTCGGTCGCAATGGCGGTACCGTTGACGATCACGCCGCCGGCGGCGATCTGTGCCGCGCCTTCGAGATAGGCAACCCCGTTATATTCGGGCAGCAGGTCGATATATTTTTTCTGGCGCAGCGTTTCCACCAGCGTATCCTTGGCCGCCACTAATTTTTTCCAGTCGGTGACCCGCGCGTCCCCTGTGATCCCGGCGAAACGATCCGCCGCCCGCGCACCATGCAGCGCCTCGGCGGCGCGGATCATGGTCTTTGACGGCACGCAGCCGACATTGACGCAGGTGCCGCCGATCAGGCCGTACCCGATCAACGCGACGTTCGCGCCCTCTCCTGCCGCCGTAATCGCCGCGGAGAAACCGGCCGACCCGGCGCCGATGACAGCCAGGTCGTAATTCATTGTTTCCGTCATGTTAGTTCCTTTGGTTCTGTGTCGCCGCCGGCGCGGGCGGATGTTTTACGAAGATAGAAGCCGTAGGCGGCAACAACGGCCATCGCCGCGATGGAAATCCGCAGGGCGTAGCGGAACTCAAGCCAGAACATCAGCGCCGACAGGGCAACAACCGCAATTACAATTGCGATCCTGGGCGACGGCCCGGTTTTGCCGGCACGGAGATAAAGCGCATGGGCCACGAGCCCGAGCGACGCGAACATGACCGGGAACAGGACATAATCGATCCAGCCGAGCCAGGCGGACAGGCCGATTGCGCCAAGGCCGATGGCGAGCACAGGCGTAAAACAGCACAGGGCCGCGACCACCGTGCCGGCGCAGCCGGTGTTAAACAGTTTCCTGTCGGTCATTGGATTCCTTTTGGCGTGTAAGTTGCCGCCGAGTGCGCGGTGTCGGCCCGGGCCGCTATTCGCATCCGTCGAAAGATAATTGCCGCCGCAAATGCCGCCACGGCGATGCCGGCTGCGAGCAGCGGATCGATGCCGCCGATCCAGGCCGCCAACCCGGCACCGCCGGACGCGAGGAGAACCGGCCCGAGGCAGCAGACCAGCAAAACCCCGCCGCCGACGGCGAAGGGCAGTATGTTTTCCTTGGGTTCCTGATCCATGGTCGGCCTATCGAACGACCGTCGATGGAAAGCCAACGGCCTTCGTGGCATTTGTCAGGGCCGTCGTATCGGTTTTTGCATCGTCGAAACGGACAGTCGCTGCCTGTTCGTCATATGAGACATTTACCGCCAGCACGCCGGATACTTTTTGCAGACTGCGTTTGACCATATACGGGCAGGTTGGGCAGTCCATCTTGATGGCGAGATCGACGGTTCGTTCTGCCGACAGCGAGGGGCCGGACAAGCCAACCATAACAAGCGCTGCAAACGGACCGATGATGTGACGTTTCATCTGATTTTCTCCTCAATATTCCAAAATTAGCGGGGCCGCGTAGGGAAAAACGAGTGCAGCCAGAACAAGCAGTGTCGCCGACCACAGGACAATCTTGTTGACGCGATCGGAGACCGGAGAGGCGCAATAGCTTCCCTGCGCACAGTCGACGGCGGGTTTGCGGTAAATCTTGCAGAATCCGACGGCAAGAAATGCCGCCGTCGCGACAAAGAAATACGGTTTGTACGGGTACAGCGCCGCGAGATTGCCGATCCAGGCGCCGGTCACCCCCAGGCTGAACAATGCCAGCGGTAGAATGCAACAGGACGACATAGCGACCGCGCCAAGTGCGCTTCCACCGGCAAAGATACTTTTCTGCATATTTTCATCCATGGATTGACGCTGCACACCATCTCGCACGGACCTGGCGGAGGATGAATTGTTGCTTTCCATCTGTTGTCCTCAATTCGATCTGGAAGCAGTATAAAATCTGTACTTGATACAGGTTCAAGCGCTATTTTTCGAAGAGGCGCCTGATACGGCGAAACCCCAATTCGACGGCGATGAGCCACGAACATTGAACGCTTTGTATCCACCGGAGTACGGAGAGCCATGGTCAAGAAAGAACGAATGACACGCGGATGGCTGTCCAGAAAGACAGGCTGCAATATCGAAACCATCCGGTATTACGAGAAGGCCGATCTGATGCCCCCGCCGCACCGAAGCGAAGGCGGTCATCGGCTTTATGGCCCGCCGGACGTCCGCAGACTTATGTTCATCAGGCGATGCCGTGAACTTGGGTTTTCTCTTGAAGAAATTCGCGGGCTTCTGAAGCTCGTGGACGGGGGAGAATACAGTTGCGGCGAAGTACGGGATATGACGCTCGCGCATGCGGACGATATCCATAAAAAAGTTGCGGACCTGCGCCGAATGGAGAGAATACTCAAAAAAATGGCGGCAGAATGCGACGGGGGCGATGTTCCGGACTGCCCGATACTGGACGTGTTGTCGGCATAATGATGGTGCCCCACGCATAGCAATCTTCAGGCGGATCACGTCTTATTAAAGATCGCGCCATAGTGATAAGGGGGAAGCTCAACCAGGCCCGCGAACTGGAAGCCTGCCGGCTCGACAACCGCACGAACCTGATCGGGCGACATGCGCATTTCGGTCTTGGGACCACGGGGCCCGTCAAGCACTGTGGTTTCCTCACGCGGGAACGAGTGCCAGTTTACGATGACAAACCAGCCTCCGGGATTGAGGACCGCCGCCACTGCGCGCGCCATCTCCGCTTTCTCCGGCACGCCATGGAAGGTGTTGGCGATCAACACATAGTCCGCTTTGCCCGGTAGCAACTCGGGCAAACCCCGGGCATCCGCGCAGATCAGGTCCAGCGCGGTGGTTCCATATTTATCAAGCGCGATGCGGGCCTGATCAAGCAGGAACGGGTCTATGTCTACCCCATAAACCTTGCCGTTGACGGTCCGTGCGATGGGTGCCGTGAAATAACCGTCTCCGCAGCAGAGGTCCACAACCGTCATGACCGACTTCACGCCAAGCAAGCCGATGACGCCTTCGGGATCTGGCCACAAGGCCGCCCACCAATCGCGATCCGGCATAGCTGTCGCTGGAAAAAACTGTTCTGCTACGTCCATCTCTTGCTCCCCGTAACACATCTCACCGTTGTCGCGAGTTGACTGAAATCAACAACAACGGCGGCCGCGAAGCCAGCGTCAATGTCTATGTCCTTGGGTAGAGACGGGTTGGCAAACAAATTTCGATATTCACGATGCCCTCTACGGTCTGCGCCACTTCTGTATCCGGTTGTTGCCGAAATCGGCAACAAAGACCGTGCCGTCGGCTGCTACATCGACGGCAATCGGATGCTCGAACTCTCCGGGACCGGCGCCGCGCTTGCCGAAACCTGACAGAAACGTGCCGTCCGGTGCGAATTTCTGTATCCGGTGATTGTAAAAATCGGCGACGAAGACATCGCCCTCCGGGCCAACGGCGATACCCGTCGCGACCGAGAACCAGCCGCTGAACGGACCGAAGATGTTCATCGCAAAGGGACCGCCCCATTTATGGGAGAACGCGCCGTCTGGCTTGAACGCCTGAACCCGGTCGCCATAGCCGTCCGCGACAAAGATCGTGCCGCCTCTGCCGATCGCGACGTCCGTCGGATAGTTGAACTGCCCTGCCGATACCCCTATTTCGCGGGTCGTGCCCCATTGCCGGACGGGCGTGCCGTCGGCGACCAACTGCTGAATACGCTGATTGTAGAAATCGGCGACGATCAGCGCGCCGTCCGCCCCAACCGCCACGCCACCGGGCGCATCGAATTGCCCCGCACCGCTTCCGGGTGCTCCGATAATTCTCTCCGGCGTGCCGTCGAGCGCAAATACCTGCACTCGGTCGTTAAAGTATTCCGGCACGTAGAGTTCGCCGTTATGGGCGGTGAGGTTCATCGGACGGCCAAGCTCGCCAAGGGCCTTTCCCGGCCGGCCAAAGGCGCGGCGGAAATTGCCGGCCATATCGAACACCTGAATGCGCCCGTTCCGGGAATCGGCCACATACACCTCGTTCGCCGCGATCGCTATTCCGGTGGGATCGTTGAACGCACCGGGGATCGATCCTTTCTCACCCCAGGCAATAACGAATTTATAGGGCGGTTCCCTGTTCGAAGGGACGAAGACAACCCATCCGGCCGCCAGCAGGACAATGACGGAGACAACCGCGCCGGCAAAAATTCCGATTATTTTTCTCTTCATGTCCCGGTTTTCAGAAATTGAGGCGGAAACCGGCGCGGACGATATATTCCTTTTCCAACGCCGTGCCGTTCAGATCCTGGAAGAGGGGGAGCTGCACGCCGCCCTCCACAATCCACCGCCGGGTGACGTACTGAATGCCCGGCAGAACGAACAGGCTCAGTCCGCCCGAGTTCGGATCGTCCGATCCCGCGCTTTGGTTCTTTTCCTGATGGATCAGGTTGGTCTCAAGAACGCCGTAGAGAAATCCCGGAACCCCTGCGCCAAGCACACGCGGCCACAAACGGTATTGCAGCGACGCATCGACGCGTGCCACATCGCCGAACTCGAACCTGTTCGCTTGTGTGTTGAGCCTGTAGCTGGCCTGGGCGTCGATCTGGAAATCCAGCACCTGATAGGTTGCGACGACGCCCGCGAACGGATCCCACGATCCCGATCCGGGTTGTACGCTCGCTGGCAGCCGGCCGAATGAATCGCTTTCATTGTCCGCGCCGGTTGGCGCCTCCACACCGGCAAACGGAGCGACACGGAAACTGCCGCCCCGGAAATTGTTCTTGAACGCCGTATAACGGGCGAAAATACTGATATCGCCCAGCCCGCGTGCACTGCGAGCCCGCCGGGAGCCGCTGTTGATGAGTTCGAGGTGTTTGTCCACGTACGGAACCGCCGTAAACAGGGACAGATCGCTGTTGACGCCATACCCGAGAACCGACACCGCGGACCAGACCGTGCGATCGCGGCCGGCACCACTCGGATCGTCGCCTGACTTATCGAGAATGAATTGTTCGCGGAAGACGAATTCGCCCTCGGCGACGGGAAGGGCTGTATTGAACGTCATCGGCGCGCCCACGGAGTCCACCGTCCAGAGCATAGATAACGCAACGACAAACATGCTGCACCAATGCACAAGACGGAACCGGTAGGCTTCGTTGGCGGTTCTCATGTCCGGATCCTTTATTATTCTGATCCGCCCGGCGCCGCCGGGGATAAATTTTGAAACCCGCCCAGAGCGAACCCGGCGGCCTCAACAGCGGTTCTGGCTTTCGCTTCGTCCAGTGTGGCGCCATCCGTCATAGTCACGGTGATGGTCCCGCTTTTAATATCGATCTCGATGGCCTTGACGCCGTTGACCGCATTCAGTTTCTTTTCGACCCCATACGCGCAGAACGGACAGGCAAGACCATCAACCTGAAGCTTGTACGTGGGAGACACTGCCATCGCCGCGACTGGCGCGAAAACGAGAAAAAGGCCGACAATCAACAAGCGCCGAACTCTAGTCATTGCGGGCTTTCCTTTTCTTCGGGGAGACGGCGACATCTTCAGGCGTGCCGACATCGCTCAGCGTTTCCATGATCGAACATTCGTGTAACGCGCCTTTCCCGGGACACGCCGAGATCAGCTCGTCGAGCGCCAATTGGATATCCTGAAGATGGGCGATCTTTTGCTCTACTTCATCGCGCTTGGCAATCGCCCGGGCGCGGACGTCGGCACTGTCGGCCCCGGGGTCCGCCCGCAAAGACAGAAGCTCGTCGATCTCTTTTAACGAGAATCCCAATTCCTGGGCCTGCCGGATAAACCGGATTCGGTGCACGGTCTCTTCGGGATAAACCCGAAAGCCCGCATCCTGCGGTTTGCGAGGTTGTTCGATCAGACCTTTTCGTTCATAGAACCGGATCGTCTCGACGCCGACTCCCGCCTTGCCGGCTGCCCGGCTGATGGTCATCGTTGTCATGGCGGTCTCCCTGGTCTGTTTACGGCATTTTCCGCTCGGCTCGGACAACAGCCCGGAAGCGCGACATCAAGCAATCTAAACTCCGTATGAAGGTACGGAGTCAACAACAAGCGAATTGGCAAATTTCGGACAGATTATGGCGACCATGGCTGCGGCTTCAGACTTAGTTATGTCTTGGCCAATGCGGGTGATAATCGTCAATTACATATGTATGGCTGTGCGACGGCGAGTCATGAATATGCGGGTGACCCGCCGGAAGACTGTCGTGGCGGTGTTCCAGGTCGTTCACCTCAGCCTTTGGCCATAAAACAATTGCCAGGAGCGTACCGCTAGCGGCGAGCGCAGCAAGACAACCAAGGGCTACCGTCGGGCCGGATGTCGTAATTAACCAGCCCGCAAGAGGATAGGTTACAAGCCAGCAGGCATGAGAAAGTGCGAACTGAGCGGCGAAAACAGCGGGGCGATCTTCCGGGTGGGCGGACTGTCGCAGCAATCGGCCCGCCGGGGTCAGAACGGTCGAATATCCGATGCCAATGAGAACCCACGCGGCAATCAGCGCGCCCAACGACAACCTGTAGAATTCGATCACTCCGGCAAGAACGAGAAGCGCGAACAATAGGACCGCCGCACCGCCGATCATCACTGGCCGGTCCTGAAGCCGGTCGAGCAAGCGTGGCAGCGCCAGAGCCGCCAGCATCGAGCCGCCGCCAAAGACACCGAGCACGATGGCCACATGGGACTCGTCCAGCCCAAGATCTCCCCGAACGAGAACGATCGTGTTGACCAGGACCATCGCTCCCGCTGCGGCGGCCGTGAGGTTCAGAGCCAAAAGTCCCCGCAGGCGGGGTGTTGCAAGGTAAATGCGTATTCCGCGCGTTGTCCGGTCGTAAATCCCGCGAGGGGTGGAGGGTACGGGGCTCGGCAGCATCACAGAAACCACCAAAGCGGCGGAGGCGAGGAACCCGAGCACCGTGCCGATAAAGAGCGCGTGATACGAGACAACCGCGAGCAGGACTGCCGCCAGCATCGGGCTGATCAGGTTTTCCAGATCATAGGCAAGGCGAGAGAGCGACAGCGCCCGCGTATAACGGTCCTCTTCGGTCAGGATGTCCGGGATCGCAGCCTGAAAGACCGGTGTAAAGCCTGCGGAAGCCGACTGCAGCAGGAAGATCAGGACATAGACCTGCCAGACCTCGGTGACGAACGGCAAAAGCAGCGCAATACCTGCCCGCACCAGATCGAGACAAACCAGCAGGGTGCGGCGCGGCAGGCGATCCGCAAAGGCCGCTGCAATCGGCGCAATCCCGACATAGGCGGCCATTTTGATCGCGAAAACGGTGCCCAGCACCAACCCCGCTTGCCCCTCCGCCAGGTCATAGGCCAGAAGGCCAAGTGCTACCGTGGCCAGACCGGTCCCGAGAAGCGCCACCACCTGGGCCAGAAAAAGGTGCCTATAAGTTCGATCAGCAAGCACGGAGAGCATGGAACTTGTCCCTCAGAGATATTTGGTGATCGCCTTGAACTCAGTGGTGTCCGGGCGTGCGTCCGCCTCTGCATCCGCAAGGGCTGCGTCGAGGCAATGATCGATATGGTCCTGTATGAGGACACGCTTGGCCTGCGAGATCGCTTTTTCCACGGCATGGAGCTGCTGGGCGATATCGACGCAGGGACGACCGGTTTCGATCATCCCGATGACGCTGTGCAAGTGACCGCCGGCGCGTTTAAGCCGCTTGACGATATTCGGATGGGTTGCGTGTTGGGCAGGTTCTGTCATATACAATATATATCCCCCTGGGGGGGATATAACAAGCATTAGACCTTTGCGGCTTGAGCTTCACGGAAGAGACCGGACACAAGCGGGTAGACATGGCGCGTCGGCTAAAAATCACGATCCATTTGGTGTTGACGGTCTCGCTGACGCTCGCGCTCGTTCTGTCTTCGAATTTACATTCTGCCTCGCACGATCCCGTGGCCATCGCGGCGATCGCCGCGCAACACGTCGCAGAAACGGGCGCGCACGGTCATTCCCATGAAGAGACCGACAGTGAGAGCCCGAGTCACGCCTTCCACGGCCACGCGCATGATGCGGCCGATCACGATCATAATGTTGCTTTTCTGCCTCCCCGCGACGCATCGAACCGCCTGATCCTGGATAGTTCCCAATGGCTGCTCGCACTTACCCGCACATGGCAGGGTCCCGCCTTCGATCTGGATAGGCCTCCACGCGGATGAACCCGCGCCAAACCGGCGCTTTCATCCGACAATCAAACAACGTGGAAACCATCCAATGACTTACACCCGACTTAACGCGCCGGGGGATTCGCCCTGTCTGTGGCGGACGCTCCTCATTATCCTCGCCCTGGGCTGTCTGGCGATCCTTGTCAGCGGTACATCGGCCCTGGCACATGCCGTCACAGAAGGCGACAAGGGCTACATTATGGAGATCAGCGGCATACACCTGATCCCCTTCACCTATCTCGGCGCCAAGCATATGGTCACCGGATACGATCACCTGCTGTTCCTCTTCGGCGTCGTCTTCTTCCTCTACAAGATGAAACACGTCGCCATCTATGTCAGCCTGTTCGCGGTCGGGCATTCGACGACGATGCTCGCGGGCGTCTATTTCGGCTGGGGCGTCAATTCCTACCTGATTGACGCCATTATTGGTCTGTCCGTCGTTTACAAGGCGCTCGACAACCTCGGCGCCTACCAGCGCTGGTTCGGTGTACAGCCGAACACTAAGGCGGCAACCCTGATCTTCGGCCTTTTCCATGGTCTGGGCCTGGCGACCAAGATTATCGACTACGAGATCGCCGAAGACGGCTTGTTGCCGAACCTTCTGGCATTCAATGTCGGCGTCGAGATTGGCCAGCTGACAGCCCTTGCCATCATCCTGATCGTCATGGGGTTCTGGCGGAGGAACCCAGGTTTCTGGAAACACGCCTACACCGCGAACGTCGTGATGCTGTCCGCCGGATTTATTCTGATCGGCTTTCAGCTTACCGGCTATTTCGTCGCCTAATCACCCTTAAAGGAGACTTTAAAAATGTACAATGCGAACAAACCGAACCCCGAAGACCTGCCGAGCGCGGCGCGGCTTCTGAAATCGACTGTTATCGCGGCGATAGCCGCCGCGATCGTTCTCGTAACCATCGTCCTGCCTGCCGAATACGGGGTCGACCCGACGCGTATCGGCAAGATGCTCGGGTTGGCCAGTATGGGCGAGATCAAGATTCAACTGGCCGAAGAGGCCGAGGCTGACAAACGGAAGGAGCTTCAGAAAAAGAAAGACGGCGACGATCGGTCGAGCCTGATAAACGGCATGTTCGGCCTTTTCGTCGGTTCTGCGCAGGCCCAGACCACGAAGCCGAAGCCGGAATGGACCGATAAAGTCAGCGTCACTCTGACGCCCGGCAAAGGCGCGGAAATCAAGCTCGCAATGAAAAAAGATGGCGTGGCGGAATTCGCATGGACGGTCGAGGGGGGGCGCGTCAATTACGACCTCCATGGGGACGGCAGCGGACAATCCATCAGCTACAAAAAGGGCCGTGCGGTTCCCGGACATGAAGGCTCCCTGAAAGCCAAATTCACGGGCAATCATGGATGGTTCTGGCGCAACCGCGGTAAACAGAATGTGACCGTCACCCTGCGCGTCCGCGGCGGCTACAGCGAGGTAAAACGAATGTACTGAGCGCAAACCGCCCTTGTCTGTTTATAGACGAGGGCGGAACGTTTTAAGAGCAACCCGACTTGAGGTCGGAAGGTGATATCGGCATCGTCGGTGGATGCAGAATCCCGTCCGCGCCATGAACCGAGCCGCCGGCATAGGTTTGTTCACGCCGTTACTGGGACAGGCCCAGACACAGACAAAGGACTTGAACCGTGATTTTGGACAGCCTGAATTCCGTATAATTGCATGGGGTCGAGAACAAGCGAATGGGCCGATTTCGAACAGATTATGGCACCCGTCCGGTCGTTCGGTGTCCTGCTCGCCGTATTTCGCGCCACCCTTCCGCGCGACCGAAAGCCGCGGCGGCGAAAATTATCTTGCCAATGCAACACGCCAGTCCCATGTTTGACCGGATATGAAAAAGTGGTCGTCACGCTGGATCGTTGTTAGCCTCCTCGGCATTATGCTGGGCGCCGGGATGACTCTGTCCGCAGTTCAGGCCAACACCATGACCGTCGATATGGCTCTTGCGGGCGATATAAACCCTGCCGGCGACGAGGATTGCGGTGGTTGCGGAACCGACGATACAGCCGCTGCCGGAAGCTGCCATTCCGTCTGCGCCTCCAGCGTTTTCAACATGCCGGTGCCCGCGAACGATCTACGACCTCGCGGACCGGTTAAATCGGTTCAAAGCGCCTCTCCCGTGCTGCTCGGTACGGTGTTTACCCCCGACCCCTTTCCACCCAGACCGACCTTCCTTCTCTGACGTTTCGCCCCCGCGAATAAAGCGGGGCTGATCGTTCGGGCCTGATCGGATATCGCCGTCCAGACTTTAATCTGGCTGGCGGCATCCTATCGACGTTCAAATTCCGTCGTCTTTGAAAGACGACAATTGTGAACACAGGAAAATCGGACAATGCACATTCGTAATACGACACACCCCTCGCGCCGGGCATTTATCGCCGCCAGTGCGGGTTTGGCGCTAACAACGGCGTTGCCCTTTGGCGGCGCTCGGGCGGCGGGTACACGTGACTACCGACTTGCGGCCGCGCCGGGAAGCACGCGGCTGGCCGGCGCCAAATATCCGGAAACGGCGGTCTGGGCGTATAACGGCCAGGTGCCCGGAACTGAAATCCGCGTCCGGCAGGGCGATCGGGTACGCATCGTCGTTGACAACCGGCTTGACGAGGAATCCACAGTCCACTGGCACGGTCTTCGCGTGCCGAACGCGATGGACGGCGTGCCCCACCTGACCCAGAAACCGATCGCACCGGGCAAAAGCTTTACCTACGAATTCGATGTCCCCGATGCCGGAACCTATTGGTACCATCCGCACCAGCGCGGTTTCGAGCAGGTTGCGCGCGGTCTATATGGCCCTCTGATCGTCGAGGAGAAAGAACCGGTCCGGGTCGACCGGGACATTACCTGGGTACTCGACGACTGGCGGCTCACCCCCGATGCCTCGATCAGCGGCGATTTTGGCAGTTTTCACGATATGAGCCACAACGGCCGGGTCGGCAATCTGATGACCATCAACGGACGGGAGCCGGATAAATTTACGGTCCGAAGCGGCGAGCGCATCAGGCTGCGTCTGATCAACGCCGCAAACGCCCGCATCTTCGCGCTCAACTTCGCCGGTCATCGCCCCACAATAATCGCCTATGACGGCCAACCGGTAACGCCTCATGAGACGCCCGAAGGACAGGTGGTCCTAGGTCCGGCGATGCGCGCAGATCTCATTATCGATATGACCAACCGGCCGGGCGAAAACTTCAAGGTCACCGATACGTTCTATCGCGGTATGGAATATACCGTGCGCGATCTCGCATACGGGCCGGCGCCGTTGCGCGACCGCCCGCTGGAATCGTCTATCGCACTCGTCGGCAACACGATGCCGGAACCCGACCTCGCGGGCGCCATACGTCACGATGTGCAATTCGGCGGCGGCATGATGGGCGGCATGATGCGGGGTATGATGGGCGGTCGTCGTGTCTCCATGCGCGATATGATGCGCAACGGGAAAGCCTGGACGGTCAACGGCGTCGCCGCCACCGGCCATGTTATGGACCCGCTGCTGAAGCTGGCGCGAGGCCGGACATACGTTCTGGCTCTCGACAACGATACCGCGTGGCATCACCCGATCCATTTACATGGCCACTCGTTCCGGGTCATCGCCCGCAACGGCAAGCCGACACGGCATCGCGAATGGCAGGACACGGTGCTGATGGCGCCGCGCGAGCGCGCCGAGATTGCATTCGTTGCCGACAACCCCGGCGACTGGATGTTCCATTGCCATATTTTTGAACATCAGGCGGGCGGAATGATGGGAGTCATCCGCGTCACCTGATCTTTCTTCCGCACAGTCAAATCCACAACGACCAACAAGGAGACAATGATCATGCGTAAAATATTATCGTTTACGGCCCTTGCCCTCGGGCTCGCTTTTGCCGCACCCGCTCTCGCGCAGAACGTCGTGCCGGAGATCACGATATTCAAAAATCCGCAATGCGGTTGCTGTGAGAACTATGCCAACTATCTGGCGAAAAACGGTTTCGTGGTAACGGTCAAACCGACGCATGACCTCGCCGCCCTGAGCCGCATGGCCGGTATCACCGACGAATTCCAGGGCTGTCACCTCGGAATGGTCGACGGGTATGCAGTGAGCGGGCACGTGCCGGTCAAGACCCTTAAGCGGCTGCTTACCGAGCGTCCGTCGATCAAGGGTATCACCCTGCCGGGAATGCCCATGGGTTCACCCGGTATGAACGGGGCCAAGACAGAGCCGTTTACGATTTATGAGGTCGGCTCCGGGGACAAGTCCGCGACGCCGAAGGTATATGCGGTCGAATGAAAAGCGACCGAAAATGGTTTCGCTCCACAGCGATCGGTGTCGCGACCGTGGCACTGATCGCTGGGGCGGCGGGTCTGTGGCTTTGGACCGATACGACCGAACCGCCCGTGACGCGGATCGACGCGAACGATCCGGGCCTCGTTGCGCTCGGCCGAACGGTTTACATGCAGAATTGCGCGTCATGTCATGGCGCCAAACTGGAGGGCCAGCCCGACTGGCGCGTTCGCAAACCGGACGGAAAATTGCCTGCGCCGCCGCATGATGAGTCAGGTCACACCTGGCATCACGCGGATCAACAGATTTTTGGTCTGACCAGAGACGGGCTGAAGCCGCCGCTCGCCCCGGAAGGATACCAGAGCGACATGCCGGCGTTTGGCGATGTGCTGACGGATGACCAGATCATAGCGACGCTTGCTTTCATAAAGAGCACCTGGCCTGCCCCGATCCGCGCCCGTCAGACCCGCATAGACGAAGCAGTACGCAAACAAGCCGATTTCAAAGGAGAGAAGAAATGATGAACGGAATGATGGACGGCGGCGGCATGATGGGCGGCGGCATGATGTGGGGCATGGGCCTCTTCGGACTTGCTGTAATAGTACTTCTGGTGTTGGCGGTGGCAGCGCTCGTTAAATATCTTTTCTTTAACGGGGGTACCGAAAGATCTTCGGCGAAACCTGAAACTACAACGACCGTGCGGGCGCCTGAACTGCCGCAGAGTCCTGGCCATGAGAACAGAGATGGCGGCCCATCAACCCGTTCTTCCGGAGGGCCGAAATCATGACCGCGCCGACACCCGGCAAACAGGCGGAAACGTCATTCTCCTCGGATCTGTTTCGCGCCGCTCGGTATTATTTGCGCGGTCGCCGTGGATGGCTCGTCCTTGGCGGGATAGCTGTTGCCGCCGGACTTGCTTTCAACTGGGGCTGGCTGGTGACCGCGGGGATCGCCCCGATTCTGATCAGCGTCCTGCCCTGTGTCGCGATGTGCGCAGTTGGGGTGTGCTGCATGAAAAAAACCGCGGGACAGTCCACCCCGGATCAGGCGATTGACAAAGAACCGTCTAATTTACCATCGGGACAAGACGATTGATGTCACCATCCCGATATATGCCGCGCAGACCGCATTTGTTCTTTCCGCTCGCAATATTGCTGATATCCGCGTCCGGCGCCTTCGCCCATCATCCGGGTGCTGACCTCGATAAAGTTATGGGGAGCAAGGAGAAATTCTTTCAGTCCATAGACAGAAAATCGCCGGATTTCATCTTGCAAGATACCCGCGGTCAAGTCGTCAAAACCAACGATCTTCAGGATAAAATCGTCATCCTGAATTTCATCTACACGAAATGCCCCGACGTCTGCCCGCTCCACGCCGAGTATCTTTCAAAAGTGCAGTCGATGATCAACCAGACCCCGATGAAGGACATGGTGCGTTTCGTCTCGATTACGACCGACACTGTAAATGACACCGCGGACGTCCTGAAAGCATATGGGGAGGTTCATGGATCGGACCGGATTAACTGGTCGTATCTGACCTCAACACCCGGCCAGCCGGAGGATACCACCCGCAAGCTGGCCGAGGCTTTTAGGCACAAGTTCACCAAAACCGGCGACGATTATCAGGTTCACAGCGTGGTCACACATGTCATCGACCGGAACGGCCGCTGGGCTGCGAACTTTCACGGATTACGGTTCAATCCTGTAAATCTCGTCCTTTACGTCAACGGTCTGACAAATAACCCGAACGTCTCGCAAAAAGAAAAGCCGCAGGGTCTCTGGGACCGACAGAAGGGATTGTTTTAATGCTCACGGAATCGACGCTAAAGCCGGAGCGTCGCTCGGCTGACATCGTCTATGCCGGTTGGCTCGTAACCCTGCGACGCTATCTGCTGTTCGTCGCGGCGGCGAACCTTGTCTGGGAATTCGCCCACATGCCGCTTTACACGATCTGGGAGACCGGCACGCGGCGGGAAATCGTCTTTGCGGCACTACATTGCACAGGCGGCGACATACTGATCACGTTGAGTTCCGTCGTGCTATCCCTGTTTCTCGCGGGAAGCCCTGCGTGGCCGTCAGCGCGCTTCCGGCGCGTTATGGTGATCACCGTCGTATTCGGTGTTTCCTACACGATATTCAGCGAATGGCTCAATATCGAGATCAGGGGCGCCTGGGCATATCGTGATGCAATGCCGGTGATCCCGTTGCTCGATGCGGGTCTGAGCCCGGTGCTGCAATGGATTTTGGTGCCGCTTGCCGGTTTCTGGTGGGCGATGCGTCCGGCCAACCTTGGACAACGTTAAGTGTGTCTCCGTCTGACCTAATTCCTAACCGCCGGGCCGGTATGGTCGTTGGTCAGGCAGAGCGAATGATCGCTTAGCACTTCGATTATTCGGCATTCGGCGATCTTGTCGCCGCGGCACTGCCGAATCATTCTCTCCAACTCGGACTTCATCGCGTTCAAGCTCTTAATACGCCGGTCAACTTCCTGAAGCTGATCCCGTGCGATCAAGTCAACCGTTTCGCATGACCGTTCGGGGTCATCACTGACGTTGAGAAGCTGGCGGATCGCGACCAGCGAAAAGCCCAACTCCCGGCTATGGCGGATAAATGCCAGTCTTTCCACATGGGTGGGATCATAGCGGCGCTGGTTGCCGGAGGTGCGGGATGGTTCCGGCATCAAGCCGATCTGCTCGTAGTAGCGGATCGTCTGCACCTTGCAGCCGGTTTTTCGTCCCAAATCGCCTATCGTCAGACTGTCGGCCATCATTTTCCCCTTGAACCTATAGTTACTGTAGGTCGTACCCTTGTCGAATTAAAGGACTTGCCGAGGAGAAATCTCATGACCTCATACATTTCGTTGATTTTAGGTGGTGTGGCGTTGCTCACGACGCCCTCGCTCGCCTGGGCACAGCAGCAGGCTGACTATCATGGACCTCATATGATGTGGAGCGGTTGGTACATGGGACCCATAATGATGATCGTGTTTCTGGCTATCGCGGTGATTGTAGTGGTGCTGATCGTGCGATGGCTGAGTGGGTCAAACCCGGGTCATTCGCATTCCCATTCTGCAACACCAGCCAAGGAACCGGTCGATATTCTGAAAGAACGGTTCGCCCGCGGCGAAATCGACAAAGAAGAATTCGAGGAACGTCGCCGCGTTTTAGAAAATTAGCAGCGTCGAATTCGATGATGAATCGATGGGCAATAATGCTGACCGCTGCGGTGCTGGTGGGAGACTCCGTCACGAAACTGTTCATGAAGGTCTACCTTATCGACGTCGGGCACAAGGTCCCGGTCACGTCGTTTTTCGATTTGACGCTTGGCTATAATCGGGGGATCAGCTTTGGCCTTTTCAGCTCAGAGAGCGACTTTGCGCCATATGTTCTCGCGACCATCGCACTCTTGGTTGCCTTCGGGCTGACAGTTTGGCTGTGGCGGAATCAGAGCCTGGTTCAAAAATTTGGTCTCTCGGCAACCGTCGGAGGCGCGATCGGCAACGCAATCGATCGACTGCAGGACGGAGCGGTTACGGATTTTCTCGATTTTTACGTCGGAGCCTATCATTGGCCTGCATTCAATCTCGCGGATATCGCGATAGCCTGTGGCGTTGGCGCATTGCTGATTGGATCCTTGTGCGAACGGCCGCGAACTCAAACTTCGAACGGATGACAAGCCATATAAATTAGTCACCACAAATTTTTCTTGAACCTACAGTGACTATAGGAATTACAATCGACTCCTATCATGAGAAATCAACGATATTTGATCCAATGAGCTTCACCTGCTGCGATAACGAGCCCAAATTTGACGGTGTTTCCGGCCCCTATAAACGGGCACTTTGGGCTGTAATTGCGATCAACGGCACGATGTTTTTTGTAGAGATGGCGGCCGGTATGCTTTCCGGTTCTCAGGCGCTACAGGCTGATGCGCTCGATTTTCTCGGCGACACGGTCACTTACGCCATTAGTATGTTTGTTATCGGCATGCCTCTTGTTTGGCGCACGCGCGCTGCTCTGTTCAAGGGGTTAAGTCTCGGCGCAATCGGGCTCTGGGTATTTGGGTCCACTGTCTATCAGTTTCTGGTTCTTGAAGTACCGCGGGCGGAGGTTATGGGCGCTATCGGATTTCTCGCGTTGACCGCAAACCTGATCAGTGTCCTGCTCCTTATGAAGTACCGGGACGGCGATGCGAATGTACGATCGGTTTGGCTCTGCAGTCGGAATGATGCCATCGGAAACGTTGCTGTCATGATAGCGGCAAGCGGTGTCTGGGCATCGCAAACAGCGTGGCCCGATCTCATCGTGGCCGGCGTTATGGCTTCTTTATTTCTCTGGTCCGCCACACAGATCGTTCGACAGGCGCTTCAAGAGTTTCACGCCCGGGATACACATTTCATTGCGATGGATTGACGGCAAATGTCTAATGAAACCCCAATTGACTCGCGCTCAGTACAGAAAATAATACGGACATGCAGCGGACGCCGACTGACAGATTATTGTTTTAACGGATCGTTGACTTTTACATGCTGCTATGTCCACTCTCGCCCGTCCGGCCAATTGCCGAACTCCAGAGGATATTCTTAAAACCGTGCGCCAGTTCCTAGCCAAACTTATGATCGGGCTTATCGTGCTCACGGGGGTGTTACCCCTTTTGCCTCATAATGATTTTGGCAACGCCGCGCATGCTCACGGGATTGTCCAGGTTGAAGCGGGCTCGACGGCAACACCGGACAGCAATCCAGTCGATAAAAGCAATCATCCGGCCGTGGATTGCAACACTGTCAGTCATGTCTTCGTCACGGCTTTCCTCACCGATGCAGTATCGTCTGACGATGGGAATAATCAATTTCCGGATTATTCTCCGCGCGCCTCATCGCGCAATATTACCCCCACCCCACCGCCACCCAACGCCTAAGCCGAACAAATTCGTTTCGAACCGTAATCGCCTGCGCCGCCAAGTGACGCAGGGCATACGGTCGAACGGACATATCCGTTTGTCATTGGTCCTATAGAGGCCAGGCCACCTGCCATCGCATTGCGATGGCAACTGAACGGCCCATCCGGAAACTCAGTTAAGCGTATTAGGTGGAATTCAAGAAATGACTCTTTTCGAGAAGCAATTTGGCGCGTCCCTGTGCCGGTTTTTTCTGACAACAACCCTTGCCGCGGGTGTATTCGCCTGTGCACCGAATGTCGAACAGCACCCTAACGAAGGCCGGCCGTCACCCCGGTCGCTGGGTGAATCGATCCCGGCATACGAATCTGCCGAAAAACCAGTCGAAGCGTCTGCGGCACCGGCCAAGATGGACGACCTCACTGGCGTCGTGACCCTGCGAAACGTGCTGGCACAGGCGTTGCTTAAGAATCCGGATCTCGCGGTGTTCTCCTGGGAGGTACGGGTGGCGAGCGCCCGCATTCTCCAGGCAGACCTGCCACCCAACCCGGAATTTAATGCCGAAGTTGAAAACTTCGGTGGTTCCAATACCCGTCGGAACTTCGATGGCGCAGAATCGACATTCGCGCTCAGCCAGATGATCGAGCTTGGTGGAAAACGTGAAAAACGTACCCGGGTTGCAAGGCTCGAAAGAAATCTCGCAGGGTGGGATTTCGAAGCGAAAAGACTGGACGTGTATGTCGCGACGACAAAAGCTTTCATGTCGACCCTTACTGCCCAGCGACGAAATGATCTGAAAAAAGA
>CAXBCP010000017.1:0-105303 GCA_963974055.1 uncultured Rhodospirillaceae bacterium
TCTTGCGGGCTACCGCTTTCTTTGCCGCGGGCTTGCGCGCCGGGGCCTTCTTCGCAACCGTCTTGCGGGCGACGACTTTCTTGGCCGCGGGCTTGCGCGCCGGAGCCTTCTTCGCAACGGTCCGTTTCGCCGGAGCCTTTTTGGCAACCGTCTTTTTCGGGGCGGCTTTCTTGGCCGCGGGCTTGCGCGCCGGAGCCTTTTTGGCAACCGGTTTCCGGACCGCGGTCTTCTTCGCAGCCGGCTTTTTCTTTACAGCAGTTTTGGTAGCCATCTGTTGGCTCCTTCCTAAATTTCGATGATCGGGGCGTTCACTCAACTCAACGAGGTTGTTGATTACCCCCAGCGAAATACCCCGCGAAGGTTAAGAAAGTCTGAATTACAACTGCTTGGCGAAAGGCTCAGCCGGCGCGGGGCGGGCTCTTTTTATTGGCGCATGTCACCGCGACCGTCACGAGCGCGAAGCCGACAGCGCTGCCCCAGCCGATGGGCTCGCCCAATATCCAGGCCGCGAACAGGATCGCCGTCAGCGGGTTGCAGCCAACCGCAATCGCCGCCTGTGTGGGCGTCACCAACCGGTAGCCGCTGATAAAGCACCACATCATCAGCGCCCCGCCCGGGACGGCCAGAAACAACAGCGCGCCCCAGCCCCGGACGCTGAGATCGAGAGACCCGGAAAACGGCGCCCCGAGAAACATCGCCACAACAAACAGGGCAAGCGATCCGAAAAACATCGACCAGGCCGTCATCGCGACCCCGTCATATTTCATCACGTAACGCTTGGCGAACGCGGTATAGGCAGCGGCGAACGCAGTTCCAAGCGCCATCATGGCGTCGCCCCTCAGCGCATCGGGCGGCGCATCGACGTCGAATCCTATGGCCGTCCAGACTCCGGCAATGGCGAAGACGACGCCGAGAAACTTCCAGGACGTGATCCGTTCGATCCGAAAAACCGCGGCGAGAAACATCGTCACCAACGGCATACACGCATAGATCAGCGCGCCCCGTGCCGATGTCGTGTCCTCGAGCGCCCGGGCAAAACAATAGGGGAAGGCAGCGAAAAAGATCAGCGCCAGAACCATCAGAACGAGCCGGTCCCGCGGGGCGACCCGGAAATGCCGCCCCTGATAGGCGACAAGTGCCAACAGGCAGGCCGATGCGATCAGATATCGTACGCTCGCAAGGGTGAAGGGATCCGTTTCGGGGACGACAAAACGGGTCATCACCACGGTAAGCCCGCCAATGCTCGCCGCCGCGCATACCAGCGACATGCCGAGAAGCGCCCGGCGGTCGATCACCAAGGGTATTTTCCGCAGGTCAGTAGAAACTCAATCGTAGGCCCGTTTGCCAAGGACGGATTCCCGGAACCGCGCACGGATCGCCGTACCGTCCCGCATCGGCAGAATCATCGGCACCGGATCGGTACCGACCTTGATGTCGACAAAGACCGGACCCTTGGCGTCGTACAGCAGGGACAGCGCGCCGTCGATTTCCTTCTTCGTCCAGACGGTGGCGGTCTCTGCAAATCCCGCCGCCGCCGCCATCCCGGCAAGATCGACGCCGTGGCTCGTATGCGCTTCCTGCATGCCGGTTTCGCCGTAATGCTGGTTGTCGATTACGCAGACGGCGAGATTCGCCGGCGCCGCCACGCCGATCGTGGCCAGCGCGCCGATTCCCATCAGCATCTCGCCGTCGCCCGTCAGCACGATCACCCGCCGGTCCGGCTGCGCGCGCGCGAGCCCGAGACCCGTCACCGCCGCGCCGCCCATGCCGCCCCAAAGGTAAAAATTGTTCGGATGGTCGCCGGCTGCCGCCGCGTCCCAGGTCGCCGACCCCAGCCCCGTGACCATCAGCATATCGCCCCGGTCCCGGACAATACGCGCGACGACGTCGCGCCGGTTGAGCGTAATTTTTTTCCTGGGCGCCATTATTTCCGCCAGTCCTTGAAACCGATGACCCGCTGGCCGATCAGCACCGCCACCGCCCGGTAAGTATTGAACGCCATCTGCGAAGCGGCATAAACGGTATCCGCGAGATCGTCGGGATTGTCGACGTGGTAGACGATCATGCCGGCATCCTCGAGCGACTTCTGGGTCCCCTGCCCCATGGGAATCTGCCACGGATTGAATTCGCCCCACTCGCCGCGCATCGTTACCAGCATCAGCAGCGGCGATCGCGTTTCCTCGATGATCGACAGCATGTTAATGCAGTTTCCGACACCGGACGACTGCATCAGCAATGCGCTTTTTTCGCCGCCGAGCCAGGCGCCGAGCGACAGCGCGATGCCTTCTTCCTCGGTCGTCAGCCGCGTGGTCTTGATGTGATTGTCCGCCAGGCAGGCATCGATCAGCGCCGTATGACCGGCATCCGGCACGTAGCTGACCTGCGCGATACCGGCGTCTTTCAATGTCCTGAATATTTCCGCCGGCCAGGTTGCCGACGCGGGCTTTTTCTTGCGTGTCGCTGCCATGAAGGATCCGGGTTGTGGATAAATGAACGTGATTTCCGATTGCCCACTCTATTATCCGCTTCTCGGCGACAGTACAATCTTTCCCGGGATCGGCCGGGCGCCGGCCGGAACGGGAGCGGCAGACGAATGACACGGGTCGAAGCGAACGGGATAAACATCAATTACGTCGTCGACGGGCCCGAAGGCGCGCCCTGGGTCACATTCATCACCGGCATCACCAATGACGCCGCAATGTGGGACGATCATATCCCGGCGCTGAGCAAGAATTTCCGGCTGCTGCGTCTCGATTCCCGCGGCCATGGCGACTCGGACGCGACACCCCCGCCCTATTCATTCGACCAGCTTACCGGCGACGTGATCGGCGTCTGGGACGAACTGGGCGTCGAGCGGTCCCATGTCGTCGGAATCGGGCTGGGGGGCATGACCACGCTGGCGCTGGCGCTGCGCGCACCACGGCGCGTCTCCGCGATCGTGCCGACGGCCTGCCGCGCCGAACTTGTGCCGGAATATGCCGGGATCTGGCCGCCGATGCTCGAAAAATCGACCGCCGAAGGTATCGAAGGCATCGTCGACATCACGGCAAGCCGCTGGTTTCCCGAAACATTCCGGGACGCCAACCCCGCCAGGATGGACGACGTCCGCGCCATGATCCGCCGCACCACGCTGAACGGGTATCACGGCTGCATTCAGGCGCTGCTGACGGTCGATTTCGCCGACCGTCTCGCAGAGATCCGCATGCCTGCCCTTTTCGTGTCCGGTGCGCTGGACGCCATCGGCGGGCCGCCGGACGTGATGCAGATACTCGCGGAATCCGTTCAGGACGGCCAGCACATCACGCTGCCGGATGCCGGACATATATGCAATATCGCCAATCCCCGGGCCTATGACGGGGCACTGCTCAGCTTTTTCGAATCCCTGTAGGAGATCCACGGATGTTCAACCCGCTCAACCCCGATGGCGTCGCCCCGCCTGCCCGCAAATACGTTCATACAATGACGGTCCCGCAGGGTTACAAGCTGATCAGCGTATCCGGCCAGGTCGGAACCCTGCCGGACGGCTCCATTCCGAACGGGATAGAGGCCCAGTCCGAAGCCGCCTGGGCCAACTGTGTCAGATGCCTCGAAGCCCACGGCATGGGCATAGAGAACATCTACAAGGTGGTTCAATACCTGATCGATCCGCGCCACCGCGACGCCCATTTCGCGATACGGGACCGGTATCTCGGCGATCATAACCCAACATCGACGCTGCTCTTTATATCCGCCCTTGCCCAGCCGGAAATGCTGGTCGAGGTCGAAGTTTTCGCCGCGGGGCCGACATGATCCGCGGCGCTGCCTGTATCGCGCTGGCGCTCCTGACATTGGCCAGCCCGGCGGCGGCGCAGAAGAAAATTCCGGTCGATCTAGAACTTTCCTTCGTCGTCGACGCGTCGGGGTCCATCGACCAGGAGGAAATTCAGCTGCAGCGCCAGGGATATGCAGACGCGCTGGCGAATCCCGAGGTTCTGACGGCGGTCAGCAGCGGTTTCCTGAGATCAATCGCCATTTCCTATATCGAGTTCGCCGCCGATGGCTGTATCTGGCAATGGGTCGATTGGGTGAAAATATCCGGCCTCGCCTCGGCGACCGCGGCCGGCAAGCGGATACTGGCGGCCCCGCGCGAATTCTGCTCCGGCGGGAATGCCATCGGCGATGCGGTCGCCTTCGCCGCCAAGTCGACACTGGAAAACGGCTTTGACGGCACGCGCAAGGTCATCGACGTCTCCGGCGACGGGCCCGACACGACCGGCCTGATCGCCGTGGAGGACGCCCGCGCCGACGCCCTCGCCAAAGGATTCACCATCAACGGCCTGGTAATCCATCGCCCCTCCATGCCGAACCTCGGCGATTATTACCGCACCAGCATCACCGGCGGGCCGCGCTCGTTCGTCATCCAGGCGAAAAGCCGCCGCAGCTTTGCCGACGCGATCGTCAAGAAACTGATCCTGGAAATTTCCGATCTCGTGCCCGACCGGCAGCAGGCGGCCCGCCAGGCGCCCTGAAATTGATTTAATTCCCGGGTTTTCTTCCAACACAGCCTGAGTTAATTTTTCCCGGTCCTCCTGAACGGAGACGGCGTTGTATAACTTAGTGAGAGGAACCGCCCCATGCGCGGCATGTCATTCTTATTCGCGCTTGGCGCAGCATTTCTGATTTCCGGCGGCGCATCCGCCACACCGACAACCTATTCGGGCGTGACATTCCCCAACGGGGATATTTCCTTCGCCGACGCCGTAATCAGCTTTTCGCCCGGCCCCGATGTCGCCGCGCCGCACCTCGATTCAAGCCAGGCTCTCGGCGCACCTGACGGCAACCACCTGTCCCTCGGCGATGGCGGAAGCCTAATCGTCCAGTTCACGGACAACTCGCTCACCACCTCCGGTGATGCCACAGCCGATCTTCATATTTTCGAAGTCGGCTCGGCCGTCGAGATATTCAACGTTTCTATTTCCCAGGATCTTATCACCTGGATAGACCTCGGCGACCTGAGCGGACAGCCGACCAGCATCGATATCGACGGTGTTGCCGGGGTCGTCGCGTTTGCCCAGTATTCCTATGTCCGCCTGATCGACGTCGGACCGAACCAGACCGGATCGCCCTTCGGCGAAGCCGATATAGATGCGATCGGCGCGATATCGTCGGCTCCGGCCGTCGCAATGAACGCCCCCGGCGCCATTGCCGTCTTTGCCCTTGGTCTTGCCGGGATGGTCTGGAGACGGCGCACCGCCTGAACGGCGCGGCAAGGCCTGCGGATCAGCTTCCCACGACGGCAATCATGTCGATCTCGATCATCATGTCGGGATGGGCGAGACGGCTGACCTCGAACGTGGTCGAGGTCGGCCAGCCGGGGCCGAAATACTTTTCCCGTATATCGACGCATTCGAAGAACGCATCCATGTCGGTGACGTAGGTCACGGCCTTCACCACGTCTTCCAGCGATGCGCCGGCGGCTTCCAGCCCGTTCTTCAGGTTCTGGCCGACCTGTTCGAACTGGGCGCGCATATCGCCCTTGCCGACCGTGTTGCCGTCCTTGTCCCAGGCGAGCTGGCCGGACAGGAAGATCATTCGCTGGCCTTCGACCGATACGGCGGTCGGGAACATCGCCTTGCCGTTCATCACCCGGGCGTAAACGGTATCGGGAACGAAGTTCTCTCTTTTCGCAGACATGTGATCCTCTCCTCTGAATGTTTTCCCTATGATATGGCCCCATGGGAATTTTACGAGCCCTTGCGCTTCTTATTCTGGTGATTTTTTCGCCTACGGCGATGGCCGCGTCGTCGGAGGACGGCGCGACACCGCCGGGACCGGTCTTCGAGGCCGCAATGTCGCGCGGCGACGTGTTGCTGGCAGGCGGCGACGACCAGGGCGCCGAACGCGAATACAGGGCTGCGCTCGAACAGGCGCCGGCCGGGCAAGCGCGCGCCGATGTGCTGCACAAGCTCGGCATCGCCCTTGCGAACCAGTCCCGGTTTGCCGACGCAGAGCCGCTCGTGGCAGAAGCGGAGAAAATCGCGCGCGCCCGGCCGGCCGGCGTCCTGCTAGCCGACGTGCTGCGCGCCAAAACGGTGATCCTGTACAAGACGGGGCGGATCGACGCCGCCCGGGCGGCGTTCCGCGAGGCGAAGGCCATCCTTGAAGCCAGTGCGAATGTCTGGGAGACGGAGCCTAACGGCACAACATGGCGCCATACCCCGTCCCGCTGGCGCTTCGCCGACGCCTATGGACCGTTACGCCGGATCCGACGGACGATGCTGGACGAGGCCGGGAAAAACATCGTGGTCCACTACCGCATCGGTCCCGGCGGCTGGGCGGCGACCCTCTTATCGGTTTATGTCAGCGTCGACCGCAACGTGCCGCTGGTCGGCGAATTCGATGCGACGCTGCACGAGATCATTCGAAAATACCCGGATGCCGACGTCATACGCACCGGCCCCACGGCAATCGGCGATCGCAAGGGATTCGAAGCGGTCCTCGACCTGCCGACGGCCCGGAACGGCAATGTCAGGCGTACATCGCTGAGCGCCTTCGGGCGCGGCAATGTGATCGTCCGGTTCCGCGCAAGCTATCCGGCAGCGGAAGCGGCAACGCGCGCGGACCAGGTCGAAAACCTGATCCGCGCCGTCCTGCAGCCGTAAGCTCCGGCGCTATTTCCCGGTGAACTTCGCCTTCCGGCGCTCCGAGAACGCAGCGATCCCTTCGTTGTAATCGTCGGTCCAGCGCAGTTTTTCGTAGGAATGCCCTTCGACTTCGAGCGACGTTTTGAGCGGTGCGTCATAGGCCGAATTGAGCACCTTCTTGAGCGACGCCAGCGCGATCGGCGACAGCGCGTTCAGGCTTGCCGCGTATTCTTCGACCATCGCCTGAAGACCCTCGGCATCGTCGGCAACACCCGTCAGCAGCCCCCAGTCGAGCGCCTGCGGCGCCGGGATGCGCTTGCCGAGCATGACCATGTCCTTGGCGCGGGTCAGACCGGCGATGCGGGCAACCCGCACGCTGCCGCCCGACCCCGGCATCTGGCCGAGCGAGCTTTCCGGCAGACCGACCAGCGTATCCTTGGTCGCAAACCTGAAATCGCAGGCCATCGCCAGCTCGAATCCGACGCCGAAACCGTATTTTTCCATCGCCACGATAACCGGTTTCTCCGCGCGTTCCGGGGCACCGATATTCCAGTGCAGGTCCGACATCTTGTTCTTCGGGATATCGGGAAACGCCTTCACGTCGCCGCCGGACGTATAGCAGCCGTTATCGCCCTTGATCACGATGACGCCGATATCGTCGTCTTCGTCCATCTCCTCGATCAGCGCCCGGATCTGGGCGCGGCCGGTATAGGACACGATGTTCAGCGGCGCGCGGTTCAGGATCAGGTATCCAATCCGTTTTTCCGTATCGATATCGACCCGGAGACCGTCGAGATTTTCGAGAATCGAAGCGCGTTGCTGGGCGTAGTTTTTCTCAACCATTTTCTTTTCCTGTTAAAGCGTGGAGTCAAAGTCGGGTAACGTTTCGTAATCGCCGTCGCGCAGAAACCGGCGGAGCAGCTTGCCTGCCGCCGAACGCGGAATTCGTTTCACGAACACATAGGCGCGCGGGCGTTTGAACCTGGCGAGCGCACTGTCGAGGCACCAGGCGTCGAGCGCGTCGGCGCCGCAGTCGGGCGATGCCGGCTCGACAAAGGCGACGATTTTCGCGCCCATCCGCTCGTCCGGCATGCCGATCACGGCAACCTGTTCGACCAGCGGCGATTTCGCAAGCACGTCCTCGACCTCTTCGGGATAGATATTCTCGCCGCCGGAAATCACCATGTCGTCGACGCGGCCGACGACATACAGTTCGCCGTCCTCGTCGAAATAGCCGAGGTCGCCGGTAAAATACCAGCCGTCGCGGATCGATTTCGCATCCGCATCGGGGCGTTTCCAGTATCCGGCGAAGGCTTCCAAGCCATCCATCGGTACGATGATCTCCCCCGACTCGCCGTTGGCCACCAGATCGTCGGGACCGCTGCCGCCATCGGGATCCGCCTCAACCACCCGGATAATCTGGCCGAGCCCGGCACGGCCCGCACAGCCCGGCTTGTCGGCAACGTGGTCGCAGATCGCGAAGCAGAAAATTTCGCTCGATCCGTAGAAATTAATAAAATGCCGCGGCTCGAATTCCCGCTGGCACAGGGCGGTCAGGGCAGATGTCATCGCCATCCCGGCATAGCCGATATTCTGCGCGGACGACAGGTCGTAATCGCCCCGTCCTGGATGGTGCAGCATGTCGTGGAACATCGTCGGCACCAGGAACAGGATATCGATTTTTTCTTCCTGGACGAGCCGCATGGCGGATTCGGCATCCCAGGCCGGCAGGCAGACGAGCGTTCCGTTGAGCAGCATCGACATCATCATCGACCGGATGCCCATCGTGTGGAACATGGGCATGACGCCGAGTGTCGATTCGCCCTTACGATAATAGAGCTGTGCGATGCAGTGGACCCCCGCCAGGCGTTCCGCCCGGTGCGACCGGGGGACGCCCTTCGGCCGACCCGTCGTGCCGGAGGTATAGAGCATCAGGCAGATTTCGCCCTCGTCGACCGTCGACGGCCCCGCCACCGGCGACGAGGCCAGCAGCGTCTCGAAATCGCCGTCGTCGATGTCGTAAGTAACGATACCGGCGGCGGTGTTCTGCCCCATCGCGGCGCCGACGGAGTCCCGCGTCGCCTGTTCGAACGCGACCGCAACGGCATCTGCATCGTCCAGGACGTAAGCGATTTCGTCGCCGCCCGCGCGCCAGTTGAAGGGGGTAAAAACAGCCCCCAGCATCTGACAGGCCCAATAGAGCGTCGCGGTCTCGTAGCGGTTCGACAGGACGGTGACGAAGTGATCGCCGGATTTCAGCCCGCGAAGCTGCAATCCGCCGGCGACCGCCCGGATATCGTCATACCAGTCGCCGAATGACCGGCGGGTGTCTCCATCGACGATGCCGATTGCGCCGGGCTCGCGCAGCATGTGGCGATAGAAGACGGCCCCGAGATTCATTGTCCGCTGGCCTGCCGGATCGCCCTCACGATCTGTTCGTAACCGGTGCAGCGGCAGATGTGACCGGACAGCATATCGCGAATTTCGTCCGTGCTTGGCTTCGGGTTTTCCTGCAGGAAGCGGGTCGCCGACATCAGGATCCCAGCCGTACAGAACCCGCATTGCAGGGCGCCGTTCTCGTTGAATGCCTTCTGCAGCGTGTTCAGCGTGCCGTCGGCATCGGCCAGTCCTTCGACCGTCTCGATCTCCAGCCCGTCGCACTGCACGGCATAGCGCAGGCAACTGCGCGTCGCGACATTATCGATGATCGCCGTACAGGCGCCGCAGACCCCGTGTTCGCACCCGACATGGGTGCCGTAAAGGCCAAGCTCGTGGCGCAGGAAATCGGTCAGCAGCATCCGCGGTTCGGCGAAGCCGGAAACGGTCCTGCCGTTCACGGTCAGCGTCACACGCTGTTTCTGGTCGGGTTTGATACGCAACATCAGGCGGACTCCCGCAGTTCGGCCGCTTCGGCAAAGGCCGCCGACAGGGACCGTGTCCCCAGAACACGGACCAGCTGACGGCGGTAATCGGCATTGGCCTGCAGGTCGACCATCGGATCGACCGCCTCGGCGACGGTATTCGCAATATCGGCTGCCGTCGCGTCGGTCGCCGGCTTGCCGACGAAGGCCGCGGTTTCCGCTACAAGCGGCCTGTCCTCGACCCCGCCGAGACCGAAGGACAGCTCGGCAATCGTACCGTCACCGCCCACCGTGGCCGCGACCGCAACGGCGGCGATCGCGAAATCGCCGTGACGCTGGGCAATTTCGTCGAACGCATACCCTGTGAATTCGCGCCGGATCGGCCAGGTCAGACCGGTGATCATTTCATCGGCCCGCCGGTCGGTGGTCAGTAATCCGTGGAAAAATTCGCGCGCCGGCACGTCCCGGCTGCCCCTGGGCGAGCGCAGTTTGACCGCGCCGGCCAGCGTGACCAGGGTCAGGGGTATCTCGGCGCTAGGATCCGCATGGGCGACCGAGCCGCCAAGGGTCCCCCGCGACCGGGTCTGGTAGTGACCGACATTCGGCAGGGCCTTTGCCAGCAACGGCACGCCGGACATCAGTTCCGGAAATTTCATTGCGGCGGCCTGCCGGACCAGCGTCCCGGTGGCAATCGTCGCATCGCCGGCCCGTGCGCTTGCCAATTCGCTCAAGCCGTTGATATCGATCAGCGCCTTCGGGCGGACCAGGCGCATGTTCAGCATCGCGCCCAGCGACAATCCGCCGGAAATGATGCTGGCATCTCCGCCGAATTCCTTCAGCAGGTCGAGCGCTTCCTCGACCGTATCCGGGCGGCAGTATTCGAAGGCGACCGGTTTCATGAGCCGCCTCCGCCGAACAGCCGCCGGAAGAAACCGGGGCGGACCGCGCCGTTATCTCCGTTGCCGCCGGACTTGAGGCGCCGGTCGAACCCGCGGAAAAACTGGCCGATAAGGAGCTTCGTCACCGTGCCGAGCATGCGCTGCCCGACGGCGGCGACCTTGCCGCCGACATTCGCCCGGTAAGTATAGGAAAGCCGGGTCCGGCCGTCGCCGACCGCTTCCAGAGTAACCCTGCCCTCCCCTTCGCCGAAGCCAAGCGCGCCGGACGCCTTGCCGACCAGCCGAACGCTATGGGGCCCGACCTTGTCTTTCAGGTCGATCTCCGCATTGTAGACGCCCTTGATCCCGGCGACGCCGATGGTGACCTGGGCGGTGAAGCTGTCATCGCCGACCTGGTTCAGGGCTTCGCAGCCCGGCACGACGGCCGCCAGCGTGTCCGGATCGAGCAGCAGTTTCCATACATCCGCCGGCGGCGCCGACAGTTCGACGGCCCCCGAACCGGTCAGCCCGCCTTCGACCGCACCGGCTTCACGCGGGCCGTCCCCGACCTTGGCGCGCGCCGCCCCGGCGCGGGCATAGTCCAGGCCGTTCGCCTTCGCCCAGGTTTTGTTCAGGGTCAGCGGCAGCTCGACATCGAACGTGCCGAGGGCATCCGCCGCCGCGTTGGCGATCGCGGTCGGCGCCAGCATCGACGAGCCGTCGCCCATCCCCTTTGCGCCGAGCGTATTGTGCGGCGACGGGGTGTTGAAATGGCCGATCGTCAATTCGGGAACTTCCGGCGCCGTGATGCAGAGGTAATCGGCAAACGTCCCCGCCTGCGGGTTCGCACCCGCATCGTAGACGAATTCTTCGAGCAGGGCGCCGGCCAGGCCATGCGCGAAACCGCCGTAAATCTGGCCTTCGACGACCAGTTCGTTCAGCACGTTGCCGACATCGTGAACCGAGACGTATTTGACGATCTCGATCTCGCCCGTGTTCCGGTCGATTTCCACCGCTGCAAGATCGAACACGTAGCCGAACGTCACCGCGCTTGCGACCCGGTCCTGTTCGTCGGGCGCTTCGAGCATCGGCGGGTTCAGGATCGTGGTCTCGAAAAGTCCGGGCTCCATTCCTTCGGGCAGACCCGCCGGGTGCCAGTGGGTCTGCGCCGCGACCCGGCGGATTGGCAATGCCTTTTCCGGCACGCCGACAACCCGCGCCTCGCCGCCGACAAGTTCGATATCCTCCGGCGCGACTTCCAGGTTCTCCGCCGCGATCAGGATAATTTTCTTCGCAACCTTATCGGCGCTGTCGGCAATGGCGCCGACGACCACCGACGAGAACCGGTTCGCGTAGTTTCCGGATGCCAGCGACCACGCGCTGGTCAGCGTATCGACCTCGGTCACGACGTCGATCTGGTCGGGCCGCAGCCCGAGGGCGTCGGCAACGACCTGGGCGGCGACCGTCTGGTGGCCCTGCCCCGCCGGGGTCGACACCGTTTTGACGGTGACGGAACCGGACGGGTCGATCGACACCGTTGCCGTGCCGAGACCGCCGGAGCGCCCCCCCGCCTTCGCGCGTTCTTCCGGCGTCTGGGCAAGGGTTACATAGGCCATGTTGGAGCCGGACGGCTCAATCCCCGCCGCCATCCCGATACCGAAAAGCTTACCGTCGGCCCGCGCCCGGTCGCGCGCCGCCCTTAGGTCGTCATAGGCGGCCAGTTCGAGCGCCTGGTCGAGACCGGCCTCATAGTCGCCAGCGTCGTAGGTCGCGCCGGTGGGGGAATCGTAGGGAAATTCATCCGGCTGAATAAAATTCCGACGGCGGATTTCCGCGGGGTCTATCCCGAGTTCCTTTGCGCCGGCCTCCATGACGCGTTCCAGCGCATAGTAAAACTGCGGGCCGCCATAACCGCGGTTGAGGCCGATCGGCGTCATGTTGGTCACCACCAGCCGGTTCTCGACGAAGATGTCTTTCACCCGGTAGCAACCGTTCGAGGCCGCGTGCATGCGATAGACCGACGCCGGTTCGGGCGCGCGCACAAAGGCGCCGACATTGACGATATTGTCGAACCGCAGGCCGAGCAGCTCGCCGTCATTCGAAAACGCGGCTTCAACCTTGTCGGCGCGATCGGCTGCGGCGGAGGCGCCGATGAGATGTTCCAGCCGGTCTTCGATCCATTTCAGCGGACAGCCGAGCAGCTTCGAACACGCCCCGAGCAGAACCATGTAGGGGAACATCGCCTGCTTGATTCCGAAGCTGCCGCCGGAATGCGGCGCCGTGATCAGACGCAGGCGGTTTCCGGGCACGCCGAGCGCGCCGGTCATCAGCGCATGCAGGATGAACGGGCCCTGGAAGTTCGACCAGATCGTGTACCGGTCGGGCTGACGTTCGAAATTCGCGACGACGCCATAGGTTTCCATCGGCGTCGACGAATAGCGCGGATACCGCCATTCAAGCTTCACGACCTTGTCCGCTTTCGCAAAGGCGGCGTCCGGATCGCCATAGCGGAAAGTGCGGTGATGGACCTGATTGGACCCGACGTCGTCGTGCAGAAGGGCGGCGCCTTCTTCCAGCGCCGCGACCGGATCGGCCACCGGCGGCAGGGATTCGTATTCGATTTCGATCAGTTCCATTGCGTCTTCGGCAACGTAGCGGTCGGTCGCGGCGATAACGGCCACCGGCTCGCCGACATAGCGGACCTTGTCGACCGCGATCGGATAGAACTTGATCGGCACCCGCACGGCGCTCGGGATCGGATTTATCGCGCCGGCGATATCGGCACCCGTGACGACGCCGTGCACACCCGGCAGGGCTTCGGCCTTCGACGTATCGATCGATAGTATCCGGGCATGCGCATGGCTCGACCGCAGGATCGCGGCATGACGGATACCCGCCACCGGTTCCATGTCGTCGATAAACCGGGCATTGCCGGTCAGCAGCGCGGCGTCCTCGCTCCTCGGATACCGCGCGCCGATCCAGCGGCCGGGTGTTTCTATGCCGGAGATATCGACAGACCTTATCGGTTGTTGAGCGCGACCGCCGCCGAGCAATAATCGGCGACCATGGCGTTCAGCATTTTGGAGAGATCCTCGTTCACCAGCGTCCCGTCGTCATTGAACGCCGCGGGCGCCTGCGCCAGAGAGAACATTTTCGGATAAACCCAGGTTCCCAGGGCCTCGTAGGAAATACGGAGGCTCATCAGACCGCGCACACCGCCGACCAGCGACGGGCTGGCCGAGGACAGCAGGATAGATTTCCCGCCAAGCGGCATCGGGTCCATCCGCGACAGCCAGTCAACCGCGTTCTTGATCGTCGCGGGGGGAAGCCAGTTATATTCCGGGGTTGTCAGAATCATGCCGTCCGCCGCCGTGATCCGGTCGGCCATCGCCTGCGCGCCGGCCGGCACGCCGGTCGACTGCTGGTCGTCAAAGTTATACAGCGGCATATCGAAATCGCTCATCCGCGCAAAATCGACCTCGGCGCCGTTTGCTTCCGCCACTTTAGCAATCAGCTTCGAAAGCTTCAGATTGAGAGATTGCTCGCGCAGCGACGCCGAAAACACAAAAATCTTCATCCAACTGGTTCCTCTGTCGGTATTTATGTGGCCGGACCATACCCGCCAAATGCAGTGCGGTCCAATGCCCCCAGCCAGCTATTTTCGGGCGGTTTGCCGGCCGCAAAAATCGGACTATCCTGCCGTTTTCACGAGTGACGATGTTTTGGCGGATATGACCCGAATAACGGTTATCGAGGCGGATGCGCCCGTGCTCCGCGATCACTGTCACGCGATCCGCAGCGAAGTATTCTGCGGCGAACAGAATGTCAGCCGCGAAATGGAATTCGACGGCCTAGACGACGGTTCCCGGCATTACCTCGCGATGCTCGGCGCATTGCCCGCCGGCACGGCCCGGGTCCGGCAGGTCGGTGACGGTACTGTCAAATTCGAACGGATGGCGGTTCGCCGGGAATACCGGAACAATAATGTCGGCCGGGCACTGTTGGACCGCGCCCTTGCAGATGCCGCCGCCGCGGGCGCGGTACGCGGCGTCCTGCATGCGCAATGCCATGCCAGCGCGTTTTACGAAAAATTCGGCTTCCTGCCGGACGGCAAGGTGTTCACCGAAGCCGGTATTGACCATATCGCGATGGCCCGCGATCTGTAGACCGATACAATCGTATACATATTTAAGGATATTGATTATGAAGGCGGCAACCCGTTTCTCAATATCTCAGGCTAGATTACAGTGAAAAACACCAAAATCCTCATTGCCGGCGCCGGGCTCGGCGGACTTGCTGCCGCGGGCTGTCTTCTCAAGGCCGGCTTCGATGTCGAAATATACGAGCAGGCGCCCCAGTTGGGCGAAGTCGGCGCGGGCATCCAGATGAGCGCAAACGCGATGCATGTGCTCAATTACCTGGGGGTGGGGGACGAGATATCGGCTAAATCGGTGCGCCCGGCCGCCTATGTTTTCCGGCTGCACGATACCGGCGAAGTAATCGACCGCTTCGCGCTTTCGGAAGAGCACCTGAAACTGCACAAAGCGCCCTATAATCAGGCGCACCGCGCCGATCTGCACGCCATTCTCGCCAGCGCCGTGCAAAAAATGAAAAAAGACGTCGTTCACCTGAACAAGCGGGCGACGAGATTCGAAGAAACAGCGGACGGCGTGGAACTGTTTTTCGATGACGGCACCAGCGCCATAGGCGATGTCGTGGTCGGCGCCGACGGCGTGAAATCGATTATCCGCGACCAGGTTTCCGGTGCGGTGCCGGCGACCTATACCGGCGATTCCGCCTGGCGCGTGACGGTTCACAAGGACAAGCTTCCCGCGAATTTCATGGAAGAGGTCATGTCGGTCTGGATGGGGCCGGGAAAACACGCCGTCTCCTACTGGATTCGCGGCGGCGAAATGCTCAACTTCGTCGGCTGCGTCGAAATGGACGCAAAGTCCGAGGAATCCTGGACCGCGAAGTTCCCGTGGGAAAACATGAAGGCGGATTTCGAAGGCTGGCACGACGACATCAATACGATCATCGACCTTGCCAACCGGGACGAATGCTATCTGTGGGCGCTGTACAAACGCCCGGTCAACACCTCGTGGAGTTCCGCCCGGGCCACGATTCTCGGCGATGCGGCGCACGCCACGCTTCCCTATCTTGCCCAGGGCGCCGCAATGGCGATCGAGGACGGCGCCGTGCTGGCCCGCGCACTCGGCCAGTGCGACGATATCGCCGAAGCCCTACAGCTGTATCAGCGCAACCGGATGGAACGGACCGCCCGCGTGGTCAACACCTCGGATGCGAACCGCAAACTGTTCCACCTCAAGAATGTCGACGAGATTCGGGATTCTTTCGCGAAGAGGGATGAGGGCGGCGACCGCAATGCGTGGCTGTATTCGTATAACCCGCTGACGGTGGAGCTTGTCTGACGGGTTATTTCAATCCGTAGAAACAGACAATACCGAGCACCGCTGACACGGCGAGCGTCGGCAGCATTCCAAGCCTGAACCGTAACGTCGCGACCAGCGCGGCCACGGTCAGGATCAGAATAGCGACATCGATGCTCTGCCAGTCCGGCACGAACAGCCTGACCGCCCCGAACGCGGTTTCCGTTACGGTCGCAAATATCGTGTGAAGACCGAACCAGACGGCAAGATTGAGGATCACCCCGACGACGGCGGCGGTGATTGCCGTCAGGGACGCGTTCAGCACCCGGTTGCCGCGCAGCGTCTCGATATAGGGCGCCCCCAGAAATATCCACAGGAAACACGGGACGAACGTCACCCACGTGGTCAACGCCGCCCCCAACGTGCCCGCCACCATGGGGTCCAGCGTACCCGGATTGCGGAACCCGGCCAGAAACCCCACATGCTGGACCACCATGATCAGCGGTCCCGGCGTCGTTTCGGCCATGCCCAGCCCGTCAAGCATCTCGCCCGGCGCCAGCCACCCATAGACCTCGACCGCCTGCTGCGCGACATAGGCGAGAACGGCATAGGCGCCGCCGAAGGTGACCACCGCCATCTTGGCGAAGAACAGTCCTTCCTGAGTGAAGACATGGGCCGGGCCAAGCGCATTCGCCAGTACGGCAATGGGCCCAAGCCAGAGAACCAGACAGATTGCGGTCACGCTCAACGCCCGTTTCAACGACGGCTTTACATGTTCGAGCGCCCCGGAGGCCAGCATCCGATCGACGGCATAATCGCCTCCCGTACCGCCGCCGTCGTCGCTTCCGTGACCGCCTGACGCGAATAGTGACGGGCGAATCCGGGCGCCTGCCGCCCCGATAAGGGCCGCGCCGGCGATGATGGCCGGGAACGGGACAGCAAAAAAGAAAATGGCAACGAAGGCGACGGCAGCGATAAGAACCATCAGCCGGTTTTGCAGAGCGCGGGCGCCGATCCGCAGAACCGCCTGGATAACAACCGCCAGAACGGCGGCTTTGACGCCGAAAAAGATGGCCTCGACGAGCGAGGCATTCCGGAACCCGGTATACAATATACTGAGGACCAGCATGACGATCGCGCCCGGCAATACGAACAGAATACCCGCCGCAAGGCCGCCCAGCGTCCGGTGCATCAGCCAGCCGCAATAGGTCGCAAGCTGTTGCGCTTCCGGGCCGGGCAGGAGCATCGCGTAATTCAGCGCATGCAGAAACCGGCCCTCGCTGATCCAGCGTTTCTCGTCAACAAGCACGCGGTGCATCAACGCAATCTGGCCGGCCGGCCCGCCGAAGCTGAGCAGGCCGATCTTCAGCCACACGCCCAGCGCTTCGCGAAACGAAGGAAGATCAGGTTTCATGAAAACAGCATGCAGTCACGCAGACGGTACTGCACGCAATTAGTTACGGCGTCGTGACAGGATGCAATAGGGCTAGCCCAAACGCGGCTAGGCCGTGGCGAGCTTCCCGGAATTGAAGTCGTCGACCGCCTGCTGAAGCTCGGCCCGGGTGTTCATCACGAAGGGGCCGTATTTTTCGACCGGCTCGCGGATCGGCTCGCCCTCGCAATACAGAATGTCCGCCCCGTCCGGGCCGGCAGTCACGGTGACATCGCCCTGCCCGCCGAAGACTGCGACGCCGGGTTTGACGATGCCATGGCGGCCGCCGTCATTATCCGCCGCCTCGACCGAGCCCTCGTACACGCACAGGAAAACGTCGTTACCCGCATCCGGCGTTATCGTCCACTCGGTCCCCGCCGCCAGCCGGACATCCAGCAGCCGGATCGGAACCTGGGACTGCGCCGGGCCGTCGGTGCCATTGAACGACCCTGCAATCACGCGGGCCGCCCCGCCATCGAAGACGACGGTCGATATCCGGTCCGCGGTGATGTCCTGATATCCCGGCGCCATCATTTTCTTCTCGGCCGGCAGGTTGACCCACAACTGGAAGCCTTTCAGCCGCCCGTCAACCATCTCGGGCAGTTCGGAATGGATGATGCCCCGCCCGGCGGTCATCCACTGGACGTCGCCCGGCCGCAGCAATCCGTCATTCCCGACCGAATCCTGATGACGCATCAGCCCTTCGAGCATGATCGTGACGGTCTCGAACCCGCGATGCGGATGGTTCGGAAACCCGGCGATGTAGCTGTCGGGATCGTCGCTGTCGATCCGGTCGAGCATCAGGAACGGGTCGACCATGTCGAGCTGCGGGGTGCCCACCATGCGGGTCAGTTGCACGCCCGCACCGTCGGTTGCCGGCATGCCCGGGGAAATGGCGGTCAGATATCTGCTGTCGGTCATCGCTTCTACTTTCGTCATACGGGTTGTCGACCCGAACTATGTCGCCCGGCGGCAAATATCAATGGCTCCGGCGTTCAGTCGTTGACGGCCGCCAGCGAATAGCGCTGATCTTCCGCCAGACATTCGGCTTCCGGCAGTCCGAGCTCTTTCCGGACGATATTCGTGCCCTGCACCATCGCAACCAGCTTGTAGATGGCGTGACGCCGGCTCATGCCTTCGCGGCCCATGCCGCAATCGGACGTTATAATCAGGCGTTCGGCGGGAATGTGCTTCAGGGCCGCCCGGATGATATCGGCAACCTCGTCCGGGCGTTCGACCTGAAGCGTGTGGTGGTCTATGACGCCGATGGCGATTTTCTTGTCGTCGCCGATGATCTCGCCGATGGCCTTCAGGTCCTGGGTTCCCGAAGAACAGGTCTCGAAGGTCAGCACGTCGGCATCGACCTGGTTCATCCATTCAAGTGTCGGCTGGTAGCTTTGCACCTCGTCGAAAATGCGCTGCTGCGCGGGGTTGCCCCAGCAGGTATGGCACCAGACCTCGGTCTTGTCGCGGAGACCGGCGACCGTCTTGTTGAACAACGTCACCAGTTCGTCCTCGGCGAGCTTGCCGAACAGCTTGCCGCGGACCGGGGTCATATGTATCTGGGGTTCTTCCAGCTGGACGATCGGGCATCCTGCATCGGCGAGTTCGTTCAGTTCCTCGTTCAACGCCGTGGCGATATCGTTTACAAGCGCCACGGGGTCGCCGTAGTGATCGTCGGCAACGGTCACCGCAAGGAGTTCGGACGTCACCGTTCCGAATTTCACCGGCTTTCTGGTCATCCGCTGGGCCGCCCGCCACAGCGCCGTATACTGGATCTGACCGCGCCCGACGGGGCCGTTGACCGGCGGCAGTACCCGGCTTTCGAGGAGATCGTGCAGGATGTGCCCGCGTGGATAGGCCGCCGCACCGGCCTTGTAGACCGCGGGCCTCGGATTGGCCCGGTCGAACCCTGCCATGCGCCAGGGGGCGTAGCTCTGCCACGAGAACCCGGCCACCTGGTCGTCGTAATGGGCGTCGCCGTCGGTGACGATGTCGAGCCCGGCAACCGTCTGCCACATCAGGTATGTACTGACCGCATCCTCGTACTGTTCGCGGTAATGGTTGTCGATCATCGCGTCGAGAAAATTTCGCGTCCCGAGCTGTTCGGTGAACCATGTCGGGCGCGGCAACGACCCGATAATGGAGGTGGGCATGACAACGTCGGCAGATCCCTTGAACATTTTTCTCTCCCCTGAGGTTATGGCCGGTTTGTTGTTTCCGGACTTTCTCCAAGCCTGAACGATTCCCCGGCGGCGGCCAAGACCAAACTTATGCCGCAGCGAGGATCGCTTCGACCCGGGGCCAACGTATCGCCC
Organism: uncultured Rhodospirillaceae bacterium; assembly: GCA_963974055.1. Lineage (GTDB taxonomy): Bacteria > Pseudomonadota > Alphaproteobacteria > MPNO01 > UBA830 > CAXBCP01. The sequence continues at coordinate 19,503 of CAXBCP010000017.1, forward strand.
CCTGCACCGCCATCTGGGCGGCATAATCGTCATACGGGTAGTTTCCGAACGCAATCGCAAAATTTTCGCGTTTCCGGATACGGTCGAACCAGTCCGTAACCCGCGGCCGGGTTCGCTCCCACATCGGCTGGAACTGAAGCTCCGCGACGCGGTTGAGATAGGATGTCAACGACACATCTGCGAGCGTATAGGTATCGCCGGCAAGCCAGTCGCGGTCCTGTAGCGCGTTCTCCATGTCGTCCAGCAGGGTGTGATAGGCCCAGACGGCGTGCACGAACAGCTGCGACTCCGTACCGTTTTCGATCATTTCGCGCCGCCAGGTCCGGCGGGCCGGGTCAGGCGTCGCGGCCAGCATTTTTTCGATCTCCGCGCGCGGTTTTTCAAGCCATTGGAGCCGGAAGGCAATCGCATTGGTGACGGTTGCACAGGCACGATGCAGCCCGTCGTCGGGCCGCCGGGTCCAGGTCCGCATATAGGCACGATCGACGGGATCGGCGGGGCTGAGCGCGGGATCGGGAAATACTTCGTCGAGATACTCGCAGATCAGCGCAGATTCGACGACCGGGCGACCGTCATGCACCAGGGTCGGCACATATCCCTTCGGGTTGAGTTTCAGATAAGCCGGGGTCTGCTGTTCACGGGCGCGCAGGTCGATATGATGCTCGGCGACATCCAGACCTTTCTCCGCAATGACGAGCCGCACTTTCTGGGCGCAGATCGACCAATTTGAATGATAAAGTTCGAGCACCGGCCCCTCCTGTCGGGAAAGGTCGATCATGCCCGTCGCGCAACGACGCCGCAATGCGCCGCGGCATAAATCCCGTCAGCAAACGGCGGCCGCGTTGTCCGCCCAGCCGGAAACATGGATACCGCCGCACACCCGGTTGCGACCCGTTTCCTTAGCCTCGTAAAGCGCCAGGTCCGCCTGTTTCAGGAGATCGCCGTCCGTCACATGCGAGACCGACAGTTCGGCGACGCCGAAGCTGCAGGTGGTCCGGATCGACGCGCTCCCCGCATCGATTTCGGTGTTTTCCCAGGACCGGCGAAACCGTTCCGCGACGATCCTGGCATTCTCGAGTTCGGTTTCCGGCAGCAGGAGCGCAAATTCCTCGCCTCCCAGCCGCCCGATGACGTCCATACCGGTCCGGATTTCCCTGCCTGCCACCTCGGCGAACCGACAGATCACCTTGTCGCCAACGTCGTGCCCATATGTATCGTTGACGGACTTGAAGTGATCGACATCGCACATCACGACCGACACCGGCCGGTCGTATCTCCGCGCCCTGGCGATTTCTTCATTACATATTTCCAGGAAACGGCGCCGGTTATAGACACCGGTCATGGAATCCGTGGTTGCCAGCAACCGCAGATCGTCCTCCACTCTCTTGAATTCGGATACGTCGTAGGCAAGCACGATATATCCGTCGATGGACCCATCCGCCCTGAAATTCGGAATATACGTTGTATCGAGGGCGCGGCAGATTCCATCGGGGAATGTGTATTCGCTCTGGTAGTCGACCTTTTCGCCGTCCAGAACCCTGCCCAGAAAACCGCCCGTCCGCTCGGAGAATTCCGTCCCGAACAGGTCTTCGACCGTTTTGCCGACAATATCTTCTGGCTTCCGGGCGAACCATTCAGCGGTCGTGGAATTGACCATGACATAGCGCCGATCGCGGTCGATAAACGAGATCTGCGCGGGGACCGCGTCCGATATCATGCGGATCTGTTCCGCCGCGTCCCGTGCCGCCGTCTCGGCCTGGAACCGTTCCGTGACATCCGTCAGCATGACGAAAAACCCTACGACATCGCCGTTTCCGGCCTTATGGGGCACATATTCGGTCTGCACCCTGCGCGTCCCGCCTTCGCCGAAGACCCGTGTCTCTTCGAACCGCAATGTCTCTCCGGCAAGGACGGCACTGTGCCGCGTCTTCAGAAGTTCGACCTGCCCGGCCGCCATAATTTGGGCGATGTTTCTGCCGATAATGTCTTCCGGGTCCTTGCCGTGCCATTGCGCGCCGGCGGGATTGACGTAGCGATAGGTCAGCGACCGGTCGCAATAAAATACCGGAGAGGGCAGGAAATCGGCGATCGCGCGCAGAGGCGACCCGTCGATTTCACTGCCCGGACCCCGGCGACAGTCCTGATCCATTGCGATTCCAATGTGGATTAAGTGCTAAAGTTTAAGGGCGAAAAACCACACTCGCACGATCCCGTTCAAGGAATGTTAACGGACTTTCAGCTGTGCACTGTCCGGTATTGCAGGCGGCCGATCAGGCCCCGGCCATATCCGCGGCCACGGCGCGCGCCGCCCGTTCCCCCGGCGCGCCCCACACGCAACCGCCCGGATGCGCGCCGGTGCCGCACAGGTAAAGACCATCGATGGGCGTCCGCGCGCCGTCGCATCCCGGCGCGGGACGCTGATCGAAGAGCTGCCCCGGCATCAGATCGCCATGGAACTGATGCCCGCCGTTCATACCAAAGACGCGTTCGAGATCGTGGGGCGACATCACCTCCGTCGTTATGATCTTGTCCCGGATATCGGGCGCATAGCGAGCGACCGTGCCGATAACGATCTCGCCGGCGCGCGCGCGCTGGGCGTCCCAGCCGCCGAGTTCCGGGGCGAGATTATAGGGAAAAAACTGCGCGTAGCAGGTAAGCGTGTGCTTGCCTGCGGGCGCAAGCGAAGGATCGACCACCGACTGCATGTGCACGGTCATATAGGGATTGGTCGATAAATGCCCGCGGCTCGCCTCGGCCCAGGCGGCATCCACATAGTCGGGCGACGGGCACAGGCTGACCCGGGCCGGCGTGATGTCGGCCGGCAGCGAGGTAAAGACCGGCTGCGCTTCCATGGCGCAGTTCACCTTCAGCGCCACGCCGTTGACGTTGATCTTTCCGATCGCCGCCGCAAAACCGTCATCGAGATGTTCTTTCCCGACAAGCCCGAGGAACGTCGTCTGGGGGTCGGCATTGGAAATCACTACCGCCGCGTCGATCCGCTCGCCATTTGCCAGTTCGACGCCGCGGGCAGCCCCGTCCTGAACGATAATCCGGGCGACATCGGCATCGGTGCGCAATGTCGCGCCGAAATGGGCCGCGCTGCGCGCAAGCGCGTCGGCAAGTCCGCCCATCCCGCCCTTTACATACACGGCGCGCCCGCGAACGCCGGTCGTTCCGCCGAACATGTGATGCGCCATGACATAAGCCGTTCCGGGCTGTCTGGTGTCTGCATTGGTGCCAAAGGTCGCCGTGTAACCCAGTATCGCCTTGATTTCCGCCGACTCGAACCGGTCGTTGAGCACATCGTGCATGCTGCCGACAATAAACGCGGCGAAAAGATCGCTTCGGCCGGCCGCCCGGAATGCCGCATCGATGGTATCGAGCGAACACGTTTCATCGGCGTATAACAGCGGCTCGACGATATCACACACCGCCATGCAGTCGGCGATATAAGCCGGAACCGCCGCCGCGTCCTTCGCCGAAAACTTGGCGAACTCCGCCCCGGTTTTGGCCGGATCTGTCCACAGGGCGAGATAGCGCCCGTCGGGAAACGGGAAGACAGTCAGCGGATCGGGAGACACCAGTTCGTAGCCGAACCGCTCCAGTTCGAGGTCGGCCACCGTCTGCGGCCGCAGATTGCCGAGCTGCGCCGCCCCGGTAGAGACCCTGAAGCCGGGCGCGCCGGAAATTTCTTCGGTGACACACGCCCCGCCCTGGAGATGGCGGCGTTCGAGCAAAAGCGTCTTCACTCCCTGTTTTGCCAGGTAGGCGGCGGAAATCAGGCCGTTGTGACCACCGCCCACAACGATCACATCGTATTTTTCCAAGCTTCCTACCCCTGTTGTTCCGCCGCGCGCCGCGCGAATGTCTCAAAGTCGACCGGTGGCCGGCCGAGAATCCATTCCAGCACACGCGGACTGCCGACCAGACCGTGGATATCGTAATGCGCGAACATTTTCCGCATGCAGTCCTGACCGTAGGCGCCGACCCCCATATGGGCGGCATGGGCAACCGCGTCGGCGGCGGGCAGTTTCCGCGCCGCGACCGGCCGGCCGAGAATTGCCGACAGAATTTTCGCCTTTTCCGTCAGCGTGATAACCGGTCCGCAGATTTCGAAAATACCGTTCGCACATCCCGGATCGTTTAGGATCTTCAGGGCGGCTTCGGCGACATCCCCGAGATCGACAAGGCTCATCGGCGCCTCGACCTCGTAAGCCATCGCATGGACCCCCGTTTCCCGCATTTTGGCCCATCCGGGCAGCATGTTCTGATAATACGATCCGACCTGCAGGATGCTGTAGGGCAGCCCGGATTCGACAATCGCTTCTTCGACGAACATCCTGTTCCAGTGATGCTGCAGGGCCTGCACCTGGGTATGCAGAACCGAATGAAACATCAGCCGTTCCGTTCCCGCCGCCTTCGCCGCCGCGATGACATTGTCGCCGATGACTTTTTCGTCCTCGGTCATGTTCGGACAGATGTAATAGATCGCCCGGCAGCCCTGTGCGGCCGCGGCCACGGCTGCAGCATCGGTCAGGTCGCCATGAACGACTTCGGCGGCGCCAAGCACGCGCAATTCGTCATCCGCGTCTGCGCGGCGCAGCATCGCCCGCACCGGTTCACCGGCGGCAGCAAAAGCCGCAATCATCGCACGACCGGTCTTTCCGCCGGCGCTGGTCACCAAAATCATCGCGTTATCCCCTGTTGGTCGTCATGGCGGCAGACAATACAGAACCGCACCGTTGACGGCCATCGCACGTAGCGCCAAAACATCTCTTCCTGTTCAACATAACCCCACCGACAGAAAGATGCCCATGTCCGATATCCAGAGAATCGACCCCGGCCCCCGCATGAGCAAGGCCGTTCGCCACGGCGATACCATCTATACCATGGGCCATGTTGCCCGGAACCGCGATGCGGCCGTCAAAGCGCAGACAATCGACGTTCTGGAGCGGCTCGACGCGACCTTGGCGGAAATGGGTTCCGACAAGTCGAAACTGCTCTCCGTTACCATATATCTCGCCGATATGGCTGAATTCAGCCAGATGAACGAAGCATGGGATGCCTGGGTGGACGGGGCGAACGCGCCGGCCCGAACGACGGTCGGCGCACCGCTGGCAGCGCCTGAAATCCGCGTGGAAATGACCGCAACGGCAGCGGCCTGACGCAAGGCTTTGTAAAGGATTACAGCGTATCCTCGGTTCAGCGAAATTGCCTTTGATCCGAGGACACGATGTCCACCGTAACTGCAACTGCTCTGAACCGAGAGAACAGCCGCGGGCTGTATGCCGACGAGCAACTTGCGGCCGCGCTCGCCTATTTCCGGGGCGGACGGTTCGACAAGGCGGAGACGATTTACAGGAAAGTCCTGAAGAAAGACGCCGAAAATGTCGGCGCCCTGCACATGCTCGGCCTGCTTGCACAGAAAAACGGACGATCGGAGCGGGCGGTCCAGCTTTTGATAAAGGCCGCGAAGCTCGACCCCCGGCGACCTGAAATCCTGTGCGACCTCGGCAATACGTTTAAAGCCCTCGGGCGGCACAAGGATGCCATCAAGGCGCACCGGATGGTGCTGACCATGTTGCCGAATTCGCCGGAAGCGCATTCCAATCTCGGTTCCGCCTACAAGGCCGCCGGGAAAGCCGGAAAAGCGGTTATCTGCTTCGAAAGCGCCCTGAAGATGCGCCCGCAGGACGTCGAGCTTCAATTCAACCTCGGCAGCGGTCTTGTTGCATCGGAACGGTACCGGGAAGCCGAAGAAATTCTGCGCCGGGTCGTCTATGAGAAACCGGAGCATATGCGGGCCCAGATCAATCTGTGTGCCGCGCTGAAGGAACAAGGCCGTTACGACGCCGCGATCGAGCGCTATCGGAAAGCGATCGCAGCCGTCCCCGATAACGCCGAAGCGCATTGGAATTACGCCCTTACCCTGCTGGCGACGGAGAACTACGCCGACGGCTGGCAGGAATACGAATGGCGGGCGATGCTTCCGGGCTTTGCAATGGAATCCGTGGACCGTCCGCAATGGCAGGGCGAAGACCTGGCCGGGCGAACGCTTCTCGTCCATGCGGAGCAGGGCCTCGGCGACACATTGCAGTTCGCCCGGTATCTGTCCTGCCTGCAGGACGTAGACGGTTCCGTCGTATTCGCCTGCCCGGCACGCCTGATCCCGCTGCTTCAGGAATATGCCGGTGGCATACGCCTTGTCGCCCTCGACAAGAAACCCCCGCACGATGTGCAGTCGCCGCTTATTTCCCTGCCCCGGCTCTTCCACGATGCACAGCCGTTCGAACCCGAAGATGGGTGCTACCTGCGGCCGGAAAAGGCCCGTATCGCACGCTGGGCCGACCGGCTGGACCCGACTCCGGGCCGCCGCGTGGGCATCGCCTGGCAGGGCAGCACGGACTACCAGAATGACGGAAGACGATCGCTACCATTGCTCAGCTTCGAACCTCTCGCCCGGCTCGACAAAGTACAGCTTGTAAGCCTGCAGCAGGGCCACGGCGCGGAGCAGATTTCGGAAATGCCGTGGCGCGACCGGATTACCGACCTGACACCGGACATGGACCGGGACGGCGCCTTCGTCGATACGCTCGCCGTGATGGCGTCGCTGGATCTCGTGGTGACGTCGGATACCGCAATCGCACATCTTGCCGGCGCCGCCGGAATTCCCGTTTACGTCGCACTGTGCCATTTGCCCGACTGGCGATGGGGACTGAACGGCGAGTCGTCGCCGTGGTATTCGAGCATGCGTCTTTTTCGGCAGGAAACCGCCGGCGGCTGGAGCGGCGTTTTCGACCGGATCGCTACTGCCGTGACGGAGGACATGTAATGGGACACATTCCGTCCGTGAAAATCGACGCCGCGCCGGGGGAACTGATCGACAAGATCACGATCCTGCAGATCAAGTCCGAGCGGATAGACGACGCGATGAAACACGCGAACGTCACTTACGAACTGGCGACCCTGACCAATGCGCTCAACCTCGCGATCGAAACCTCGGGTCAGATCTCGGAACTGTCAGGACGTCTGAAAGACGTCAATGAACGGCTTTGGGAAACCGAGGACGCCATCCGCGATTGCGAACGGCGGCAGGATTTCGGCCCGGTCTTCATCGACCTGGCCCGCTCGGTCTATCGGCTGAACGATGTGCGGTCCGAGATCAAGCGCACCATCAATACAATTCTCGGCGCAGCGATTATCGAAGAAAAGTCCTACGCGGCATACTGAAACGCCGAACCGGTTTTTTTCTCAGCCGTCTTTCGGCTCCAGCTTCAACGACGCGGAATTCATGCAATAGCGCTGTCCCGTCGGCGCCGGCCCATCGGGAAAAACGTGGCCGAGATGGGCGTCGCACCGGGCGCAATGCACCTCCGTCCGCGTCATAAACAATGCCCGGTCGGTCTGGGTTTCAACCGCATCATCATCGCGCGGCTGAAAGAAACTGGGCCAGCCGGTGCCGGAATCGAACTTGTGATCGGATTCGAATAACGGGTTGCCGCAACACACGCATTTATAGGTGCCTTCGTCCTTGCACCCGTCGTATTCGCCGGTGAACGGGCGCTCGGTCCCGTGCTGGCGTGTAACATGGAACTGCTCGTCGGTAAGCTGCGCCCGCCATTCTTCTTCCGTCTTGGTAATTTTCTCGACCATTCCAATCTCCCTAGCGTGTCGTGTCGCCGCTCAGGCGCTCCAGCACCTCGCCGAAATCGCGCAATGCCTGCGCGCAGTCGCCCGAAAAACTCGACCCGTGCATACAGGCAAGGGTCTTCGGATTCAACGCGGCCAGCCCGTCCAGGATTGGGCGCGTTTCGCTGGTAAACGGAACCGCACCCGCCATCGGTCCCTGCGACTGGCGCGTATTGTAATCGTCCGACCGGCCGACGATATCGCCCTCGTACATCGCCTCGACATTTCCGCCCTGGCCGAGCAGATCGGAACAGAACAGGGTCGAATCCGTTTCCTCGTACAGCAGGCTCGCGTCCCAGCCATGCGGGACATGCTTGGTCTCGAGCACCCGGAACCTGTGCGAACCGGTCTCGAGCCGCTCGTCCGCTTCGAGCACGCGCGGCGCGCGGTCCGCGAAATCTCCGATGCTGGTCCGGGCGCCGACGAAGCTGCAGACCGGTTCGGCATGGGGCGCAATGCCAAGCCAGTCGTTCAGCGCGCCGCACTCATCCGATTCAAAATGGCTGAACCCCACCCAGCGTAGCGTCGCCGGATCGAGAACCGAGCGGACACCGGTCAGAATTTCATCAAAATAACCGCGCAGGTTCGTATGATACAGAAGCGGTTCGTCATCGCGGACGAGAAACGACGAAAACTGAAAATTCGCGGCATCGTTAAAGCACGTGATCCGGAACAGATCCGGGGCGATTTCATCGACAGTGGCCGTCATGTGTCAGTACTTATAATCGGTTGTCACATCGTCAAGCTGACGGACAAGCGCCGGCCATTCGCGTTCGCCGCAGCCCGCATCGTCATACTGCTTTGCGGTATGCGCGCAGACTTCCTCGGACGGATAGCGGATTTTCTGGCCCGTCGCCGCAGCCGCAGCCAGCAGCTTCAGTTGTGCCGAACAGCACTTTTCGAGGAAATACATCTGTACCCAGGCGTCGGCGACCGTGTGTCCCGTCGTCAGCAGCCCGTGATTGCGCAGGATCATCACCTTTTTGTCGCCGAGGTCCTGAACAAGGCGTTCGCGTTCGCCGAGGTCCAGCGCGATGCCCTCGAAATCGTGATAGGCCGTATGGCCATAGAACATCATGGCGTCCTGGTTGGTATAGATCAGGCCGTCATCCAGCGCCGACAGGGTCATGCCCGCTTCCGTATGGGTATGAATGACGCACATCGCGTCTCCACGGGCCGCGTGAATCGCGCTGTGAATGGTATAGCCCGCGTTGTTGATCTTGTACGGCGTGTCATCGAGAATATTGCCCTCGAGGTCGATCTTCACGAGATTCGACGCGGTCACCTCGTCCCAGCGCAGCCCGAACGGGTTGAGCAGAAAATGGTGATCCGGCCCCGGCACACGCGCCGAGATATGATTGTAGATCAGGGTCGAGGTCCAGCCGTATAAATGTGCCAGGCGATAGGCGGCTGCCAGGTCCTGGCGGACCTTCCATTCTTCTTCGCTGACGCGCTCGCGCAACGACGGGCCTTCGATATCACGGACGGCGGTGGCATTCATGATCTGTCTCCGAATGTGGCTCGCTGAATTCTGCGGGACCAGTTTAGCACACAGACCGCGACAAAAGCACACCGTTCCATGACGTGAGTCAGCCGGGGTCGGGGCCGTGCCTTTCAGGGAACAGGGTTTTAAGAAACGTCCCGACGGCGCGGTCCACCTGCGCGGCGCGCGCGGCGGCATCCGGCGCCGCATCCACCCCCAGAAGCAGACGCAGATGGGTGTAGCCCCGGACGAGTTCGAAAAATTCCTCGGCGGACTTGCGCGGATCGGCGATGCCGGAACCGGATTCCGCCGCCTGCCCGTCAAAGTATTCGGCCAGCGCGGCGATGTTCCGTTCCGGTCCCGACCTGTAGAACAGCACCCCGAGCGCCGGAAAACGGTTCGCCTCGGCGATCACGATCCGGTGCAGTGCCAGCGTTTCCGGCGCATACACCGTTTCGAGAAGCTGACGGCCGAAGCGCGTCAGCGCAGACTTCAGCGGCAGGCCCTCAAGCGGCGCCGACGGATCCCGTTCCAGTATTTTCTCGCACGAGGCCTCGATCAGCCCGGCGAACAGCGCTTCCTTGCTGTCGAAATAGCGATACAGCGTCATCTTGGAAACGCCCGCGGTTTCCGCGATGGCATCCATGCTCGCACCGCCGAAACCGTTCGCCATGAACACCGCGCGCGCGCCGTCAAGAATGGCGCGGCGCTTGTCCTCGGCATTCCGCACCCGGCGGGACGTCCGCCTGTCAGTCAATTGACTCGTAGTCTCCATAACGATACTATACCGTACAGTATCGTTATTCAAAAGCAGCAATTCGCGACAGGAGAACAAAATGGTGTCTGCCTCTGCCATCGACGTCGCCGGGCTCATTCAGCCGGGACGGGTCCACCGGCGGGTATACGGAGATCCTGATATCTTCGAGATGGAGATGGAACGCATCTTCGACCGCGCCTGGGTGTATGTCGGCCATGAAAGCCAGATCAGGGAGCCGGGCGATTTCATCACCACCCGGATCGGCCGGCGTCCCCTGGTACTTGTCCGCCACTCCGATGGCAGCATTCGCCTGATACACAATCAATGCGCCCATCGCGGCGCCATGGTGGTCCCTGCCGACAGCGGCCATGCCGAAGAATTCGTTTGCTGCTATCACGGCTGGACCTACGGCACCGACGGCAAACTTATCCGCATACCGCTGGAACACGGCTATCCCGAACATTTCGACACCAATGCGCCCGGCACCGCGATGGTCGCCGTCCCCCGCGTCGAAAGCTATCGCGGTTTCGTCTTCGGATCACTCGCCACGGACGGCCCCGGCCTGACCGACTTCCTCGGGTACATGACGACCTCGTTCGACGACATGGTCGACCGCGCGCCGGACGGCGATGTGGAGGTCGCCGGCGGCGTTTTCAAACACGCCTATGACGGCAACTGGAAACTGTACCTGGAAAACCTGTGCGACGCCGCCCACCCGCTCTTCGTCCACGATTCGTCGACGGAAGCTGCCCGGCAACAGGACGACACAACATATACCGACGGCGCCGGCGAAATCGCCGTCCGGCAGATGCGCCAGAACGGCGCGCCCTACAAGTTCTGGCTGGAAGAGGTTGGAATCTGGACGTATCCGAACGGCCACTCCTTCCTCGGCGACTATCACGACGACGACAAACTCGTCGCCGCGAAGCGCGACCCGCTTTTCGCGGAATACATCGCCGAACTGGAAAAAAGGAAGGGCGCCGCGGAAACCCAGCGCATCCTGGAAGTGACTCGCTGGAATTCGAATATCTATCCGAACATTTCCTTCATGAGCCAGTATCGCCAGTTTCGGGTCGTCCACCCGATCTCGGTCAACCGCACCGAGGTGTACAATTATTCGTTCCGCCTGAAGGGCGCGCCGGAAAAGATGTTCGAAGATACGGTTGCGTTTTCGAACGTAACCAACGGCACGGGCTCGCTGGTCCTGACGGACGATCTCGAGACCTATGGCCGGATCGGTGTCGGCGTGAACGCGGGCGGCGCCGAATGGATCGAGGTCGGGCGCGGCTTCCAGTCGGATCAGCCGGACGCCCATGGCGGAAAGAAGGGCCGGGATTCAACCAGCGAGGTCTATATCCGCAACATGTACGATGCGTGGCTCGCCTACATGACGGCCGCATAGGGAGCCCCGGTATGTCTGACAAAGCACCTGCGGAAATCGAAACCTTTCTCATCTCCGAAGCCCGGATACTGGACGAGCGCCGCTGGAACGACTGGCTCGCGCTGTTCACCGAACAGGCGTGGTACTGGGTTCCCATCGAAGAAGGCCAGTCCGATCCGAAAACGACGATTTCGCTGATGTACGACGACCGGCGGTTGCTGGAAACACGGGTCCGCCGCCTGATGGCCGGCAGGCTGCACACGCAGACGCCGGTTGCCCGGACCAGTCGTATCGTCGCCAACGCAACGCTGGAAGACGAATCGAAGAATATCCTGACCGTCCGCTCCAAGTTCGAAATGATCGAATACCGCCGGAACAGGCAAAGGCATTTCGGCGGCACCTTGTGGCACGGGCTGGAATCCATCGACGGCACGTACCGGATTCACTGGAAGAAGGTCGAGCTGGTAAACTGCGATAGTATGATGGACGGCCTGACCGTACCGTTTTAGGCTCCGCTCCTGACTTCAGGGAGCGAAACATGGCAATGACGGCGCAGGCGATCCGAATCCACGAATATGGCGGCCCGGAGGTTCTCCGGTTCGAGGAAATCGAACTCGGCGAGCCCGGCCCCGGCGAAGTCCTGATCCGTCACACAGCCATCGGCCTGAACTATGCCGATATCCATACGCGCACCGGCCGCTATCCGGTTCCGACGCTGCCCCATGTCATCGGCGGCGAAGCCGCGGGCGCGATCGAGGCCGTCGGCGAAGGCGTGACGCATCTGGCGGTCGGCGACAGGGTCGCCTATTCGAGCGGCGGCCCTTCCCTGCCCCGCGGCTCCTATGCCGACGCCCGGGTCCTGTCGGCGGACAGGCTGATTCTGCTGCCGGGCGAAATTTCCGACGAAACCGCAGCCGCCATGATCACCAAGGGCCTGACGGCGCATTACCTGATGCACGACGTCTTTCCCGTGAAGCGCGGACAGACCATCCTGGTGCATGCCGCCGCGGGCGGCGTCGGGACGATCATGTGCCAGTGGGCGCGCTATCTCGGCGCGCGGGTTATCGGTGTCGTCAGTTCCGACGCCAAGGCCGACATCGCCCTGCGGCACGGCTGCCACCATGCCCTGGTCGGCGACATGGGCACTCTGGCGCACCGTGTCCGCGCCCTGACCGGCGGCGAAGGCGTCCCCGTGGTCTTCGACTCGGTCGGAAAAGACACCTTCGAGGCATCCCTGCAGTCGCTCCGCCCCAAGGGCACGCTGGTATCGTTCGGTTCGGCATCCGGGCCGGCGCCGCCCCTGGATATCTTCCGTCTCAACGAGATGGGCTCGCTTTACGTCACCAGTGCCGCGTTCCACTGGAATCTCAGGAACCGGGAAGAAGTCATGTACCGGGCAGCCGATCTGATCGATGTCGTCCTGCGGGGCGAAGTGCGCATCGCGGTGAACCAGCATTATGCGCTGAAAGACGCTGCGCAAGCCCAGCGCGACATGGAATCCCGCGCCACGACGGGAATGAGCGTCCTGCTGCCGTAATCTGCCGGTCGCGTATCGGCCGTAGATCCGGTGTGACGGCGGAAAGACCACAATGACGATCCGTCCCGACTGAACCGAAGGACGGTCCCGTGCGTATCAAGGTGAGGCTCCTGCCGTTCGTTAAGGAAATACGCTGTGCTGTTCCGCCACCCGATTGCGACGACCCTTCTCGCCGCGACCTTTTTAACCGGCTGTTCGCCGCTGAACATGCTCGACGTTCTCGTTCCCGCCGGTGAATACGGGCTGACAGCGGACGTGTCCTATGGCGGCCTGCCCCGACAGCGGCTCGACATATACCGTCCGCCCGCGCCCGCGACGGCTTCAGGCCCCATCATCGTCTTCTTTTACGGCGGCAGTTGGAAAGCCGGCGAACGGCAACAGTACCGGTTCGTCGGCGAGGCCCTCACCCGCCGGGGCTTCACGGTGGTCATTCCGGATTACCGGCTGTACCCGGAAGTTACGTTTCCGGCGTTCATGACCGATGCCGCCCGGGCGCTGCGCTGGGTACGCGACAATCTGGACGGAACGGGCGGCAACGCCCGCCCGCTGTTTGTCGCTGGACATTCTGCCGGCGCGCATATCGCAGCACTGCTGACCGTGGACGCTGGCCACCTGGACGGCGTCGGCCTTTCGCCGGACACCATCTGCGGCGTGATCGGCCTTGCCGGTCCCTATGTCTTCGATCCGAAGGACTATCGCTCTACCCGCCCCGTTTTCGCCGGTCTCGAAAATACCGATATCGCCCGGCCGGTGCGGCGGATTTCCGGCAGGACGCCGCCCTTTCTGCTTCTGCACGGAGAGCGCGACACAACCGTCTACCCCTGGAACACGACGGGGTTCGCAACAGCACTGCAGACTGCCGGGACCGACGTGCGGACCCATCTGTTCCCCGGATTGGGTCATTCGCGGATTCTGCTCTCGATTTCGGAGCCGTTCGACGACCTCGCACCGGTGAACGACTTCATGTCCGAATTCGTCAATGCCCGGGTGAACGCGCAGAGCGAATGCGAACGGGGCTTTACGCGGCGGGGCGGTTGATCTGGCCCGAGATGCCGGACATGATATCCCCTTAACAACGGGGATAAAAAATATGTCGGACGCACCGACAGTCCGCCTCGGTGCGGACGGAAAACCACTTGGATTTATCGACCATCCGGCCTCCTTCGAGACCGTCACCTTCGACGTAATCGAGGGCAATATCGGCCTGCTGACACTGAACCGGCCGGAAAAACTGAACGCATTCGACGAACGCATGATCCGCGAAATGCGGTCCGTGATCTGGAAGGTCGGTTTCGATGACGCAATCCGGGTTCTGATCATCACCGGCGCCGGGCGCGGTTTCTGTTCCGGGCGCGATATCCTCGGGCTCGATTACGAAAACAATCTGCCGTCCCCGCAATACCGGGCTTATGTGCGGGCCAACCACGAAATGCTCGACGATCTTGAAAATCTGGAAAAGCCGGTGGTCTCCATGGTCAACGGCATCTGTGCCGGTGGCGGCGTCGAAATCGCCATTGCCAGCGATTTCCGGACGGCGGCCGAAGACGCGGAATTCGTGCTGACGGAAAACAATATCGGCGTCATCCCGGCGTCCGGCGCGGCATCGCGCATGATCCAGATGATCGGCATCGGCCGCCTGAAGGAAATGATGATGACCACCCTGCCGGTCGATGCCGCGACCGGCGAAAACTGGGGACTGGTCAACCGCGTGTTTTCCCGTGACGACCTGCTCGAAGGCACGCTGACCTTCGCCCGTATCCTGGTCGACCGCGCACCGCTGGCGCTGGGCATGGCGAAGCACGTGATCAATACCTGCCAGAACACCGACACCGAAACGGGGCGCCTGATCGAACGGCTGGGACAGTCGATCCTGATCCAGTCGGAGGATTCCCGCGAAGGAAATGCAGCGTTTCGCGAAAAGCGCAAACCGGACTGGAAAGGCCGATGAGCCTCCGCACCGTCGGCGCCATCGACCTCTGGGTCGAGGAAGGCGGACAGACGGACGGGCCGACGATCCTGCTGATGCACGGACTGTCCGGCACCGGGGAAATCTGGGGCGGACTGCGCGATATTCTGGACCGCAAATGGCCCGGCCGCTGGATTGTCCCGGATATGCGCGGCCACGGCCGGTCCGATCATGCGACGACTTATGGAATCGCCACCCATGCGGCGGACATGGCGGCGCTGGTGTCCGACAGCAACGATCTGTACCTCGCCGGCCATTCGATGGGCGGACTGGTTGGTATCCTGCTTGCATCCGGGTGGTTCGGCGTCCACCCGAAAGCCGTCGTCACCGCCGGGGTCAAGGTCGGCTGGACAGCGGACGAACACGCCGGGATCGCAAAACTGATCGATATGCCGGTACGCTGGTTCGACAGCGAAGCGGAAGCCCGCGAGCGGTTCGTCCTCGTCACCGGGCTGAAAGGCATCGCCGACCCGGCATCGGCCTTCGCGCGGACGGGCATCGTCGAGGAAGACGGCAAATGGCGTCTCGCGGCGGATAACCGTGCGGCCGCCGTCGCCTATGCCGACACGCCCGACATATTCCGCGCAGCGCGGGCGCCGGTCGTGCTGGCAGCGGGCGAACATGACCGCATGGTATCTGCAGACGACCTGCGCACGCTGGACAACGACGCCCGGCAACTCGCCGGTCTCGGCCATAACGCCCATGTCGAATCCCCGGATTCGTTCTGGGAAATGATCGCCGAGGCGACAGGAGTAACCCCATGACCCCGGACACCGAGAAATTCCGCTTTCGCCGTTACCTCGAATCCATGGCGGATCAGGGCGAGATCGATGTAGATAACACGCCAACGCCACTATCGACCGTTGCCGGGCGGCTCGAAGGCAATCCTCAGGGCGTGTGGTTCCGCCGCGCCGGCCCGGACGCACAGGAACTGGCCGGGAACATCATGGGGTCGCGCCGGCGCCTCGCCCTGTCGCTCGGCGTGGCGGAACGCGACCTGCTGGCGGAGACGACGAAACGCCTTCGCGCACCGGTCGCGCCTGTCGAGATCGCGTCGGCCGATGCGCCGGTGCATCAGGTCATCCAGCGCGACAACGAAGCCGACCTCACCGCCCTGCCGGTTCACCTGCAGCACGGGCAGGACGGCGCCCCCTATATTTCCGCGACGCTCGATTTTTCCCGCGACCCCGCGACGGGACACACCAATGTCGGCATGCGGCGGCTGATGCTGCGCGGCCGCCGGGAAGCGGGCATCGACCTCAACGCGCCCAGCGACCTGCGGGCGATTTATAGCGGCGTCCAGGGCGGCGGCGACCGCCTGCCGGTGGCGTTTGCGGTCGGATATCACCCGGCGGACGCCATCGCCGCCCTGGCCATGACCCCGCCCGTGGACGAACTGGCCCTGATGGGCGCCGTGCGCGGCGCGCCGGTGCCGGTCGTGAAATGCGTGACCAGCGATCTGCTCGTGCCCGCCGATGCCGAATACATCATCGAAGGCTATCTCGACGCCAATGGCTGGACCGAGCCGGAGGGACCGTACGGCGAATATGTCGGCTATTATGGCCGGTTGAAGCAGAACCCGGTCTTTCACCTCACCGCCATCACCCGACGCGAAGACGCTGTTTTTCAGACCGCAACCATCGGCGGGCGCAATATGGCGACCACCGACACCGCCCAGCTCTGTTCGCTACGTACCGAACAAGCGGTCTGGACGGCGCTCGAATCCGCCGTCCGCGAACCGGTCGCGGTGTATTGTCCGGCCTCCACGGGCGGGATGTACAATATCCGCATCGCTCTCAACCAGCGGGTGCCGGGCGAATCCCGGAACGCCATCGCGGCGGCATTCGGGTCGTCCGCGGATACCAAGCATGTCTTCGTCGTCGATTCCGATATCGACGTGTTCAACGACAACCAGATGGAATGGGCGCTCGCCACGCGTTTCCAGGGCGATCGCGACCTCGTCACGTCGGGCGGATACCGTGCGGTGCCGCTGGACCCGTCGCTGCAGGGAAACCGGGCCGGCGCGAAAGCGGGGTTCGACCTGACCCGCCCCTTCGGCCAGGCAGGGGCCCAGGAATGGCAGGTCCCCGATCCGCCGGTTTTCGCGGCAAGCAAATCGATGACCGTAGAAGAAGCGCTGCAGGACGGGCCGAAATTCTTCCGGCAACTGATGGAAGCAACGGGTTCGGATGACGGACGCGAAATCGTCCGCGCGCTGGAGACGTTCTATGCGGCAGGGCGGCTCGAACGTGTGCCCGACGGCAGGTATGCGTTGAAATGACGATTACCGCAGAGTGAAGACGATGCGGAGCCGGCAGGAACACCCGAAACTCAGCAGCAGCGCTCTCGCTGGGACCGCCTCGAATTGCGCTGCAGCCGAACCTTTTGAAAGACCGGCGAAATGACAGTGGACTTCGGCATGAGAATAAGAAAATTGCTGTTACAGGTTTGCGTGCCTTTGGGGCTCGCCCTCGCATCGGCCGGATACGCGCAGGCGGGGCCACACGTTCAGGAACCGGAAGTTGCCATCAGGTTGGCGAAAGTTGCGCTCGCCAAGTACGGCCTCTCCGGCGGCGACTTTACCGACGAATATGCCGAAATTGTCCAAACCCAAGCCGGCATTACGATCACCACAGATGTAATCGTCTGGTTCCGGGTCAAACAATGCCCGACCGGCCGCTTGGTTGTACATATGACACCGGAATACTTTGTGGAGGAAATCTACTCCCTCAGGAATTGCAAACTAAACGGCATACCCGCTTATTGATTCTGAAAATATACCGCAAGCCCCTTGCAATGCCGGTACGTGGCTGGAAACATGCAACCACAAAAACCGACCATCAGAACAAGGAATATTCACCATGGAAACCCGCGCGGCGATAGCCACGAAAGCTGGCGCCCCGCTCTCGATCGAGACCGTCACGCTGGACGGACCGAGAGAGGGCGAAGTCCTCGTCGAAATCAAGGCGACCGGCGTATGTCACACCGACGCGTTCACCCTGTCGGGCGACGACCCGGAAGGCCTGTTTCCCGCAATTCTCGGCCATGAAGGCGCCGGCGTCGTTGTCGATTGCGGCCCCGGCGTGACGACCCTGAAAAAGGGCGATCACGTTATCCCGCTCTATATTCCCGAATGCCGCCAGTGCAAGTCCTGCCTGTCGGGCAAGACCAACCTGTGCACATCGATCCGCGAAACGCAGGGCCAGGGCGTCATGCCCGACGGGTCCAGCCGGTTCTCGGTCGGCGGCGACAAGATTTTCCACTATATGGGCACGTCGACCTTCGCCAATCACACCGTGGTGCCGGAAATCGCGCTCGCCAAAGTCCGTGAAGACGCGCCGTTCGACAAGATCTGCTATATCGGCTGCGGCGTCACCACCGGCATCGGCGCCGTGATCACGACCGCCAAGGTCGAGGTGGGCGCGAATGTTATCGTGTTCGGGCTCGGCGGGATCGGGCTGAACGTGGTCCAGGGCGCGCGCCTTGCCGGCGCCAACATGATCGTGGGCATCGACCTGAACCCGGACCGCAAGGAAATGGCGGAACGGTTCGGCATGACCCATTTCGTCAACCCGAAGGAGATCGAGGGCGACCTCGTCCCCTACCTGGTCGACCTGACCGGCGGCGGGGCGGACTACACGTTCGAATGCATCGGGAACGTGAACACCATGCGCCAGGCGCTGGAATGCGCCCATCGCGGCTGGGGCGAAAGCATCATCGTCGGCGTTGCCGGCGCCGGGCAGGAAATTTCGACCCGCCCGTTCCAGCTGGTCACCGGCCGCGTGTGGAAAGGCACGGCCTTCGGCGGCGCGAAAAGCCGCCGCGACGTGCCGAAGATCGTCGACTGGTACATGGACGGCAAGATCGAGATCGACCCGATGATCACCCACACATTGCCGCTGGATCAGATCAACGACGCGTTCGACCTGATGCACAAGGGCGAATCGATCCGGAGCGTCATAACGTTCTGACGGCGTTCCCCGGAAAAGTAACTGCGGGCGGCCCGGAATACGGAGCCGCCCGTTTTATTTTGACCGCGGCTCTACTCGATCCAGACCCGGTGCGCCCAATCGCGGCCGTCCGAAATCGTGATCTGCCGGAAACCGATCAGTTTCGCCAGGTCATAGAACGTAAACAGATTCTGCACGCCGAGTTCGGCGAATAACGGCGACGCCCGGACCCGCGATGTCAGCGTCGCCAGAACGGCGCGGGCACGGAAGATCGTCGAAAAGGTTTCATCGTCCAGCGCCACGATAATCAGTTTCTCGGCGTCTTCGCCTTTCGCGAACAGCACGTAGCGTTGCGGCGCTGCATCGCCGGCCATTGCATTCACAAAGGCAACGATGAACCCGAGACGGCGGTCGCGGTCGCTTTCAGGCAGGGTACGGGCGCGGGCCGTATAATGCTCTTGGGTTTTCGGCTCGGGATAATAATACCCGGCATGCCGGTCATCCGCGCATACCGGGGCGGCCAGAAACAGGACCGCCGCCGCCGCCGCCGCCGCCAACGCCCACGTCCTCATTCGCCGTTTCTCTCTTTCCGTTCGCTATGAAACACCAGGAACATCAGACCCATGCCGAGACCGAGGCTGAGCACGATCCCGGCGATCATCGCGAGAACGCCGATGAGCGACATTTCGATATCGCCGATCTGATTCCAGACATAGACCGCCCCCCAGACCGCGAGTCCCAGTAACGTCAGCAGCGAGGCTGCCAGCAGAGCGGTTTTCATGATCCCGACAGGTCCCACAAATTCGGGACCGTATCGTTCGAATACCCCGAGATAAATTCCTTCGGCGCGCCGGTGGCGGGATCGAACACGTGCCGGCTGACGGCGCCGATATTTGCGCCGTAGACATGAATGCTGATCGACGCGCGGTCCGCCAGCGCATTGCTGACCTTGTGCACGTCGCCCAGGGTCGGCGACACGACCTCTATGTCCCCCGGCTGAAGGGTCTCCTCGGGACCGGCAATCATCGGCCCGTCGCCGTCTGCGCTGAACCGCTGGCCGGTCTCTGCGCCGCGCAGCATGCCGATCAGCCCCCAGACCATGTGATCGTGTACCGGCGTGGTCTGTCCGGGACCCCAGACAAAACTGACGACGGAAAACCGCTGCTGCGGATCGCAGTGCAACAGATACTGGCGATAGGTGTCGCCGTCCTGCGCGAATGCGTCGGGCAGCCAGTCATCCGTCGACACCAGCTGTTTCAGCAGGCCGCGCGTACCTGAGATCATTGCGTCTTCGTTTCCATGCTCCCGGTCGGCAAGACCGGTCATCTCGGTCACAAAGCGCCGCAGGGGTTCGATATTCGTCATGTGCGTTCTCCGCTCCTACAGCTTCGACCCGGCCCAGTCAGGCGCGGGCTCGGCCGGGTCGGGCACGAGGCCCACCGATTTAATGCCCTCTATGGCGCAGAATTCGTCCTTGTCGGACGTGTCGCCGGAAATACCGACCGCCCCGATCGCCGCGCCGTCCGCGTCGCAGATCAGCACCCCGCCCGGCACCGGCACGAAGCGGCCGTCCGACACTGCCGCCAAGGCGCCCTGGAAGGCCGGCCTGTCCGCAAGACGGTCGCGCAGCAGCCGGGTGGATATCCCCATGCCAAGGGCGCCCCAGGCTTTTCCCGTCGCGACGTCCGCCCGCATGATCCCGCAACCGTCCTGGCGCTTCATGGCAACCGCATGCCCCCCGGTGTCGAGAACCACCACGGTCAGGGGCTGCATCCGGTGCGCCCGGCCCGCCGCAAGCGCGGCATCGACGATTTTCTCTGCCGCAGCGAGGGGAAGGATCGTTTTGAGATTCATGACAGCTCTTTCCGGAAATGACCGGCCTTATGCTAATCGGGCTTGCGCGCGGCGACAATGCGGCGAAGTGGCCCGATCGCCGTCTGCTGCCTCCCCTACTGCATTCGGGCGGCTTTGACGATCCGGCCAGTTCAACTAGTATTCCCCGAACATGGGCGTCCCGGCGCCGGAACCGACACGTGGGATACGACCTGATGCTGAATGCGGAGCAAAACCGTCTTGTCACCGAAACCGGCCCCGGCACGGGCTGCGGCGATCTTATGCGCCATTACTGGCAGCCTGCCGCGCTGACCGAGGAACTGACCGACAAACGCCCCGTCGTCCCGGTGACGCTGATGGGCGAGGAGCTGGTGCTCTACCGCGGCGAGGACGGCGGCTACGGACTGATCGGCCGCAACTGTCCCCATCGCGGCGCCGATCTGTGCTTCGGACGCCTCGAAGACGGCGGATTGCGCTGTTCGTTCCATGGCTGGCTGTTCGACGCCCAGGGAAAATGCCTCGAACAGCCCGCAGAGCCGCCGGGCAGCAATTTTCATACCAAGATCAACCATACCGCCTATCCCTGCGTTGAACGCAATGGCATCGTGTTCGCATATATGGGACCGGGAAACCCGCCGCCCCTGCCCGCTTTCGACTGTTTCGAAGCGCCGAACGAATACACCTTCGCCTTCAAGGGGTTCGTCGACTGCAACTGGCTGCAACTGAACGAGGTCGGCATCGACCCGGCCCATGCATCCTTCCTGCACCGGTTTTTTGACGACGAGACGGACGAAGAAGCCTATGGCCAGCAGTTCCGGTTTTCGACCGAGGAAAACGACCTTGCGATCACCCGGGTACTGCGCGAATACGATTGCCCGGAGATCGATTTCGAAATCAGCGAGACCGGCCTGCGCCTGTATGCCCTGCGCCGCCTCAACGAGGCCGAAATGCATGTCAGGGTCACCAACCAGATATTCCCGAACGCCATCATCATCCCGATCAGCAACGACATGATGCTGACCCAGTGGCATGTCCCGATCGACGACACGACAAGCTGGTGGTACGCGATTTTTTCGAGTTTCAACGAGGTTGTCGACAAGGAACGGATGCGCCGCGACCGGCTCGAACTCTATACCCTGCCGGATTACCGACCGCGCAAGAACCGGGACAACGATTACGGCTACGACCCGGACGAGCAGCAGAACAAGACCTATACGGGCATGGGAACGGATATCAATGTCCATGACCAGTGGGCGGTTGAATCCCTCGGCCGGATACAGGACCGCAGCCAGGAACATCTCGGCACGACCGACAAGGCCATCATCGGCAACCGGAAGCTGCTGATGCAGGCAATCGCGGCGGTCAGACAGGGCGATGCGCCCGAAATATCGCTGCGCCCCGCCGACCCGGCGCGCTGCCGCGGCCCCGTCGCCATCGACACGATCGCCCCGGCCGATACCTGGCGCGAAACGTGGAGGAAAACCGCCGTCCAGCGCCGCGCCGGATCGCCCTGGGCGGAACACCCCTGGCCCGACAGCGTCCCGTCTTCGGAACCGGTAGAGAGCTGACATGGCAGATCGCGACGACACCATGGGCCGCACCGGCTTCGTGGAACGGCACGGTTTGTGGACCGACGACGATGTGAACCGCGCAAACTGGGTCATCGACCAGATCGAAAACCACGACCTGGAGGTCATCCGCCTGTCCTACGCGGACCAGCACGGCATCCTGCGCGGCAAAACGGTGGTCGCCCGGGAAGCCGGACAGGTAATGCGCAACGGGTGCTCGATCACGACGACGCTGCTGGCAAAGGATACGTCGCATGCCACGGTATTCCCGGTCTTCAGCCCCGGCGGCGGCTTCGGCATTCCCGAAATGGAAAATGCCGGCGATTTCGTGGCCGTACCGGACCCCGAGACGTTCCGGGTTCTGCCCTGGGCTCCCAAAACCGGCTGGATGCTGTGCGACGGATATCTCGCAAACGGCGACGCGGTTCCGTTCTCGACCAGGCAGATCCTGAAAAACGCGGTCGCCGCCATGACCGCCGGGGGATTCGATTATATCGCGGGGATCGAGGTCGAATGCCACATCTACCGGCTCGAAGACGCGATGCTGCAGCCGGAGCACGCCACCCAGCCGGGCACGCCGCCCAAGGTCAGCCTGCTGGCGCACGGCTTCAACTATCTCACCGAGCTGCGGATGGACCAGCTCGACCCGGTATTCGAGTTTTTGCGGCATGATCTCGCCGCGCTCGGCCTGCCGCTGCGCACAATGGAAACCGAATTCGGGCCGAGCCAGTTCGAATTCACCCTGGCCCCGGCCCCGGCTCTCGAAGCCGCAGACAACATGATCATCTTCAGGAACGCGGTAAAACAGGTCTGCCGCCGCCACGGGTTTCACGCGACGTTCATGTGCCGTCCCGGCCTCGCCAACGCCTTCGCAAGCGGCTGGCACCTGCATCAGTCCCTTGAAAATACCGGAGACGGCGGGAATGCGTTCATGCCGGAATCGGACAGCGAACTGCTGTCGCCGACCGGCTACGCTTTCGCTGCCGGAATTCTGAAAAACGCCGCGGCGGCCGCGGTTTTCACGACTCCGACGATCAACGGCTACAAGCGCTACCGGCCCAATTCACTGGCGCCGGACCGCATCGCCTGGGGACGCGACAACAAGGGCGCTATGCTGCGCGTCGTCGGCGCCGGTCCCGGCGATACGGCGACCCGGCTGGAAAACCGGATCGGCGAACCGGCGGCCAATCCGTATCTATACCTGGCTTCGCAGATTTACAGCGGCATCGACGGTGTGAAAAACGGCCTTGTACCGCCGCCGCCCACGGACGACCCCTATGCGTCGGACGCCACCCTTCTGCCGACCAACCTGATGGATGCCGTAAGCGAACTCGACAAAAGCGCCATGTTCCGTGATGCAATGGGCGACCGGTTCGTCGATTACCTGCTGCATATCAAGCGGGCGGAAATCGCGCGGTTCCTGTCCACCGTCACCGACTGGGAACACCGGGAATATTTCGACCTGTTCTGACCGCGCCCCAATTTTGCCGCAATCCTGGCTAGGATCGGCCGCCGCACGATCCAATCTTGATCCATCGGGGGCCGTTCCATGGCATTCGTCAAATACCCCGCCGTCTTCGCGGGCGGCTGGCTGTTCAACTTCGTGGTGGATATTCAGTTCATGTCCGGCTTCGCCGCCGGCTGGTTCGCCCATACCTGGGTCGGAAGCGTCCTGCTGTAGATCAGCTTTTCAACCGCATCCGAACGACACCGCGGAAATCCTCGGGATCGACGACCTGTCCCTTGCGGGTGATCTCGATCAGCCCGGCCCGCGCCAGATGAAGCATCTGCTGCTTGACCGGGTTCATGAACCTGCGCCAGGCATCGGGTTTTTCGTTTTCGCGCTTGCGGACTTCGCCAAGCGCCCGGGCCACATCCACGGGGGCTGCAGACCCCCATTCGCCAAGCGATTCGAGGATGAATTCCGCAACGGGGTCGAGTATCTGCTCTTTTTCGTTTTCCATGCCGCTTTGTAGGGCCGCAATCGCCGCGAGACAAGCGCGCTGAGCAGGAGTAACTAGAGGTATGGCTTCCTCATCCCGGCTGGGCGGCATTGCCGTCGCCATGGCCAACCGCAATTACCGGCTCTACACCTATGGTGCAATCCCCTCGCTTCTGGGCACATGGATACAGCGTATGGCCATGGGCTGGCTCGCGTGGGAGCTGACGAAATCGGGCACATGGCTGGGTCTCGTTGCCTTCGGCGATCTCGCGCCGACGGTATTATCGGCGCCCATTGCCGGCGCTTTCGCCGACCGCGTGGACCGGCTGAAGATGGTGCGGTTCATCCAGTACGCCAATATCGTCCAGGCGACAGCGCTGGCGGCGTTCACGCTGACCGGCGTGATGACCATAGAACTGCTGTTCGGCCTCGCGCTGATCCAGGGCACGTTGCAGGGAATGCACCAGCCGTTCCGCCAGTCCCTGATCGGTACGATCGTGACGCGCGAGGAAATAACGTCGGCCATCGGCATCAATTCCACGATCTGGAATACGTCTCGGCTGATCGGCCCGGCGATTTCGGCCGTCATCATTCTACAGTTCGGGGTCGGGTATACCTTTCTGGTAAATGCGCTGAGCTACGTCCCGATGCTGGCGACGCTGTACATGATCGACGTCAAACACGAACCGAAGGCGCAAAAGTCCCTTTCCGACGTCCCCGGAGAGATCATGGAGGGCATCCGCTACGTCACCGGGCATTCCTTCATCGGCCCGCTGCTGATCCTGCTGTTTACGTTTTCGTTTTTCGGCCGTGCGACCGCCGAACTGCTGCCCGGCTTCACGGGCGCCGTCTTCGGCAAGGGGCCCGACGGCCTTGCCGTTCTGACCGGCGCGGCGGGTTTCGGATCGCTGTTTTCGGGGATATGGCTGTCGCGGCGCGGCCGGTTGAGCGGGCTATCCGATATTCTCATCGTCATCGTGCTGTTCATCGCCGGCTTCCAGCTTGCCTTCGTGGCCACCGACAATTTCTGGATCTCCGTCGTCGTGTTTACCGGTTGGGGGTTCATGCTCAACGGCAGCGGAATCATCATCCAGTCGCTGATCCAGGCCAATGTGCCGAATGCGATCCGGGGGCGCGTCGTCAGCCTTTACGGCATGCTATGGCTCGGCACCCCGGCCGTGGGCGCGTTTGCCATGGGCGCAGCGGCGGATTTCATAGGATTCAGGCTGCCTGTCGCGTTCGGCGCCGGCGTTATCCTGATCGCGTTCCTGTGGGCAATCCCCCGCCGGACGCGCCTGCGGGACGAAATAGCGAAAATGACCCACGCCCTGTCCGAAAACCGCGGATAAATATTTTGCTGCACCGCAACAAAAACGGTTGCGACACGACCCGATTTCCCCATATACAGGGTCAGGTTGAACAGTGGAGTTTCGCAGGATGAGCAGCGAAATTATTACGATTTATATCCCGATTTTCCGGGAAAAACTGGCCCGCCTCGAAACCCTCGGACGCGGCGCTTCCCGCGAAGCCGCCGGACTCCGCCGGGCGATCGCGAAAGCGGAAAACGCTTCCCTGAAAGCCCCCAAGCCGGAAAAACAGAACGCCCGCATACCGGTCGCGGCCTAAGCCTCCAGCACGGTCACCCGGCGCATATCCCGCGGATAGCGCGTATCGTCGAACGGCGTTCCGCGGTGCATCGTCTGCTGGTTGTCCCACATCACAAAGTCGCCAAGCCGCCATTTATGACGGAAAACGAATTCCGGCCGCGTCGCATGCGCCGTCAATTCGTCCAGCAGCGCGCGTCCTTCGTCCACCGGCCAGCCCACGACATGAGACGCATGACTTGTCAGGCAGAGCGATTTCCGCCCGGTACGCGGGTTTTTCTGGACCAGGCTATGCCGCGCCGGCGGCCGGGTCGCCCTGACTGAATCGTCGGCCTCTTTCATCCCGCCCAGCACGCGCGAATACCAGATCGAATGTTCGGCGCTCAGCCCGGCGATCCGGTCTTTCATGCCCGCATCGAGCGCATCGTAAGCGGCGCGCATATCGGCGAATTCCGTATCGGCGCGATCGGGCGGCACCTGGTGCGCCGCCAGGATCGAATATGTCGCCCGCACGGGATCGAACGTGACATCGGAATGCCACAGCAGGTTTCCCCTGTGAAATGCCCGGCGCGGATCGTCCGCCGCATGGATCCGACCGTTTTCGTCCAGGTTGCCGACATCCACCAGTTCATCGGTCGACAGCCGTATCCCGCGCCCGGAAACGGTCTGCTGCATTTTCTGGCGCATCAGGGGGCCGAAGACCCGTCCGAACGCGATGTGGTGTTCGTCCTGTATCGGCGTGGCGTTACGAAAAATGCACACAGCATACCGGTCCATCGCCGCGACGAGTTCGTCTTTGAGACCGGCCGCCGGCGGAACCGAAAAATCCACGCCGGCGGTTTCCGCCGCAAAGGTCGGATGAAGCCGGTCGAACGATACCATCGCGGCGCCGGCTATTTCCCGAAGACCTTTTTCAGCAGCGCCGTCGTCTGTTTCGCGGGATCTTCGCGGATCGCCGCTTCTTCGCGGCCGAGATAGACGAATATCCCGGCAATCGCCTTGTCGAGCACATGATTGACAAGGTCGGCCTTCACGTCCGGCACGAAGGGCAACGATTTGTACTGTCCCATCATCCTGTCGTAGCTGTTGATCGCGCCGACATCGGCGAGCGAGGAATCGACAATCGGCCTGAATTCGCCTTTCAGCGGGGCCGACATCTTGCCGCGGAAGAACTCGGTCGCCGAGTTTTTCGGCCCCTTGTAGATCTTCTGCACGTCTTCGAGGGTCATGTTTGAAATCGAATCGAAAAACAGCTTTTTCGCTTTCGGGGTCGCCGCTTCCGCGGCACGGTTCAGCCGCAGTTCGAGGTCATCCGCCATGCCCGACATCCCGAACCGGCTAAGCGCCGACTGGACCGTTTTCAGAGAATCCGGCAATGGAATGTGAACCAGCGGGTCGTTGTTGAACCCGTTCGCCGCACCCAGCTGGCCGACCAGCCGCTCGGTCCCGACGCGCAGCGCTTCCTTGAGCCCGTTCCCGATTTCGCCGTCGGTCAGGGAGCCGACGGAACTGCTTCCGCCGCCGATGCCGAGCTTGCCGAGCCCGCCCCCGGTCGCGTCTTCAAGCTTCTTGAAAAAGCTCTGTCCACTTGCCGGCGCGGCTGCCAGGCCGAAAATCACCGCCGCCGCTACCAGATTTGCCTTACCCATAGGTCTTCTCCAATACAATGATACGCTCGGCAGCCTTCGCCGCCGCAAGGATTTTAGCACATATGCAATACATCCGCCTCAATCCGGCGGCGGGAAGACAAGAAACCGGGAAACGCAGGCGGGCCGCTGTTTTCGCCTATTTTGACGCCAGGTTCGACCGCCTGTCGCCGACATCCATCTGCACTGCGCCATGGGCCGCAACTTCGTCGGCGAGCTGTTGGGCTTCGGCCTTGAAGTTGTATCGCCCGCTGTTGAAATGCGGAATCACGTAGCGCGCGAACAGTTCGAGCGACCGTTTTATCTTCGCGGAATCCGCCCATTCATGGGTGCTCAGCATGACCCCGCCGAACCTGCCGTTATCGGCAATCTTCTTCTCGATCCAGGCAATCGCATCGTCGGGCGTGCCGACGACCCAGTCCCGCCGCTCGGCGACCGATTGCGGGGTGAATTCCGATATCGGCTGCCCTTTGTAGGACTCGTAAAGCGGGGTGAAGCCGATCGAAGTGAAATACCCCGTTTCCCGCATCATCCCCTCGCTGACATCCGCCCAGGCTTCTTCACGGGTGTCGGCGAGATAGAAGCTGCTGACGAGATGCCACGATTCACGGTCTGCCGTTTTGCCGTGGCGGTCGCAGGCACCCTCGAAGTTCTTCCAGAATTCGGTAAACACACCATCGCCCGGCCGGTTCAGGCCGCACGGGGTCCACAGTTCCATATCGTGGCGGGCCGCCAGGTCGAGGCTTTCCGCCCCGCCGGTTGTCGGCAGCGCCAGCGGCAGGCGTGGCTGCTGATAGGATTTGAGCTGTAACCGCAGGTCGTCGAACTGCCAGAATTCGCCGTTATGGCTGATCGGATCGTCCGCTTCGAGCAGCCGGACGATTACATCGGCGGATTCGGCCATCATCCGGCGCGCCGCGGCGCCGTCGACATTGAACAGTTTTTTGTCGGTAATCAGGCTCGACGGCCCGATCCCTAGGATCGCCCGCCCGTAGGACAGGTGATCGAGAAACGCAATCCGCTCCGCGACCTGGTACGGGTGATGAAACGGCAGGTTCACCACCGAAGTCCCCAGCCGGATCCGGGCGGTTTTCGCCGCCGCCATCGACAACGCCATTTCCGGCGACGGCATGGTTTCCCATCCGCCGGAATGATGTTCGCCAATATGAAACGAGTCGTATCCGAGGCTCTCGACATAGGGAATCAGATCGATATCGCGGTGAAACGCGAGCGTCGGGTTATCCGACGGATGATGAAGCGGCATCATGAAGAAAGAAAATTTCATCTGCGTTCCTTGGTCTGCTCCGGCGGGACGGCCGGAATCGGGTGGGGATCCTGCGAATCTGACGATTGTTTACGATACGTCCGGCCCCGACAAGTCCCCGACAGGACGCCCATATGCCTCCCGGAGGTCCGCAATCTGGGCCGCCCGGTCAATTGACCAGGACCAGGCTTATTTCGGGCACGTAGGTGATCAGGCCAAGCATGAAAAACGCCAGGACGAGGAACGGCGCGGTCCCGCGAAAGACTTCGCTCACGGTGACGTTGCCGATGGCGCTCAGGGTGAAAAGGTTCAGCCCGATCGGCGGCGTGACCGCCGCAATTTCCATGTTGATGATGATAACGATCGCGAAATGGATCGGATCGATATCCATCAGGGCGATCAGCGGCAGGAAAATCGGCAGCGTAATCAGCAGCGCCGAAATCACTTCCAGAAACATCCCGAGAAAGATCAGCAGGATATTCGCGGCCAGCAGAAATCCCGCGGCCGCCAGTTTCTGCTCGGTAATCCAGTTCACCAGGGACTGGGGAATGCCGCTGTCGGTCATCGCGTATCCGAACACTGCGGCACCGGCCAGCACCAGCAGGATCGCCGCCGATGTTATGCAGCCGCGGGCGATCACCGTTACGAAACGGCGCACGCCCTGCCGTTTGTATTCCGCTGCCGTGATGACCAGCGCATAGACCACCGCGACCGCGCTGGCCTCGGTCGGCGTGAAAATCCCGCCATAGATACTGCCCAGGATGATCACCGGCAGCAGCAATACATCCGTCGCCGCGACAAGCGCATCGCGGCGTTCCGCGAAACGCGCCCGCACCCGGCGCGTCTCGCGCCACGTCCACGTGCGCACCACCACATAGGCGCAAAGCAGAAGGCCGAACAGCAGCCCGGGGACGATCCCGGCCTGAAAAAGCTTGCCAATGGATTCGTTCGATACCAGCCCATAGATGATCAGCGGGATCGACGGCGGGATCAGGATCCCGAGCCCGCCCGACATGGCGATCAGCCCCAGGCTGAAACGCTGCGGATAGCCGCGCTGAATGAGTTCGGGCAGAACGACCACGCCGATCGCCGCGGCGGTCGCGATCGACGAGCCGCACATCGCGGAAAATATGATCGTGGAGACGACGGCGACCACCGCCAGTCCGCCCGGCAGGTGGCCGATCAGCGAATCCACCGCGGATACCAGCCGTTTGATCGCGCCGCCCCGGCTCAGGATTTCCGCGGCGATAATGAAAAACGGGATCGCCAGAACAGGCGTCTTGTCGAGCGCGCTGAACATGATGCCGCCGGATACCGGCAGCACCCCGTTGGTGATAAAGATATAGGCCGCCCCCGACGCCGCCAGCGCGAGACCGATGGGCACGCCGATAATGGCAAGAACCGCCAGACTGCCGGCCAGCAGAAGCGACGCCGAAAGTATATCCATCAGACGGTACCCGCCGCCGCTGCGTCGTCGGCAGGCGCCTCACCGGGACGCCACACATCGACGATCGACCGGATCAGCTGGATACAGAGCAAAACGCCGCCGGCGCAGACGGAAACATGAAACGGCCACACCGGCCAGCGCAGGGCGGTCGGCATGACCTCGTTGAACATCATGGTTTCGTCGGCCAGGGTATAGCCCGATACCGCGAGCGCAGCGGCGATCAGCAGCGTTACGACATGGGCCAGCGTCCGCAGGATACGCGTACCGAAATCGTTCAGGACGTGTTCGATCAGCGTGAAGCGGATGTTCACCCCGTAACGGACCCCGGCGGAAATACCGATAAACGTGCCCCAGATCATGCAGTAGCGGACGACGATTTCGACCGACGGGTCCGACCAGGCAAAACCATAGCGCGTCACCACCATCGCGAACATGAAAACGGCCCCGCCGACAAACAGCAATCCTGTCGCCGCATCGCACAGGACGTCCCAGCCACGCAGCAGGGCGCTCGCCCTGCCGCGTGATCCGGTTTCAGTCATGCAGCGCTACTTCTTGATTTTCGCCAGAAGCGCTTTGATTTCGGGATCGAGCCCGTCATAGAGCGGCTTGAGCGCCGCGATCCAGCGGGTCCGTTCTTCGGCGGAAAACTCGACGACTTCCATGCCGTTTGCCGCCACGTTCTTGTAGGCGTTATTGATGGAATTCGTGATTTCCTTGAGGTTGTAGGCCTTGCCGGCGGCGAGCGCGTCATTGATCATCTTCTGGCCGCCGCCGCCCTGCTTTTCATACCATGCCGGATTCACGACGACGACGTAGCCGAACGGGAACAGGTTTACCTTGGTGACCGATTTCAGCACCTCGTAAAGCTTGATCTGGTTGCCGTATGGCGCCGTGGTCCAGGCGCCGTCCGCGACGCCCTGCTTGAGCGCGAGGAAGACCTCGGCGCCGGGGATCGCCGTCGGCGCCGCGCCCAAGGCTTCGGTCGAACTTGCGAGAACCTCGGACGGGAAAACGCGGATCTTCTTGTCCTTGAAATCGGCCAGCGTCCTGATCGGCTTGTTGGACCAGAGCGCGACGAAGCCGTCATACCAGAAGCCGGCGCCCATCAGGCGCTTGGCGCCGAGCTTGGCGAGCAGGTCCGCGCCGACCGGCCCGTTCAGCACGGTTTCCATCGAATCGTAGCTGTCGAACAGCATCGGCGTCTCGAGAAGCTTGAAGGCTGGTTCGATGGTCGAGACGTACCCGATCGTCGGCATCGCCATCTGGACCTGGCCGCGCGCAACCGCGGGCACTTCGTCCTTGCCCGCCATCAACTGGCCCGCGGGATACAGGGTAACCTTGTATTTACCGGCCGACATTTTTTCGAGCTCTGCCTTGAACACTTCGGCAGTCCGGGTCTTGATATGGGCCGCCGGGGTTTCGAGCGGAATTTTGAATTTTGATCTCGGTCTGAGCGACCGCGGTCGTCGCTGATGCGCCAAAGGCCAAAGCCAGTGCGACCGAGGTCGTGGCAGCTAGAAACGTCTTCATCATGGGTTCTCCTGTTCAATCCAAGACAAGCAACTTCTGTGATCGTTTCCCCTCGATCCCTCTTCGACGCGTATTGCGCGCTCTAACCCGTTGCGGGCATTAAATATTTTTTTCCGAGCATATGATCGCTGACTTTCTCAGCGATGACCAGCACCGCCGCGTGGATATTTCCCGATACAAGATCGGGCATGGCGCAGGCATCGATAACCCGCAGGTTCTCGGCGCCCTTGACCCGGCATTCGGTATCCAGCGGCGCATCGTCGCCCGCACCCATCGGGACCGTACAGGACGGGTGATGGGCGGTGATCGCCATGCGGCGAATCCAGTCGTCGATCTCCGCGTCCGTTTTGATGCCCGGTCCGGGCGCCGTCTCGACGCCGCGGAAACTGTCCATGGCGGGCTGGTGCATCATCTCGCGGGCCAGCTTGACGCCGGTCCGCAGGGTTTCGATATCCTGCGGCGCGGCGAGGAAATTCTGCCGGATCCGCACCTTGTCGAACGGATCGGCCGACCGGAGCAGAACCTCCCCCCGGCTTTCCGGATGCAGCAGCACCGGCCGCACGCCGAACCCGTCGGTATAGGGCCGCCGGATACCCGGAAACCACATATGCGCGTTGCCCGGCGCACCGCGGAACAGGAACTGGATGTCCGTCGCGGTGGAATCCGGGCGCGTCTTTACAAAGCCATGCAACCCGCCGGGCAGGACCGTCGCCGGCCCCGTCCCGAAAAGATGTGCGCGGACGATCGATACCGCCATCCGGTCGAACCGCATCGTGTCGCGGAACGGACCGGCCTGCGGCCGCGACGCCGTCGGCTGCACCGCAAGATGATCCTGCAGGTTCCCGCCGATTCCGGCGGAATCGATCACCGGTTCGATCCCGACGCTGCGCAGATGGTCGGCAGGGCCGATACCGGACAGCATCAGCAATTGCGGCGAATTGAACACGCCCCCCGACAGGATAACCTCTTTCGCCGCATGAACGGTTTCCGTCTTCCCGAGCCTGGAATAGGCGACACCGGCGGCGCGCGTCCCCTCCATCACCACCCGGGTGACGTAGGTGCTGTCCTGCAGGGTCACATTACCCCGCCGCATCGCCGGACGCAGGAACGCCGTCGCCGCGCTGTGTCGGCGGCCGTTGTGGATCGTCGACTGGCTGCGTCCCAGGCCTTCCTGCTTTTCGCCGTTATAGTCTTCGGTGAAGCCGAAACCCATGGCGTGCCCGGCCTCGATCCAGGCCTCCCACAGCGGGTCTTCGGAGCGCGCGGCCTGGGTATGCAACGGACCGTCATTGCCGCGCCAGGCATCGCCGCCCTTTTCCCAGCTCTCCATGCGGCGGAAATAGGGCAGCACATCGGCATAGGACCAGCCGGTCGCGCCGTTGGCGGCCCAGCGGTCGTAATCGCCGCGATGACCGCGGACATAGGCCATGACGTTGATGGACGACGATCCGCCGACAACCTTGCCCCGCATGGCCTCGACCTCGCGGCCGTTCAGATTTGCCTCGGGCTCGGTGTCGTAGCCCCAGTCATGGGCCCGCTTTTCGTGCATCTTGCCGAGACCGAGCGGAATATGGATCAGCGGATCGGTATCTGGCCCGCCTGCTTCGAGCACGAGGATCCGATTCCCCGGATCCGCGCCCAGCCTGTAGGCCAGCAGACAGCCCGCGCTTCCCGCGCCGACGATAATGTAATCGTATTCCTTCGTCCCGCTCATGCCGCCGGTCTTCCTTGTTTTTCTGCCCGCCGCTTTGCGCCGCGGATTTATTCCCTATTATCCCCCTTCGACCGCATTCCATAAAGCCCGCGAAGATCGAAAAATGACCGAAATCTATGTCGATGCCGATGCCTGCCCCGTAAAGGACGAAATCGTGAGGGTCGCCGAACGCCACGGCCTGCCCGTCCAGATGGTCAGCGATGGCGGAATCCGGCCGAATCCGCATCCCCTGGTCACGATGACCATCGTCACGCAGGGCGCCGACGCGGCGGATGACTGGATCGCCGAACGGATCGCAGCGAACGATATATGCGTCACCAACGATATACCGCTC
The DNA here is from genome assembly GCA_963974055.1 of uncultured Rhodospirillaceae bacterium. Classification (GTDB taxonomy): domain Bacteria; phylum Pseudomonadota; class Alphaproteobacteria; order MPNO01; family UBA830; genus CAXBCP01. Next base: position 53,148 of record CAXBCP010000017.1, read on the forward strand.
GCCGCGCGCTGCATCGAGGCCGGCGCGCGGGTCGTCCGTCCGAACGGCGAGCCGCTGAACAGCAATTCGATCGGCGGCGTGCTGGCGACCCGCAATCTGATGACCGACCTGCGCTCGGCCGGCGCCGTCACCGGCGGGCCACGCCCCTTCGACAAGAAGGACCGGTCGAAATTTCTCGATTTTATGGAACGGACAATCCGCGACGTTCTCCGTTGATCCCGCAGCGGTTCTAGCCCTTGATCGCGATCCGGCCGGAATAATCCAGTCGGTCGAGAAGAACCGGGCCGTTCGCCGCGAAATATTCGTCCGTCGCTTCGCGCGAGCCGCGCCAATGGCCGTAATCGTCAATAATCAGCACGCCGCCAGCCGACAGCGCCGGATACAGGTGCTTCAGTTCGTGCGCGGTGGATTCGTACCAGTCCGTGTCCAGCCGCAGGAGGGAAATACCCCCGGGCATACTGCCGGGAATGGTGTCCTCGACCTTGCCCTTTACCAGGTGAAAGCGGTCCCGCGGCAGGCCGGTCAGGTCGAGGTTCCGGCGCACCATTTCCAGCGACGCATATGCCCAGACATTCGATTCCCCGTCGATACGATCGTTGGGATCGAGGAAATCGTTGGCATGGACCCCCTGAAAATTGACGTCCTGCTCGGTCGGCGGCGGCATACCTTCGTAGGTATCGTATAAATGGATGTTGCGCGACGTATCGCCGACAAGATCCAGTGTCATGGCCGCGACCATCGAACTGCCACCCATCCAGACGCCGCATTCGACGATGTCGCCCGGAACGTCTTTATCCACGAGATAGCGCACCGCCTGATACAGGCCGTACATTTTTTCCACCGACGTCATTGTATAAGGCTGGCAGATTTCCCGAATGCGCATGAAATCGGAATCGGCGGATATATCAGGATCGATCTTTCGGCGCGGCCGGATAACTTCGTAGCCAAACGGTCGGACCAGTCTGTTAAGCACGCCTCGCATATTCAATCGCCTCTTGTACCGTCAACAAAGACTGCAGTGCCCAGCCCCGGAGACTGCCGGACACAGCGCTTTCCGGATAGAGGCATACGCTATTTTTTTCGAAAATCACGAATCGGACCGCGTCGTTCGAACACGGGCAGGGAAATAATTGGTGCGGGATATGTGTTATTTCTGGTATCAGACAGTTTAGGTCGATTTAACCGGCCAATGTCAGTCGAAATCCCCTCCAGGATCCATATTCAAGGTATCGATATGTCTCTAATCGGAATGATCGTCAGAAAATCAGGCCTCTACGACCAGATGCAAAATCATTTCTACGAAAGCATGCTGACACCCTTCGCGACACGCGGGCAGATCAGCCTAGCCGAACGAAAAGGCCTGGGCGAAGTCACCCGCAACCTGACATCGGACGGCCCGATCATCGAAATTGGCACCCTGTTCGGAAAATCCACGAACGTGCTCCTTGAAAACAAGAAAGACGACCAGAAAGTTATTACAGTCGACCGTTTTTCATGGAATCCCTGCGGGTTTTCAGATCGGCAGCACCGAGACATTACCGGCAAAATACTCTCCGAAGCGCCTGCCGAGCACCTCGAAGTCATAGAAGCCGACAAAGACGAGTTTTTCGGAAAATACGATGGCCCGGCACCGGCGATGGTGTTCATCGATGCGGATCATTCCTACGAAGGAACAAAAAGGGATATTCTTGCCGCCCAGCGCCTCGGCACGTCCGTTATTTGCGGTCATGACTACAGCGACGATATGCCCGGCGTCCGGCAGGCCGTCGATGAATGCGGCGGAGCGGCCCGGCTCTGGGAAAGCTTCTGGGTATTGGCGAAGACATAGGGAAAAACCGCCCTAGCTTATATCCGGGACAGCCACGACCGGTTCACCCGGATTTTAACGCCGCGAGAAGCTCGTTCCGTTTTTCGGCAAGGGATTCGTCGGTAAAGAAGATCACTTCCCTGGCGCCGAACGACCCCGACCAGAACAGACCGAGGCCGGACTCCGATTCGCTGAGTTTCCGGCCAAGCTGACGCCGGGTGATGTAGCGTGCCGGGTCGCGCGCGACCTCGAGGCCCTTGTAGTAAAAATCGAAATCGTCGTTTTTCAGCTCGCAGTACCACCGGTGATGGTCGAATCCGATCTCGGGAACTTTTCCAAACATCATTTTCAGCCGGGCGAAACGGTCCTTGATAAATATCTCACGCGCGCGCGACGGCACCTCGACATACCCGGCTTTCGAGACCCGCGCGAGTTCGGCCGCCACCCTGACCGGGTCCCGGATATCTTCAAGTGTATGAGAACAAACGGAAAAATCGAAATAATTGTCCGGCCACGGCCAATTTCCCTCGCAGGCATCCAGAATATGCCAGGTCTCCCCGGTGAACCGTTCCGCGTCCTCTGGGTCCAGCGAATCGCCGGTCCGGCGGGTCTCATAGGGCATGATGTCGAGCACATGCGTCGCAAGGTTGAAGGGGTTATGCCAGCCGCCGACATCAAGCACCCTCGGCAGGTCCCGGCAGATATCGCGTAACTTGGGCAAATTGGAACGAAGTATCATTTGCGCGGATTATCGCTGGAATATCGGACGATGCAACATGGCAGAACCATCAAATCCAGCCGCGTTCAGAACCGGCGGCGCTTGCGCCGATGCGGTATTTGTCCGACAAAGACAGGCAGCAATCTGCCGATCTGAAACACAGCATCATCCGGATTTCGGACCGTTTATGAATAAGCGACGCACTTTCCTCGGTTTTCTCACGTCGGCCGTCATCCTTCCCGTCCTGCCGGCCCGCGCAAAGGCGCTCCGATCGGAAACGCCGCCGCCCACCGATGCCCGTATCCGCACGCTTCTAGATCTGATACCGGACGACCGGGCCACGCGCCGTCTCGGCCGTGTCATCGCCGAACTGCCGGGCCGGCAGGATTTTCCGGCCGGCGCGTTCACGCGGCTTTTCGGAGACCTCCCGCCCGACGGCACGGTTTCGGCAGATCATCTCCGCCGTCACATGGATACACTCTCCCGGGCCGACTTCGAAACCGGCCGCACCGTTTCCGCGTCGGGGTGGATACTGGCGCGGAGCGAGGCCGACGCAATCGCCCTCGCCACGATCTACCGGTCCGCCTGACGTGTTTCTCGATCTCCGGAAACTCCCCGACGATCACCGGATCGACTGCGACCTGTGCATTATCGGCGGCGGCCCGGCCGGGATCGCCATCGCACGGGAATATATCGGGACCGACCTAAAAGTCTGTCTCGTCGAGAGCGCCGAGGAATACGACGACCCGAGCCAGAATTTATATGCCGGCGCGCCGCAGCCCAGCCGAAAGCGGGCCAGAAGCATCCGGGACGGCGTGCATTACGGCGCACTGGCCCTGCACAGCCGTCTGCGGCATTTCGGCGGGAGTTCGAACCACTGGGGCGGATATTGCGCGCCGCTGGCGCCGGAAGACCTCGCGAAACGCGACTGGATACCGGACAGCGGCTGGCCAATAGACTGGCGGGAACTCCGCCGCTATTACCCGCGCGCGCAGAGGTTGTGCGAGCTCGGCCCATATCTCTATGACGACACCCTGTGGCGCGGCACCGACGCGAACGCCTACGCATTCGACACCGCAAAGCTGGTTAACCGGTTCTACCAGTTCAGCCCGCCGACCCGCTTCGGCGACCGCTACGGCGACGCCCTGAAAGCCGCCGCCAACGTAACCGTCCTGTTCCACGCGAACGCGACACAGATCGCGCTGGCCGCCAACGCGGCCTCCGCCGACGCCCTGACGGTGAAATCGCTGTCGGGGAAATACGGCCGGATACAGGCACGTCATTTCGTGCTCGCCTGCGGCGGGATCGAGAACGCCCGCCTGCTGCTCGCATCGAACTCAGTCGCAACCGCCGGCATCGGCAACACAAGAGACATCGTCGGCCGCTATTTCATGGATCACCTGTACGATTCCGTCGGTTCGCTGCTGGTATCGGAACGGCCGGCGCGCTTTTTGTCCCTGTATGGGGAAATCACGCCGGCGAATGCCGGACACCCGCTCGTCAATTCGCGATACGCGCCGGACCCGGTCATGTTCCAGGCGGCGATCAGCCCGTCCGCAGCGGTTCAGCAACGAAACCGGACCGGCGGTGTCGCGCTCTTCATTCGCGGCGACTGGTCGCGCACAGACGAAGGCGTCAGCGCCGTATACGAAGCGATCGAAAGCGATACGGCGGGTGCGCCGGAAAATCAGGCCGGGTCGCTGCTCAACATTCTCCGCAACCTCAACACGGCGCTGCCCGAAATCAAGAGCGTGGTTCAGGGAAAAAAGGCGGAACACCTGCCGGTTCTTTTCGCCATTGCCGAACAGGCGCCGAACCGCCTGAGCCGGATCACCCTGGGATCTGAAAAGGATGCGCTGGGCAGTCCCCGCGCGCGGATAGACTGGCGCCTGTCGGAACAGGACCGGCGCACCTTCGCACAGATGCCGGAACTACTGGCGGGCGAATTCGGACGGCTTGGGATCGGCCGGGTGCACAAGGCGGTGTGGCTCGACGACGAGGCCCCGTATCTCTATCGCGGCGATTTTTCACGCATTCTTGAACCGGGCCGGCACCATTCCGGCACCACACGCATGGCTCACGACCCGGCACGCGGCGTTGTCGATGCGGATTGTCAGGTCTTCGGGGTCAGCAACCTGTCGGTCGCAGGCAGTTCGGTGTTCCCGACGATCGGATCCGCGAACCCGACCCTGACGATCGTGGCGCTCGCCCTGCGGCTGGCCGATCATCTTAAAACGCGGCTGCGCGGATAGGCAGTCAGACGGTCAGGCCGTCAGGCGCGAACGATGGATTTGATCCGCGGCTTGCGCTGACCGGACCGCTGCGCGATTTCGTCGTCCTGCTTCTCGATCGCGAGGCGCGCCAGTTCGAGCGGGTCTTCGCCGTAAGGATTCTCCAGCAGTTCCGCGGAGACACGGCGGTTCGAGCTCAGGCTGTCATCCGCGTAAACGATGTTAAAATTTTCAAACGTCGCCTTGGACGCCTTCTTGTTCCGGCCTGCCATGATACGTACCGATCTCCGATTGAATAAAAACAGCCCCCAGCCCGGCGCCGGCCCGGCAGGGAGTATGACGGGACGGATCAGGCTGCTGTGACGTGCGCCTGCCGACCCAGATGTATGGAGTATCCACCGTATATAGTGACCCCCGCCCGAATAGGGAAGCACCAACCCCGAAAGGAGGCGATTTCGGGTCGTATCCAGCCCTGAATCCCCACCATTTCGGGCAGGCGGTCCGAAACGCTTGACCCGGCGTGTCGAGGATTGTATCTGATGCGCCCAGTGGCTGCGTAGCTCAGCTGGTTAGAGCGCATCACTCATAATGATGAGGTCGGTAGTTCAAGTCTACCCGCAGCTACCATTTCCCCTTCCAGCTTGAAATCGACATGGAATCCGGCGGAAACTGCCGGATACCGGGTCCCGTTTCCGCCACCCGGCCCCCTGAAACAACAGGCCGCCTTCCATGCCGAGGTTCTCCGCCAATATATCGACGATGTTCCGCGAATACCCCCTGCCCGACCGGCCCCGCGCCGCCCACCGGGCCGGGTTCCGCTGCGTCGAGATGCAGTTCCCTTACGACCATGGCGTCAACGACCTCGCCGCGGCACTGACCGAATATTCGCTGGCGGTTTCGGTTCTCAATATTCCCTGCGGCGACTTTGTCGGCGGCGGCGAAGGTAATGCGGCGATACCGGAAAAAGCGGCCGAATTCCGGGACTCCGTCGCACTGGCGAAACGCTACGCCGACATCCTGCGGCCGCTGAACGTCAACGTTTTGGCAGGCGCGCCGGCGGCGCGGCGCGACCCGGCGGCCGGTCGCGATACGCTGGCCGAAAACCTGGTCTTCGCGGCGGCGGCCTTCGCCGATATCGGCGTGCGTGTCGTCGTGGAAGCGATTAACGATGTCAGCGTGCCGGGGTTCATGCTGCCCACCCCCGATGCCGTCATCGACGTCATCGACCGGGCCGGCCATCCCAACCTCGCCCTGCAGTTCGATCTATACCATATCGGCATGATGGGCCTGCCGCAGGTGGGAACCTTCGAAAAACACCGCGACCGGATCGGCCACATCCAGTTTTCCGACGCACCGGGACGGCACGAACCGGGCACCGGTGAAATCGACTTCGGGCCGATCTTCGCGGCGATCGACGCGTCGGATTATGACGGCTGGGTGGCGGCGGAATATTTCCCCGAAAACGCGACCGGAGACGGTCTCGGCTGGATGGCGGACTACGCCTGATCGTCCGCGGGTCGGCACACCCGGATTCAGGCGGCGCGCTGTATCCAGCCGCCGCCGAGCAGGCGGTCGTTGTCGTAAAAAACGCAGGCCTGTCCCGGGGCGACGGCGCGCTCCGGCACATCGAGAACGACCTCGGCGGCGGTCCCGTCGGCAGCCATTCTCAGCATCGCCGGCACCGGCGCCTGGGTCGAGCGCACCTTGACCGAAATGCGGCACTCCGCGCCCCTTGCGGCGGCATCGCCGAGCCAGTTCAGGCCGGACAGGCGGATGGTCTTTTCGCCGAGGGCCGATCCGGGACCCACAACAACCCGCCGCGCCTCCGGTTCGATCCGGATCACGTAAAGCGGCTCACCCGTACCGCCGACGCCGATCCCGCGGCGCTGGCCGATGGTGAAATTGATGATGCCGTCATGCGCCCCCAGGACGTTGCCGTCGAGATCGACAATATCGCCGGGATCGATCGCGCCGGGCCGGATTTTCGCGACCACGGACGCATAATCGCCGTCGGGCACGAAACAGATATCCTGGCTGTCCGGCTTGGTCGCGACCGGCAGACTGAACCGGGCCGCGTGGCCCCGCACTTCGTCCTTGGGCATTCCACCGAGGGGAAAGCGCAGAAAGTCGGCCTGGTCCTGGGTGGTCGCGAACAGGAAATAGCTCTGGTCGCGATTGGCGTCCACCGCGCGGTGAAGCTCCGCATGTGCGGAATCGCCGACCCGGCGGATATAATGCCCGGTGGCCAGCGCATCGCCCTGGAGATCCTTCGCGGTTTTCAGCAGGTCGCGGAATTTCACCGTCTGGTTGCACAACACGCAGGGTATCGGGGTCTCGCCCCGGACATAGCTGTCGGCAAAGGCATCGATCACGTCCTCGCGGAAGCGGGATTCGTAGTTCAGAACGTAATGCGGAATGCCCACCGCCTCGGCGACGCGCTTGGCGTCGAAGATATCCTGGCCGGCACAGCACGCCTTTTCGCGCTTTACCGCCTCGCCGTGATCGTAAAGCTGCAGCGTGACCCCGACGACGTCATAGCCCTCTTCGGCCAGCAGCGCGGCCGTCACGGAACTGTCCACGCCGCCCGACATCGCAACGACGACGCGGGTATCGGCGGGACTCTTTGGGATACCGAGGGAATTCATGGCGCGGAATATAGGGCTTTTCCACGATGCGGCAAGAAGTCTCTAGGCCGCCCTGATCCAGATCGCCGTATCGTGGAACGCCGCGCCGCCGTTGGGTTTCGCGGGATCGGCGCTGACCAGCAGGTTGATCCCGATCCCTTCCTCGAAGGCAAGGTTTGGCCAGATGCCCTCCACGATCGCCACGCCGCGGTCCACGCCCTCGAACGGCTCGGCATGCAGGACCAGGTCGCCGCGGTCATTGCCGATACGGACCCGGTCGCCCCCGGCGAGCCCCATATCGTCGCAATCGGCGGGGTTCATCAGGATCGTGGGGCGCTGTTCGCGGGCGATCGACGTCTCCGTCTCGGTAAAGCTTGTGTTCAGATAGTTGCGCGACGGCGCGGTTACCAGCCGGAACGGGCGCGCCGCATCGCCACTGTCGATAATGTCGGCAAAGTCGGGCAATTCGGGCAACGCCGCATGATCGGGGCCCAGTTCGGCCCAGGTCGCCCGGAAGCGGAATTTCCCGTCCGGCTGCGGGAAACCGTTCAGGAAATGGTTTTCCTCGAAAGACGGCGCCATCTCGATAAAGCGCTTTTCCTTCAGCTCGTCCGCGGTCCCGAGGCCGTTGGTCTGCAGAATCTCGTCGATCACCTCCCACGCCGTCATGTCGAAGGCGCGGTGCTCGGCGCCGAGCCGCTTCGCCAGTGCCCCCATCATCTCGTGATTGCTGCGGCATTCCGCCAGCGGTTCGAGAATTTTCGGGCCGAGCTGAAGATAGGGATGGCCATAGGACGTATAGAAATCGTCGTGTTCCAGGAAGGTCGTTGCCGGCAGCACGATATCGGCAAGCCGGGCGGTATCGGTCAGGAACTGTTCGTGCACGCACAGGAACATGTCGTCCTTCATCAGGCCGGCCCGCACGAGGCCGGATTCGGGCGCCACGGTCGCCGGGTTGGAGCTTTGCACCAGCATTGCCGTCACCGGCGGGCCGCCATTCAGCGGTTCCGGATCATCCATCAGGATCGGGCCGAGCCGCGACATGTCCAGCCGGCGGACATCGGGATCGTCGATGCCGGTCACCAGCGATGTGTTGACGTTGAAATTATTGCCGATCGACCCGTACAGCCCGGCGCCGCGATGTTTCCACGCACCCTTTACCGCCGGCAGGCAGCTGACCGCATGCAGTCCGGACGATCCGTTGCGCGACCGGGAAAACCCGTATCCGAGGCGGATAATCGCGCGATCGGTGGCGCCGTAATCGCGGGCCAGCGCCTCGATCTCCTCGACGGGAATGCCGGTGATCTCCGACGCCCAGCCGGGCCCGCGGGGTTCAAGATGCGCTTCCAGCAGGTCTGCATCGTTGGTGAATTCCGCCATATACGCCCGGTCGGCATGACCGTCGCGGAACAGGATATGCATTACCGCACAGGCCAGCGCCGCATCGGTACCGGGCCTTGGCCGGATGTGAACATCGCCCTGCCGCGCCGTCGGCGTGCGGTAGGGATCGATCACGATCATCTTCGCGCCGCGTTCCTTGCGGGCGCGGCTGATATGGGACATCAGGTTGACCTGGGTATGGACCGGGTTGGAGCCCCAGACGACGATCAGGTCGGCCTCGGCGAATTCACGGGGATCGCAGCCCCGCTGGGAACCGACACCCGCCGACATGCCCGACAGCATGACCGAGGAACATATCGTGTTGTGCTGGCGCGAATAGCCCATGGCATTGCGCAGGCCCTGGATACCGTCGCGCTGCACCTTGCCCATGGTGCCGGCGTAGTTGTACAGCCAGACCGTCTCCAGACCGTGTTTCTGGGCCGCCTTCACATAGTTCTCGGCGACGATATCGAGTGCGGCATCCCACGAGACCGGCTCGAAATCGGCCATGGTGGCTGTCGGCGACTTCGCGCCCTTGCGGCGCAGCGGCTGGGTCAGCCTGTCGGGGTGATGGACCCGTTCCGCGTAGCGCGCGACCTTGGCGCAGACAACACCCGCTGTGTAGCTGTTGGCGTTCGATCCATGCACACGCCCGATTTTCTGCGGCGATTCCATCTCGATATCGAGGGTGCAGGCGCTGGCGCAATCGTGGGGACAAACGGAATAGGCGATATCGAGCGGCATCGGGCGCGATCCTCATGGTCTGAACAGCGGCAGTATAGGCGATCCGACCGGGCAAGTGCATGACAAGATATTGCAAAAGACCTGCGATGCGCCTGCAACCCGCGCGCGTCTGCCTATTTGTGGATCACCCCGTCCGGCACGAAGGCATGGAAGACGAAGGCGAAGGTCACGTCGTGGATCTCGTCGCGGCTGCCCCCGGCCGTCCGGCGGCGGACGACGACATTGCCGATATCGCGCCCGCCGGCGATGTCGGGCGTATCGAGCGCGGAATTCTGCCCCCGGGTCCAGGTCAGGGTCAGGTCGCCGGAAACGATTGTCCCCTCTTTCCTGAGCTTATCGAGCGCCCACGCCCGGTCGCCGACCTTCACCACATAGGCGAGCGGCGCAATGCCGATGGGCATTTCCCCGCGATACAGGAACGGCCGGCGCGACGTATCGTACCCCGCGTAGGGATTCTTGCCGTAGGCACGGAAATCCGGGTTCGTCGGCACCAGCACCCGCCCCCCGGGATGACGGGCGCGGAACTGCGCCAGGGATTCCACCCGCGACGGCAGCATGGCGAGTCTTTTTCCCGTCATCTCCCCGACAATGCCGGTGCCGGTGAACTGCTGCCACCAGCTTTCGGTCTGGCGGTCATACATGACGAGGTCGGAATTGCGCAGTTTGCCCGTGGTGCCGAATTCGAGAACCCGGCCATCGAGCCGCCGGTCGAACACGACCGAGGAATTGCACAGCGGGCAATAGGTGACCGATACCGGCAGACCGCCCACGGTGTCGTTCACGATTTCATGCCAGATCAGCACCCGCAGCGGATAGGCGCGGGCGTCTCCCTTGTGGGCAAAGGCGATCACCGGTTCCGTTTCGGCGGCATCGGTATAATTCGCCAGCTTCAAGAAGTGCGGTTCGTCGATGGACGGGATGCCGTCCTTCGGCGGCCCGCCCGACAGGATCGACGCGAAATCTATCGACGTTCTGGAGAAATCCGTATCGGGCCAGGCCCTTTTCCACACGCCCGGATCGGCCAGGGCGGCGGGCCCGGCCGCCAGCAGCGCGCACAAGGCCAACACTGGCAGCCTCAGAAAAACAGGAAAGGCGCGAAGATCGGCAGCGATGGTTTTCATGGCAGCGCTCCTGAGCAGTCGCAGGAATGACGCCAGTTCAACGCCCCGGTGGCAACGAAATTTTCTTCACGTTCGGGTGATGGGGTCCCGACCGGTTAACCGACCGACACCCGTGCGCCCGTCTCCGCCGACGTGATCACCGCTTCGAGCACCGCCGTTCCATGCAGGATTTCGTCCGGCGACACCGCGAACGGCGCACCGCCCTCGCAGGCACCGGCAAAGGACTCCATCTGCGCCCTGATCGTCTTCAGGCCGGGATAGGGATAGCCCTCCCAGGATTCCGTTTCGGAGGTGCCGTCGGTCTTCTGCGCGGTGAACTGGTCATGGGCGAAAATGCAGCCCCATCCCTTCGTGCCGAAAGCCCGCACCTGCCACAGCAGGCCGGTCGCGGCGACCGAGCCGAGATAGCCGACCTGGCCGTTCTCGAAATCCATGAGGATCCCCGTGGCATCGTCGATATCGTAGGGAATCGCGACGCGGCGGCTGACCGCCTGAACGCTTTCGACACGTCCGAACAGGTTGATAAACATGTCGATGGCGTGGATGCCGAGCGACGTCATCCCGCCGGCCGGGCTTTCCGCCCGGTTCGCCCGCCATTCATCGGCATAGCCCGCCATGTTCGCGGAGAAATTGCCTTCGATCTGGATCATGTCGCCCAGTTCGCCGGTCTCGATCATCTGTTTAAGCTTGACCGTATTCGGCGAAAACCGCCGGTTATGGCCGATCCCGACGGTCAGTCCCTTCGCCGCGAGCGCGTCCAGCGCGGTCCGCGCGTGATCGGCGGACAGACAGAACGGCTTCTCGCAGAACACGTGCTTTCCGGCATCCGCCGCCGCCATGATCTGTTCGAAATGAACGGAATGCGGCGACGCGAGCACCACCGCATCGACATCGGTATCCGCGAGCACGTCATCGTAGGTCGCATGCAGGCGGATGTCGTTTTCGGCCGCATAGTCTTCGACCTTCGACAACGTGCGGGTGGTGCCGGCAGTAAACCGGATGGCATCGTTATCGCCCGCGACCGAGTTGACCAGCGTCTGTCCCCATCGGCCCATGCCGACGATTGCTGCATTTATCATTTATTCCGCCGCCTCCGGATTATCCTGGGGAACCAGCATGTCGTACCAGGGCTTGTTTTCACGGGTCTTCGCGTCGTCGACATGCAGAGCCTTCACTTCGGTATATTCGTTCATGCCCTCCTCGCCGAATTCGCGGCCGATGCCGGACTGTTTGTAGCCGCCGAACGGCATGCGCTCGGACAGCAGGTGCCAGTCGTTGATCCACACCGTGCCGGTGCGCATTCTGCCGGCAACGGCGCGGGCGCGGTCGATGTCTTCCGACCACACGCCGCCGCCGAGCCCGAAGATGGAATCGTTGGCGATCTTCACCGCTTCGTCTTCGTCCTCGTATTTCATGACGCACAGCACCGGGCCGAAGATTTCCTCCTGCGCGATGGTCATGTCGTTCGTAACGTCCGTGAACACGGTGGGCTGGACGAAATACCCGTTGGCGAGCTCGCCGTCGGTCGCACGCGCACCGCCGCAGGCCAGGGTAGCGCCTTCGGCCTTGCCCTTTTCGATGTAGTCCAGGACGGTTTTCATATGGCCTTCGGACATCACCGGGCCGACCTTGGTCGCCGGGTCCAGCGGATCGCCCATCGGCATCGCGTTCAGCTTGGCGACCATCTTCGCCACGAAATCGTCGTGCTGGTCGGCGGGCAGCAGCAGCCGCGTGCCGGATTCGCAGACCTGTCCCTGATGATAGAACGCGGCGAAAATCGACCCGTCGATGGCGATATCCCAGTTCGCGTCGTGCAGCACGATATTGGCGGACTTGCCGCCGCATTCGAGCGTCACCTTTTTCAGGGTGCCGGCGGCCTTGACCATGATGTCCTTGCCGACCTCTGTCGAGCCGGTAAAGGCGATCTTGTCGACATCGGGGCTGGTCGTCAGCACCTCGCCGATCAGCCCGCCGGGGCCGGTGATCACGTTCACCACGCCGGGCGGAAAACCGCATTCGTCGATGATGCGCGCCAGTTCCATGGCCGAAAGCGGCGTGTCGGAGGCCGGCTTCAAGATGATCGTGTTGCCGGTGCCGAGCGCGGGGCCGAGCTTCCACACCGCCATCATCAGCGGGAAATTCCACGGGATGATCGACGCGCACACGCCCATGGGCTCGCGGATCGTATAATTGTACGACCGGCCGGGGCGCGACATTTCCTCGATTTCCCTGGGCTCGCCGTTGAACTTCTTCGCCATTTCGCCGAAATAGTTCATCTGGCGCTGGCCGAGAAAGGCATCGGCGCCGGTCTTGGCGATGGTGCCGCCGGAATCGAGGGATTCGAGCCGCGCCAGGTCCTTCATGCGCTCCTTCATTTTGGCCGACAGCCGGCAGATGATCTCGCTGCGCTCCTCGCCCGACATGCGCGGCCACGGCCCGTTATCGAACGCATCGCGCGCCGCCGCGATGGCGGCCTTCGCGTCGGCGACGCTGGCGACCGGGATATTGGCGATCGCCTCGCCGTTATACGGATTGTGGGTCGGTTTGGTGACGCCGCCTTCGGCATCGACGAATTTGCCGCCGATATAGAGCTGATAGGTATCCATGTCCCGTTGCCTCCAATTGCCATATTTGTTGACGGCAACTTATCGCAGGGGCTATGGGCCGTCCATATGGCCGGGCTTGCGGGCGCGATCAGCCTTTCCGGAGGACCTCGCCCGGGGACCGCCCGAACATTTCGCGGTAATGCCGGGCGAAATTTCCCGGGCTTGAAATCCCGACCGCGCGGGCGACCTCCGCCACTGTCTGATAGGTGCCGTTCTCCAGATACCTGTGGCCCTGTTCGAGCCGCGCGCGGCGCACGAATTCAACCGGAGAGCCCCCGGTAATTTCGCCGAAACGGCGCCGCAGGCTGCGTTCGCTGACCGCGAGTTCCCGGGCGAGCCAGGCGACATCAAGCGCCGTATCGGCAATATGCGACTGCACGAGAGCGGAGGCCTTTTCCAGAAACGCCTCGTCCGACGACCGGGGCGACATCATCGCCGCCGTTTTCTCGGTGATGCGGTCGCGAATACCGACCCGTTCGGCCAGCGCCGCCAGGTTTTCCTGATACGTTTGCCGGGCGGCATCTTGCTCCTTACGGATCGCCGCCGTTTCATTCTGCATATCGCGGATGAAATAGGTGATCGCGAATGAAATCAGCACGGCTTCGGCGCAGATGCCGATGTGAAACGACCAGTTCTGCTGCACGCCGACAAACATTGTCCAGACGGACGGATCCGTACCGACAGCCAGCGGAAAATAGAATGCGGCGAAATCGAGAAACACCCCGATCAACAGCGCCAGAAACGAAAGCGAAAAATAAATGGCGGGGCGATGCCCTTTCAGGGCAAAGGAAATCGCGCTGCCGCACAGTACCGCCCCGGCCAGCAACGAAATCACCATGGTGCCGATCCAGAGCGGCAGCGCGCCTGCGAGTTCCAGCGCCAACGCGGCCGCCAATGCGCCGCATGCCCACAGAATCACCCGATTGGTCCGCGGCGCCGTTTCGGGGAGACGCAACAAGGACCGGCCGAACAGGAACAGATTGACCGCCCCGGCAATCGCGAAGGCCTGGGCCAGATTATCGGCCAGCGGACCGGACAGGACCGACCCGCCAAACCGATACGCCAGACCGTCATAGATGACGACATGCACGATGATGCATCCGAGATACAGAAAGTAATACAGGCACTGATGCAGCCGCGACCGGATGTAGATGACAAGGTTGTAGGCCAGCATCGCGACCATGAAACCGAGCACAGCGGCAAGCATCAGAAGATCGCGCCCTTCCCGTGCGGCAAACCGTTTCGCCTCCACCAACTGCATCGACACGAAGGGCGCGGTCACCCCGGACAGGCGGAGATAAACCGTTGTCGGTCCGGTATCCTCGATACTCAGACCGACCGCCGGCCATCGCGAAACGAGATCGCGTGACGATGGCGGCACAGCCCTGCCGGTCCGTTTCAGACTGAACAGGCCGTCGCGCTGAAGCTGATAAAGCTGCGCCTCATCGATCTGGGACTCGCCGAATGTGACAACCCAGTCCTCAGGGCCCGTGCTTTGGCGTTCCGCCTCGAACCGGATCCAGACGGCTCCTCCGGGGGAGGGCGGCGCGAAATCGAGGCTGCAATGCGGGCGAAACTCGCCATTTTCATACGCCCGGACGATCCGGTCGTAGTCCCATGCGCCCGCCGGATCGTCAAGGACCGTCACGCGATCGCCAATCAGGCCCGAACGCTCGGCGACGGTAAGCTTTATCGCCGCGTTCTCCGCATTTCGGCATAGCTCCGCGGCCGAGAGGGCAGGCATCAGCACTACCGACGCCAGCACTACCAGGATAGCCCGGTGGCAATACATCCGCAGATATCCCGGTAGATCCCCCATCTCTCCCCGCCACCGTGTTCCATAAACTGCAGAAAACGAACGTATTCTATCCCGGATAGCACATATCGGCCAAACACTGATCGGTTCTGGCCAGTATTACCGCCCGGTATTTACGCCGTATTTACCTGTCGCCTAGTCTTTTCCCGAAAGCAAAAGGTTTACTCCCGCGGGGCGACATTCGTGACCGGACTGACCAACACTATCGTTCTGACCTGCATCCTGGCAACGGCCTTCGTTACCAAGGCCGTTCCGGCGACGGCATATTACGGCGGTGTCCCGTCGCGGAGTACAGTTGCAGATCGCCGCATTGCCGAATTGCAATTGCCGGTTCACCCGACGGGCAGATCCGGGGCGATGCTCCAGGTGAAATCGAGCGGAATGTGCATCGACAATGCGGGCTCGAAGAAACCCGGCGCGCGGCTTCAGGGCTGGAAATGCAATCCCCGCAATCTCAACCAGCGCTTCTCCCTGATCCCCCACAAGAACAAGCGGCGAAGCGTTTCAATCCAAAGCCGGCTCTCGAAGCTCTGCATCGGCGCCGACAAGCAGTCGCGCAAGAGCGGCGCGGGGGTCGTACAGACGCGGTGCACGGGCAAGCCGGACCAGGCCTGGGAAATCAAAGGATCGGCCGGAAGCGACTGGTTCCAGCTCCGCGCGCAGCACAGCGGGATGTGCCTGACGCTGACACCGGCGAAACAGCCGAAGCACAGCGGCAAACTCGTCCAGATGAAATGCGACCGACAGAACCCCGATCAGGAATTCACACGGAATGGCTGACTGCTCACTGAACCGGACCCCCGTGGCGAAGGCAGGGTTTCACCACACAACACTCTAAACCGGAGAAAAAAGATGACGATATACATACCGAAACTCAGAAAATTTCTGACGGCAGGCACCGCTGCCCTGTTAATCGCGGGCAGTACCACCAGCGCCATGGCGTTCTGCTTCTCAAACGACTCGCTGTCGTCACAGAACATTCACGTGCAACAACTCGACCGCAGCAAATTCCTCAATTCCATGTCGTCGGCCATGAACCAGATCGCCAATGGCGTCTGCAACGTCGCAAGCATGAAAGGAAAGATGGCGCGCGGCGACAAAGACCTCAAGGACTGCAAGGAAATCGCGGACGCATTCTCTAAAGCAAAAGACGGCCTGAAACAGGCGGGTCAGGATATGCGCAACGATAAGTATATGGGCCCTCCCATGCGCGCGGTCGAAGACGCGGCGGAGGCCACTTATGATTTCGTCTATGGACTTCCCCTTGTCGGCGAAACCGTGGGATTCACCCGGTATGCGACCATGGAAGTCACCGCCCCCATTATCAACATCGGCAAGGCCGCCGGTAAGGAAATCGTAAAGACCGCAAATAAGATCGCGAGCGCAACGACCGACACGATCGACAAGATCACGTCGAAACGGTTCAAGAAAACCATCGGCCCCGACGGCACGCAGTGCTGCAACCACAAGAACCGCGACTGCAATCCAACCGGCCGCAAAGACGGCAAGATATACTTTAAAATAAAATATGCCGGCGTCTCCCGCGTCGTAAAACTCGGCGCCACCGATCACATGGAGTGCCGGGTCAACGACAAGCACCCGAAACGGACGGTCTGCAAGAACCACGTCTGGCCGGTATCGCCCTTCCGCGCACATGAAAACACAAGACGGGGAATGCTTATCAAATCGAAGCACACCAAGAAATGCCTCGAAGTCGGCGGCGGAGACAAAAAAAATGGCGCCAACGTCAATATGTGGAAGTGCCATGGCGGCAAAAACCAGCGCTGGAGCGTTTACAAGAACGGCACCATCCGCAGCGAGATGAACTGGAAATGCCTGGACGTTGCCGTTGGCACAAACAAACCGGGCAGGAACGGCGCAAACGTCACGATGTATGACTGCCATGGCGCGAACAACCAGCGGTGGACGTCTGGACGGGACAATCAGATCATCAGCCGCACCACCGGCAGGTACAACTGGTGTATGGAAGTCGGCGGCTGGGACCAGAAAGACGGCGCCAACGTCAATATCTGGAAATGCGGCAACGCCCAGGCCAATCAGGTCTGGTGGATCGTAAAGAAATAAGGAACGAACGAAACCTCCGGGCCGCGTCATATCGGCCCGGAGATCCACCCGAGATGAGTCAGGTATTCAGTAGTTCCGCTTCACTGCCCATCGAGCAACGCCCCGTGAGCGAGCACCGGGCGCCCAACACACAACGTCTTTGATTGGAGAATAAAAATGACCATAAGGATATCGAAACTCAAAAAGCTTCTGACGGCAGGTGCCGCCGCCTTTTTAATCGCCGGCAGTTCAAGCGGCGCCATGGCGTTCTGTTTTTCGAACGATTCATTGTCGAACACCTCGTTCACGGTGCGGCAGATGCCTGAAGACGCGTTCAAGAAGACCGTTCGAAAAACCTCGGAAATTTCGAAATGCAACGCCCTGCCGAAGAAACAGAGGGAAAAGTGCCTGGATCTCAAAAAGAAAGCCAAGGCCTGGGAGGACCAGGCGGCGGAAGACTTTTATGCATTCGTGACAGATTTGCCGCTGGTCGGCGATCCGATCGACAAGGCCGCTAAATATTCGAGGGAGAAATTCTTCGCATACGGAAAGTGGCAGAAAAAGGTCGTCGACGACGCAGGCAAAATTCTCGATGACGTCCTCAAGCCGCTTTCCACGCGGTTTCGCCAGACCGTAAATGCCGACGGCACCCAGTGCTGCAGCTGGAAAAACCGCGACTGCAACCCGAGCGGCAAGAAGGACGGCAAGATCTATTTCAATATGAAATACGCGAACATTTCGCGGGTCGTGAAACTCGGTGCGACGGACCACATGGAATGCACCATCGACAAAAACAATCCCCGGGGCGCGGTCTGCCGGAACTATGTCTGGCCCCAATCCCCGCCCCGGCCCAATCAGGAAACCAGACGCGGCCTGCTGATCAAATCGATGAACGGCGACAAGTGCCTCGAAGTCGGCGGCTGGAAAAAGAACAACGGCGCCAACGTCAATATGTGGGAATGCCACGGCGGCAAGAACCAGCGCTGGGTGGTCTACCGGAACGGCACGATCCGCAGCGAAATGAACTGGAAATGCCTCGATATCGCCGTCAGCAATTACAGGAACATCAAGAACGGCTCGAACGTCGTCCTCCACGATTGCCACGGCGGCCCCAATCAGCGCTGGACGCATTTCACACGCTCCGACAAGTTGATCAACCGCGTGCCGGGCGGCAACCCGATCTGTCTCGATGTCGCCAAATGGAACAAAGACAACGGCGCCAACGTCCATGTCTGGAAATGCGGCAAGAAGCAGGCCAACCAGCGCTGGACGGTCGGCAAAACCGCAACCTACCCGCGGGTGCTGAAAGTCCGCTACCCCGGCAAATGCCTCGACAACACGGGCGGCAGCAAAAAAGGCGGGAAGGTTCATTCCTGGGACTGCAACCCGAAAAACGTCAACCAGCAATGGGAATTCAAGGTGCGCGCCGACAATTACCTTGAGATCAAAAGCCGGCGTTCCGGCATGTGCCTGGATGTCGCCGCCGCCAAGAAAAGTAACGGCGCGAAGGTCATTCAGTGGCCGTGTAACGGCAAGGCCCACCAGCAGTGGAAAATCCGGGGCGTCAAGGACGGTTGGTTCCAGCTGCGGGCACGCCATTCCGGCAAGTGCCTGGATCTGAAGGGTCCCTACAAGGCGAACGGCACGCCGTTCCAGCAATGGGACTGCAAGAACGTCAAGAACCAGTCGTTCCGCGACGCCGGCTAGCTGTCACAAACGGAAGCATCCGAACACCCCGGGCCGCCTCACAGCGGCCCGGTTTTTTTATCGCCCTTCGAAATCCGCCGCCGCATAGGCCCGCGGATGACGCACCGCGATTTGGCGCAGTTCGTCCACGTTCCGGCAGCCGAGCTGCCCGAGCGTCGCGCTGACATCGTCGATCAGCACGTCGATCAGGTGGGCGGGGCCTTTTTCCCCCAGCGCGCCGAGGCTCCACAGGAACGCCTTGCCGGCAAAGGCCGCGTCGGCGCCCAGCGCCACCGCGCGGGCGGCATCGACACCGGACCGGACGCCGCTGTCATAGACCAGCTCGGCCTTGCCGCCGACCGCGTCGGCAACCGCCGGCAACACGTCGATCGGCGCCGGCAGAGCATCGATCTGGCGCCCGCCATGATTGGTGACGAACAATCCGTCGATCCCGAGCTCCACCGCGCGCAGAGCATCTTCCGGATGCATGATGCCTTTCAGCATCAGCGGCTTTTTCCATTTGTCGCGGTAGCGCGCGATTTCGTCCCACGTAAAGGCGCCGCCGCTTTCCCGCCGGATGAACGCCGCCGCTTCGGCAATGCTGACGCCCGGTTCCATATAGGGCGCAAGCGACGTGAATTTCGGGATGCCGTTGCGCACCAGGGACTGCATCCAGTGCGGCGAGCGCATCGCGTCCAGTTTCAGCCGCGTCGTCAGCTTGAACGGATTCATGATGCCGCTTTTGACCTCGCGCGGGCGCGTCGTGCGCGTCGGCGTGTCGATGGTCAGGACCAGGACGTTGACGTTCGCTGCCTCGGCGCGGCGCACCAGATCGAGCCCGATTTTATGGTCGTTCTTCGAGAACCGGTAGAGCTGCAGCCACAACACGTCGGGCGCGATCTCCGCCGCGCGCTCGATGTCGATGCCCGACAGCAGCCCCAGCGTATAGGGCACGTTCGCCGCCTGGGCGGCTTTCGCCAGATAGGTCTCGGCCCCCGGAAAGGCCGTGCCGGGACCGCCGATGGGCGCGATCCCGATCGGCGCGGCGTAGGATTTTCCGAACAGGGTGATGTCGGCCGGCGGCGGCGCAATGACCCTGCCATAGCGCGGCACCATCTCGACCGCGTCCAGCGCCGCCCAGTTGCGGGCGATGCCGGTATCCTGCCCCGCCCCGCCATCGGCATATTCGAACGAGAAATTCGGCAGCCGGCGGCGCGCCCGCGCGCGCAGGTCGAAGGCCGTCGGAAAGCGGCGCTTCAGGGCGAGCTGTTCAGCGGTCGGTTTCGGACGTTGCGCCACGGTCACGGGACGATCTGTGGCGGGCGGAACGGAAGAGGAATCGGGCATTTCGGTGTCCCTGTTATGGACCGCGCAGGCGGCTTGTTCTGCATCATAACCTGCCCGGGGACCGTTCTGCCATGCTAGGCTGACCGAAATTCGACAGAACCGGAATTCCGAATGCCCGACCGCAGCTATTCCGAAGACGAACGCCGGCAGTTCTATCGCTGCATGACTCGCATCTTCCAGATGGAGCGCGAACTGGGCGGCAATACGATCGACGCCATCATCCTGCGCGCCGCGGCAATCGGGCGGCTCGAAGACCGCCCGATGAGCGTGTCGTCGCTTGCCACCTACGTAAACCTGCCCCGTCAGACCGTCAGCCGCCGTATCCAGCGGCTTGCCAGTCGCGGACTGCTGGCAACGCGGCGCGAGGGCAACCGCACCGTCGTCGACACCACCGACAAGGCCCGCCGCAGCAGTCTCAAATTCGCCAATGACGCGATTGCCGAGACCGTGGAATTCGTGCGCGGGCTGGACAACAATCGCCCATAATGAGCAGTTCAGGCATGGACATGAAACGGCGTTCGTAATTTACTTGTCGCAACGGTCGGATCACCGGCCATCGGGGAAGAAACCGGCCGGCGAAACCGGCCGCATAGTCAAAAGGGACATCCATGGCGCGCAAGCTGAAATCTTTCAGCCGTCCGAAGGGCGGCTCACTCAAAAAATCATACGACATGATCATCGCCAAGCGGCGGAAGGGCGCGCTGGAAATCCAGTTCAACCGGCCCGACCGGATGAACACGATCAACGAGGAAATGGCCGAAGACATCATGCACGCGATGGACGCGGTCGAACTGGACCGCAACATCATCGCAGTCGTGCTGTCCGGCGACGCCCGCGCATTCTGCGCCGGGGCCGATCTCGGCGGCTTCAAGGATCTGCCGGAAGACCGCTACGACAATTACCGGGCGCGCTACAACCAGCGCAAAAACCGGCTGCTCTACCGTTTCCTGATGAATTACACCAAGCCCGTCATCTCGGCGGTGGAGGGCTATTGCCTCGGCGGCGGGTTCGAGATGGCGATGATGGGAGATTTCATCGTGGCCAGCGAAAGCGCCAGCTTCGGCCTGCCCGAGGGGCGGCACAGCCTGATCCCCGGCGCCGGCGGCACGCAGAACCTGCCGCGGCTGATCGGTGCGCCGCTCGCCAAGGAACTGATGTGGACCGGACGGCGGATTTCCGGCGCGGAAGCCAAGGAATACCGCATCGTCAATCACGTCGTGGAAACCGGCAAGGCGCTGGCCAAGGTCCGGTCGATCGTCGAGGAAATGAAGGCCGTCGGCCCGCTGTCTCAGCTGATGACCAAGCAGTCCATCAACCGGGGCGTCGACATGTCACTGCAGCAGGGATTCATGCAGGAGGCGGATCTCGCCTACATGCTGTCCTGGTCGGACGACCGTGCGGAAGGACTGAAGGCGTTTTCGGAACGGCGCAAACCCGACTTCAAGGGACAATAAGAAACCCGACAGGATTCACAGAACTCAGGGAGGCCCGACATGGCCGGAAATTTTCTGGCGGACAAGGATGTCTGCATCGTCGCTTACGGCGAAACCAAGATCGAACGGCGCGGCGGACGCTCCGCCTATGAAATAGCAGCGGAGGTCGCGGAGCAGCTTTACAAGAAAACAAAGCTCGGGCCGTCCGACATCGACGGCGTTACCTTCACGGTGCCGCTCAGCGAATGTTCGAACCCCTTCTGGTCGGGCTATGCGACCGAATATCTCGGCATATCGGCAAAGTGGCTGCAGACCAGCGATATCGGCGGCGCATCGGCGATCGGCAATGTCGCCCGCGCGGCCATGGCGATCAAATCCGGTCTGTGCGAAACCGCCATGATCCTCGGCGTCGACGCGCCGTCGACGCAGTGGCGCGCCTATTACGGCAGCTATCGCAACGAATTCTGGGACCCGGTCGGAATCCAGGGGCCGCCCGGTGCGTTCGGCCTGCTGATGAACCGCTACGAGCACCAGTACGGCATCGATTTCCGGGGTCTCGGCGCGCTCGCCGTCGCCCAGCGCAACGGCGCGATCAAGAACCCCAACGCCTATGAGAAACTGCGCCACAAGATCACCGTCGACGACTACATCAATTCGCGCCAGGTCTCGTCGCCGCTGCGGCTGCTCGATTCCGTGATGTGGGCGGATGGCGGCAACGGTCTGGTCATGATGAAAACAAGCCGCGCCAGGAAGCTCGGCCTGAAGAACCGCATCTACCCGCTGTCCTACGCCGAAATCTCGAATTTCGACTGCAGCAACCAGACCCCCGACATGACCGCCACCGGCCATTCCGTGGTCGGCCCCAAGGTGCTCCGGGATGCCAAACTGAAGCCGAAGGACGTGGACATGTTCCACCCCTATGACGATTTCCTGTTTGCGGTCATGCTCAAGGCGGAACAATGCGGGTTCGCGAGAAAGGGCCAGGGGTCGCAGTTCCTGCGCGATACCGATCTCGGCCCGAAAGGCGACCTGCCGATCAATACCGGCGGCGGCCAGATCAGCTGCGGCCAGCCGGGCCTTGCCGGCGGCGGTATCAACCTTGTCGAGGCCGTCCGCCAGCTGATGGGCGAAGGCAAGGGCCGGCAGGTGCCGAATGCGCGCAACGCACTAGTCACCGGGATCGGCGTTATCCCGTACGGACGGAACTGGGGCTCGGCGAATGCCATGGTCCTGGTAAACTAGGAAGGGGAGACAGAAAATGGCCAATACAGATGTAAAACCGCGCCCGGTCCCCAAACCGACGCCGACAACCCAGGCGTTCTGGGACGGCGCGAAGAAGGGCAAGCTGATGCTGCAATGGGATCCCGTTGCCCGCAAGTATCAGTTCTGGCCGCGCGCCAACAGCGTGCGGACCGGCCGCCGGAACCTGCAATGGAAACCGACATCGGGCAAGGGAGAGCTCTATTCCTTCACCATCACCCATGTCCCGACGCCGGGCTTCGAGGACAAGGCGCCCTATGTGGTCGGCATGGTCGAACTCGACGAAGGCGTACGGATCATCGCCAACATGATCAACCTGAAGCCGGAAGACGTCGAGATCGGCATGCGGGTCAAGGTCGCGTGGGAAAAGATCAACGACGACATCACCTATTTCGCGTTCGAACCCGACAAGAGCGGCCCGGCCAAGGCAAAAGCCGGGCCAAAAGCAAAGGCCAGGCCAAGGGCAAAGGCCAAACCCAAAGCCGCGAAGTAGCCCCGGATGAGGCTCGGCTCGCTCATCGCCGATTGCGCCCTTCGCCACCCGGAGCGCGAGGTGATGGTATGCAACGACCGGCGGATTACGTTTGGCGAACTCAATGCCAATGCGAACCGGCTGGCGAATGCCTACACGGCGCACGGCATGCAGATCGGCGAACGTATCGCGATGTTCCTGCCCAACAGCGCCGAACTGATCGAGGCCATGTGCGGGGCCGCCAAGGCGGGCGGGATCATCGTGCCGATCGCCACGCGGCTGGCCCCGCGGGAAGTCGCCTATATTCTCAGCGACTGCGATCCCTGGGCGGTGTGCTACACGCCGGCCCAGCGCGACGTCGTCCGCGATGCGGTCAAAGACCTCGACGATCCGCTCCTGATCGTCTTTGCCGGGCAGGCCGAGGACGGGGAGATTACGTTCGACGCGCTGATGGCCGGCGGCAGCGATACCCCGCCGCCCCACCTGCCGACCGATTTCGACACCCTTATGATCGGCTATACGTCGGGCACGACCGGCCGGCCGAAAGGCGCGCTCGCGACCAATGCGGCGCTGGTCCTCACCGGCGGCTACATGAACCTGGCCGAATGGCACCTGACGCCCGAGGACCGGATCCTTGCGACCACGCCGATGGCGCACCGCACCGGGCTCGGGCGGGTCGCGAACGCGGTCTGTTGCGGCTGTACGGTCGTGATCATGGACAAATTCGACCCGGCCGCCGCCGTGGACCTGATCGAAAAGGAAAAAATCACCATCATCGGGCTCGTCCCGACCATCGCCCGCATGCTGACCCCCGAAATCGAGAAACGCCCGGATGCCGTAAAATCCGCCCGCCTGATGGTCGCCACCGGCGAAGCGTTCCCGGTCGATATCAAGAAACGGCTGGCCGCCGCCGCCCCGAACATCGGAATCTACACATTCTATGCCCAGACCGAAGCCGGGTTCATCACCGGACTGCGGCCGGAAGAACAGGCGAGCCATCCCGATTCCTGCGGCCGGCCGGTGCCGTCGGTGGACGTGCGCATCGTCGACCAGGACATGAACGACGTGCCGCGCGGCGAGGTCGGCGAGATCATATGCCGTTGCGGCGCGCCCGGCGTTCTGTCGATGCCGGGATACTGGCGCAACCCGGAAGCAACCGAAGCCGCCTTTCACGAGGGCTGGCTGCGCACCGGCGATCTCGCGCGCATGGAAGAAGACGGCTACGTCTATTTTGTCGACCGGGCGAAGGACATGATCGTTTCCGGCGGGCTGAACATCTATTCGCGCGAGGTCGAAGACGCGCTCGAAGCCCATCCCGCGGTCAACGAAGCGGCGGTGCTGCCGGTGCCCGATGCGGAATTCGGCGAATCCGTATTCGCCTATGTGACGTTCCAGCCGGGCGCATCCGCGTCGGAAGACGAACTGATCGAACATTGCCGGACGATGATCGCAAGCTACAAGAAACCCAGATACGTCCGGGAAATAGACATCCTGCCGCGCAACAGCACCGGCAAGGTGGTCAAGGTCGCCCTGCGCGACCGGGCGGCGACGGAACTGGCCGCGGGCTGATGGAACTGCTTCTGACCGACGAACAGTCGATGCTGCGCGACAGCGCGGCGACCTTCACCGCCCGCCAAAGCGGCGCCGACCGGTTGCGCCAGCTGCGCGGATCCGACGCGAAGATAGACCGCACCCTCTGGACCCGTGCCGCGGAGGCCGGCTGGCTGGCCGTTCTCGCACCCGAAAGCGCCGGAGGGCTGGGGCTCGGCCTGACCGATCTCTGCCTGGTCGCGGAAGAACTCGGCAAAGGCCTCGTCCCGGAACCCGTCGCCGCGGTCGCCGCGATCGCGCGCGCACTCGGCGACGACGACCGCACCGCCGCGGTCATCGGCGGCGAGGCCGTTGTCCTTGCCGCCCTGATGGAAGGCGTTCGGGCCATCGGCGACGAACCGCCGGCGCTCACCAGCAGCGCCGATACCGGAGCCACGACGCTGGACGGCGTAAAAACCGGCGTCCCCTGCCCCGCGGATGCCGACGGTTTCCTCGTCTCGGCGGCGGGCGCCGACGGTATCGTGCTCGTCTACGTCGCCCGCGCCGATGCCGACATCGCCGCAAACGACACGATGGACGGCACGACGGTCGGCACGCTTACCTTCAACGACGCGCCCGGTCACGTGGTCGCGGGGCCGAACGAAGCCCCGGCGGCGATCTCCGCGCTGCTCGACGCCGTGCACCTGACGAACGCTGCCGAATTGCTGGGCATCATGGAAACCGCGCAGGACATGACCGTCGAATATCTCAAAACCCGGGAGCAGTTCGACAAACCCATCGGCGCCTTCCAAGCGCTGCAACACCGGGCCGTGGACAACCTGGCGGCAATAGAGATGTGCCGGTCTCTTATTTTCCAGGCGGCGCGGGCGCTCGACGGCAGCGGCGGCGCGCCCGGCCTGGCCTCGGCGGCCCTTTCCCGTGCAGCCAGAAGCGCGCTGGAGGTCTGCAAATCCGCCATCCAGATGCATGGCGGGATCGGTTTCACCGACGAACACGATATCGGCCTCTACCTGAAGCGCGCCATGACCCTGTCTGCCCGGTACGGGAATGCCGGGCTCCACCGCAGGCGCTATGCGGAATGTGCAGAGACACATGACTGAGCGGCCGTTGCGCCGATGCTTCGCGCGCCGTAACAATAGCGGAACATCAGAGGAAACCCGACCATGCCCGACCAGTCCTACCGCACGTTTCTGAAGAACCTTGAGCAACAGGGTGAGCTGATCCACTTCACCAAGGAAGTCGATCCGGCGGAAAACATGGCCGCGATCGAGTGGAAAGCCTACAACGAACTGGGCAAGGCGAGCCTGTTCAGCAACCTGAAGGGGCATGATGGCTGGCAGGCGACGAGCCAGATTCTCGCCGACCGGAAGAAATGGGCGATCGGGCTCGGCGTCAGCGAAGACAGCATTCTCGACGAGATCAGCGAGCGCCTGAAACAGACAATCAAGACGGTGGATGTCGATTCCGACGCGGCGCCGGTCCAGGAAGTCGTGCTCGAGGGCGATGACGTCAACATTCTCGACGTGCCGTCGATGATGACCTCGGAAAAGGACGGCGGCCGCTATTTCGCATCCGGCATGGCGATTGTGAAGGACCCGGAAACCGGCATCCGCAACATGTCCGTTCACCGCCAGATGATCCTGAACGAACGGGAAACCGGGTTTATCATGGTCCCCCGCCAGGCCAAGCGCATTTACGACATGTATGCCGCCCAGGGCAAAGGCATGCCGGTCGCGATGGTCTACGGCGCCCACCCGGCGATCTTTTACGGTTCGGGCTTTACCACGACCTACGGCAAGGACGAACTCGAAGTCGCCGGCTCGCTGCTGGGCGAAGGCGTGCGCATGGTCAAGTGCAAGACGGTCGACCTGGAAGTCCCCGCCGAGGCCGAAATGGTGCTCGAAGGCGAAGTCCTGTTCGACCAGCTGGTTCCCGAAGGCCCGTTCGGCGAGATCCCCGGCACCTATGCCGAGGCAACCCACGCCAACGTGTTCCGCATCAACTGCATGACACGCCGCAAGGATCCGATTTTCTATGCCGTCCATTGCGGCTATCCGACCACGGACACCCAGGGCACCATGGCGCTGGGGATCGAGATCGCGACCAAGGAACATCTGAAAAACGTCGAAGGCGGGCTCGACCTGCTCGACGTCCGGTGCCACCCGTCCGGCGGCATGATGATGGTTGTCCTGAAAATGCGCCCGCGGGTCGAAGGCCAGGCGAAAACGGCGCTGATGGCCGCCCTGTCCGGCGCCTATCTGCATCCCAAGCTCGCCATCGCGGTCGATGACGACATCGATGCCAACGACCTCCGCCAGATCATGTGGTCGCTGACCACCCGCGTTCACGCCGAACGCGACGTCATCATGATTCCCAATACGCGGGTCTTCGCGCTCGACAATATCTCCCCCGTCGTGCCGGGCCAGAACAGTTTCCACCGGGTCGGCACCAAGTGGATGATCGACGCCACCAAGCCGTCGGTGACCGAAACCGAAGCGCGGGCGCGGTTCGAGCCTGCCATGCCGCGCAACTACGACAATGTCGACCTGGAAGAATTCCTGCCCTAGGAATTTATTTCCGCCGTCAGGCGGCTAGTCCGGGCGGCAAAAGACGCGTTTCGTTCAGAACATGCGCCCGGTAGATTTCCGTGACCGATTCCCACCGCAGCATGCAGGCTTCCTCGCAAACCTCGAGCGCGCGGGCCGCGACCGCCGGTGAATCTATGTATTTTTCGCACAGCGCGATCTGGCGTGCGCTGTGTTCCTCGTCCGCTTCGGCATGTTCCACGAAGAACGCGATCTCCTTCGACTCTTTGGCGAAACCGTAATGCGTCGTGAACGAGGGAATGGTTATTTCCTTGTTCAGCGCCGGTTGCTGGCCTTCCAGCGTCGCCTGCATCGCGAGAATCACGCCGAGCGGCTCGTCGCGCATCGTCTGGACGTAGTGCAGCCGGCGGCCGTGAGACGCCGCGCCGATCTCGAAATTCAGCACCTCGTCGTCGGACAGGCCGGCGACATTGCAGAAATCGAGTATCATCCGCGTGTGATCGTGCGGCTCATGCCCGGGGCGCGGAATCGCCATCAGGCCTTCTTCCTCCGCCAGGTTCTCGATCACAGCGTGCTTGACGTCCTGCGGGCCTTTCCACAACAGGAACCCGAATGACGGCAGGGCGAGTTCCACGAACTTGTAATGCGCCGCCATAAGGATACCGAGCGCGTAAAGGTCGAGCGACCCGTCGAGCATTTTCTGGAAAAACGGATGGTTTTTGGTATGCCATTTGTCGCGCACGGCGATAACGCGGTCCCCGATATTGTCGATATTTGTCATTTTCCTCTCCCTTCATATCGTAAAGCGCCGGTCTCCGCGTCTTTACAGCGTCATAGCGGACGCGCTTGTTCAGCCGACGGTCGCCAGAAGCCCCCGCAGAGTCCCGCCTCAGAGTCCCCCTCAGAGTCCCCCTCAGAGTCCAGGGCCGGGATTGTCGATGGCGAATTCCCCGAGCTGGCGGGTAATGATATCGAACGCTTCATCGACCGTATCGATGACCTGGAACAGATCGAGATCCTTGCGGCTGATGGTGCCGAATTCCACCAGCGCTTCCAGGTTCAGGACCTTGTCCCAGAATTCGCTGCCATACAGGATAATCGGCATTTTCTTTTTCATCTTGCCGGTCTGGATCAGCGTCAGTCCCTCGAACAGCTCGTCCAGGGTGCCGAAACCGCCCGGCATGATGACCATCGCCTTGGCGAGGTAGAGAAACCAGAATTTCCGGGTGAAAAAATAGTGAAATTCGAAGGCGAGCTTGCGGGTAACGTACGGATTGACGCCCTGTTCCATCGGCAGCGATATTCCGAGACCGATATTGTCGCCCTTGGCCTCGGACGCGCCGCGGTTTGCGGCCTCCATGATTCCCGGCCCGCCGCCAGAGCAAATCACAAAGCGCCGCCCCGGGTCCTTCAGGCTTTTCGACCAGTCCGTCAGGCGATGCGCCAGTTCGCGCGTATCTTCGTAATAGCGCGACATCCGGAGATCGGCCTTCGCCCGGATCAGGTCGCCGCCGCCTGCCTCTGCCGCCTCCAGCCTGCGCGCCGCCTCGTCGCGCGGCAGCAGCCGGGCCGAGCCGAAAAACAGGATCGTGTCCTTGATGTTGAAATCCTCGAACCGCTCCTGCGGTTCGAGATACTCGGCGAGTATGCGTAACGACCGGGCTTCCGGGGAATTCATAAACTCCGGATCGCGATACGCCCGTTCCGGATGGATATCGCTCCCGCTCATTGGGTTTCCAGCAATCGCGGCAGGATCAGGGTGATTGTCGGGAACAGAATAATGAAAACGACCCGGACAGCATCGGACAGGAAGAACGGCAGAACCCCCTTGAACGTCTCGATCATGGGCACGTCCTTGGCCATCGAATTGATGACGAACACGTTCAGCCCGACCGGCGGGGTTATCAGGCCGACCTCGACGACGATAAGGGTGATGATACCGAACCAGAGCTTCAGATCCTCGCCCTGCACCGGGAAATCGAGCCCCGCGACAATCGGCCAGAAAATCGGCACCGTCAGCAGGATCATCGACAGCGAATCCATTACCAGGCCGAGCAGGATATAGAGCACGATCATCCCGATCAGGATGACCATCGGGCTGAGACCGGAATTCGCGAAAAAGTCTGCGGCGAATATGGGAAGCTGCGAAAACCCGAGAAACGCATTGAAAATCGACGCGCCGAGAAGGATCAGGAAGATCATCGCCGTCGTCGATGCCGTGCCCAGAATGGCGTCGACGAAATCCTTCCATTTCATGCCGCCCCGCATGACGGCGATCAGGAACGTTCCCGTCGCGCCCACGCCGGCGCCCTCGGTCGGCGTGAAAATACCGATATAGATGCCGCCCATGACCAGCAGGAAGATGACCAGGACCGGCCAGATATCCAGGATCGCCTGCCACTTGCGCGCGAAGGTGGTCCGCGGCCCGGCGGGGCCGGCTTCGGGGAAAATCCGGACGACGATGGCGATCGCGAGGATATAGCCGAGCGCGGCGAGAACGCCCGGAATGAACGCCGCCTGGAACAGCGTCGCCACGTTGGCCTCGACCATCACGGCATAGATAATCAGCACCACAGACGGCGGGATCAGGATCCCAAGCGTGCCGCCCGCGGCGAGCGCGCCGGTCGCCAGCGCGCCGGAATAATTGTAACGCTTCAGTTCGGGCAGGGCGACCTGTCCCATCGTCGCCGCCGTCGCCAGAGACGACCCCGTAATCGCGCCGAAGCCGGCGCAGCCGCCGACCGCAGCCATGGCGATACCGCCCCGGAACTGGCCGAGCCATGCATTGGCCGCGGCAAACAGCGCCGAACTCAGCCCCGCCTTTGCCGCGAACTGTCCCATCAGGATAAACAGCGGCACCACCGAAAGCGTTTCCGCCGTGAACCGCCAATAGGTCTCGGTTTTGAGATAGCTGAACAGGGCGACTTCGCCGGCGATCGACACGTATCCGACGACTCCGACGGCAAGCATCGCAACGCCGATCGGCACCCGGACCACCAGCAGTACCAGCATGACGCCGAAACCGATCAGCCCGATTGTAAGACCGTCCATCCGCTCAGGCTCCCGGTTCGTCGGTGTCGCTGAAGAACCGCCCCGCCCGTGTTTCCGCGATGCTGCGCCCGACCGTGTAGGCGATAACCACCACCAGGAAAGCGAGCATCAGGATCGAGGGCGGAAAGGTCGTCCAGCGGGGGAAATTGATGGTCATCGATTTTTCGGCGTAATTGTACATGTCGAGGGCGCCGAAAATCATCCGCCAGGTCAGCAGCAACGCGATCAGCAGGTAAAACACGCCGCCGACGATATCGCACACGGTTTTTGCACGGACAGGCGCGGCAATCATGAAGAAATCGACGATGACGTTGCCGCGGTTCATCTGGCACCAGGGCAGGAACGAAAACACGGCAAGCCCGGTGCCGATCGCGACCAGTTCGAAGTCGCCGGGCACCGGCAGATTCAGGACCGAACGGCCCGTGACGCTCAGTGTGGTCAGCAGCGCCATGATGCACAGCAGGACCCCGCCCGCGATCGCGAGCACCCGGGAGATACTGTAAAGGACGCGGCCCACCGGGTCGGTGGGCCGCGCGTTATCGTTTAGACCCTCAGCCATTTAATTGGGTCCGGACCGGCCTGTCGGCCGGTCCGGGTGTTCCCTACTTGGAGTGCTTGCCGATCATTTCGCGGGCATCGGCCAGAAGGGCCGGGCCGTCGACATTGATCTTTTTCATTTCCGCGAACCAGCGATCGAAAACCGGCTGCGCCGCCGCTTTCATCTTGGCCACTTCGCTGTCGGGAATCGTGTGGAACTTGTTCTTTTTCTTGGACGTCACGACCTTGAGACCGGGTGCTTCGATGGCCTCCCAGTTCTTGCCGGCCATTTCCGCGATGTTATCGCCCGAATTCTTGTCGATCACCGCCTGCATGTCCTTCGACA
This sequence comes from uncultured Rhodospirillaceae bacterium, assembly GCA_963974055.1. Classification (GTDB taxonomy): domain Bacteria; phylum Pseudomonadota; class Alphaproteobacteria; order MPNO01; family UBA830; genus CAXBCP01. The sequence continues at coordinate 84,488 of CAXBCP010000017.1, forward strand.
GCTTGTTGTAGCTGTTCTTGTTCATCAGGAACGTGAAGACGTTCGTGCCCAGCCGCGGCTGCTCGCCCGCCAGGGTGGTGAAGTGGCTGACGAGGTCCGGGGTTTTCACCGCCGGCGCGATTTCATACGGCAGGGTTACGCCGTCGATAACGCCTTTCGACAGGGCGCCGGGAATCTGCGGCAGCGGCATGCCGATGCCCGTTGCGCCGAGGGCGTTCAGAAGCCACACGCCGGCACGGGACGCGGCGCGGAGCTTCATCCCCTTCAGGTCGGACATTTTGGTGATCGGCTTCTTGGTCTGCAGCAGGAAGCCGGCATGGGCGTGCACGAGGAGCGGCTTGTAGCCTTCGAGATCGGGTCCGAGATGCTTCTTCTGGAAGTCCTGCAGCGCCAGCGTCGTCGACAGGGCATTGCGGTGAACGAACGGAAGTTCGAACGGCTCGACCCGCGGCATGCGGCCCGGTGTGAAGCCCGGCAGGGTCCAGACCACGTCGGCGACGCCGTCGCGGACCTGATCGAGAAGCTGCGGCGCCTTGCCGCCGAGCTGCATCGCCCAGAACGGCTGAATTTTAAGTTTTCCACCGGAATCCTTGGCAATCTTGTTCGCCCACGGAATCATGAACGTCTTCGCCGGGTTTGCAACCGGGGGGATAAACGTGTGCATCCGCAGGGTAACGGTCTGCGATTGTGCCGGAACGGCAATCGCCGCCGTAGCCGCCACGGCAGCCGCCGCCAGAATTGTAGAGGTAAGTCTTGCCGTCATTTTGTTTCTCCCGATTTCATCTATTAAAGACAGTACCGATCACGTGCCGGTATTCTGGCAACAACTCTATCGACCTGCGGCATCATACACAAACAAAGAACGCACATTCACAAACAAAGGGCGCACTTTATTCGCCGCCTTTATAAGTTACCTTTAAATTTCCCACTCAGGTAACCCGCGCCGTCGCGCGTGGCCGCGACGGCAATATCTATCCCACCCAGCATGAACAGGAACCCGTGGATCGTATCGGGGATCGACCGGAAGACGGCCTCGACACCGGCTTGTTTCAGCGCTTCGACAAACAGCGCGTTATCGTCGTGGCGGGGGTCGAAACCCGCGGTCATCAGGTAGGTCGGCGGTAAAACGCCGAAATCCGCTATTTTCAGAGGCGCAATACGCGAATCCGCCATATCGTCGGGCCCGTTCAGATAATGTCCCATCGACCATTTCATCATCCCGCTGTCGAGGAAATACCCTTCCGAAAGGCGCTTCATGGACCCGGTGGGCGGGCCGCCCGCCGTCCCCGGATACCACAGCATCAACTGCACCGGGCGGGGTCCGCCGCGCTCGACCGCCGCCGCACACGTCGCAATCGCCATCGTCCCACCGGAGGAATCGCCGCCGATTGCGATCCGCGCCGCATCGCCGCCGATCCGGTCCGCGTTTTCCGCGGCCCAGCACAGCGCCGCATAACAATCTTCATGGGCGGCCGGAAATCTGTGCTCCGGCGCCAGGCGGTATTCGAAGGACAGTACCAGGCAGTGCGCTCCCTCGGACATCAGGCGGCAGAAACTGTCATGGGTTCCGATGCTCCCGAAGACATAGCCGCCCGCATGAATGAAAACCAGGATCGGCAGGGCGCCGACTGCCCCGGCGGGGCGGTACAACCGCGCCGGCAGATCGACACCGAGCGCGCCGCCGGGAATGGTGAAATCCTCCGTCGCGCCGATATCGGGACGCGGATCGAGGTCCCATTTCGCCACGAAACGATCGATCGCGGCGCGGGCATCGACCGGGCCCAGATCGGAAACCCGGACGGCGCCGGGGCCGGCCAGGTCGTTCAGGACAATCGCGGTCTGCGGATCGAGTGCGGACTGTGCGGTCATTGCGGCTTCTCCTGTCCGGCCAGTGTCGCGCAGACGTCGAGCGTAGCACGGCACCGGGTGGATTTCGCAACCTTCCCCTGTGCGCTAGTATCGCCGCAACTTCGAAACAGACAAGCAGGACAATGACCGAAAAACCCATCTGGATTACCGAAGCCGATGTCGTCGGCCTGATCAGCCTGCCCGAGGCGATCGACGCACTGGAACGGACCCTCGCCCTCGAAGCGGCGGACCAGGCGGCCAGCATGCCGAAGACCCACCTGATGGTCGCCGCCAACGACGCCATGCATGCCCTCGGCGCTTCGGTGGCGGGCGAAGGCATCTGCGGCTTCAAGACCTGGGTCAACGTGCAGGGGAAATCCGAAACGACGATGACGCTGTTCTCCATGGAGGACGGCGCCTGTCTGGCGGTAATCGAAGCCACCGCGCTCGGCCAGATGCGCACCGCATCCGTCACCGGGGTCGGAACCAAACGTCTCGCCCCCGCGGGCGCAGACGAGATGGGAATCGTCGGCACCGGCAAGCAGTCCCTGCCCCAGATCGCGGCGGTGCATGCGGTCCGCCCCCTGAAGGAGGTCCGCGTTTCCAGCCGCAATCCCGATACCCGCAAAGCCTTCGCGGAAAACGTCACCGCCGTGCTCGGCATCCCGGCCCGCCCGGTCGATACCCTGGAAGACGCCGTGACCGACACGCCGCTGGTCACGCTGATCACCAATTCTACGGAAGCCTTCCTGACCGCCGACATGCTGGCAAAGGGCAGCCATCTGAACGCCATGGGCGCCATCGTGCCGTCCCGCGTCGAATTCACCGACGACGTCTTCGCCCGCGCCGACGTCATCGCCGTCGACAGCCTGCGCAGCGTGCGCGACCTGTCGACCGAATTCCGCAACCATTACGGCGACGACGATGCCGCCTGGGCCGAGGTCCGCACCATCGCATCGGTCATCGCGGCGGACGAAACCCGCCCCGACGGCGCCGACGTCACCCTGTTCAAGGCGATGGGTATGGGGCTGTCGGATCTCGCGCTGGCCATCGAGATTCTCAAACGCGCGCAGGCGCAGAATATCGGACACAAGGTGCCCGACCGGGTGAAACTTCCGCCCCGGCTGATGTGAACGGAGAGACGATGAACTACGACGTCATTGTTGTCGGCAGCGGCAGCGCCGGGCTGGCGGCCGCGATCTCGGCCGCCGAAAACGGCGCGCGCACCCTGATGATCGAAAAAAACCCGGTCCTCGGCGGCACCACCGGCTGGTCGGTCGGATCGATCACCACCAGCCGCTCGCCGCATCAGCGCGCCAGGGACATCTACGACACCCCCGACGATCATTTCGCCGATATGGAACTGTTCCACGGCGAACGGCTGAAGGGCCGCGACAACCTGAAACTGCGCCGGCTGCTGGTCGACAACACGCCGCCGACCTTCGACTGGCTGCTCGGTCTCGGCCTCGTATTCTACGGCCCGATGCCCGAACCGCCGCACACCCAGCCGCGGATGCACAATATCCTGCCGAATTCGCGCATGCTGATCCATCACCTGTCGAAACGCGCGCGCAAACTGGGGGTCGATATCCGCACGTCCGCGCCGATGGAAGAACTGATCGTCGAGGAACGCCGGGTGACCGGCGTGGTCGTCGCCGGAGAAAGGATACACGCGGACAACGCCGTCATTCTCGCCGCCGGCGATTTTTCGGCCAGCCCGGAGCTGAAGCAGCGCTACATGCCGCCGGAAGTCGCCCGGATCGGGCCGTTCAATGATACCAGCACCGGCGACTGGCACGATCCCGTCACCGCGCTCGGCGGGCGTATCCTGAACGGCGATGTCGCCCTCGGCCCCGAAATCCGCTTCCGGCCGCCGGAAAAGACGACCCTGGTGCGCAGGCTGCCGCCGTGGCTGTGGCTGGCGCGCATCGTGCGCTGGTCGATCGATCATATGCCGGCGCGGCTGCTGCGGCCCTTCATCCTGGGGTTCCTGACGACGGCGCTGATGCCGTCGCTCGATCTCTACCGCCAGGGGGCGCTGCTGATAAACCGAAAGGGCGAGCGCTTTACCGACGAAACCGCAACCCCGTCGGACGACATGCCCGCCCAGCCCGGCGGCGAGGCATTCGTGGTGATGGACGGCGACCTCGCCAATGCGTTCCGGGGATGGCCGAACTTCATCTCGACCGCGCCCGGCATCGCCTATGCCTATCTCGACGATTACCGGCGCAACCGGCCCGACATCTATTTCCAGGCGAAGACCCTGGCCGAGCTGGCGGCAAAGAAGGGCATGAACCCGGCAGCGCTCGAAAAATCGGTGGCCGATTACAATGCCACCGCGGCGGGCGGCGACCGCCGCCGGCTGGAAACGCCGCCCTTCGTCGCCCTCGGGCCGGTGCAGTCCTACATCATGACCACCGATGGCGGTCTGGCCGTGAACGAGAAACTCCAGGTGCTCGGCGAAAACGATATTCCCATCGCGGGCCTGTACGCCGCCGGATCGACCGGCCAGGGCGGGCTGCTGCTCGAAGGCCACGGCCATCACCTGGGCTGGGGATTCACCTCGGGCCGCATCGCCGGACGGCAGGCGGCGAATGCGGAAAGAAACGCGGTGGACCCGCTTTCGGACTAGCCGGCGTCGGGTTCGCTGAGACGGGCGCGCCGCGCCAGCATCTTTTCCGCCAGCCGCGGGGCGGTGCCGGGTTTCGACCACGGACAGCGCGCGATACAGATGCCGCAGCCCAGCGCCTCGCCGAAATAGGGGATGCACTTGTCGAAATCGACATACCATTTCTCGACGCCGCGCACGGTCTGCTTGGTCTCGGAAATCGCGCCGGGGGGACATGCCCTGGTACACACCTGACAGCTCGAACAGAAATCGTCGGCGCCGAATTCGTCCGGCGCATCCGCGAGCAGCGGCATCTCCGTCGTCACCGCCGACAGCCGAAACGACGAGCCGTAATGCCGGTTGATCATCGATCCGTGCTTGCCCAGTTCGCCGAACCCGGCGGCGATCGCCGGGGGAATCATCAGCAGCGCCGATGCATAGGGGCCGGCATAGGCCTTCGCGAAATGCCCCTGGTCGAGAATGTAGTTGGACAGGTTGCGGCTAACCCGGGCGGCCCGGTTGTACTGTTCGCCGACCTCGACGCTGGAAACCGCGTCGTCGATGGTGTCCGGCGCGGTATTGAGCCGTTCGTGATCCATCGCCACCCCGATCATGACGAGCCAGGGTTCGTGTATCTCGTAGCCTTCATACACATAGGCCGGGTCCATGGGCACGATCCCGACAAGATCGGCCTCGTTGTCGAGCGCGAATTTCTTGATCTCCGCCGTCCAGGTCGCGGCGTCCTTTTCGATCCGCGCCGGCGCGAGGTCGACCGGCCGGGGGCCCCGATGCGCCTTCGGCGAATAGGTCTCGCGGATACGGGGCGACTGGCGGTGATGGTCGAGCACCGCATCCTGCAACTCGCCGAAGGGCTGTTTGTCCTTCGGATGCCAGAAAAACGGCGACGGTGCGCGCGGCTCGGTTTCGCCTAGGCCGTTCAGGTCGTTTCCCGACATGTCGGGAAAGGCCTCCAGGAATTTCGGGTCCGGCGCGTAACCGTCATGCGGCTTGCTCATCGGCGTTGTCCTTCCGAACCGTCTTACGGCAGTTCCACGGTCCAGGCGTCGTAGCCGTATACCCAGTCGGGGTCGGTTTTTTCGCGCATGAACTCGTTGCGGTGGGATGTTGCCTGCACCTTGGTGGTGCGCGGCTTGCGCGCCGCTTCGAAACGCCGGAACGCGGCCGGGAAATCGTCCGTCCCGCCATCCGCCAGGCAGCGCGACAGCACCACCGAATCTTCCAGCGCGTTCGCCGCCCCCTGCGCCATATAGGGCGTCATCGGGTGGCAGGCATCGCCCATCAGGGTGATATTGCCCTCGGTCCATTTCGCCAGCGGGTCGCGTTCGAAAATCGCCCATTTATGGACCGACGGGCAGGCATCGAGCACCGCGCGCACATCCGGGTGGAAATCCGCGAACGCCGCGCGCAGTTCGTTCACGTCGCCGGTCGCCGACCACGATTCCACCTGGAAATCGGGCTCCGGCTGGCTGGTCGTGAAGTAAATCTCGTCCCGCGAGCGGGTGACGTAGTAGATCACGATATGGCGGTCCGGCCCCCACCACTTGGCGCTTTCGTCCAGCAGTTCGTAGCCGTCCATCAGGGCGGCGGGGAAAGCGGTGCGGTAGGCAAGCCGCCCCGAGAAATGCGCATCCTCGACGCCGAGCATCGAATCCCGCACCAGGGAATGAACGCCGTCGGAGGCGATCACCGCGTCCGCCGTCTCAACCTCGCCGTTCTCGAAGGTCAGGGTTACGCCGCTACCGCCCTCGTCGATGCCGGACAGCGTGTGTCCGTAGCGGATCGTGTCGTCCGGCACCGCCCCGTGAAGCGCCGCATGCAGGTCGCCGCGATGCATCAGCAGGTAGGGCACGCCATAGCGCTCGAACGCGTCGGGGCCCAGCGGATGGTCGTTGGTCAGGTTGCCGGTGTCGAAATCCCGGTTGCGCCAGTGGGGCGGCTCGAACGCCATCTCGCGGATGCGCTCGCCGATGCCGATGCCGTTGAGAACGCGCATGGCGTTCGGGCTCATCTGGATGCCGGCGCCGATACGCGCGAAGGCCGGCGCCTGTTCGTAAATCGTGGTTTCGATCCCGATCTTGCGGAGGCAGGCCGACACGGCAAGCCCGCCGATACCGGCGCCGATAATGGCGATACTGGGTCGTCCGTTATTCATTTTCGTTTTCTTTCGTCAGCTTGTCGGCACTGTGCAGTTTAACGGCAAAGACGCCACGGAAAAATACCGGCGGACAGCCGCCCCTATACGGCGGCGGCCGACCGTAGCGAACAGCCGCCCTACATCACCAGGACGGACTTCCCGACGATCTTGCGCTCCTCCAGCATCTTTATCCCGTCCATGTAGCGGTCGAACGGCAGGCGGTTCATGATATTGGGATCGATCTGGCCGGCCAGCAGCAATTCGTAAAGCGCCGCCTGCGCCTCGCCGATCAGCGGCGAGGCGTCCTTGATGTAATAGTTGATGGTCGATCCCACGACCGAGATGTTCTTCAGCAGCAGGTAATTGGTGCGCACCGCCGGTATCGTGCCGGACGTAAAGCCGGAAACCACGACACGGCCCTCGTTCGCGATCGCGCGCAGCGTTGCGTCGAACACGTCGCCGCCGACCAGGTCGAAAGCGAGATCGACCCCCTGCCCGCCGGTCGCGGCGAGAACCTGGGCGCGGAGATTGTCTTTCAGGTCGTCGACGGTGAGGTCGACGATCGCGTCCGCGCCCGCCGCCAGAACCGCATCGCCCTTGGACGGCGTGGTCAGCCCGGCGAGCACGACTTTCGCGCCCAGGGCCTTCGCGAGACTGACGGAGGCGAGCCCGACGCCGCCGGACGCCCCGTTCACCAGCACCACCTCGCCCGGCTTCATCTGCCCGCGCCGCGTCAGCGCGATGTAGGCGGTCAGATAGGCCAGTCCCATGGCCGCCGCCGCGTCGAATTCCACGCCGTCGGGCAGCGGAAACGCCAGGGCCGCGGGGCACAGGGCCTTTTCCGCCATCGCGCCGTGAATGACATGGGCGATCACCCGGTCGCCGACCTTGTGGCCGGTCACGTTCGCGCCGACCGCCGAGACGATGCCGGCGGCATCCTTGCCCGGCGTGAAGGGCGGCGGCGGGTTGTTCTGATACTTGCCGTCCAGCGACAGCAGGTCGGTGAAATTGATGCCGCAGGCTTTTACGTCGACCAGGATTTCATCGTCGCCCGGCACCGGGTCGGCGATATCCTGTATGGCGACGGTGCGGTTCGACGTGTCCGAAATGACAACGGCTTTCATGGTATTCTTTCCTCCGGTCGGTTCTTGTTATTCGGCGCGCGCGTCGGGTCAGTCGTTTTCGCCGTCGGGAAACATGCGGCCCTGATGGGGCGACAGCGGGATATCACCGGCGGTATCGCCGTCCTCCGTCACCCCGGCGAGGTTCTTCGCCAGCTTTTTCTTGTATTCCAGGTCCGACTGCCGCGCGATCTGGACGCGCTGCGCCTGGGGCGAGCCGGCCCCGTGCATGGATTCCGTCAGATAGCCGACGGCGTTGCGCCCGAGGGTCATGTTTTCGATCAGCCGCAATATCCGCAGCCGGTTTTCCGCCGACACGTCCGACCGTCCCTTCAGGAACTTGCGCAGCAGCGGTCCCGTCACCTCGCCGTTCAGGTCCTTTTCCGACGGCGCGGTGACCATCAGCCCGCCCGCCAGGTCCTGCGCCAGGCGCGACAGTTCGTAGGGGAAACGCGTGACGTTATGCTTGCACACATTCGCCAGCATGTCGTTGCACTGGTAATTGCCGGAACTGGTCTCGAAGGATTCGTGCGACGCGGCGATGCCGGACGAATAGATGGTTTCGTTCAGGTGGGTCATCTCCACCAGCTTGTCGCGGATGTGGGATGCGTTGGGCACGCCGTTGTAATCGGCAATCGTCGCCGACGCGCCGATGATCACGTCGCCGAGCCCGGTTTTGCACACATAGGACCGGCGGTGATAGGACGTGAACCGTTCCACCAGGTCGGAGGCGAATTCGAACTCGCCGTCCATGAACACGCGCTCGAACGGCACGAACACGTCCTCGATGATGATCATCGCTTCCTGGCCGCCGTATTGCGCATTGCCCTGGTCGATATCGCCGCCCTCCATCGAGCGCGTATCGCAGGATTGCCGGCCGTAGATAAAGGTCAGGCCGGGATCGTCCACCGGCACGGCGCAGACGATGGCGTAGTCGCGGTCGTCCTCGCTCAGCCGCATGGTCGGCATCACCAGCACCCAGTGCGAATTGATGCAGCCGGTCTGATGCGCCTTGGCGCCGCGGATCACCACGCCGTCGTCGCGGCGTTCCACCACATGCACGAACATGTCGGGATCGTCCTGGGCGGACGGCCCCTTGCTGCGGTCGCCCTTCACGTCGGTCATGGCGCCGCCGATCACCAGGTTGGATTCCTGCATCTCGCCGATGAAGGTCTTGAAGCGCTGGTGATACGGCGTGCCGTGTTTCGCATCGATATCGAACGTCACCGAATGCAGCGAATTGGTGGCATCCATGCCGACGCAGCGCTGGAAGCAGGTGCCGGTCAGCTGGCCCATTTTCCGCTGCATCCGGTTCTGCATCACCACGTCGTCGACGCTTTCGGTCACGTGCAGGAAGCGGTTGACCTTCTTGCCGCAGATCGACGAGTCCGCGCTGGCGAGATCGGGGTTTTCATTCGCGAGGTCATAGGTCCGGGCGACCGCGTTGATCGACGGGCGGATCATCGGATGATCCACCGGTTCGTCCACCAGTTCGCCGAACAGATAGACCTTCAGCCCCCGGCCGCGGAGGCTCTCGATATAGTCGTCGCCGGACGTGATCGGGTTCCCCGGCGTGCCGGGCCTGCCGGTCGCTGTCGGGGTAAGGCTGCCGTCGCCATCCATGGGCATGATCCGTCTCCGCTGATAGGATGAAAAGCATGAGATTAATCCAGATCATGCGACGGCGCAAAAGGCCTGAACCCCGGGGAACGATCCTTCCTGTCACCCCGGATTTATTCCGGGCTCCGGATAGCGTAGAAGACTGGTTCCCGGAACAAGCCCGGGACGACATTCTTTTTTGTCAGACACGGAACCGCAGACAACACCTCGAAACAATGAGTATCATTGGCCCATGACCAGCGGCGGACAGATCGGCGACATCGAGTGGCACCGCATCGTCGAGGCGGAAGGCCCCGAATTCGAAATCGGCTTCCTGTTGCCCGACGCCACGCCGGAAGGCATCGACGCGCACCGGCCGTGGATGGAGCCGACATTCCTCGAACCCGGCACGGACAGGCTGATCATGGCGACCCAGTCCTACGTGCTGCGCGACCGCCACCACACGATCCTGGTCGATTCCTGCGTCGGCAACGACAAGGAACGGCGTTTCTATCCGCCGTGGTCCGGCCTGTCGGGCACGAAATACCTCGACGGGCTTGCCGCCATCGGGCTCGGCGTCGACGATATCGACTTCGTCATGTGCACCCACCTGCATGCCGATCATGTCGGCTGGAACACGCGGCTGATCGACGGCCGCTGGGTGCCGACCTTTCCCAATGCGCGCTACGTGTTCGCCGAGACCGAGTTCGGCTTCTGGTCGGAACTGAACAAAAAGGGCGCCAAATATTCGGACGGCTGCATCGATGACAGCGTGCTGCCCGTGGTCGAGGCCGGACAGGCCGATATCGTCGCCGACGATTATGCGTTCTCGGACGAGATCTGGTTCGAACGGACCCCGGGCCACACGCCGGGCCATGTCAGCATCGGGCTGAAATCGGCCGGCGCGAACGCGATCGTATCGGGCGACGTGGTCCACACCCCGGTCCAGTGCCGCGAGCCGGGCTGGAGCGCGGTGGGCTGTTCCGACCGCGCGCAGTCGGCGGACACCCGGAAATCGTTCCTCGACCGCTATTGCGAGACCGACACGCTGGTGATGACCGGCCATTTCCCGTCGCCGTCGGTCGGCCATGTCTGCCGCCACGGCGATTCCTTCGATTTCAAATTCGCCAGAACTTGATACACTCTTCTTCTTAGAGCACGGCATCCAAGCCGCGCCGGGGGGAATATCATGCTGCAGAAATCAATCGGGCAGATTCTGCCCGAAGCCGCCGCGAAATTCGCCGACAAGACCGCCCTGGTCTTCGGCGACCGCACGTTTACCTTTGCCGAACTCGACAAACTGTCCAACCGCGTCGCAAACGGGCTGACCGAAATGGGCATCGTCCCCGGCGACCGGGTGACGCTCTATGCCCAGAACGGCTGGGAATGGGTGGTGTCCTATTACGGCATCGCCAAGACCGGCGCGGTGCTGAACCCCATCAACGTCATGCTGACCCCGGACGAAGTGGCCTATGTGGTGAAGGATTGCGGCGCCCGCGCCCTGCTCACCACGGCCGACCGGGCGGCCCCGATCCTGGATCTGAAAGACGATACCGACCTTGCCGGGATCGTCACGTTCGGAAGCGGCGACGGCGGCAGCGGCGCGCCGGACGGCGCGGTGTCGTTCGACGACCTGCTCGAAGGCGGCAGCGACACGTTCGATATCGCGACCGTCGCGGCGACCGATCTCGGGAAGATCTGCTACACGTCCGGCACCACCGGGTTCCCGAAGGGCGCCATGCTCAGCCACCGCAACGTGGTGCTGAACGCCGCCATGACGGCGGCCATGAACATGCGCGTCGCCGACGACGTACAGCTGACCGCCCTGCCCTGCGCCCATGTCTACGGCGCCGCCATCATGAATCTCTGCATGCTGTTCGGCAGCACCTTCGTGCTGATGGAGCGGTTCGATGCGGGCGAGGTGATGGACGCGGTGCAGACCCACCGGGCGACCGTCATGGACGGCGTGCCGACGATGTATTTCTACATGCTCGCCCACCCGGAATTCGATCGTTTCGACCTGTCGTCGCTGACCCGCGCCGTCGCCGGCGGCCAGACCATGCCGGTGGCGAAATCCGAGGAATGGACGGCGCGGGTCGGCTGTCCGATGCTGGAACTGTGGGGCATGACCGAACTGGCCGGCCCCGGCATCATGCAGCATTCCTACGGCGAGAACCGGCTCGGCTCCGCCGGGGTCGAGATGCTCTATGTCCGTGCCCGCATCGCCGATGCCGAAGATGCGTCGAAAACCCTGCCCAACGGCGAGGTCGGCGAGCTGATGATCGCCGGCCCGCTGGTCATGATGGGTTATTTCGGCAACGAAAAGGCGACCCGCGAGGCGATCGAGCCGGACGGCTGGCTCCATTCCGGCGATCTCGCGAAGATGGACGACGACGGCTACATCTTCGTGGTCGACCGCAAGAAGGACATGATCCTGACCGCCGGGTACAACATCTACCCGGCGGAAATCGAGCGCGTCATCTCGGGCCACCCGGCCGTCGCCATGGTCGGGGTCGGCGCGAAAGCGGATGACGAAAAGGGCGAGATCGCCAAGGCCTATGTGGTTCTCAAACCCGGCGCCCAGGCGACGCCGGACGATATCCGGAAACACTGCCGCGACCGTCTCGCCGCCTACAAGGTGCCGCGCGAGGTCCAGATCGTGCCCGACCTGCCGACGACATCGACCGGCAAAATCCTCCGGCGCGAACTTCACACCCTCGACGGCGCGGAGCAGGCGGCGGCGGAGTAAACGCCGAAATGCGCCGAATTCCGCCAAATTCTCCCCGATCCGGCAATAAGGGGCGCAAATTTTTTGCAGAAATGATTTGATTTTGCCGCTCCGGAGGATCATATCACCTCTACGGTCGGTGTAAGAAAGCACTTAAAGAATGCTCTTCCGCACCTTCCTGTCTCCGGTTCAGAACGAATTCGGCAGACTCGAACCGACGGGCGATGTGCCCGGCGGGCGACACATATTGATTGGATATAGCTATGACTCAGGGAACCGTGAAGTGGTTCAACCCCACAAAAGGCTTCGGCTTTATTGAACCCGATGGAGGCTCCAAGGATGCCTTCGTCCATATTTCCGCAGTGGAACGCGCCGGTCTTTCCGGTCTTCAGGAAGGACAGCGTGTGTCCTACGATCTCGAAGACGGCAGAGACGGAAAAGCTTCCGCAGAAAACCTGTCGATTATCGACTGACGCGTTGCTTTAACGCGAGGAATTCTAGAGGCCCGCCATTGGCGGGCCTCTTTCTTTATGGCGCCAGCTGTTATGGGGCGGGCCTCAGCCGTTCCGCGCCGCTTCGACCAGCCGGTAGATCCGTTCCGGCGTTGCCGGGATTTCCATGATCTCGATGCCGAGCGGGCTCAGTGCGTCGGATATCGCGTTGGCGATACAGGCCGGCGCGCCGATGGTGCCGCCTTCGCCCAGCCCGCGGAAGCCGCCGACGGTCCCCGGCAGTTCCGCCTCGACATGAACGACATCGATCGACGGAATCTCGACCGCCGACGGCACCACGTAATCGACCAGGCTCGCGGTCAGAATCTGGCCGGTGGCATCGTGGACGACCTCTTCCATCAGGGCGACGCCGATCCCCTGCGCCACGCCGCCATGGGCCTGGCCGTCGGCGATCAGCGGGTTGATCACGCGGCCGCAATCCTCGACCACGATATAGCGCTTCACCGCGACCTTGTAGGTTTCGGGATCGACCTCGACCAGGCAGACATGGCTCGCCGAGGTCGTGGTGCCGAAGAACGGATCGTAGACCTTGGTTGCTTCCAGGTTGTCGATCTCGTCGCGCATTTCCTTCGGCACGCGCCCCATGTCGGAATACAGCGCCCGGGCGAGATCGCGGATCGTCATCGCCCTGTCGGTGCCCCTGACCCGGACATTGCCGTCGCCGGTCTCGATATCCTCTTCCGCCGCTTCCAGCAGGTGCCCGGCGACTTTGACGATCTTTTCATGCACGGCCTGTGCCGCCAGGATTCCCGCCCCGCCGCCGAACACGGCGCCGCGGCTGGCATAGGTGCCGGTGCCGTGGCTGACCGAGGCGGTATCGCCGAGGACGATATCCACGTCTTCGACCTTCACGCCGAGCTCCTGGGCCACGACCTGCGCCAGGGTGGTCTCCATCCCCTGCCCCTGGCTGGTCAGGCCGAAGCTCGCGGTCACCGCGCCGGTGGAATCGATGGCGACGTTGCAGGTCTCGGTGCCGGTATTGATCGGCATGCCGGGCGCCACCGCGATGCGCGAGCCGACGCCGGTGAGTTCCGCATAGGACGCGATCCCGATCCCGGCCCAGCGGCCCTCGGCACGCGCCGCTGCCTGTTCGCGGCGCAGTTCGTCATAGCCGATATTTTCGGCGGCGACGGCAAGGCACGCCTGAAAGGCCGACTTGTCCCAGACCAGCCCGGATGCCGCCTTGTAGGGAAATTCGTCGTCGTTCACCAGGTTGCGGCGGCGGATTTCGGCGGGGTCCATGCCGATCTTTCGCGCCGCCATGTCGAGCAGCCGGTCCATCACGAACACCGATATCGGCCGGCCGACGCCGCGATAGGCCCCGGTCAGGGTCTTGTTGGTCGCGACCGCCCGCACCCGCGCCGCGTAATTGGCGATGCGGTAGGGACCGGGCAGGAAACTGACCACCTGCACGGGCTCTATCGTCGCGGTCCACGGATAGATCGAATAGGCGCCGACATCGCCGATCACGTCGGCCTTCACCGCTAGGATTTTACCGTCGTTATCGACGGCAATCTCCGCATCGACGATCTCGTCGAACGCGTTGCCGGTGGTCATCAGGTCTTCCATGCGGTCGCTCACCCACTTGATCGGGCGGCCGAGATCGCGGGCGATGGCGCAGGCGACGATTTCCTCGGAATAGAGCGACGTCTTGCCGCCGAACCCGCCGCCGACATCGGGCGCGATCACGCGGATGCGCGGCCCCGGCAGATCGAAAATCTCCGACAACTTGTCGCGCACGATGCCCGGTATCTGTGTCGTGCAGTGCAGGGTCAGCGACCGCGCGCCCTTGTCGTATTCCGCGACCGAGGCCCGCGCCTCGATGGTGACCGGCGTCGTGCGGGTAAAATGGAACCGCCCGCCCGCCGTCTGCGCGGCGGCGGCGAAGGCGTCGTCCACTTCGCCGCGGGAAAATTCCCGCTCGGCCAGGATGTTCGAGTCCAGGTCGTCGTGAATTTTCGGCGCATCGCCTTTCAGCGCCTGTTCCGGATCGACCAGGACCGGCAGCGCCGCATAGTCGATATCGATAAGGGCAAGCGCGTCCTCGGCGGCGTAGCGGCTGTCGGCGACGACGGCGACCACCGCTTCGCCGACATAGCGCACCTTATCGACCGCCAGCGGCGGGATGAACGTCGCCTGGTAATTCTTCATCCGCGACGTCGCCCGGTACGGATGGGCCAGCCGCGCCATATCGGCGCCGGTATAGACCGCGGTCACGCCGGGCATCGCCAGCGCCGCGGCAGCGTCGATCCCCCGGATCAGGGCATGGGCGTGGTCGCTGCGGCGGAACGCGATATGCAGCATCCCGTGGCGCTTGATGTCGGCGACGTAGTTCCCCGCCCCGGTCAGCAGGCGGGGATCCTCGCGGCGGACGACGGTCGCCCCGACGAATTGCGGCCGTGTCAGGCTGACATCGTCGGGCGCGCTCATCCGGCGTCCCTCCGGCCGGCGGCGGCGCGCACCGCGGCGACGATGTTCTGATAGCCCGTGCAGCGGCAGATATTCCCCGACAGCCCGTCGCGGATATCTTCATCCGTGGCGAGGTCGTATTTGCGCAGCATGTCGGTCGCGGTCATCAGCATGCCCGGCGTGCAGAACCCGCATTGCAGGGCGTGATGTTCCTGGAACGCCTGTTGCAGCGGGCTCAGATCGTCGATCCCGCCGAGGCTTTCCACCGTCTCGACCGACGCGCCGTCGGCCTGGACCGCCAGGGTCAGGCAGGACCGCACGCTGTCGCCGTTCATCAGGATCGTGCAGGCGCCGCAGATGCCGTGTTCGCAGCCGACATGGGTGCCCGTCAGGTCGAGGTTTTCGCGCAGGAAATCCGCCAGCAGCAGGCGGGGTTCGACCTCCGCCGTGTGGGCCGTGCCGTTCACGGTGACGCTGATCGGTATTTTCGCCGTCATCCGCCCGCCCTTCCGATGGCCGCCGTCAGTACGCGGCGGGTCAGCACGCCGGCCAGGTGGCGGCGATAATCGGCCGAACCGTGCAGATCGTTTGACGGCGCCGCTTCGGCCTGCGCCGCCGCCGCCGCGGCGTCCACACCGCCTTTTCCGCCCGAAACCAGCGCCTGTTCCGCGCCTGCCGCCCGCAGCGGCACGTCATGCACGCCCATCAGCGCGATCCGCGCTTCGGTAATTCTATCGCCGTCGCGCAGGACGATCGCGGCGGCACCGGCAACGGCGAAATCGCCCCGGCGCTGGGCGAATTCCTCGAAGCCCCAGCCCGCCCCGGCGGCCAGGCCGGGTATCTCGACCGCGATCACCATTTCGTCGTCCGCCAGCACGGTCGTCAGCGGCGCGACGAAGAAATCGCCCGCCGCAATCCGCCGCCCGCCGGACGGGCTCGCCGTCTCGATCGTCGCATCCAGCAGCACCGACATCGCCGGCAGTTCCGCCGCCGGATCGGCATGGGACAGGCTGCCGCCGATGGTGCCGCGGTTGCGGATCGCCAGATGGGCGACATGCTTCATGGCCTCAGACAGCACCGGAAAGCGCTGCTTTACCGCCGCCGAGGTTTCCACGTCGTAATGCCGCGTCAAGGCGCCGATGCGCAGCCCGCCATCGGCGGTTTCGTCTATCCCCGCCAGTCCGGCGATGCCGTTGATATCGACGAATACCGGCGCGTCGATCAGGCGGAAATTGAGCATCGGCACAAGGCTCTGCCCGCCGGCCAGGAGCTTCGCCTCCCCGTTTGCCGCAGCAAGTGCGGCGACGGCCTCGTCCACGCTGGTCGCGCGCACGTAATCGAAGGGAGCCGGTTTCATGATCCGGGACGGCGCAGATCAGCCGCGCTGGATGCCCTTGTACAGCATGGCTTCGCCCATGCCCTCGGCCAGGCTCCATTCCGCGAAATTCTCGGGCGTCGATTCCCAGTCATTCGCGACCCAGTTGTCGTCGACCACGTCGGAATCGAAATCGTATTCCGCCGCGCCGCCGCAGGGATTCTTGAAATACCAGAAATAGCACGACGAAATCGGATGCCGGCCCGGCCCGATCATCGTGTCCCAGCCATTGCGGGTCATGTTGTTGCCGCCGCCGAACAGTTCGTGAATCGTGCCGACCTCGAAGGCGAGGTGATGGAAGCCGCGCTTGCCAATACCGGGGTCGAGCAGGAACAGGTTGTGATGATTGTGCGAATCCGAACCGCGCAGAAAATAGCCGCGTCCGGGATAGGCATCGGTCAGCTTGAAACCGAGCTTTTCGACGTAAAAGTTTTTCTGATTTTCCAGATCGTCGGTCATGTAGACGATATGGGACATTTCGTACGGTTTTGCCTTCGGCACCATTTCGGCGCGCTTGTTGATCCGCGTCGGCCGGCCGGGAACGTTGATTTCCTGTTCCGGCGCCTCGACCGGTTTGGTCTGCCTGACCCGGAAGGCGAGCCCGAATCCCACGGGATCGACGCTGTGGATCGAACCGTCCGCGTCTTCGCGCACGTCGCCGTCCCGGGACAGGGCCGCCGCGAGCGCCTGCAGGTCGTCCTTCGATTTCACCCCGAACATGGCTTCGCGCACCGTCGCATCGGCATCGGCGCCGACGGGCGGCGGCAGGGACGGATCGTCCGCCGCGCGGATGACCACGCTCGCCCCGTTGCGGGCCCCGAATTCCATGTGGCCGTCGGCGTTCTCAACCGGCGTCAGTCCGAAATCGGTCCAGAACGCTTTCGCCTTGTCGAGATCGGTGACCCCGTAGGTGACTTTTTCGATACCGGTATGATGCATTGTCTGCCTCCTGAATATTTCGGGCGAACGCCCTGCCCAAATCTAGCGCGTTTTCCGCCGGAACGAAACGTGTCCGCGACAATCAGGCGGGCAAATCCGCATAGGCGCTTTCCGTGGCCCGGTCGAACAACTCCTCGATCCAGGATTTTTCTATCCCGCGCACGATAAACACCAGAGTTGTGCCGTTTTCGCCCTCCGGCCAGGCGTCGAGCCGCCGGATCGGGTGGATGACATGCTGCACGCCATGCACCACCGCCGGGCGGGAAATATCGTCGGTCAGCGCCACGAGTCCCTTGAGCCGCAGCAGGTCGTCGCCTTTCTGGTCCGCCAGCATCTGCATGAACACCGACAGCGCCCCGCGCCCCACCGGCCGGTCGCGATGCAGCGCATAGGTGGCGATGCCGTCGCCGTGGCGGTTCGCGTCCGGATGGCGATGATGGCCGGGGGCCGCCGCCGCTTCCTGCGCCAGCCAGGCGGCCACGTCGCCGCCCTTGCCGGACGGATCGTACAGCCCGCCGGAAAACAGTATTTCGGGCGCCACCGCGCCGTCGACGTAGCGCGCCTGCGCCGCCGTCGGGTTGATCGCCGCCAGCCGGGCTTCCAGCCCCGACAGGGCGTCGCCGTCATTGGTGATGTCGGTCTTGGTCACCAGCAGGACATCGGCGACGGCCGCCTGTTTCACCGCTTCCGGCTGGCGGTCCAGGGTCGCCATCGCATTCACCGCATCGACCGCCGTCACCACCTGGGCCAGGCGGTAATGGTTGAAGACCAGCGGTTCCTGCATCAGCGTGTGGATGATCGGCGCCGGATCGGCGAGCCCGGTGGTTTCCAGCACGACGCGCTTGAAGCGCCGGATTTCGCCGGCTTCGCGGCGCGCGTACAGGTCGATCAGGGTCGCCATCAGGTCGCCGCGGATGGTGCAGCAGATGCAGCCGCAGGACAGGTCGATGATGCTTTCGTCGGCGGATTCGACCAGCAGGTGGTCGAGCCCGACCTCGCCGAACTCGTTGACGATGACGGCGGTATCCTCGAACGCCGGATCGCGCAGGATTTTCGACAGGATCGTGGTCTTGCCGCTGCCGAGAAAGCCGGTCAGCACGGTGACGGGAATAAGCGTGTTTTCGGTCATGGCCGCAAAATGTCTTAAACGCGGGCGGCTGTCATCCTGCTTTATGTCGGGGCCGGATTTGTGGATCGCGGCATTCGGCGCTAGCGTAACGCACCAGCCGTGACAGAACCGGGACCCCATCATGGCCACAACGCTTATCACCAATATCGGCGAATTCTTTACCGGCGACCTCGCCGACCCGGTGGCGGACGTCGCGTCCCTGCTGGTCGAGGACGGCAGGATCGCGGCCCTCGACCCCGCCCCCGACACGGCGCGCGACCGCACGATCGACGCGAAGGGCAGCGCCGTGCTGCCGGGCATTATCGACGGCCATATCCATCCGGTTTTCGGCGAATGGACGCCGACCCAGGATACCATCGGCTGGATCGGCAACTACGTCCATGGCGGCACCACGTCCATGGTATCGGCGGGCGAGCTGCATTTGCCGGGGCTCGACTACAACAACCTGACCCCGGAACTGATGACCTCCCTCGCCCTGCTGGCGAAGGCGACCACCGGGCGCATCCGGTGGAGCGGCGCCAAGGTCCATGCCGGCACCCTGCTGATGGTGCCCGGCATGACCGAGGAGGATTTCGACAAGGTCGCCAATGCCGGCACCATCCTGACCAAGTTCCTGTTCTACCCGCTCGCCCCCGAAAACAAGGAAGAGGCGCAGCGCTACGTGCGCTGGTGCCATGAACGCGGCCTGCGGGTGAAGGTCCATACCGGCGGCGTGTCGCGGTCGGGATCGAACGCCGTCTGCGGCTTCGAAACCCTGTCCTGGCTGCAGCCGGATATCGCGGCCCATGTCTCGGGCGGGCCGATCCCGATGCCGGACGAGGACCTCGACGCGCTGGTCGATCACACCGAGTTCGCCCTCGAAATCTGTTCGTCGGGCAATTACCGCTCGGCCATCCGCGCGGTCGAACGGCTGGCGAAGGCCGGCCGGCTCGACCGGCTGACCCTCGGCACCGACACCCCCGGCGGCACCGGCGTGCTCGCCCGCGGCATGCTGCGCAACATGATCTTCCTGTCCTCGGTCGTCGGGCTCAGCGCCGGCGAGGTCATCGCCGTCGCCACCGGCAACACGGCAAAGGCGCACGGGCTCGACACCGGCATGCTCAGGCCCGGCATGCCCGCCGACCTGGTGATCGCCGGGCGGATCGACGGCTCGGCCGGCACCACCCTGACCGAGGCCATCCAGCACGGCGACCTGCCGGGCGTTTCCACCGTGATGATCGACGGCGAACTGGTCGTCAGCGGCCGCAGCGAACAGACCCCGCCGCCGCAGGACCGCGCGACGGTCGAACTGACCCATGGCTGCCCGTTCTGCGCCTAGGGCGCTCCGTGTTTCAGGGCGGAAACAGCCGGAACCGGTCCTGCCACGGAACGTCTATTAATAGCCAGATGTAGACATTTCCACTCAGGTCGAATCATCTGTTCATAGCTAGAAGTGAAAGTGCCGTAATCGCTTCCTGTAGGCTTCCAAGGCTACGAGAATAGCAAGTCCCTGCGATTTCGGAGGCTTGCATGGCCAAAACATTTTATTCTTCGGCTCATGGTTTTAATACACAAAAATTAAATCGCAACGATCGGGAGTTTTACCCAAATAACCGTAATAAAATGTAAGAAAAGGTGGAAAAAAGCCGAATATTAATATTATTATAGATTTCCCGATTATAATATTTTTTCCAACAATTTTATATTCTGGAAATAGGTACATTTTTTTATTTTCTATATATTTTATTCCAAACATTGATAATATAGATATAAAAATAAACATGAATGTTAGTATTTCCGATAAAAATTTTGACTTATGTATTCTGCAATTAAAAACATCATTCGATCCAAAATAATATGAAAATGTTAATCCTTGTATTACAATAAACGCAATAATCCCTAAAGAATACTGATCTAGTTGTTTAAATAATATTTCTTTCATTTTAAAATATCGACTCGCATTTGTTTTGTGGAAATTATCGATATCCGTATGAGATGCAGGTTTGAGTCTGAATGATGCGCCGATGAGACGCGGCAACCAAATTACAATTTTCGTCCAAAATCGGAATCTTGCCTAGCATGGCGCTTGTAAACGCCCCAGCTTACTCAACTGCCATAATGAACTCTATGAAGACTTTCATTGCAATTTGGTCGCATAGGGTGTGCGCAGCGGTCATATCTCAGCCTATGGCGCCGTTTTCAATTGTAGCAGGATGTCCGCTAAGGGTCATAAACGGACCTGCTGACCAGACCGTCTATCCCGTCTTCTCCCGCCGCATCAACCGACCGCTTCCCCGCCGCCCCGCCATGCCGTCACCGCCCTAGTCCTTCAGATGCCCGGCGCGGTTTTCGAACAGTTTGTCGTCGGCATAGCCCATGGTGTCGGGCTGGCCGCGGCCGAGCATGACCTGGAA
>CAXBCP010000018.1:0-98742 GCA_963974055.1 uncultured Rhodospirillaceae bacterium
AATCCAAGCCCGTCGCGAGCGTGGCGGAACTGGTAGACGCAGGGGATTCAAAATCCCCCGGTGGTAACACCTTGGGAGTTCGAGTCTCCCCGCTCGTACCATCTTTTGAATTTGCGGTTTCTAGGCCGGCACTTCGCCGAGCACCGTGGTGCGGAACATCTCCCGGCGCTGGCCGTCATGGTCGTTGAAGGCGTGGTGGATGCAGAGCCGGTTGTCCCAGACGGTCAGGGTGTTCGGTGCCCAGCGCAGACGGCAAGTGAAGGCGGGCTGGGTGACGTGGTGGCGCAGGAATCCCAGCATGGCTGCGGCTTCCGGCTCCGTCATGCCATCGATCGACACCGCGTAGCTGTCGTCCACGTAAAGCGCCTTTTCGCCGGTCACCGGATGGGTGCGGACAAGCGGGTGCACGGCGCCCGCGATCAAAGTGTCGGCATCGAATTTCAGCGGCGTGCCGCCCAGGCTTTTTTCGCCGTATTTTTCGGCCCCCTTCCGAACCTCCGCCAGGACCGTCCGCGCCGACATGTGGACGCGGAGCTTTGCCAGCGTTTCCTTCATCGTGTCGCTGAGGAAAGCGTAGGCGAGTGCGCTGTTCGCCCACATGGTGTCGCCGCCGAAGGTGGGAATGTCGCGCCCGAACAGGATGGTGATCGAGGGCGGCTGTGCCAGGAACGGCGAATCCGTGTGCCATGCCCCGCCGAAGATCATATGGGCCTTCGAATCCGCTTCCTTGAGCACCGGCTGGATTTCGGGATGGCCGTCCAGTCCCGGCGTATAGGCGTCGCGGCCGAAATCGCCGAAACGGCGGGTGAACGCTTCCTGGTCGGCGTGGGAAATGTCCTGGTCGCGGAAGAAAATCATCTTGTGCCGGTACAGGGCGTCGGCAATTTCGGCGAAGGCGTCGTCGGTCAGGTCGGGGACGCGTATTCCGGAAATTTCCGCGCCCATGGCGGCGCCGAGCGGAGTTGCCATGATATGGCGGTATTCTTTTGCGCTATTGTCGAAACGGCCTGTCGGATGAATTTCCATGTCCGTTCTCTCCTGACGTTTCCAGTCCGGTTGATCCGGTTTCCGGTTTGGCGGCGAGTATTGCGCCGGGCGGGGAGGACGTCCAGCCTCCCGGCAGTATATGTGCGAAGGGCCGGCCCGTTTC
This sequence comes from uncultured Rhodospirillaceae bacterium, assembly GCA_963974055.1. Classification (GTDB taxonomy): domain Bacteria; phylum Pseudomonadota; class Alphaproteobacteria; order MPNO01; family UBA830; genus CAXBCP01. The sequence goes on from CAXBCP010000018.1 coordinate 1,151, forward strand.
CGGTCCGGCCCCTGGCGTCGGTTGCGGGCAACCGGATATCAGGCTGCGGCGGCTTCTTCCGCGGCGTGGGCGGCTTTCACGCTGTCGCGGTTGCAGCAGCGCTCGAAATACGCGGCGACGTTCGGATGGGCCGCAAGGTCGTATTTGGCCGGTTTGGTCCAGTTCAGCACGGCGGTGGCGTAGCAGTCGGCGACCGAGAAATTGTCGCCCATCAGGTACTGTTTGCCTTCGAGTTCGGCGTTCATGTAGTCGAGACGCACGCCCAGCCGCGCCCGCGCGATGTCGCGGTAATCGTCCGGGATGCCCGGCAGGAACATCGGCGGCAGGTTCTTGTGCAGCTCCGAGCCGATAAAGCTCAGCCAGTCCATGACCTTGTAGCGTTCCGACGTGCCGGCTGCCGGGATCAGGCCCTTTTCGGGGTGCTGGTCGGCAAGGTACTGCACGATGACGCCGCATTCGCTGAGACCCGTGCCGTCGTCGGTTTCGATATAGGGCACATAGCCTTTCGGATTATGGGCCTTGTAGTCGCTGCCGTCGGCCAGCTTCTTTTCCATCAGGTTCACGGCAACCAGTTCCGGCTCGATGCCGAGCTCGCGCATCGCGATATGCGGGCCGAACGAGCAGGTGCCCTTGGTGTAATAAAGCTTCATTTTTTCTCTCCCTCCGATCGTATTCAAGTGTGGCCCAGACATGCTCCTTATCCCCGCGCCGGTCCAGCCCGGCCCCGTTCACGGAAGCGTCAGCAGGGCAGGCGGGAACGGACGGGGGCAGGGAAGCTAGCTGAAGCAGTCGCCGCCATTCACCGCCACGTACTGGCCGGTCATGAAATCGCTGTCGGGCGACGACAGGAACACGCAGGCGCCGGTCAGGTCCTCTGGCAGTTGTTCGCGTTGCAGGGCGCGTTCGTTCACGACCCGTTTCTTGTCGCCGTCCCCGGCGGCGGGCCAGGCGAGAACCGCTTCGCTCATCGTCAGGCCGGGGGCGAGCGTGTTGACGCAGATATTGTCGCCGCCAAGCTCGTTCGCGAGACAGCGGGTAAACGCGAACACGCCGCCCTTCGATGTCACGTAATGCAGCATGTAGGGGACGCCTTTCAGGATCGTGTCGGAGCCCACATTGACGATCTTGCCGTATTTCTGCGCCCGGAAGACCTTGGCGACGGCGCGGCACATCAGCAGCATGCCGCGGACGTTTACGGCCTGTACCCTGTCCCACAGATCGATATCGATCTCGTCGAAGGGCTGCGGTTCAAGTGTGCCGAACACCGCCGCATTGTTGATCAGTATGTGCAGTCCGCCGAATTTTGCGACCACGTCGTCGGCCAGTTTCAGGCAGGCGGCCTCGTTGCTGATATCGGTCTCGAAGGCGGCGACCTGCGCGCCCGGAACTTCGGCGGCGATCTTTTCGGCCGCCGCTGTCGCGTCCAGGATATCGACCAGGGCGACTTTCGCCCCTTCCGCCGCAAGTGCCTTTGCATAGGCGACGCCGATTCCCTGCGCCGCGCCGGTCACGATTGCGACCTTACCGTCCAGCTTCGACATGGTTCTCTCCCTTATGTCCGGTCATTCGTTGAACGACACATGGCACGCCAAAGGGGGCGGCGTAAAGGCATTGGCATGTGTCGTGTATGTTCATTTCAGGCGCATCTTTCTATGCTGCCCCGGTTTGCGCCGAAATTCGAACCCGAATATCCGACCGCCCGAAAGGCTCCGCCATGATCGACCCCAAGCTGTTCAAATTCGATACGCTCGGCCTGCATGCGGGCCAGCAACCGGATCCCGTCACCGGTGCGCGGGCGACGCCGATCTATCAGACGACGTCCTATGTTTTCAAAGATACGGATCATGCGGCGTCATTGTTCAACCTCGAACGCGCCGGGCATGTTTATTCGCGGATATCGAACCCGACGGTCGCCGTGCTCGAAGAACGGATCGCCGCGCTCGAAGGTGGCGTCGGCGCCGTCGCGACCGCGTCGGGCCAGGCGGCGCTGCATCTCGCGGTGGTCACCCTGATGGGGCAGGGCGGACATATCGTGTCGTCCGCGTCGATCTATGGCGGCAGCCACAACATGTTCTATCACACGCTGCCGCGCTTCGGGATTACGGCGACCTTCGTCGATCCGCGCGATCCGGATGCCTTCGCGAAGGCGATCACCCCGGACACCCGGCTGGTCTTCGGCGAGACGCTCGGCAATCCGGGGCTCGAGGTCATGGACCTCGGGAAGATATCGGCGATTGCCCACGATGCGGGCATTCCGTTGATGATCGACAACACGTTTGCGACGCCGTATCTGTGCCGGCCGTTCGAACACGGCGTCGACATTGTGATGCATTCCGGCACCAAGTTTCTCGGCGGGCATGGCACCTCGATCGCCGGTCTGCTGGTCGATTCAGGACACTTCGACTGGGAGGCGTCGGGCAAGTTCCCGACCCTGACCGAACCCTATGCGGGCTATCACGGGCTCGACTTTGCGGAGGAATTCGGTCCCGCCGCCTTTGTCATGCGCGCCCGCGCCGAGGGTCTGCGCGATTTCGGCGCGACGCTGAGCCCGACCAATGCGTTCTACATTCTGCAGGGCGTCGAGACGCTGCACGTGCGGATGGACCGCCACGTTGCGAACGCCCGCAAGGTGGTCGATTTTCTCGGCAGCCACGAGGCGGTCGACTGGGTAATCTGGCCGGAACGCGACGATCACCCGGACAAGGCGCTGGCCGCCCGTTTGCTGCCCAGGGGGCCGGGAGCGATCTTTTCCTTCGGGATCAAGGGCGGCCGTATGGCCGGCAAAACGTTCATCGAAAAGCTCGGCCTGTTTTCCCATCTCGCGAATGTCGGGGATGCGAAATCGCTGGTCATCCACCCCGCTTCGACGACCCATCAGCAGATGGATGCGGAATCCCTCAAAGCCGCCGGGATCGGCGAGGAACTGGTGCGTCTGTCGGTCGGCATGGAAGACGTGGGCGATCTGATCGCCGATCTCGACCAGGCGCTGAAAGCGGCTGCGCGCGCAACGCAGAAGCGGGATGGCGAATAATGGAATTGCAGGTCGACGGCAGAACGGTTTTCGCGGCAACCGGCGGGAAACCGTTCGATGCGTCCCTTCCGGCGGTGGTCTTCGTTCACGGCGCGGGCATGGACCATACCGTCTGGGCGATGCAGACGCGCTGGTTTGCCTGGCACGGACGCTCGGTGCTGGCGATCGACCTGCCGGGGCACGGAAAATCCGACGGCCCGGTACTGACGACCATCGGCGATATCGGCGCATGGCTGGTGCGCCTGATCGAGGCTTCGGGCGCCGGCAGCGCGTCGCTTGTCGGTCATTCGCTGGGGGCGCTGGCATCGCTGTCGGCGGCGGCAACCGGCGGCGACAGGGTGTCGGGCCTGGCGCTCCTTGGCATCGGTGCCGAAATGCCGGTACATCCCGACCTGCTGGCGGCAGCGCGGTCGAACGATCCCGCAGCCTGGGACCTGATCGTGTCCTGGGGATTCGGGCGGCCCGCGCATTTCGGTCTTAACAGGGCGCCGGGCCTGTGGATGCAGGGCGGCGGGCGTTCCCTGCTGGCCGGCAGCCCCGACGATGTGCTGGGCAATGACCTGGCGGCGTGCGATTCCCACAAGACGGCGGTTGCCGACGCGGCGAACGTGACCTGTCCGACCCTGATTGTCGCCGGCGACCGCGATCAGATGACCCCACCCCGGGCATCGGCCCCGCTCGCAGCCGCGATCGCGAATGTGCAAACCGTCCTGATCCCGGGCGCGGGGCATATGATGATGGTCGAAAAACCGGATGAGACGCTGGACGCGCTGATCACGGCGCTCTGAATTCCGGATCGTTCTTTGCCGGATCGACCGCGACGCTGGCGGCTTGATACAGGTCACGTAACGGCGCAGATTGAAGCCATCAAATAGCGCGGCCATGAAGGTGCCGCGACCGGACAGGGGGAAGCCATGAAAGTCTATCTTATCCATCACGCGGCGACGCACACCATCGAGGAAGATCCCGAACGGCATCTTACCGAAGAGGGGCGTGTTCAGTCGGACAGGCTCGGCGCCCGGTTCAAGGCCGCCGGCATCGCCCCGGCGCGCATCCTGCACAGCGACAAGCAGTGGCCCATGGAAACCGCAGAGCGGATCGCCGCCGTGCTCGGCCTGTCGGATCGCACCGCAATTGCCGATTATCCGATCAATACCGGCGATCCGGTCGCGCCTTTCCTCGCCGAAATCGTCGCCAGTGAAGGCGACATCATGATGGCCGGCCATATCGATTTTCTAAGGCGCACGGCGTCGGCGCTGGTCTGCGGCGACGAAGCGATCCAGGTTGTCGATTTCAAGCCGGATTTCGGCACTGCGTTCTGTCTCGAAGGCGACGGCGACGAATGGATCGTGCGCTTCGGCTGGCGCCAGGAACACGCCCCGGGCTGACGGAGCCGCTATACCTTCCCGAAATACGCCAGGATCGCCGACAGGGTAATTACCGAGAACACGGTCGACATCACAATCCCGGCGGAGGCGCGTTGGACGTAGATACCGTTCTGCTGGGCGGTGACGAACACCAGCGCGCCGGTCGGCAGGGCGGCCAGCAGTATGGCGCTCACGGCCCAGAACCGGTCCATCTCGAACACGTGGAAGGCCAGCACCCAGGTCAAAGCCGGTTGGGCGATCAGCTTGAAGAACGTGATCCATGTGATTTCGGCGAGACCGGCGGTGACTTTCTGGCCCACCAGGAACAGGCCAAGGGCGAACAGCGCCCCCGGCGCCGCGGCGGCCCCGAGAATACGGCACAGGTTGTCCAGCGGCACGGGCACGGTGAGTTGGGCGGCGCTGATCGCCAGCCCGGCAACCGGCGCCACCACCAGCGGGTTTTTCGCCAGCGCGCCGAGAATGCTGCCGGCGATCGACAGGCCGCTGCGCCGGTCGGCATCGTCTTTCACTGCCGCCACCCAGGCGGTCATCGCGCCATAGAAAAACATGTTCAGGACCGTCGCCGTCACCGCCGGCAGGACCCGGTCTTCGCCGAACGCGGCGATGAACAGCGGGATGCCCATATAGCCGGTATTGGAAAACAGCGCCGTCATCGCGTGCAGGCCGTTCGATGCGCCGCGATTGCCGAACAGGTAGCGGCTGCCGAGCACGACGAATACGCCGGTGCCGGTAATGCCCAGCGATACGGTGGCGATGAAGTCGAAATTCAGGATGCGACTGACCGGGGTAACCGCCATGCCGATAAAAATCAGCGGCGGCAGGGCGAACCAGTACACGAATGCGTTCAGCGCTTCCGAGCTTGTCGCGCCCAGCAGTTTGACCCGCCCGGCAAGATACCCGCACAGGATAATCCCGAACACGGGAAGGGCGACGTTGAGGACGGCTTGCACGACGATAACGTTCCGATAAAGATGCGGTAAGCGGGAGGACTACAACATGCCGGAGAACGGCGTCAAAACATTCGACGGGTTCGACTATGTCGTCGTCGGCGCGGGCACGGCGGGATGCGTGCTGGCCAACCGGCTGAGCGCCGATCCGGATATGAACGTGCTGCTGCTCGAAGCCGGCGGGAAAGACAATTATTTCTGGATCAAAATCCCGGTCGGATACCTGTACACGATGGGCAATCCGCGCACCGACTGGTGTTTCGAGACCGAAAAGGAGCCGGGGCTGAACGGCCGCGCGCTAAACTATCCGCGCGGGCGCACGCTTGGCGGATGCTCGGCGATCAACGGCATGATCTATATGCGCGGCCAGGCGCGCGATTACGACCAGTGGCGCCAGATGGGCAATGCCGGCTGGGGCTGGGACGATGTGCTGCCCGTGTTCCGGGACTCGGAGGATTTCGCCCATGGCGCGGGCGACCTGCACGGCGCGGGCGGCGAATGGCGGGTCGAGGACCAGCGACTGTCCTGGGAAATCCTCGATGCGTTCCGCGATGCCTGCGCCGAAATCGGCATTCCGAAAACCGCCGATTTCAACACCGGCAACAATGAAGGCGCCGGCTATTTCCACGTGAACCAGAAAAGCGGCGTGCGGTGGAGTGCTGCGCATGCGTTTCTGCATCCGGTCAAACACCGCAGCAACCTGACGGTTCTGACCCACGCGCAGGCAAAGAAACTGACGGTGGCGGACGGCCGCGTTACCGGGGTCGATTTCATGCTCGACGGGGTGGACGCCCATGCCGGGGCCGGGCGGGAAGTCGTGCTGTCTTCCGGCGCCGTCGGCTCGCCGCAGATACTGCAGCTATCCGGTATCGGCCCGGCCCGGCTGCTGCGCGACCACGGCATCGATGTCGCGCATGAACTGCCCGGTGTCGGCGAGAACCTTCAGGATCATTTGCAGATCCGTGCCGTGTACAAGGTACGCAACGCCAGGACGCTGAACGAGCGGGCCAACAGTCTGGTCGGCAAGGCGGGTATGGGGCTCGAATACCTGCTGTTCAAGCGCGGGCCGATGACCATGGCGCCCAGCCAGCTCGGGGTATTCACAAAATCGGACGACAGCCGCGAGACGCCGAATCTGCAGTATCACGTGCAGCCGTTGTCGCTCGACCGCTTCGGCGAGCCGCTGCATCCCTTCCCGGCGATCACCGCATCGGTCTGCAACCTGCGTCCGGACAGCCGCGGCCATATCCGGATCAAAAGCCCGGACCCGCGTGCCAAGCCGTCGATCCGGCCGAATTACCTGTCGGCGGAGACCGACCGCCAGATCGCGGCCAATGCGCTGAAACTGACGCGCCGGATCGTCGGCGCCCCCGCCATGGCGAAATACGCGCCGGAGGAATTTCTGCCCGGTCCGCAGGTCGCGACCGATGAAGATCTCGCCCATGCCGCCGGCGATATCGCGACGACCATTTTTCATCCGGTCGGCACCTGCAAAATGGGGTCGGACAACATGGCCGTGGTCGACGAAAGGCTGCGGCTGCGGGGTTTGCGGGGCCTGCGTATCGCCGATGCATCGATCATGCCGACGATCACGTCGGGCAACACGAATTCGCCGACAGTCGTGATTGCAGAAAAGGCGGCTAGGATGATGAAGGAAGACAGGACCGGATCATGACAGCCAATGACCTTTATGGCGATATCCCGGATGCCGGCGCGGACGTCGCGGCGGCGTTCGATATCGCGGCGCTTGACCGGGAATTCTATGAAAATCCCTATCCCGTGTTCCATGCACTGCGCCGCCATGCGCCGGTGCACCGCCTGCCGAACGGAGCGTGGTTTCTGACGCGCCACGCCGATCTCGATGCGATCTATCACGATCCCGTCCTGTTTTCGTCCGACAAGAAAACCGATTTCCGGAAAACCATGGGCGATACGTCGCTATACGAGCATCACACGACAAGTCTGGTGTTCAACGACCCGCCCGGTCACACGCGGGTGCGCAAGCGTCTTGCACCGGCCTTCACGCCGCGGGCGTTGCGCGCGCTGGAAAGCCGGGTGGAGGATGTCGTCGCGGCTTCCCTGGACGAGGTCGCGGAGATGGGATCGTTCGACCTGCTGCACGATTTTGCGATGAAACTGCCGATCGAACTGATCGGCGACATGCTCGGCGTGCCGCGGGCCGATCGTCATCTGCTGTCGCCCTGGGCCGTCGCGATCCTTGGCGGGCTGGAGGCCGACCTGACCGAAGCCCAGCGGGACGAGGCGGCGAAGGCGGTCGATGACTTCAAGGATTACCTTCGTTGGCTGATCGCCGAACGGACCAAAAATCCGCATTCGGGCGATGACGGCGAAGTATTGTCCAAGCTGGTCGGCCCCGATGCCGACGGCGAAACGCTGACCGAACTGGAACTGCTGCATAACTGCATCTTTCTGCTGAATGCCGGGCACGAGACCACGGCGAACACGGTGACCAACGGCCTGGACGCCCTGCTGCGCTTCCCGGCGGAACTGGAGCGGCTGCGTGCCGACCCCGGTTTGATCGCCAGCGCGGTCGAGGAACTGCTGCGCTTCGAAAGCTCGGTCCAGCTCAATAACCGCAAGCTGACGGCGGATGCAGAGATCGGCGGCGTGGCGATGGCGAAAGACGACTATGTCTGGCTTTGTGTCGGGGCGGCGAACCGCGATCCGGCGGAATTCGCCGATCCCGACAGCATCGATATCGGGCGTGCGCGCAACCGGCATCTGGCATTCGGGTCCGGCATCCATGCCTGCGCCGGCATGTCGCTCGGCCGGATGGAGGTGCGCATTGCGCTGAACGGCTTTATCCAGCGTTTCGGCAATATCGAGCCGTCCGGCACCGCGTTGCATCATCCGCGCGCGCGTTTTCGCGGTTTTGTGGATTATCCGGTGACGGCAACCGCCTGATTTCCGTGCGGCGGGCCGCATCGCGCCGATTGACGCCAATCCCGTAGCCCCGTAGGTTCCGGCGCACTGAATAAACCCCGGAGGATCAGGCAGTTGGCCGATCTCAAAGCGCTCGGCGCGGAAGCCAAGAACTGGCCGTTTGCGGAGGCGCGAAACCTTCTGAAACGCACCGGCAACGCCACGCCCGAGAAGGGCTACGTGCTGTTCGAAACCGGCTATGGCCCGTCCGGCCTGCCGCATATCGGCACGTTCGGCGAAGTCGCGCGCACGACCATGGTCCGGCGCGCGTTCGAAACGCTGTCGGATATCCCGACGAAACTGTTCGCCTTTTCCGACGATATGGACGGTCTGCGCAAGGTGCCCGACAACGTGCCGCAGCAGGAAATGATGGCCGAACATCTCGGCAAGCCGCTGACCAGCGTGCCCGATCCTTTCGGCACTCATGAAAGCTTCGGCCATCACAACAATGCCCGTCTGCGGGCGTTCCTCGATACGTTCGGCTTCGAATACGAGTTCAAGAGTGCGACCGACTGCTACCGCTCCGGCATGTTCGACGAGACGCTGCTGAAGATTTTGCGGATGCACGACCAGATCACCGGCGTCATCAAGCCGACCCTGGGCGAGGCGCGGCGCGAGACCTATTCACCGTTCCTGCCGGTCTGCGAACGCACGGGCCGCGTGCTGCTGGCGAAAATTGCCGAAACCCGGCCCGATGACGGCACGGTCGTCTATGAAGACGAAGACGGCAAGCTGATCGAGACGCCGGTAACCGGCGGACGCTGCAAATTGCAGTGGAAAGCCGACTGGGCGATGCGCTGGACTGCGCTGGAAGTCGATTACGAGATGTCGGGCAAGGATCTGATCGATTCCGTGCGTCTGTCGAGCCGTATTTGCCAGATTCTGGGCGGTAAACCGCCCGAAGGCTTCACGTATGAGCTTTTTCTCGACGAAAACGGCGAAAAAATCTCCAAATCGCGTGGAAACGGGCTTTCCGTGGAAGAATGGCTCGAATATGCGCCGCCGGAAAGCCTCTCGCTGTACATGTTCAACTCGCCGCGCAAAGCGAAGCGGCTGTTTTTCGACGTCATCCCACGCCATGTGGACGACTACCTGACCCATCTGGCGAAATTTGGCGAACAGGACGATGGGGCCAGGCTCGAAAACCCGGCATGGCATATCCATAACGGCAATCCGCCGGCGCCCGACGCGGAAATCACCTTCGGCCTGTTGCTCAATCTTGCCAGCGTCTGCAACACCGAGGATCCGGCCGTGCTGTGGGGCTTCATCTCGCGCTACGCTGCCGGGGCGACGCCGGAAACCGCGCCGATCCTCGACAACCTTGTCGGCTACGCGATCGCCTTTTACCGCGACTTCGTGAAACCCAACAAGGAATACAGGGCGCCGAACGAACAGGAACGGGCGGCCATCGCGGAGCTTGCGGAATCGCTTCGCGCCCTGCCGGCGGCGGATGCCGAAACCATCCAGACCGAGGTATACGAGGTCGGCAAGCGCCACGAATTCGAAAACCTGCGCGACTGGTTCAAGGCGCTCTACGAAGTGCTTCTCGGCCAGAGCCAGGGGCCGCGTTTCGGTTCCTTCGCCGCGCTTTACGGCAAGGACGAAACGGTCGCGCTGATCGAACGCGTTCTTGCCGGTGAAAGTGCCGCAGCGGAATAACCGCCGGGAAGACCCTCAGGCCGGTTTCCACCCAAGTCCGATACGCGCGGAATTGGGCATCATCACTTTGCCGTCTTCGCGATATGGGTCGAAGGCGGCGCGCAGGGTTTTCATCAGATCGTCGCGCCCGGCCGCACCGAGCTCGTCGACGGTATCGGCGTAGCCCCGGGTCAGGGCGCGATTGATGTAATCGTCGAGATCGTCGACCGGACGTTTGTAGCGCAATTCGCGTTCTTCCGCTTTTTCGAACCCCGCCCTCTGAAGAATTTCGGTCAGCTGGCCGGGCCGACCGAGACTGTGGCGGTGTGGCACCGGGCCTTCCTCGCCGCCCAGCGCCTTCGCGATGGCGCGGCGGATGACGAAGAACGGCGGGTTTTCGTCGTACGGCCCCCACACGACATAGCCGACCCTGCCGCCGGGCTTGAGCACCCGCATGGCTTCGCTTGCGGCGGCGATTTTGTCTTCCGGAAACATCAGTCCGAACCGGCAGGTCACGCAGTCGAAGCTGTTGTCGCCGAAGGCCAGCGCCGTCATGTCGGCGGCGACGAACGTCATGGTATCCAGCCCTACATTGACCGACCGTTCGCGTGCCTTCGCCAGCATTTCCGGCGTCAGATCGCAGGCCGTGACGGCTCCCTTGCCGTTCAGCGCCACGCCGATGCTGATGGCGGGATCGCCCGTGCCGGAGCCGATATCGAGCACCCGTTCGCCGGGCGCGATGCCAGTATGGTCGATCAGCATCCGGTTCATCGTGTCGTCGGTCGACAAGCCCTGCGCGGCGGTTGCGGTCCAGCCGGTGCTGCGCCCCTTCCAGTGTTCGAGGCCGACCTGGTTCTGGTCTTCCATTACCTGTTCTTGCGCCCTTCGCGTTCGGAAAACTCGAAATAAAGTGCGCGGGCGCGGGTCGCGACCGGTCCGATCTGGTAGTCGGTGCCGGCGACCTGCACGACCGGCTGGACCTTCGAATAATTGCCGGTCAGGAACACTTCGTCCGCTGCAGCGACATCGTCCAGCGTCAGGGTAGTTTCGTCTACTTTATGACCGTCGCCGGTCAGCAGTTCTATGATCCGCCGCCGGGTCAGCCCCGACAGGAACGCACCGTTGGCGACGGGGGTCTGGACGATCCCGTCGCGGACGATGAACAGGTTGTTGGTGGCGAATTCCGCGACATTTCCCATCGCATCGAGAACGACGGCGGTGCCGTACCCTTTCTGCCGCGCTTCGGTCAGTGCGCGGGCGACATTCGGATACAGGCAGGATGCTTTCGCATCGGTCGGCGCCGCTTCCGGGGTCGGGCGACGGTAGCTGGATATCATCGACGTGATCCCGCGCCATTCCGGCATCGGGGCCTCGAACACGGTCAGGATGAAGCGGGTCGATTCCATGTCCGGTGCAACGAATCCGTCCTCGAAATACATCATCGGGCGGATATAGAGTTCCGCGTCTTCGGGAAACTTTTCGATTCCCTCCCATGCCAGCGCGACGATTTCGTCGGCGGTAAGCGGCGAGGTCATGCCGAAGGTTGCGCCGGATTTAATGATCCGGGCGCAATGCCGGTCGAGATCGGGGGCGAGACGGCGAAACGACCGGGCGCCGTCGAATACGGACGACGCCATCCACCACGCGTGGCTCATCGGGCCCAGCATGGGCTGGTTGCCGTCGACCCAGACACCGTCCTTCCAGGTAAACGACTTGCGTTCCATCAGACAGGCGTCCTCATGCCAGCGTTGCCGCGTCAGGGTTGCCATCGTCCCGGAAGGCTTTCGCGTAGGCGTGAATGCGGGTGACCATGGCATGCAGCCCGTTCGCCCGGCTGCCGCTCAGGTGAGATCCGAGTTCCAGCACCTCGAAAAATTCCGGCGGCGTGGCGATGATTTCTTCCGGCGTGCGGCCCGAATAGACCCGCAGCAACAGCGCGATCAGGCCGCGCACGATCATGGCGTCGGAATCCGCATCGAAATGGATTTTGCCGCCCTCGCGCCGGGCGTGAAACCACACCTGCGACTGGCAGCCCGGCACCTTGTGGGCATCGTCCTTTTTGTCGTCCGGCAGGCCGGGCAGGGCCTTGCCCATTTCAATGATATATTCGTATCGCTGGACCCAGTCGTCGAAGAATGCGAATTCGTCAACGATGTCCTGCGTGGTCTGGTCGATGGCATCGGTGGAGGTCATGGGACCGATATAAGCGGGTTTTCGCAGCCGATCAACGTAGCTATCGACGAGTGCCGGTTTTTCCATACCCGCGATTCGCGATAGTTTGCGGGCAATCATATTTTCGAGGTCCAGTCGTTGACAGATATACACTCGCTTGTTCTTCCCCTGCTTCGGCTGCTACCGCCCGAAGCGGCGCATACGCTGACCATCCGCGCCCTGAAGCTGGGCATGGGACCGCGGGACCGGGTGCCGGACGACCCGATCCTTGCGACATCGGTCTGGGGACTGGATTTCCGCAATCCGGTAGGGTTGTCGGCGGGGTTCGACAAGGCCGCCGAGGTTCCCGATGCAATGCTTGCCGCCGGATTCGGTTTTGTCGAAGCCGGCACGGTGACACCGTTGCCGCAGCCGGGAAATCCCAAGCCCCGGCTGTTTCGACTGTCCGATGACAAGGCGGTGATCAACCGTCTCGGGTTCAATGGGACCGGGCTTGCGCCGTTTGTCGAGCGCATTTCCCGGCGCAAAAAGGGGCTGGGTCCGTTCGGCGCCAATGTCGGCAAGAACAAGGTCACCGAGGACGGCGCCGCCGACTACGAAATCTGTATCGAAGCGGTCGCGCCCTATGTCGACTATCTGGTTGCCAATGTCTCGTCGCCGAACACGCCGGGACTGCGGGCCATGCAGGGACGGGAAATCCTGGCCGACACGCTGGGCCGGGCGCTGGAAGCCCGCGCCCGCGCAGTACCGGAAAAAGAACGCCGGCCGCCGCTGATCGTCAAGATCGCCCCCGATCTGGACGATGCCGCGCGGGCCGATATCGCGGCCGTGGTGCTGGCTTCCGGTATCGACGGGATGACGGTGGCGAACACCACGTCCCAGCGTCCGGCGACGTTGACCGACCCGGAGGCGGGCGAAGCCGGCGGTCTCAGCGGGGAGCCGCTTTTCTCGATGGCGCGGGAAATCGTCGCGGACATGTATACAAGGACGAACGGCGCGGTGCCGATCATCGGTTCGGGCGGGATCGCCAGCGGCGCCGATGCCTATGCGCTGATCCGGGCCGGCGCGTCTCTGGTGCAGTTTTACAGTGCACTGGTGTTTCACGGGCCGGCCCTGATTCCGCGGATGAAGCGGGATCTGGCGGCGCTGCTGAAACGGGACGGCTTTTCCAGCGTTTCCGACGCCGTCGGGGCGGATCACAAAGCCTGAAATTAAGCCCCCGGCGACCGGTTCTTAACCCTATCTCAACCGGTTAACGTCACATTAGCCATGTACTGAAACACTAAGCGGCAGGCATGTCTTTTTTACGTCATATATTAATTGCGCTCGGCTATTCCATCATCGCTGCCGCGGTCGCCCTTGTGCTTCCCAGATTCTTCAACGGCATCGACCCGAACACCGCCATCATGCTGGGGGCCGTCGTGCTTGTGGGTTCCGCCCTGCTGCATGAAGTGTTCTCCCGCCAGGAAGAAGAAGGCCGGCTGGTAGAGGAGGTCCAGGACCTGCGGGCCGGACATGGCAAGGTCATGGGCGAACTCACGCGTGCGCGTGAAGAGGTCGGCAATATCTACAAGGCAATTGAGACGATGACATCCCGCGGTGGCGGGAAGGGCCTGCAGGAAGACGTCGGCAAGGTGATGGCCGAGGTCAAGATGCTGCAGGGGCTTGTCGAAGAACTGACCAACGCCGCCGATCCGTCTACTCCCCCCGACGAAGTGATGACCGTCGCTGCCCGGGGCGCCGTCCGGCCGGGTGCCGGACAATCGATGCCGATGCCTGTGCCCGCTTCTACCCCCGCCGCACCGGCAATCGACGATGCCAGAATCGTCCATCTTGTCCGTGAAGGCATTTCCAAGGACCGCGTCGACCTGGTGTTGCAGCCCGTGGTCAGCCTGCCGCAGCGCAAGCGCAAATTCTACGAGGCCTTTACCCGGATCCGAAGCGAGGACGGGGAAGTGATCACCCCGGGCCAGTATATCGCCATTGCCGAGCGCGAAGGGCTGGTGACCGCGCTGGACAACCTGATGCTGTTCCGGTGCGTTCAGCAGCTACGCAACAAACATAACAAGAACCGGAATATCGGGTTTTTCTGCAATGTGTCGCCGCATACCCTGGCTGACAAGAAGTTCTTCAACGAATTCGTGGTCTTCATGACCGAAAATTCATCGCTTGCGCAGGACCTGATTTTCGAATTCAGCCATGCAACGATTGCCAATCAGGACGAGGATATCGCCCACCAGCTCAGCCGGCTCGCCGCGATAGGTTTCCGGTTTTCCCTCGACCAGGTAAACAGTCTGAACCTCGACTATGGGGCGCTCGCCCAACAGCATTTCAAGTATATCAAGATCGATGCCCAGACGATGCTGCGGGAAGTTCCGCAGCCTTCGACGGATATCGATCTGCATGACTTCAAAAAGGCGCTGGAGCGCCAGGGGATCGATCTGATCGTCGAAAAGATCGAGACCGAAGACGTCCTGCGCGACATCCTCGATTTCCATGTCGATTTCGGACAGGGTTATCTGTTCGGCGCGCCCAAGGGCTCAACCTCCGACTGATTGCGGGCGATGTAGTGGCGCACCAGCGCGACCGCTTCATCGCTGTCCCATTCCGCGGGGCCGGTCAGCCGGCCCAGTTCCGCGCCGTCCCGGCCGATCAGGATGGTCGTCGGCAGGCCCCGGGCCTTGGCGGCGAACATCATTTTCGATCCGACATCGTGATACAGGGGCAGGTCGGTCAGGCCGAGTTGCTTGCGAAACGGCGTAATTTTTTCCCAGCCCTTGCGGTCTTCGGACAGTGCCAGAACGGTGAAGCCGTCGCCGGCGAGCTTTCGATGAAGCCGTTCAAGCGACGGCATTTCCCTGACACACGGCCCGCACCACGTCGCCCAGAAGTTCAGCAATACGATTTTTCCGCGAAAATCCTTCAGCGTCAGTTCAACGCCGTCCATGCCGGTAAAGATGGTTTCCGGGACCGCAACGGGCTGGGCCGCCGGTTTGAATTTTTCCATCCATCCCGTGCGTGGCGGAGCGGAATTCGAGGCCGAATTTGCGCCGGATTGCGCGTATGTGCTTGAATCCGGGCCAATAATGGCCATTATCGCGACACTGGCGGCGATGGCGGTACGCGCCCCGGTTTTTTTAATCCCGGAAATGAAACTGAACTGAAACATGGGCGACAAAAAGAACCTCGACAGCGCGCCTCAGGCGGGCGGCGGGTCCAACCAGATGTGGGGTGGACGGTTCGCCGCTGCGCCCGACGCGCTTATGGAAAGAATTAACGCATCCATCGCTTTTGACAAGGCGCTCTATGCGCAGGACATCGCAGGATCGGTCGCACATGCGCGGATGCTGGGCGATGCCGGGATTTTGTCCGGCGACGATGTGACTGCCATCTGCGGCGGATTGGAGGCGATCGGTGCGGAAATCGAGGCGGGTGAATTCGATTTCCGGGCGGAGCTCGAAGACATTCACATGAATATCGAAGCGCGGCTGACCGACCGGATCGGCGATGCGGCGGGGCGGCTGCATACCGCACGGTCGCGCAACGATCAGGTGGCGACTGATTTCCGCCTCTGGGTGCGCGATGCGGTCGATGCCGCCGACACCGCCCTTGCCGGCCTGCAGAAGGCTTTGATCGACCAGGCGGACGCCCATGCAGATTGGGTCATGCCGGGTTTTACGCATCTCCAGGCGGCGCAGCCGGTGACCGCCGGCCATCACCTGCTGGCCTATGTCGAGATGTTCGGCCGGGACCGGGGACGCTTCCGGGATGCGCGGGCACGGCTGAACGAAAGCCCCCTCGGGGCCGGTGCGTTGGCCGGAACGTCCTTTCCGATCGACCGGAACGCGACGGCGGCCGCGCTCGGTTTCGACCGGCCGACGGCCAATTCGCTCGATTCCGTCTCCGACCGGGACTTCGTTCTCGAATATCTGTCGGCTGCGGTCATTTGCGCCGGGCACCTTTCGCGGCTGGGCGAGGAACTGGTGATCTGGTCGTCGGCCCAGTTTCGGTTCGCACGGCTGTCGGATGCCTTTTCGACCGGCTCGTCGATGATGCCGCAGAAACGCAATCCCGACGCGGCCGAGCTTATCCGTGGCAAGACGGGCCGGGTGATCGGCGCCTTTATCGCGCTGGCCACCGTGATGAAGGGCCTGCCGCTGGCCTATTCCAAGGACATGCAGGAAGACAAGGAGCCGGTATTCGATGCGGCGGAGACGCTGATGGTGTGTCTGGCCGCGGCTACCGGCATGATCGCCGATCTGACGTTCGACCGGGAACGCCTCGCGCAGGCTGCGGGCGAAGGCTTTACCACCGCGACGGACCTCGCCGACTGGCTGGTGCGCGAAGCAGGTGTGCCGTTCCGCGAATCCCACCATATTACCGGGCGGGTCGTTGCCCTGGCGGAGTCGCAGGGATGTGGTCTCGAAGACCTGGCACTGGTCGACCTGACGGAGATCGACGGCCGGATTACGGAAAACGTGTTCGATATTCTGGGGACGGAAAACTCGGTGCGGAGCCGGACCAGCTATGGCGGCACCGCGCCGGACAATGTCCGTGCCCAGGTTGCCGCGGCGCGGGAGCGATTTTTAAAATGACCGGAAAAAGAGCGCTGATCATCGTCCTGTCGTTTGCCTTTGCTCTGTCGGTCGCCGGCTGCGGCAAGAAACCGCGCGAGGTAAAGTCGCCCGGGGATACGTCGAATTTCCCCGCCCAGTATCCGACATCACGATGAGGCACACCCTGAGATGACCGCCTTCGCATATCGCGGCGGGGCCCTGTTCGCGGAGGATGTGGCGGTGACGGACCTGGCGGACAGCGTCGGGACGCCGTTTTACTGCTATTCCGCGGGCATGCTGCGCCGCAGTTATTCAGAATTCGCTGGGGCCTTCGCCGGTCTCGATGCGACGGTTTGTTATGCCGTTAAGGCGAACAGCAACCAGGCGGTCATTGCGCTGTTTGCAAAGCTCGGTGCGGGCGCCGATGTGGTGTCCGAGGGCGAACTGCGGAGGGCGCTCGCTGCGGGTGTGCCGCCGGAAAAAATCGTGTTTTCGGGCGTCGGAAAAACCCGTGCCGAAATGGCGATGGCGATCGGCGCCGATTGCGGACAGTTCAATGTTGAATCCGAACCCGAACTCGAAGCCCTGTCGGAGGTCGCGGCCGGTCTTGGAAAGGTCGCGACGATCGTTCTGCGGGTCAATCCCGATGTCGACGCGGACACCCATCACAAGATTTCCACCGGCCGGACGGGCGATAAATTCGGTATCGAACTCGACCGCATCCGCGACGTTTATGCCGCGGCCGCCAAGCTGCCGGGCGTAGATCCCGCCGGGCTGGCGGTTCATATCGGATCCCAGCTGACGCGGCTGGATCCGTTTCGCGATGCCTTCGAGCGGATTGCCGGACTTGTGCGCGATTTGCGCGCCGACGGACAGACCGTGGACCGGGTGGACCTCGGTGGCGGCCTCGGGATCGTCTACCGGGATGAAATTCCGCCGGTGCCGACGGATTACGCCGATATTGTCCGTGACGTTTTCGGAGATATGAATCTCGCCCTGACCTTCGAACCCGGGCGACGGTTGACCGGCGAAGCCGGAATCCTCGTCACCCGGGTGATCTATGTGAAGGAAAGCGGCGGACGAAGGTTTGCAGTGGTGGATGCGGCGATGAACGACCTGATACGCCCGACCCTATACGAAGCCTGGCACGATATCGATCCGGTGATCCAGCCATCGGGCGACGTATCGCCGGCGCCGGTCGACGTTGTCGGCCCTGTATGCGAGACGGGCGACGTTTTCGCCGTCCAGCGCGATATGCCGCCTCTGGCGCCCGACGACCTGCTTGCCGTGCGGTCCGCCGGCGCCTATGGCGCAGTGATGTCGTCGACCTATAACAGCCGGTTGTTGATCCCCGAAACCATGGTGGACGGGGATCAACATGCCGTGATTCGACCTCGGCATAATTATGATACACTTATAGAACAGGATATCGTCCCCGGCTGGGTCGCCGGAGACTGATCAGCCCCGTTCTGTCAGGAGAGGCGGCCGCATGAGCGATCGCGGAAAGACCAGTACCAGAGGACCGCGCCGGCGATTTTCCGGCGATTTTTCCGACGCGCTTACCCGGCGGATTGTACAGGCACGTCTCAGCCTCGCCTGGGAGGCGATTTGGCCGGCAGTCTGGCCTGCGCTCGGCGTTGCCGGTGTGTTCGTGGGCATCGCGCTACTCGACGGATTTGCGTATCTGCCGGGCTGGTTACATGCGATCGTTCTGGCATCGGCCCTGGGTTTGTTCGGGTATGCGCTCTATGCCGGGGTTGGCGCCCTCGTCTGGCCAAACCGCCGGGATGCCGTTCGTCGGATCGAGCGCGCCAGCGGCCTCGAACACCGGCCGCTCGAGGCGCTTCAGGATAAACTGCCGGAAGGCACCACCGACCCGGCGTCTTTGGCCCTGTGGCAGGCGCATCAACGGCAGATGGCGGAGCGGATCCGGTCGCTGAAGGTCGGTGCGCCGTCCCCGGGGCTTCCGGCACGCGATCCATGGGCCGTGCGCGCAGGTGTCGGCCTGTTGCTGGTGATCGGTATGGTCGTTGCCGGGAGCGATGCCGGAGACCGCCTGGGCCGCGCGATGGTTCCGTCCTTCGGCGATGTCGACCGCGCGCAGACGGCGAAGCTGGAAATCTGGGTGACGCCGCCGGAATATACAAGATTGCCGCCGATTTTCCCCGTCCAGATCGCGCGGGACCATGCCAAAGCGCTCGAACAGGCGGCGGCGAATGCCAAAGCCGAAAACACCGAAGTGCCGACAGCCGCCGAGCTCGAGATCGAAATCCCCGAAGGCAGTATCCTGACCGCGATCGTGTCCGGCGGCGACGGCAAGGCAATTCTCGATCGCGACGGCGAGAAAACGCCGTTCGAGGCGCTCGATCGCGTGAACCGGAAACTTCAGCAGCCGGTGACGGCCGGTGGCCGTCTCAGCGTCGTTCACGACGGAAAGATTCTTGGGACCTGGAAACTGCGTACGCGCCCCGATACGGCCCCTGAAATCGCGTTTGACGGTACCCCCACGGCGACCGAGCGCGGCACGCTGCGCATGGCCTATACCGGCACTGACGATTACGGTATCACGGAAATCCGCGGTGAAATGCGCCGGACTTATGAACGCGGCGAGGTGATCGGCAAGGAAGTTTCCGGTTTCGAATTGCCGACGCCGTCGCAGAACGCCCGCGAAATCAAGGAAGCGACGTTCCAGGAAATCGCGCCGCACCCGTGGGCAGGCCTGCCGGTGGTGATCCGGCTGGCGGCGAAAGACGCCAAGGGGCAGGAAAGCTTTTCCGAAGAGATCAAGATGGTTCTGCCCGAACGGACCTTTAACAATCCGGTGGCAAAGGAAATCATCGCCGAACGTCGTCGCCTGACGATCGAGCCGGAGCGGCGCGGCGAAATTATCGACCGCATCAACGAAATCGCGAGCGATACCGCGGCTTTTAAAGACGACACGGTCGTATTCCTCGGGCTGGTGCTGTCCCGGTCCCGGCTGTTCCACGAGAACCGAGATTCGGCGATTCCGCCGGTTCGCGAACTGTTGTGGGATACCGCTCTGCGGGTGGAAGACGGACAGCTTTCCCATGCGGAACGGGAACTGGCGCGCGCCCAGGAAGAACTGATGAAAGCCCTGGCGCGGAATGCGCCGGACGACGAGCTCGAACGTCTGATGCGCGAACTGCAGAACGCGATGAACAAATTCATGCAGGAACTGGCCAAGAAAATTCAGAACACGCCGAATTCGGAGCAGGCCATGCCGTTCGATCCGACGGCGCGGATGCTGCAATCGACCGATCTGCAGAAAATGCTCGAACAGATTCGCCAGATGATGCGCGCCGGTGCCCGCGATGCGGCGCGGCAGATGCTTTCACAGCTGCGGAACATGCTGGAAAACCTGCGTAATGCTCGGGTGATGAAGGCAAATCCGAATGCACAACGCGGCAATCAGGCGATGCGCCAGTTGCAGGAAATGATCCGCCGGCAGAACGAACTGATGGACAAAACGTTCCGCCAGTCCCAGGGGCGGCCGGGTGGCGAAAACCAGATGCAGCAGGGGGCGCAACAGCAACGCGCCCTCCGCGAGATGCTGAAAAAATTCCAGCAGATGATGAAGGGCATGATGCCGGGCGACAGCCCGGGTATGCGCTCGCTGGGGCAGGCCGGCCGCGCCATGGACGGCGCGGCGAAATCCCTCGGCGAGGGGCAACCCGGCCCGGCGGTCGGCCAGCAGGGCCAGGCACTGGAAGCGCTGAGGCGCGCCGGGCGCGGGATGATGCAGCAGATGATGGGCCGGTTCGCCCGTGGGTCCGGTGTCGGGATGGGACAGCAGTTCGATCCGCTGGGCACGATGCGCGACCCGCTCGGCCGCGACTGGCAGGACGAAGAAGGCGGTATGGACACCCGGCGGGTCACGATCCCGGACCAGGGCGCCGTCGAGCGCGCGCAGGAAATCATGGATGAATTGCGCAAGCGCGCCGGTCAGCGGTTCCGGACGCCCGTCGAACTGGATTACATCAACCGGCTGTTGCAGCGGTTCTGAATATTCGGAATCTTCTGAGGACCGGCAGTGTCAGGCAGTGCCTAACCGTGGGCTTCGAGAACCTTGTCGGCTGCCTCGCAGATCTGCTGCAGGGTGAACGGCTTTGAAATCACGTCGTGAATGAGCGCGTCGAGATTGTGCGCCCGCTGGCGTTCAGCGGCGTAGCCGGTCATCAGCAGAATGGGCAGGTCGGGCCAGTCTTTGGATACTTTCAGCGCCAGCGCGATCCCGTCGAGTTCCGGCATGACGATGTCCGAAAGAAGCAGGTCGAATTTGCCGTCTTCCAGGGCCTGCAGGGCCTGCAAACCGTCTGCCGAGGCGGTTACTTCGTGACCAGCGTTCACAAGCGCCCGGGATACGAATTCACGTACGGCGGTATCGTCTTCGGCAATAAGGATTTTTGACACGTTTTCTTCTGGTGCTGTTCGGCGACGCAAACAGAATATCGGGAATTCGTTTACAAAAGATGAAGAAATGCCGTCCGGTCGCCGTTGCGATCAGTCCTGCCGGACCACGCCGATAAAGGGCAGGCTTCTGAAAAGGTGCGCCATATCAATGCCGTAACCGACGACGAACAGATCGTCGACCGGAAACCCGACATAGTCTGCTTCGATATCAACCTCGCGCTTTTCGTGCTTGTCGAGCAGGACGCAGGTATGGACTGCAACGGCGCCGCGCGCGGTCATCAGGTCGGTCGCGAATGCCAGCGTTCGTCCCGTATCGAGGATGTCGTCGATGATCATCACGGTTCTGCCGCGGACATCTTCGGATATGTCGCGGGCAAGATTGACGGTCCCGGAACTTTGGACGTCGGCGCCGTAGCTGGACAGGGTCACGAAATCGACCAGAGGCCGCATGCCGGCGCGATCCAGCGCGCGCAACAGGTCTGCGGCGAAGACGAAACTGCCTTTGAGCACAACGATAACCAGGACATCTTCGGGCAGGTCCCGGGCAATTTCCTGCCCCAGCAGCTCGATGCGCTTCGCGATGGTATCTGCATCGAAAATGACGTCGATTTCCGGACGCTTGTTCAGGCTCATCATTGGTTTATCTATTGGATGTCCAGACCGACGTCGATCCGTTTTGCGTCGGCCGGCGGGTTCTGGACCAGGGTTGAAAACTTGATGACTTCGTCGGGCAGCATGCGCCGTTCGCGCGGCGGAAAGGTCCATCGTTTGACGACCTTGCCGCCGGCATCCAGAAACAGCACCCGTAAATTCGGCACGTTCTGCGGCGCTTTCGACAGGTTGACCAGTTCGCCGTCGATCTTAAGGGCGGTCGGTGTCGGATAGGTGTACTGGACGCTGCGCACGCCCAGTTTTTTCTCCATCGATTCTGCGGACTCTCCCATCAGGCCATAGAGCTTCTGCGCCGCAGGCCAGCTTTTGGTTATCGCGTCCTGGAAGACGATGGTGCCGCCAACGACACCCGCGACAACGACGAACAGGGCAATCCAGGCAAGCCGTGCAGGCCAGCGGCTGGGTGTTTCGTGAAGGACCGGCAAATTTGACGAAGATCCCCGGCGCAGGGGACGGGGCGCACTGTCGGGGTCGCTCCGGAATGTGTCGTCCTGATAGGCATCGTCGAATTTGGAGCGGAAATCATCGTCGGAACCGCCATTCCCGTTGTCGGATTCCTGCGCTGCACTATCGATACGGTCGCGGATGGAATCTACGATTTCTTCATCGGGTGGCAGATCGGACGGCGCCGCAGCCGGCGCAGGCGCGGCGGCCGGCGTTCCTGCCATTTCTTCATCCGTCGGCGCGGGCTGTGCCCAGGCATGGGCGCATTTCGCACATTTTACGGTGCGCCCCGACGAGCCGATCTTCGCCGGATCAACAACGTAACGCGCGGAACAGGATGGACACGTGATGATCATCAGAACTTCTTACCCTAAGGCAGCCGATCATATAAGAGGGCATGATTCTGCGTGCAAGCTGTCATAGCTGAACATAGGTCTGCGCGATTCTGGACGGCGGGCCGATGGGTGTGCGAATTTGTCTGTGCAACAGGTAGGGAATACAGGCTTTGACGAACGGGGTTGGAGATATCGTCCGCTTCGAGAATGTCGGCATGCGCTATCGGCTGGGTGCCGAAGTCCTGCATGATGTCTCGTTTGCGCTCAAGGCGGGATCGTTCCATTTTCTGACCGGGCCAAGCGGTGCCGGCAAATCGTCGTTGATGCGCCTGATGTATCTTGCCCATCGTCCTTCGCGCGGCAGCATTTCAATGTTCGGCCGGGATGTGTCGACCGTGCCGCGCGCGGAACTTGCCGCGTTGCGCCGCCGTATCGGCGTCGTGTTCCAGGATTTTCGTCTCATCGACCATCTCTCCGCGCTCGATAACGTCGCGTTGCCCTTGCGTGTCGCCGGGGCGAAGGAAGGCCAGATCCGGGGGCATGTTGCCGAGTTGCTGCGCTGGGTCGGTCTGGACGGACAGATCGATGCAAAGCCGACCACACTGTCCGGCGGCGAACAGCAACGGGTTGCGATCGCCCGCGCCGTCATCGCCCGCCCGCAGGTATTGCTGGCCGACGAGCCGACCGGAAACGTCGACGACGAAATCGCGATCCGTCTGATGTACCTGCTGGAAGAGCTGAACAAGATCGGCACGACCGTCGTCGTTGCCACCCATAACGAGAGCCTGATCGAGCGTTTTCCCCACCCGTGTTTTCATGTCGAGGGCGGTCTGCTCAGCGGTCCGGGCATCGATCCTCCCGGCATTGGGGCGGCCGCCGTCCCGGAGGCTCCGGCATGATCGGCCGCATCGGCGATGTGCCCCTCAGCGGCGATCCGGCGAGCCGTTTTCTGCCGTGGACAGTTGGTCTTCTTGTGTTTCTGGCAACCCTCGCTTTTGCTGCAGGAATGTTCCTGTCCACGGCGGGGGAAACCTGGCGGCAAAATCTTTCCGGAACGCTGACAATCCAGATTCCGGCATCGGATGTGGCGGACCGCGCCGCCCGCCTGGAAGCGGCGACCGAATTGCTGCGGGCCACGCCGGGAATCGTTGCGGTTCGCCAGATACCTGATGCCGAAATCGCCACGTTGCTCGAACCCTGGCTGGGGCAGCAGGTCCTGCAACTGGAACTGCCCATGCCGGACCTGATTGACGCGGATGTCGGCCCCGATGCCGACCTTGATCTTGAGGCGCTTTCGACGCGGCTGTCGCGGGTCGCGCCGGGAACAGTCGTCGACGACCATGCGGTGTGGCTGCGCCGTCTCACCAATTTTGCCGCCATCGCGGAAACCGTATCGTTCGCGGTGATGGTCGTGATCCTGATGTCGGCAGTGACAACCGTGATCTTTACAACGCGCACGGGGCTGGCGATCCATCGCGATGTGGTGGAGGTCCTTCACCTGATCGGTGCACAGGATTCATACGTCGCCCGCCAGTTCCAGAGTCATACCTTCGGGCTGGCGGCGGTCGGGGCGGCCGCCGGATTCGCACTCGGCGCAACGATTGTCTGGGTCGTGCAGACCTATGGCGCCGGGCTGAGCGGTGGCCTGCTGCCCGAACTTGTCCTGTCCCCGGCGCAATGGGCGCTGCTGGCGGGGCTGCCCGTCGCCGCGGTTCTGCTGGTCGTCTTTACCGTCGGGATCACGGTGAAGCGCGTACTCGGAAAAATGATGTGAAACATCCAAAGCAGAGAAGGCCGTTCAGGGGACTCCGCCGCCTGTTTCTGGGGGGCAGCATCGCATTCCTCGTTTGGGCGGCGGGGCTGTACCTGTTCGCGTCGCATATCCCCGTCTCGGAGAACCCCTCGCAGGAGAAAACCGACGCGATTGTTGTGCTGACCGGCGGGGCGAGCCGGGTCAGTGAAGGCCTGTCGCTTCTCGAAAAAGGCGTCGCGCAAAAACTGTTCATCTCCGGTGTGTATCGGGGGGTCGATGTTCAGGCGCTGCTCAGGCTTGCCCAGCGGGCGCCGGGCGACCTGGAATGCTGTATCGCCCTTGGTTATGCGGCGGACAGCACGCGCGGCAATGCGGAAGAAACCGCCGCGTGGATCGCGCGCGAAAAGTTCACGTCTGTCCGCCTTGTGACGGCAAGCTATCACATGCCGCGCAGTCTTCTGGAATTTCGCCATGCCCTGCCGGCCGGCATCCGGCTTGTTCCCCATCCCGTTTTTCCGGCCGGATTCTACCCGGAAAACTGGTGGCGCTGGCGCGGTTCGGCCCGGCTGGCGATCTCCGAGTATCACAAATATATCATCGCCCGGATCGGAACCGCGGGACAGGTATTACGGTGAAGTTCGTCCGGTCCGTCCTGTTCAATGCGGCGAATTTCAGCTGGACCATATTTCTGCTGATCGCGTTCGTTCCGCTGGTATTGGCGTCGCGGCGGACCCTGCTGGGGGCCATTCGTTTCTGGACCGCAAGTATCTTCTGGTTGCAGCGGCATATCCTGGCGCTTGATTTCGAGTTTCGCGGCCAGGAACATCTTCCCAATGGCCCGTTTATCATGGCGTCCGCCCATCAATCCGCCTGGGATACGATCTGCTTTTACGCGGTGCTGGAAGATCCGGCCTTCGTGCTGAAAAAGGAACTGTACCGGGTGCCGATGTTCGGTGCGTACGCCCGCAAGCTCGGGATGATCGCGATCGACCGGTCGGGCGGTGCCAGCGAAGCGCGGCGCATGATCCGCGATGTCACGGCCCAGCTCGAACAGGGCCGGCCGGTGGTCATTTTTCCGGGCGGCACGCGATCGGCGCCGGATGAAATCGCGGTTCTGAAATCTGGAATCAATGCGTTGTATCGCCGGTGCGCGGTGCCGGTGGTCCCGGTGTCGCTGAATTCCGGGTGGTTCTGGGGGCGGCGCAGTTTTGTCAAGAAACCCGGTACGATCGTTGCAGCGTTTCACGAACCGATCGCGCCGGGGCTGGCTGCCGGCGAATTCGAGGCCATCCTGTCGGCCCGCATTCACGATGGAAACAGGAAGCTGCTGGACGAAGCCCGCAACGCGTAGAGCATATTCCGCTTACGCGGGAGCGGGCCGGTGCCGTCAAAACAGGAAACGCCTAGAACGGTTCGGTGAAATTGTCGAAGGCCGACCAGAACCGGCGGCGGATTTCATCGGTTTCGTGCAGGATTTCATGCCGTGCACCCTCCATTCGAATCTGGGTGCAGGTCGGCAAATCGTTGCAGGCATCGTCCTGCGCGGCGACCGACACCACCGTATCCGCGGCCGCCGTAAATATCAGGATTGGGCAGGCCGGCTGCTGCGATGCGGATAGGTGGCGGAGCCGCGCAATGCTTGCAAAGGCGGCATTCAGCCAGCCGAATGTCGGTCCGCCCATTTCAACCCCCGGGTTTGCCGCGATCGCGGCGTGGATCGCGGCGAACCTTTCGGCATCCCCGGTCAGCGGGTTGCCGTCGAACCGCACCCGCGCGGCGTCGTAATCGCCAAGACCGACAATGTAGCGTTCGTCAAAACCGGTGAGACAGGCGATGCGGCACAGGGCTGCGATCGCTGTCCGGCTTGCCCTGCGCATGGGCAGGTCGATCATTGGTGCCGTCAGGATCGCGCCGTCGGCGGTGAGACGCTTCTCCAGGAGTGCCCGCAGGACGATATGGCCGCCCATCGAATGCCCCATCAGGAACGTCCCGGCAGGACCGTTGCCGCCCGCCAGTTCCATGAGCCAGGCGAGATCGTCCAGATATATACTGAAATTGCCGATATGGCCTTTCTGCGGATTGGCGGGCTTGCCGCCGGAAAGTCCCTGACCGCGCCAGTCCATCGACCAGATTTCGTATCCCCGGCCGAGTAGCTCGCCGATGACTTCCGCGTACTTTTCGAGAAATTCAGTTCGTCCGTGGCACAGGAAGACGCGCTTTGCGGCGTCAGGCGCGTGCGGAGGCCAGTGGCCGATTCGCAACACTGTGCCGTCCGGCGCCGTCCTGAACTGGATATTGCCCTCCGGAAGATCCATATTCCCTTGTAAGCGGGGCGCTGCTCCATGGCCAGATGCAATTATGAAACATAACATGAACATTGACCCTGGCCACACACTCGATTACCTTCGTTGGCCCCTGAAAGAGATTGCCGAATGACCTCCGTTTCCGCCATTTCCCACCAGATTTGGGATATGAAATACCGTTTCAAATCGGCCGCCGGCGATATCATTGACCGGACGGTGGACGATACCTTGCGGCGGGTTGCGGAAGCGCTTGCGGCGCCCGAAAACGATGCGGTGCGTGCCGAATGGGCTGAAAAGTTCACAACCGCCATGGCCGATTTCCGGTTTTTGCCGGCGGGCCGGATCATCGCCGGGGCGGGGACGGAACGTGATGTGACGCTGTTCAACTGCTTTGTCATGGGCACGATTCCCGACGATATGAGCGGCATATTCGAACATCTCCGCGAAGCCGCGCTGACCATGCAGCAGGGTGGCGGTATCGGATACGATTTCTCGACCCTCCGGCCCCGCGGCGCGCCGGTGAAGGGTGTCGGCGCGGACGCGTCCGGGCCGCTGTCGTTCATGGACGTGTGGGATTCCATGTGCCGCACCATCATGTCGGCCGGTTATCGCCGCGGTGCGATGATGGCGACGCTGCGCTGCGACCACCCGGATATCGAAGCGTTCATCGCAGCCAAGCAGGAAGCGGGCCGGTTGCGTATGTTCAATCTGTCGGTGCTGATCACCGACGCCTTCATGGATGCGGTGCGCGAAGACCGGGACTGGGACCTGTCCTTCGGCGGCACCTGTTACAAGACCGTTTCGGCCCGCGGCCTGTGGGACACCATCATGCAGGCGACCTACGAATTCGCAGAGCCGGGCGTGATCTTCATCGACCGTATCAACCGGGCCAACAATCTTGGCTACTGCGAAACCATCTCGGCGACGAATCCCTGCGGCGAGCAGCCTTTGCCGCCCTATGGGGCCTGCCTGCTGGGGTCGGTTAACCTGGCACGGCTGGTCGTCGATCCCTTCGGCGCCGAGGCGCATCTCGACGAGGACGCGCTGGCCGATCTGGTGCCGGTCGCGGTCCGGATGATGGACAATGTGACCGAGACGTCGCAATTCCCGTTGCCGGCGCAGCAGGCGGAAGCCGACGCCAAGCGCCGTATCGGGCTCGGTGTGACCGGCCTGGCCGACGCCTTGATCATGTGCGGTGCGCGATACGGCTCCGCACAGGCGGTGGAACTGACGGAGCATTGGATGCGGTCGATCCGCGATCATGCCTATCGCGCATCGGCGGCATTGGCGGCTGAAAAAGGTGCGTTTCCGTTATTCGATGCCGACGCGTATCTTGCGGGAGAAACCGTTGCCGACCTGCCGGACGATATACGCGACGCCATTCGGCAAAACGGTATCCGCAATGCGCTGCTGACCTCCATCGCGCCGACCGGCACGATCTCGCTGTTTGCCGATAACGTGTCCTCGGGAATCGAACCGGTGTTCAGCTATGCCTATACACGCAATGTATTGATGCCCGACGGCACGCGGCGCGAGGAAGAAGTCTCGGATTACGCCTACCGGCTGTGGCGGCGCCTGAAAGGCGATGCCCCCCTGCCGGCCTCCTTCGTCAGCGCGCAGGATATCGCGCCCGGCGATCACGTCGTCATGCAGGCGGCGGCGCAGAAATATGTCGATTCCTCGATTTCCAAAACCATCAACGTGCCCGCTGACCTGGCGTTCGATGCGTTCAAGGACGTTTACCAGCAGGCCTGGGATACCGGCTGCAAGGGCTGCACGACCTACCGTCCGAACGATGTGACCGGCTCGGTGCTTCAGGTGAAGGAAACGTCGGACCCGGCCCAGCCCGAACTGCCGCTGGCCGGCCCCGGGCCGGCGCCCGCGAAAGCGGAAGACGAATTCGAATCCGGCGTGGTTTACATGACACAGCCGCTGTCGCGGCCGGAAGAACTGCCGGGCCAGACCTACAAGCTGCACTGGCCGGATTCCGACCATGCCATGTACATCACGATCAACGATATCGTGCAGGACGGCCGCCGCCGCCCGTTCGAGGTCTTCGTCAATTCCAAGAATACCGAACATTATGCCTGGACCGTTGCGCTGACGCGGATGATTTCGGCCGTGTTTCGGCGCGGCGGGGACGTTTCCTTCGTCGTGGAGGAACTGAAAGCGGTATTCGATCCGCGCGGCGGGCAATGGATGCAGGGCCGTTACGTACCGTCGCTGCTGGCCGCGATGGGCGACATCATCGAACGTCACATGATTGATATCGGTTTCATGCCGAAGGGCAATGACGACGTTGCGGGTAATGTCCCCGAAAGCGGGGAGGAGCGCATGGTCGTCGGCCTGAATGACGGCCCCAGGATGCGCCAGTGCCCGCAATGCGGCCAGGCGGCGCTGTTGCGCCAGGAAGGCTGCGACACCTGCACGGCCTGCGATTATTCGAAATGCGGGTGATGCGGGTCCGTGTGTTAGCCCGGAGTTCCCGTCATTCGCGGCGGTTGGGAATAAGCTGCATATAAAAGTCGCCGCAAAAGCGACTTTTCCACTTTATAGTGGCGGCAGTAGTTGCAGAACTGCGTGTAGGCATAAATTCAGGAGTAGGTCATGCGTATCAATTTTTTCCCTGTTATTGCGCTTGCGACGATGGTCGCTGTCATTCCCCGTTCGGCGTTGGCCAACGGTGACGACAGCCTGGTGATTGCTTCAGGCCACCTTACCACCGAACAGGTAGTCGACCGGGTTTTCACGTCGGTCGAGCGGCGCATCCTGCGCCGGTATTACGAAGCGCGGGGTGGCTCCGCCGCGGATGATGGGACATCTCCGGCAGGTCACGGTCACAAGGGCAAGGGGAAAAAGCACAAAGGCATGCCCCCCGGGTTGGCGAAGCGGGGCGGGAACCTGCCGCCCGGACTGGCCAAACGCGGCGGGGTACTGCCGCCTGGCCTCGCGAAACGGCTACCTGACGATCTGGCGCGCGAACTGCCGCCGCGGTCGCCGAAGTACCGGCGCGTCGTTGTCGACAACGACATCGTCCTGATCGATGCGGTGACGAACAAAGTGCTTGATGTGCTGGAAGACGTATTGCTCGGTCGCCGCTGACGGTTCTTCCGGATTTTTTAGCCCGCGGAGACGACGTCTGCCGCAAGCCGGCCGACGGTTTCGATTTCGATCTCGACCCGGTCGCCCGGTTTGAGCCATTTCGGGGGACTGAACCCGACGGCAACCCCTGAGGGGGAACCGGTGGTGATCATGTCGCCCGGCACGAGGGTGATGAAGGTCGAAATATAGCTGACCAGACTGGCGGCGGAGAACACCAGGTCGCCGGTATTTCCCTCCTGGCGAAGCTCGCCGTTTACCCAGGTTTTCAGGGTCATATCGGCGGGGTCGCCGGCCTCGTCGGCGGTGGTGATCCACGGCCCCAGCATGCCGGAATTTTCCCAGTTCTTGCCGGGCGCGACCTGCGGTCCGCGCTTCTGCCAGTCGCGGACGCTGCCGTCATTGGCAATGGTATATCCGGCAACGTAATTCAGGGCCTCGTCCTCTGATACGTTGCGGGCGGGCCGGCCGATCACGACGGTCATTTCACCTTCGTAATCGAAATGCTCCGATCCGGTCGGCATTTCCATCCGGCCGTTATGGGGCACGAAGGTACGCGTATATCGTGAAAAGATGCTCGGCGAGGTCGGAATTTCGTAGCCCATCTCCAGGATGTGCGCGCGATAGTTCTGGCCGACGCAGTAAATTTTTTCCGGATCGGGGACCGGCAAGAGGAAGTCCACCGCGTCCAGCGGATAGTCGGGTTCCGCTCCTTCTATCGCCGCGCGCGCATCATCGACGGCATCCGCTGTCAGAACGTCGCGCAATGTCTGTTGGCGGCCGGAAAGGCGGCCCGTAAGTTCGATGACACCGTTTTCGGTAACGGCGCCGAAGCCGTCTCGGCCTCCGACGGAAAAGCTCGCGAGTTTCATGTCGTGATCTCCCGGCGCGTGTTTATTCGGCCACGATCGGGTTCGACAGCGTCCCGATCGGCTCGATATTGACGCTGATGGTCTCGCCGGGCTTCAGCCAGTTGGGCGGATCGTTCTCGATGGCGCTGCCGCCGGGCGATCCGGTCGCGATCATGTCGCCCGGCTCGAGCCAGGTGAATTTCGAAATATGCGAAATGACGAACGGAATCTTGAAGATCATCATGTCGCTCCCGCCGTCCTGTCGGGTTTTGCCATCGACCGTGGTTCTGATCTGAAGGGCATCGAGATCGGCGATTTCGTCCCGTGTCACCATCCACGGGCCGATGCTACCGGACCGGTGGAAATTCTTGCCCGGACAGTTCTGGGTGCCTTTCGACTGCCAGTCGCGGACGCTGCCTTCATTGATGATCGTATAGCCGGCGACATAGTCGAGCGCGTTTTCTTCCGGGATGTGGCGGCCGGGCTTGCCGATGATGACGCCGATCTCGCCTTCGTAGTCGAGCTGTTCAGAAACGGCGGGCCGGTGAATGGCTTCGCCGTGGGGCGCGAACCCGTTCGCGAAACGGGGGAAAATGCTCGGCCATTTGGGGCCGCCGTCTTCGAGCACCTCGTGATAGGCACGGTAATTGCGACCGATGCAGAAAATCTTTTCCGGTGTCGTGATCGGGAACATGTACTCGATGTCGTCGAGCAACACGTCGGCATCTGCGGCAGCCGCGAGTTTTTCCATCTGGCCGACGGACAGGCCGGCAATGGCCTGCTTCAGGCTGGAATGGTCCATCCGTTTGCTCATATCCACGATTCCGCCGTCCTTGACGACGCCGTAGGCTTCCCGCCCGGCGTGGCGATAGCTGATCAGTTTCACGATGTGGTCCTCCCGGATGTGCCAAGTCTTATGCGTCGTGTCTTCTTGGCGCTTTCTTAGTCCGATCGGCGCGCGATGCCAACTGGGTCACCGTTCGCCGCGGATTTCGGTGACCCGCCTTAAAAGCGCGTGCAAATGCCCCTCGGCAATTCCCATATCGTCGAGGCGGGCGACGGTATTGGCGAGATAGTCCACATTCGGCCCGCGTTTTCCGGCGCTTTTTGCGATTCGCTGCGCCGTTTCCTCAAAGTCCAGCCTGCCCGCGAAAATGCGGTCGGCGCGGTTGACCACCAGCGTGTAGCCCGTGACCGTCTCGTCGGGCAGCTGAATCCGGACGCGGCGGCAAATATAAATCGGGTCGTTATCCATTTCACGGGCTTCAATCTCGCGAATTGCGTGCTCCCGCGTCGCGGCATCCACATGAAGCGCGACCCCGCTGCAGGACCCGCCCCGGTCCAGCCCCAGCGACAATCCCGGGTTAGCCGGCGTGCCGCGATAGTGTTCGGAATTGACGCAGAACGACCGGTGATACCCGTAAAGCCGGGCCGGCCGGGTCTGTGCAGGGGGAAAGGGCGGATCCCACATCAGCGACCCGTAGGCAAAAAACCAGAACCCGTCGGGATCGGGAATATTCAGCCGGTTGAGGGGCGCCTCCGTCATGATCTGCGCGTGACCAGAAACACGCCGGCGACGCCGACAGCAAAACCGCCGATCGCGACGATGCTCATGGTCTCTCCGTAGGTGATCCAGCCCAGAAATACTGCCGTCGGCGGGGTAAGATAGAACAGGCTGGAAACACGTGCCGCCGCACCGTGGCGCAGCATCAGATAGAGCAGGTTGGTGGCGCCGATGGTGAGAACGAAAACCAGCCATATCCAGACGAATACGACTTCGCTGCTCCATTCGATCTCGCCGGTCTCGATTGCCATCGCGATACAGAAATTACAGAATCCTGCGGCGGTCTGCTGGACGACCATGACGATACGAAGGTCCGAATTGGCGCAGAATCTTTTCTGATAAAGCGACGCGGCGGTGATAAAAACCGGCGTCAGGCCCGCAAAAATATAGCCGTCGAGGGTGCCGGCGCCGATACCCAGCCTGTCCGACAGAACGATAAACAGCCCGGCGAAACCCAGGGCGAAGCCCGCCCATTGAAGCGGGGTGACCTTTTCGCCGAGGGTGATGCCGACCACCGCTGCCGTCAGAAGCGGCTGCATGCCGGCGATCAGCGCGGCAACGCCCTGGCTGACACCGCCGTCCAGCGCGCTGAACATGGATCCGAGATACAGGCATTGCAGCGTCACCCCGACCACGGCGATATGCGCGATCTCTTTCAAGTTCGGCCACGGCGCCCGCACGATCAGTACGTAGGTGCCGACAAGGGCGACAACGAGGGCCGAGCGTACCCAGAGGAGGGTGAAGGGTTCGCTGTATTCCAGCCCGAGCCGCGTGATCGGAAACCCGGATGCCCAGCTCAGGATAAACAGGAACGGCATCGCCCGGACCAGTACCGATCTGTCGACCGTCATTTGTTTCTCACCGCCATTGCCACGCCGGCCATCGCGACCGCCATGCCGCCGATGGCGATCCACGACATGATTTCACCGAACATCGCCCAGCCCATGATGGCGGTCGTGGGCGGGCTGAGATAGATCAGGCTTGTCACCCGTGCCGCCGCACCGCGCTGTATCAGCCAGTAGTACAGGCAGCTCGCGATCACCGACAGGCCGATGGCGGACCACAGCACGGCGAACGCAAAATCCACCGTCCAGTCTATCTGCATGGTCTCGAAGCTCATTGCCATCGTGATCATCACAACGCAGGACAATACCGTCTGCAGGGCTACCCCGGTGCGAACGTCGAAGGAGCCGCAGAATTTTTTCTGATAGAGCGTCCCCAGGGTGATACCGAACAGTCCCAGTATCAGCACACCGAGACCCCAGAGCGTATCGGTCGGAGAAGCGACCCGGTCCCAGACGATCAGGCCGAGCCCGATAAACCCGAGAATCAGCCCGATCCAGTTTTCCCGGCTGATCCTTTCGCTCAGCATAAGCCCGGCGAGAACGCCGGTCAGCAGCGGCTGCAGCCCGACCACGAGGGCGGTGACGCCGGTCGATACCCCCAGCGACAGTCCATAATATACTCCCGATAGGTAGACCGCCTGAATGCCGAATCCCGCGACGAGTATGTGTACCGCTTCGGTAATCGATCCGGGCCAGCGGGCTTTCAACAGGAAGCAGGCCGGAACCATGAGCGCTGATGCGACGATATATCGGGCAGCCAGCAGGGTAAACGGCTCCGCATAGGGCAGCCCGTATTTTGCGGCGACGAAGCCGCTTGCCCAGAAAAATATGAACAGTGCCCCGATCGCGGCGAACATGCGATTGCTCAGCGGCGGGATTGGTGCAGGCGGGTGAGGCATCAGGTGTAAACGAATGTCCGGAACTGGAATGGAGCGGCACTGTGACCATTTTGGGGCCGTGATGCCAGCAGATCGATTTTTTGTCGCAGGGTCGCTATATCATCCGTATGTCCATTCGGCCACTCAGAGCTGCCTTGCTGCTGTCCGGCGTCGTGGCCGTTCTCGCTGCCGCATATACCGCATATTGGTACTCGGCCGTGGAACAGGTCCGGTCGGGGATTGCGCGGTGGGCGGATGAAAGACGCGCTGCCGGGTGGCAGGTCGACCTGGGTGAGCCGGATATCGGCGGATTTCCGCTTCGGATAGATGTGCTTTTACAGACACCGCGGCTCGCCGGCCCGGGCAAACGCTGGCGGTGGACCGCGCCCAATGTCCGGGCATTCGCGGCGCCGTGGGCACTCGGCCGGGTCTCCGTTGTCTCCCCCGGAATTCACGTTGTTTCGAACCGGCACGGCGATTACCGGCTTGCGTTCGACGAGGCAGAGGCCGACCTCTCCGTTGACGTAACATCATTGTCGAACGCCGTGGTCCGGCTGGTGGGTATCGACATCCGCCCGCCCGACGGTGCGCGGCTGCAGGTTGAACGGGCGGTGCTCCGCGGGCAGGGGCCGGTTGTCGTGGTCGATGATGACGCCCTGAATACGGAAGCCGGTTTCGGGCTAGCGATCGATGCGCATGACGTCTCCCTGCCAGCGGAATGGCGACCTGTTCTCGGCCGCGAAATGGCGCGTCTTTCCGTGGATGCCGTTCTCACTGGGACCGTTGCACCCGGAGCGACGCTTGTCGATACGCTGAGCCGCTGGCGCGATGGCGGCGGCGTGGTTGAAATCAGGGCGTTTGCGCTCGACTGGCAGGACCTGTCTCTGCGTGCCGACGGTACGTTCTCCCTGGACCGAAACCTGCAGCCCGAAGGGGCGATGACGTCTGTGATCCAGGGGATTGGGCCGACATCGGATCGACTGGTTGCCGCCGGGATCATCGACCCGCGCGCCGCCTTTGCCGCAAGGGTCGCCAATCAGGCGCTTTCCTTTCGCGGCGGTTCGGCGAAACTGCCGCTCAGTATCCAGAATCAGCGTTTGTTCGTCGGGCCGGTGCCGGTCATGCGGCTGAAATCCGTCCGCTGGGACCGGTTGAACGCCGGCTAGGGCGTATCGTCTTCCGGCGCGGGCGGGATATGCTGACCCGCCTCGACCACCCCACGGCGGATTTCCTGCGTCCGGCGGAACAGCGCTTCGAGCGTGTCGCCGTCGCCGACCCGGATGGCGCGTTGCAGGCCCGCCAGGTCCTCGGAAAGCCGGCCCAGCATCTCCAGAACCGCGTCCCGGTTGGCGATGAAAATATCACGCCACATGACAGGATCGGAGGCGGCGATACGCGTGAAGTCGCGAAATCCGGAGGCTGAATATTTTATGACTTCGGACTTGATGTCTTCTTCGAGGTCGGTTGCCGTCCCGACAATCGTATAGGCGATCAGGTGCGGCAGATGCGACGTGATCGCCAGCACCTTGTCGTGGTGTTCCGGCTCCAGGTAGTCGATATTGCTGCCGGCGCGCGACCATAATTCGGCGACCTTGTCGATGGCCGCTTGGTCGGTGCCGGGCGGCGCCGTGATCAGAAACCAGCGTCCTTCGAATAGGCTGTCGAAGCCCGACTCGGGGCCGGAATTTTCGGTCCCCGCGATCGGGTGTCCGGGGACGAAATGAACCCCTTCGGGGAGAAGCGGCATCACGGCGGCGACCGCGGATGCCTTGACCGATCCGACATCGGTCACGATCGCGCCGGGTTTGAGCGCTGGCGCGATGGCGGCCATGATCGCGCCATAGGTGGAAACCGGTGTGCAGATCATGATGAGGTCTGCGTCCTGCACGGCTTCGGCCGGGTCCTTCGTCACCTCGTCCGCCAGGCAGAGCGACATTACGGTTGCCAGTGTTTCGTCCGTTCGGGCCGACGCGACGATTGTTCCGGCCAGCCCGTCCCGGCGCATGACCCGGGCAATCGACGAGCCGATCAGCCCGATCCCGATAAGGGCGACCTTGTCGAACAGGGGTTTGGTCATGACTGTTTCATGAAGTCGGTAATGGCGTCCATGGTCAGGCGCATTTCGTCCTCGACGCCTACCGTAATGCGGATTCCTTCGGGGATCCCGGCGCTTGCGGTGCTGCGCGGGATTATGCCGCGCGACGCGAGGAACGCCATCGCGGATGCGGCATCGTGCACGCCGTCTTCCGGAAACCGGACCAGCACGAAATTGCCGATGCTCGGCACGACATCGAGACCGGTTTCGGCGAGCCGGTCGGACAACCAGGTAAGCCAGGCGGTATTGTGGTCGCGCGAGCGGGTCAGGAATTCGACGTCGTTTACCGCCGCGATCCCGGCGGCCTGAGCCGCGCTGGTGACATTGAAGGGCGGGCGAATGCGGTTCAGCACGTCGGCGACAACAGCGGGACAGTAGGCCCAGCCGAGTCTGACGCCGCCTAACGCATAAATTTTCGAAAACGTGCGGGTCATCACCACGTTCTCACCCGCGTCGACGAGTTCGACACCTGCGGAATAGTCGTTGCGGGTGACGTATTCGGCATAGGCCGCATCGATGACCAGCAGGATATCGTCCCGTAATTCTGCGCGCAGGCGCGTCATTTCGTCTTTCGTGATCATGGTGCCGGTCGGATTATTCGGGTTTGCGATGTAAACGATCCGGGTGCGCTCGGTCACCTTGCCGAGCAAGGCATCCACGGAGACGGTGAAATCCGTCTCCGGCGCTTTCACGGGCGTCGCACCGACACTTCGCGCAAAGATCGGGTACATCGTAAAGGAATGTTCGCCGAACAGAATCTCGTCGCCGGGACCGGCATAGGCGCGGGCCAGCAGGCCGAGGGCTTCGTCGGAGCCGGCGCCGCATATGATGCGGTCGGGGTCGAGCCCGTGGCGCGCGCCGATTGCGGCGCGAAGGTCCGCCGAGCCGCCATCGGGATAGCGATGCAGCTTGCCGGCCAGGGCCTGATAGGCTGCGACGGCTTTCGGGCTCGGTCCCAGGGCGCCTTCATTCGATGAAAGCTTGATAATGCGCTCGACCCCGTCGACGGTCGATGCGCCCGGCACATAGGGGGCGATGTCCAGAATGCCGGGACGCGGCGTAAGTGCAGACATCAGATGGTTTCCCGGTCCGCGATTTCGCCCGCGTCGAACGGAACGGCATATACGCCGATGAAAGTAGCCGCTTCCACAAGGCCGGTATCCGGGTCGGTGAGCCGTGCCAAGCGGGGATCGTCCGGGCCTGCGAACCCTTCGAGTTCGGCGAGAAACACCGACGTATTATCGGGCGGCGTGCCGCGCCCGATCAGGCGCAGCGGCTTGATGCCCGCCGCGGCGATCGCATCGTTCAGGCGGGCGCGGCTGACTTCCGGGCTTGTCAGAAGCACGAACAGGCTCCGGTCGTTGCCGCTTTCGTCGGGCGGGATGCTGGCAACGCAGAGGGCGGAATCCCCGATGCCGGGTGCGCTCGGCGCGAAGGGCAGGCGGGCGCAGACGGCCGTGCCGCTGCCCGACATGCCGGCCAGAATCGGCCACCAGGGGGTTTCTTCGCTCTCTTCCGGAATCGGCAGGACGCCAACGGTTGCCGATCCGTCCTGCACCGCCGTCAGGACCGCACGTGCCGACGAATAAAGCGCCAGCGGCGTTTCGGCACCGAAATGATCGCGGGCCATGTCGCGGCACATCCGGTTGTTCTCGGTCGCATAGACGGCCACCGCGAATTCGCCCTGTAGGCGGACCATAGCCGAGACGATTTCGCGCCAGACCTGGACGACCGTGGTCCGCGGAAACGGGCCTTTATGCCGGGAGATAAGCCGCCGCAGAATCTGTGCTTCACGCGCCGGGCGCCAGACAGGTGCTCCCTGCTTGGTATCGCGAACGTCGGCGGCGATTGCCGCCCGACGCATCAGCAATTCGTGAATCTGGTCGTCGATCCCGTTGATTTCTTCCCGCAGGGCGGCGAGGGGGGTGTTGCCTTCGGACATGTGCTGGCCAAGTTTGAGATTGAATTTCAGCGCGCTTCGCAGGGGGGTCCGGACTTTGGGAACCGTCCTCGAAAAGGCGCCAATATGTAGTCGGCGGGGCAGACAAATGCAAAGAAAACATTGACATAGAAGGGGGGCGACCCTAGCTATGCAGGCCATTTTTAATGCCGGAATACGGTCAGATCAGACGATGGCTACCCGCGATATTCCTTCTGCAAGCGATGCCGGTGCGGGCAGGCTCCCCGGCTTTCAGGTCGAGCTCGCCCGCGATGTGCCGATGCGCCTCGATTCCGGCGAGACTATTGGCCCGTTTACGGTCGCCTATACGACCTGCGGCGAACTCAATGCCGACAAATCGAATGCTATTCTGGTTTGTCATGCTCTGACGGGCGATCAGTTTGTCCTTGATACCCATCCGATTACCGGAAAACCCGGTTGGTGGGAATCCATTACCGGGCCGGGTAAACCCCTCGATACCGACCGTTATTTCATTATCTGCGTCAATGTGCTCGGCGGATGCATGGGATCGTCCGGTCCGCGCGATATCAACCCGGAGACAGGCCAACCCTGGGGACTGGATTTTCCGATCATTACGATCGGCGACATGGTTCGCGCCCAGGCGCTGTTGCTGGACCATCTCGGTATCGACAAGCTGTTTTGCGCCATCGGCGGGTCGATGGGGGCGATGCAGGTGCTGGAATGGGCCGCGAAATTTCCGGAACGGGTGTTTTCCGTGGTTCCCATCGCCGGCGCCGCGCGCCATTCGGCACAGAACATTGCCTTCCACGAAGTCGGGCGGCAGGCGATTATGGCGGACCCGGACTGGCGAAAAGGAAACTACCTGCGGGAGGGCGTGAATCCCAAGGGCGGTTTGTCGGTTGCCCGGATGGCTGCTCATATCACGTATTTGTCGGAAACCGCCCTGCACCGGAAATTCGGCCGGCGCCTGCAGGCGCGCGATGCGCTCAGCTTCGGCTTCGACGCCGATTTCCAGGTGGAAAGCTATCTGCGTCATCAGGGAAGCACGTTCGTCGAACGGTTCGACGCGAATTCCTATCTCTATATCACCCGGGCCATGGATTATTTCGATCTCGCAGCAGAGCACGACGGCGTTCTTGCCGGCGCGTTCGAAGGCACGGGTGTACGTTTCTGCATTATCTCGTTTACCAGCGACTGGTTGTTTCCAACACAGGAAAGCCGCGAGGTCGTCCGCGCTCTGAATGCGGTGGCCGCCAATGTCAGTTTCGTGGAAATCGAGACCGACAAGGGCCACGATGCCTTTCTGCTGGACGAGCCTGAATTCTACCGCACGGTGTCAGGATTTATCGAAGGGGCCGCCGAGCATCGCGGCCTGAGCGGCAAATGAACGCCGACGGCGTTGTCACCCCCCTGCCACGGTCGGACCTGCGCAATCTTGCGCGACGCGACCTTCAGATTATCGGCGGGATGATCGGCGACGGTAGCCGTGTGCTGGATATCGGTTGCGGCGATGGCGCACTTCTTGATTATCTGGTCCATCAGAAAGGTGTCGACGGTCGCGGGATCGAACTGAGCCAGGCGGGGGTGAATTCCTGCGTGGCGCACGGTTTGTCTGTCATTCAGGGCGATGCCGATACCGACCTTGCCTACTATCCCGATGACGCTTTCGATTACGTCGTGCTCACCCGAACGCTTCAGGCGACCCGCAACCCCCGGGATGTCGTATCGCATCTTGTGCGGATCGGTCGCCATGCCGTCGTGTCGTTTACGAATTTCGGGCATTGGCGGGTTCGTCTCAAACTGCTTGCGCAGGGCCGGATGCCGGTCGTCGGGGACGATGGCCATTCATGGCACGACACGCCCAATATCCATCTCTGCACGATCCGCGATTTTTCGTTCATGTGCGACGATCTGGGGCTGACGGTCCAGCGGGCTTTGTCGTTGTCGCGGCACGGGGCGGCCCGCGAGCTGAATTCCGCCGGCGCCGCGGCGAATATCCGCGGCGAAGAAGCCATTTTCCTGCTGACCCGGGAATAACGCCTATTTCGGGTCGGTCGATCCGCGTTCCGTGCCGCCCACCACCCTGACATAGGCGCGTTTGCGGGCTGGCTGATCCGCAAGTGTCGCCGAGCCGGCGTAGATCTGCTTCTGTGCTTCGACAAATAACAGGCCGCCGAATGTCTGAAACCAGCGCGCGCCAATTTTCTCGAAAGCCGGCGCCGACGCCAGCGCCATGCGCGACCGGGTCGGGGGGACGAACAGTCCGGTGACGGATTGTTCCGGCTGAAACAGGTTGTCCCGCAGTAAGCGGGACACCTGCCCCGGCGTATAGGGATGGCCATGACCGAATGGCGTGTGGTCCATCCGCGCCCAGATTCCGCGCCGGCTTGGCACGACGATCAGCACCCGACCGCCCTCGGCAAGAACACGCCAGACTTCGCGCAGCATTCTGCGAAGCTGTTCCGAACATTCAAGCGCGTGGATCAGAAGCACCCGGTCCATCGACACATCGGGTAAAGGCAGGTCGTCCTCCGGTGCCAGGGCGACGATGTTTTTGTCTTCGGCCGGCCAGCGCATAACGCCCTGTTGCGCGGGCATGATGGCGACCACCCGTTCCGCTTCGTCTTTCAGGCGTCGAAGATAGGGTATCGGATACCCGATACCGGCAACGCTCATCCCGGTGACATCCGGCCAGGCCGTGCGGATATAACGGCGGACGATCCGCTGTGCGGTGTGGCCGAGCGGTGTATCGTAAAAGTCCCGAAGATCGACGACATCATTGTACATATCCCCAATATGCGCCCCACGGTGCAAAAGGGGAAGAATTTAGCCCGCCCATGGTTGGCGCTGGACCCGGGGTTTGATAGGTTTTGGCCCCGAATTCAATTCAGCCGCCCGGAGGCTATGACACATGTCGACGCTCGAGATTCACCAGATTCCAACCCGTTCGGACAACTATGTTTACCTGCTACGGGAAAGTTCCACCGGCAACGCCGCGGTGGTCGACCCGTCCGATGCGGCGCCCGTGCTCGAAACGCTTGATATGTTCGGTTGGAACTTGACCCATATCCTGGCGACGCATCATCATAACGATCATGTCGGCGGCGTGCCCGAGATCAAGGAAAAGACAGGTTGCACCGTTGTCGGCCCAAAGGCCGACCGTGACCGGATTCCGATGATCGATATCGAGGTCGCCGACGGCGACATGTTCGAACTCTATGGCGCTTCGGCAAAGGTGTGGGACGTGCCGGGTCATACGGCCGGGCACATCGCCTACTGGTTCGCGGAGAGCAAGGCCCTGTTCTGCGGCGATACGTTGTTTGCGCTCGGTTGCGGCCGGGTATTCGAGGGAACGCACGAACAAATGTACAACTCTATTTCCAAGTTCGGCGAAGTGCCCGATGAAACCTGGGTCTATTGCGCCCATGAATACACTTCGGCCAATGCGAAATTCGCGCTGCATGTCGATCCCGACAATGCCGCCCTGCAGGCCTATGCGAAACAGATTGAAGAGCGCCGCGCCGCCGGTGTGTCGACGGTACCGTCCCTGATGGGCGTGGAGCGGCGGACGAACCCGTTCCTGCGCGCCGACGATGCATCTCTCGCGAAGGTGCTCGGCATGGAAGGCCGCCCGCCGGTCGAGGTGTTTGCCGAAATTCGCGGCCAGAAGGACAATTTTTAGGAACCCGCCATGAAACTCCGCTGGTCGCCCACCTCGCCTTTCGTCCGCAAGGTCGTTGTCCTGATGAAGGAAAAGGGCATCGAGGGCCTCGTCGAAAAGGAAAAATCGAACCCGCTCAGTCGTGAAGACAGGGCGGCGACGCCGAACCCGCTGGGGAAAATACCGTGCCTGGTCACCGATGACGGCAAAGCCGTGTTCGATTCACCGGTTATTATGGAATATCTGGACACCGTCTGCGACGGACCGGAGATGCTGGCGAAAACCGGAGAGGCCCGGTGGACGACGCTGCGCCGGCAGGCGACGGCCGATGGGATGATCGACAGCATGGTGACCTGTTTCGTCGAAAGCCTGAAGAAACCAGAGCGTCAGTCCGGCGGTATCCTTGCCCATAATAAGGCAATCGTTTTCAGCGGTATCGCTGCTCTCGAGACCGAGGTCGATACCTTCGGCGACAGTATCGATATCGGGACGATTTCCGTGGCAGTCGCGCTGTCCTTTGCCGATCAGACGTTTCCGGACGACGACTGGCGTTCCGAAAACCCCAGGCTTGCCGGCTGGTTCGACGCGTTCGACAAGCGG
Source organism: uncultured Rhodospirillaceae bacterium (assembly GCA_963974055.1). GTDB lineage: Bacteria > Pseudomonadota > Alphaproteobacteria > MPNO01 > UBA830 > CAXBCP01. Next base: position 43,278 of record CAXBCP010000018.1, read on the forward strand.
CCGTCGATGACCGAGACCGTTCTGGTCGATGCGCGGTCGTTCAAATAGCCGGTTTGGCGGGTGAAATCATGTCCTGCTGGCATGCCTTGATCTGAAGCGCGAGATATTTCGAGAATATCCGGCATTGTGCGAAACTGCCGGCGGTAAACCATAGTCCGGGCTGGCCGGTCCTTACCCACATATTGCGCAGTTCCTGTCCGTCGCCGAATCCCCATATCGGGCCGACTCGCTCTGCCACGTCGTCGCCCAGGAGACCGCGCACAAGGGCCTCCGGCCCTTTGAACCCGGTGGCCAGGATAACGGTGTCCGCCGCGATGAAATCGCCGTTACGCAACGTGACGCCGCCGGATGTGAAGGTTTCGATATCGTCGTACTGGACGAGTCCCACCTTGCCTTCGACGATCAGGTCCGAGCACCCGACATTGAAATAGTATCCGCCGCCCCGCCGCATAAATTTGAACTGCCACCCGTCGGTATCGTCGTGGTCGATCCTGAACCCGGCGTTTTCGAGAGATTCCAGCAATTCCCTGTCGAGCAGGGTGGATTGTTCCGCCATTTTCCGGTGGGCGGAGCGAAGTGGCACGAACGGCGTCGCCGTCGCGATCAGGTCGGTCGTGGCCAGCGGCAGGCCTTCGTCATACAAGGTGTAGGGAAGCTGTGCGCTGGGCTCGACATTGATGACGCTGGTTGCGCCACGCTGGATGAGCGAAACCGTCGCACCGTTCGACTGCAGGTCCTGGGCCATATCATGGGCGCTGGTGCCGGTGCCGAGAATCAGGACGTGCTTGCCTTCGCGTCCCCCGGCGCCGTCATAGGCGCTGGAATGGATTACCTCTCCGTCGAACCGGTCCAGTGTCGGGATTTCTGGCAGGTTCGGAATGCCGCTGACGCTTGTCGCCATGACAATGTGACGGGGGTGCAGCGAGCGCGTGCCCCCCGGCTGCTTGAGGTCGACCGTCCATCGCCCGGTATCGCCGTCATAGGTCCCGCCGGCGAATTCGGTCTTTGTCCAGAAGTTGATTTCCATCGCTTCGGCGTAATATTCGAACCAGCCGGCGAGTTTGTCCTTGGGAATGTATGTCGGCCAGTTCGGCGGAAACGGCATATAGGGCAGGTGGTTCACCTGTACCTGATTGTGCAGGACCAGAGCGTGGTAGCGCTTGCGCCAGTTGTCGCCGATGCGGTCTTCCCCGTCGACGACAAGCGTGTCGACGCCGAGCTGGGTCAGGCGCGCGGCGATCGACAACCCGGCCTGGCCGCCGCCGACGACGAGAACTTCCGGGTCGCGGTCTTCATAGGCAACGGCAATATTCCGCCGGTCGAGCCAGTTAGGTCCGCTGAAGTCGCGGGAATAGGCGTGGCCGGTCGGTCTCGCCGCGCCGATGCTTTCCTCGAAGCCGGTCATTTCGGCGAGCGCGGTCATGATTGTCCATGCCCTGATTGGGCTGGAATCCGTGGGATCGGCAAGAAACCGCACGACCCCCTCGCAGGGGCCGATTTTCGTGGCGAAGGTGAAAACCGCTTCGAGGACGTCTTCCCGGCCGCCGCGCATGGTCATCCGGGGCGGTGCCGCGCCGTCGCCGAGGCGGAACGAGCCCGGCGCCATGCTGGTATTACGGGCGCAGAGCGCCGCCGCGATCTCATCCGCGCCGCTGACGGTTTCGATATTCCAGGTGAAGGCCAGCAGATCGCGCCAGTGACTGTCAGGCTCGAAAAGTGCCGCAACGGCGTTTTGATCGCTGGCGGACAAGGCGGTTTCGAAATCGCGGAGCCAGGCTTCAACCCGGTTTGCGAGCGTGTTTTTCTCGGTATCCATTCCTCACCCGTTCTTCTGCGGTCCCGGTTGATTAACGGCGCGGGACATATTGTCGTTTTTCCGATGGTATGCCCAATCGGGCGCGAGGAATAAACCCTAATACGCGTGGAACCGCTCTTTGACCCTGTCCTTACACGGTGGGTGGCTGCCTCCGCAGCAGGTCGCCGGCGGCAAGTATCGCGCCGCTGATGATCAGGCAGGCTGCAATCGCGGTCGCACCCGTCATCATAGCAGGGCCGAACGCGATCAGCAGGGCGGTCGAGATAAGCGGCGCCGCATAGGCGATGCCGCCAAGGGCGCGGAGATTGCCGCGTTTCACCCCCATATCCCATAGAAAGAACGCCGCGCCTGCCGGACCTATGCCAAGGGCCGCGATCGCGAGCCACTCGCCGGACGTCGGGGAAACCGTGGTTTCGAAGAGGAAATGCGCCCCCGCTGACAGGATCGCCGCGACGAGACAGAAAGCCCCGATGGCGTCCGTCGGAACAGCCGCGAGACGGCTGCTGGCGATGCTGAATGTCGCCCAGACGAATGCAGCGCCGAGGGCGGACAGGTATCCCGGAAAATGGTCCTGATTGAATTCTACGCTGGTGCCGCCAGTAATGAGCAGGCAGGCGCCGGTAAAGCCGATCAGCGCGCCGGCGATATGGCGCGGTCTCAGCGACTGACCCGGCAGCAGGGCCGAGAAGAGTACGAGCAATAAAGGCCAGAGATAGTTGATCAGGTTGGCCTGCACCGGCGGCGCCGATTTCAGCGCCGTAAAGATCAGAAAATGATATCCGAACAGGCCGCCGACACCGACCGCCCAGACGCGGCGGGTTTGCCGAAACGGGACAATCAACGATTGCCCCAATGCAATCCATTTCACGACGGTGAGAACAAAGGCGATCAGAAACGTTGTTGCGACGATCTGAAAGGGGGGAATGTTTCCTGTGAGGGTGGTCAGCAGCGCCAGCGATCCCCATAGAAAAACGGCGCCTGCGCCCATCAGGGTCGCACGGCGCCGTTGATCGTTCCGGTCGTCCGTATCCGTCATGCGGCGATTCTAACCGCCTGGCGGATTCGGTGCACGGGATCAGTACATATGCTGTCCGCCGTTGATCGACAGCGTCGAGCCCGTCACGAAGTCCGCTTCGTCCGCGATCAGGAACAGTACGCCCCGGGCGATATCTTTGCCGCGTCCGAGGCGGCCCATCGGAATCTGCTGGATGATTTTCTCCAGAATTTCCGGCGGGACGGCGCGCACCATGTCGGTATCGACATACCCGGGCGCAATGGCGTTTACCGTTATGCCCTGTGCCGCGCCTTCCTGGGCAAGCGCCTTGGTAAAGCCGTGAATGCCGGACTTCGCAGCCGCATAATTGACCTGTCCGTACTGACCTGCCTGGCCGTTAATCGATCCGATATTGACGATGCGGCCGAACTTTCGTTCCCGCATGCCTTCGATGACGGAACGGCACATATTGAAGCATGACCCGAGATTGGTATCGATCACCGCCTGCCAGCTTTCCTGCTTCATCCGGTGCAACGTGCCATCCCGGGTGATGCCCGCATTGTTGACGAGAATCTCGACGGGCCCGAGGTCGGCCTCGATCTGGGCAATGCCTTTCTGGCAGGCCTCGAAGTCGGACACGTCGATCTTGTATACGGGAATGCCCGTCTCTGCGTTGAATTTCTGCGCGGCTTCGTCATTGCCGCCATAAACGGCGGCGACATTGTAGCCCTTCTCTTTCAACATCTCCGACACCATTCCGCCAATACCACGGGTTCCGCCGGTAACGACTGCAACTCTCGACATATTCGATCTCCCTGTTTTCTCGGTATATCCGGCCATCCTGGCCGTTATTTTGAGAATTCTATGTTCCCGTGGGACCGGCGTTCCTGCCAGCCAGGTGATTTACCGTATCAGTCAGTCGCGCTCGATGCACATGGCGATACCCATGCCGCCGCCAATGCAGAGCGTGGCGAGGCCCTTCTTGGCATCGCGCTTCTGCATTTCATAAAGCAGGGTGACAAGGACGCGGGCCCCCGAGGCGCCGATCGGGTGGCCGATGGCAATCGCACCGCCGTTGACGTTGACCTTGTTCGTATCCCAGGCAAGATCCTTGTTTACGGCGCAGGCCTGTGCGGCGAATGCTTCATTGGCTTCGATCAGGTCGAGGTCGTCCGCAGACCACCCGGCTTTTTCCAGTGCCTTGCGGCTCGCCGGGATCGGGCCTGAGCCCATGATCGCCGGGTCGACGCCGACCTGCGCCCAGGAGACGATGCGGCCCATCGGCGTGATCTTGCGGCTTGCCGCTTCGTCGGCCGACATAAGAACGAGCGCCGCCGCTCCGTCGTTGATTCCCGAAGCGTTCCCCGCGGTGACGGAGCCTTCCTTCGAAAAGGCGGGGCGGAGTTTCGTCAGCGTTTCAAGCGTCGTGCCGTGTTTCGGATATTCGTCCTCCGAGACCGTCACATCGCCCTTTCGGGTGGTGTAGGTCACCGGCGCGATTTCGTCCTTGAACTTCCCCGCTTTTTGCGCGGTTTCGGCTTTCTGCTGCGAGGCGAGCGCGAAATTGTCCTGCTCTTCGCGGGTGATCTGCCATTTTTCGGCGACGTTTTCGGCGGTGTTGCCCATGTGATAGCCGTTAAACGCGTCCCACAGGCCGTCCTTGATCATGGTGTCGATAAATTCGGTGTTGCCCATTTTGGTGCCGTTGCGCAGGTTCGATGCGTGCGGCGCCATGCTCATCGATTCCTGGCCGCCGGCAACGACGATGCCGGAATCGCCGTTCAGGATAGCCTGAAGGCCCATCGCGACGGATTTAAGCCCGGATCCGCAGAGTTGGTTGACGCCGTAGGCGGGGACTTCGACCGGCAGTCCCGCGGCAATCGATGCCTGTCGCGCGGGATTCTGGCCCTGGGCCGCCGTCAGAATCTGTCCCATGATGACTTCGGAAACGTCGCCCGGTGCGACGCCGGCACGTTCGAGCGCCGTCTCGATCGCGACCTTGCCGAGATCCGAGGCGGAAAGCGTGGCAAGCGATCCGTTAAACGACCCCACAGGGGTGCGGGCGGCGCTGGCGATAACAACTTCTGTCATAGGAAATTCCTCCAGTTTGTCTATTGGTTAGGTCAATCGCGGCGGGCCAATACCCGGAAATTAACCTTTGACCGCAATATAGAGCGTTCGAACGGGCCCTTCAACTAAAATGCTGCACTGCACCATTTTAGTTGATAGTGCGCTGTAAATAAAAAATAATATTAACTATGCGCCGCATATTCTCAGTGTTTGTGCAGCCAGGCCGTCAATGGGGACCAGAGCTGGGCCTTTGCTTTGCCGCCCACCATCATACCGATATGTCCGGCCTGGGGTGAAAGCGATTCCGCACCGGGTATCGCTTCGATCAACGCTTGTGCGGATGCCGGCGGGACGAGCCTGTCCTGCGCCGGCAGGACACCGAGCGTCGGGCAGGATATGCGCGCAGGATCGACGGCTTTTCCTGCGACCGCCCATTCATGCTGCGCCGGGGTGTTCTCGAGAAACCACTCGAAGAGACAAACCCGTGCCACTTCGGCAGCAAGCGGTACACCGTCGTTCAGCCAGTCCTCGAGGGCGATAAAGGTTTCCGCTTCCGGAGCGTTCGGCGGCATATCGGCGAAGGCCTGAAACTTTTTCCAGCTCTGCAATGGATCGATCGAGAAAAACATGGCTTGCAGAGCGTCGACCGGGAGGTATCCCAGGGCGGAAATCAGCGCTTCGAGACCAGGGCGTGCTTCCGCGAGGCCGAGGGGCGGTCCACCGTTATCGGCATGAAAGTCCCACGGTGTCGCAAGCAGGAGCAGGGCGGCGATCGACTCCGGTTCGAGCATGCTGAGCGCAACCGCCAGGGTTCCGCCCATGCAATAGCCGATAACCGGAACCGGCTTTCCGCCGGCCACATCGACGGCGACGTCCAGCGCGGCGGCAAGGTCGGCAGCGATATAATCGTCGAGGGATTTCCGCAACTCCAACGGGCCGGGCACCCCCCAGTCCATCAGGAGCGGCCGAAACCCGTTTTCCGCAAGGTATCTCAGGAAGCTGTGATCGGTCGTCAGGTCCATGATATGGCTGCGGTTGACGAGTGACGGCACCACAAGCACCGGTCGTCCCTCCGACGGCCCTTTTACGGACGTTGCGCCGTAGTCGAGCAAACGGATGGGGCCGCTTTGCCAGATCGCGGGCGGGGCGGTCAACGTCCGGTGAAACGTATGCGAACGGTATTTTTTGAGTCCGTCCAGGAATCGGGCATGACGCCGGTTCTGTTCTTCGGTCAACGCGGCCGAAAATGCGTCAGGATCGACGTTTGCCAGATCCTTTTGCAGTGCGTTTCCCGCTTTTTTCAGGGTTTCGCTCCAGGGCGTCCAACCGTTTTTCAAGAGACTCAAGGCGGCGGACGAGCTCGTCGAAACCATTGCTGCCGCCATCAGGTGCAGTGGCAGCGGCCGCGGGCCCGTGCGCTGACTGGTCATCGCCCGTCATCGTTCCGGCGGGCACCGGCGGCCATGCCGGCCAGACTGTCGGCCATGTTACCGGAGAAGTATTCGGAATGGCCTGAGACAGGCTGGCCATCGCCGCCGAAATCGCGGGATCGTTTGCTGCTTCGGTGAGATGTTGTTGCCATAAATCAAGATACCGGCGGGCGAGTTCCTGAGGGTCCAGAGTATCAGCCATAACGGATTATAGTCCAGGGCGTGAGTTGAGGCCAGATTACGGTCGACGGCCTATAATATCTGGCACTGCATCCAAGGATTGATGCATTGCAGCAAAAGTGCGAGACTCGGGCTATTCGATTTGTAATCGGTTTTTCAGGAGATAAGCGTCATGGCGCGTAAGACAACCAGACCTGAAAAGGAAGCATCCGGCAGCATCACGATCAAAAAGTATGCAAACCGCCGCCTCTATAACACGGCGGAAAGCAGCTATGTGACGCTGGATGATCTGGCGACGATGGTGCAGAAGGGCGTTGAGTTTACCGTTCACGATGCAAAAACCGGCGACGATATCACGCGCGCGGTGCTGACCCAGATAATTGTCGAACAGGAAGCCAAGGGAAACAATCTGTTGCCGACGGGGTTCCTGCGCCAGCTGATCAGCTATTACGGCGACAATCTCCAGGGGCTGGTGCCGCAATACCTCGACATGACGATGCAGTCTTTTTCGAAAAATCACGAACAGATGCATAGCTATCTCGAAAACACGCTTGGCGGCATCTATCCGTTCTCGTCCTTCGAAGACATGGGACGAAAGAACATGGCCATCTTCGAAAATGCGATGAGCATGATGACGCCGTTTCAGCCGCCGGGCAGCGAAGAGGAGCCGTCCTCCGGTGTCGCGGACGAAAAGGCGGAGGCATCCGACCCCGATGCCGCGATCGACATGCTGAAGGCGCAGCTTGAAGCGATGCAGAAACAGCTGAACTCGCTGTCTTCCAAAAAGGGAAGTTAGACGGGCGCCGGCATTGCGAAGCCGACCGGTGCCGGGCTTTCGTTTGCGGGCTTGTTCTCGAGTACCCCGAATCCGGCTATTTCACGATCCGTATCGATGGCCTGCCACGGCGCGACAAGGTCCGGTTTCCCGAACGCGTAACCCTGCATGTAGTGAACGCCTTCGTTCAGGAGAAGATCCGCTTCTTCCTCCGTCTCGACGCATTCGGCGACCGTCTCTAGGCCGAACGTTCTCGCGAGGTCGATGAGGGTTCGGATAAACACCAGGTTCTCCGGGTTCTCGCCGATCTTGCGAACGAAGGACCCGTCGATTTTGACTTTGTTGACCGCGAGCTGTTTCAGGTGCCGGAACGATGTGTAGCCCGCACCGAAATCGTCGAGGGCGATTTCACACCCTAAATCGCGCAGCGTCGATACGAACCTGCAGCATGCCTCAAGGTCTTCGAGGCCCGCCGTTTCGGTTATTTCGATCACCATCCGTTCGGCAATGTCGGGCCGTCCCCGCAACATCGCGTCTGCGCTGCGCATCCATGACCGGTCCGTGGTCGTCAGCCCCGAAACGTTGACCGCCATTCTGGCTTCCGGATACAGCGCGAGTTCCTCTACCGCCCGTTCAAGCACGGTCCGGTCCACGCTGCGGATCATGCCGAGGTCTTCCACCACCGGCATGAACTTTCCGGCGACGACGACTTCGCCGTCCGGCTGGACGATCCGCAGCAGACATTCGTGAAACTTCGCAACCCGCGTCACGCTGTCGACGATGGGCTGGTAGGCGAAGCGCAGCCGCTTTTCGCGGAGCGCGCGTTGAACCTGTTCCGCAATCACGATGCAGGATTTGTGATGCTCTTTCTGTTCCGGCGAAAACGTGTATGTCGTCGCGCAGTCGCGGCCGTTCTTTTTGGCCTGCTGCAGGGCAGCGTCGGCCCGCATCATGACGTCCTGGGCCGTGTTGATCGCCCCCGGGAATGGCACCGCCCCGATCGAAACGGTTGCGTAGACCGGTCCCTCCGGGGTGTCGATAGGCGCGTTTCTGATCGCGTCGAGTATCTTGTCGGTTGCCGCATCGATGTCGTCGGTCGGAAGGTTGCTGAGAATTGCGCCAAACCGGTCGCCGCCGACCCGCCCGATGACATCGCTCGCCCGAAGGCAGCGGTCCAGCCTGTCGCCGATCGCCAGCAAAACACTGTCCGCGGCTTCATGCCCGAACGCTTGATTCACCATGGTCAGTTTATCGACACCGACCAGAAGGAAGGCGCCGTTCAGGTCGTATCGCTTTGTGAAATTGAGCGAATGTTCCAGGGCTTCGCGCAGCCGGGCCCGGTTGAAGTGCCCGGTCAGGGGGTCGAAGTTTGCGAGATGCTCTCGGCGTCCGGCGCGGGAAATATCCGGGTCCATAAATCTGAGAATGCCGACAACACGGACTGCGTTTCCGCTCTCGTCGAATTCTGCGCTTGCCCGGTCGTGAACCCACGATTCTCCTTTGCGCGGCAATCGCAGGCGATATTCGCATTCGAACTGGGTTTCGCCGGCGCGCAGGCGTGTGACGAAGTTCGTCCGTGCGGCAAGATCTTCCTGTGCGACGAGGGCGTTGAACTGGGGGCCGGAAACGGGCAGCTGTCCATTCGCGATGCCGAACGCCTTCTCGACGTCTCCCGACCACGTTATGGAATCCAGAGCCAAGTCCCATTCATACGCGACGTCCCCCGCCGCCGACAGCGCGGCGCGCAGACGGGCGAGTTCTTCTCCGTTCGAGACATCGTGTACGGCTTCGTGCACCTGGGACCCTCCTACATGAAGGCAGTTATCCAAAGCTTCCTGCTTGGACTTCGCGTGCAGAATAGGTTCCGATTTGTTTCTAATGCGTTAAAATTCACGGCGCCAGATATCAATAAAATGCCTAATTATTCAATTTTATTAAAATAAAAGTTAATTAATTAACCTTAATTAATTTTAATGGTGAATTTTATTTTCTGAGAATATGGCGAATTTTAGCCGATTATTGCATAATATATTGACAAACTGCTGTCTCATGATTATTAACATTGGAGGCAGATTGAAAGGCAATCGTTAATGCGTGTTATTTCTTCCCCCGTTTCAGTTGCTTCGTTGCAGCCTGTTTGCGCGCCGGAAGCAGCCGGAAACCGCACGCACCGGGATCAACCGCCGGCGGCGGCGACCCGGTCGGTTAGGTCGGCGCGGACCGGCGCAGGAGCACGCGTGGACCTGTCGGGCGATTACCATCGGTTCGTTACGGACCAGGGACTGGTCGGCGCGGGTGTAACGGCACAAAAAGTTTTTCACGCTGTATACGGCGACCGTCCGGAAACAAGCCTGACGGCAGCCAACCACGCCTATTCGAATTCAGATGCGCTCCGGTTCGGGGACACGAATCTCAGCCTTCGGGTTGTCTGATACTTCGCAATCCGATTGGGCGCCGCCTGAATAAGGCGTCAGGTATTAAAAAACCCCGGCTGTGCGCCGGGGTTTTTTATGTTCGGTATTTGACTCCTGCGCGAAAAAATCGGATCACGTAATTGATTACAGAATTTCGCCGCAAATTCGGACCTTCCGTATGTCAGGCCCTGTCTCCGCCGGGAGGCGCGGCGCATCCGGACAGGTTGATGAGTGCGGGCTTGGAAGAGGTACTGGCATGACTGAACGCATCACCGTGGGCAATCTTCAGGTTGCGAAATCGCTCTATGATTTTATCAACGACGAGGCCCTTCCCGGGACAGAGGTTGTCCAGGACGAATTCTGGAATTCGCTGGACGCCCTGCTTGCCGACCTCGCCCCGCGAAATCGCGAATTGTTGGCAAAGCGGGATGCGATCCAGGCGCAGATCGATGCCTGGCACCGTGACCGGAAAGGTCAGGACTTCGATGCGCCCGCTTATAAGGCTTTCCTCTCCGAGATCGGGTACCTGGTAAAAGAAGGCGGCAGTTTTTCCGTTGATCCGTCGAATGTCGACCCCGAGATTTCGAAGATCGCCGGCCCCCAGCTTGTCGTTCCGGTGATGAATGCGCGATATGCCCTGAACGCCGCCAATGCGCGCTGGGGCAGTCTTTACGATGCGCTCTACGGCACCGATGCCATTTCAGAAGACGGCGGCGCGACGCGAGGCGGCGGCTATAACCCGGTGCGCGGTGCCAAGGTCATCGCCTATGCGTGCGGATTCCTTGACGATGCCGCGCCGCTCGCCGACGGTAGCCATGCCGATTCCGCCGGGTATGCGATTGACGGCGGCAAACTGAAGGTGACGCTCGCCGGCGGCGCAACGACCGGACTGAAAGACGATTCCCATCTTGCCGGCTATCTCGGTGAGCCGGGATCGCCGTCGTCCGTCGCCTTCGTCAATAACGGCATCCATTTCGAGATTCGGATCGATCGCGACCATCCGATCGGCAAGGATGACCCCGCCGGGGTCGCAGATGTCGCCATGGAATCGGCGATTACGACGATTATGGATTGCGAGGATTCGATTGCCGCGGTCGATGCAGAAGACAAGGTTGTCGTCTATCGCAACTGGCTCGGCCTGATGCGGGGCGACCTGACCGAGAGTTTCGACAAGGGCGGCGAGACGGTTCACCGCAAACTGAACCCCGATCGTATCTATACGGCGCCCGACGGCAATGGCGACCTGACGGTGCCCGGCCGCAGCCTGATGCTGATCCGCAATGTCGGTCACCTTATGACGATCGATGCGATTCTCGACCGGGACGGCAACGAGATGCCGGAAGGTATTCTCGACGCCGTCTTTACGTCATTGATCGCCAAACACGATCTGCTCGGGAACGGCCAGCTTCGCAATTCCCGCGCCGGGTCGATCTATGTCGTTAAGCCCAAAATGCATGGGCCGGAGGAGGTCGCCTTTGCGTCCGATATTTTCGGCCGCGTCGAAAAGATGCTCGGTCTTGAAAGCAATACCATCAAAATGGGTATCATGGACGAGGAACGCCGGACGACGGTGAACCTGAAGGAATGCATCCGCGCCGCGAAGGAACGCGTGGTGTTCATCAATACCGGGTTTCTGGACCGCACAGGCGACGAAATGCACACGTCGATGGAGGCCGGCCCGATGATCCGCAAGGGCGATATGAAGGCGTCCCCGTGGATCAAGGCCTATGAAGACTGGAATGTCGATATCGGCCTCGAATGCGGCCTGCAGGGCCGGGCCCAGATCGGCAAGGGCATGTGGGCCATGCCGGATCTGATGGCGGATATGCTGGAACAGAAAATCGGCCACCCGATGGCCGGCGCGAATACCGCGTGGGTGCCGTCGCCGACGGCGGCGACGCTGCATGCCATGCACTATCACAAGGTCGATGTGTTCGCCCGCCAGAACGAACTGAAATCGCGCGGCCGCGCGAGCCTGGACGATATCCTGACGATCCCGGTTGCCGACCGGCCCAACTGGTCGCCGGACGAAATCCAGCAGGAACTCGACAACAACGCCCAGGGTATCCTCGGCTATGTCGTTCGCTGGGTGGAGCAGGGAATCGGGTGCTCGAAAGTTCCCGACATCAACAATGTCGGGCTGATGGAGGACCGGGCGACCCTGCGTATTTCCAGCCAGCATATCGCCAACTGGCTGCATCACGGCATCTGCACCGAAGACCGGGTCCGTGAAACGATGGAGCGGATGGCGGCCGTCGTCGACGGTCAGAACGCCGGCGATCCGGCCTATCGCAACATGGCGCCGGACTTTGCCGACAGTGTTGCCTTCCAGGCGGCCTGCGATCTCGTTTTCAAGGGGCTCGAGCAGCCCAGCGGCTATACAGAGCCCGTCCTTCACCGCCGCCGTATCGAAGCCAAGGCCAAATACAGCGCCTGAACAAGCAGGAAAACCGAAATGACTGACTTTACGACACTCCGCGACCTCCTGAATGTCGGCGCCGATGCGGCCCCCGCGATTGGCGCACCGGAACGTCCGGCGCTCGATTATACCGGCCTGCGCACGCTCGCCGATGCGACCGTCGCACGGCTGAACGAACTTGGCGTGGGGCGCAACGACCGGGTTGCAATCGTGCTGCCCAACAGCGCTGAGATGGCGAGCGCGTTCGTCACCATCGGCTGCGGCGCGACAACAGCGCCGTTGAACCCGGCCTATCGCGAAGACGAGTTCGATTTTTATCTCGACGACCTGAACGCAAAGGCGCTTGTGGTCGAAAAGGGTTCGGTTTCGCCGGCGGTTGCGGTCGCCGCGAAACGGAATATTCCGGTATTGACCCTGGTTGCGGACCCCGCGGGCCCGGCAGGCAGTTTCACGCTGGAAGGCGACGGTATCGGCGCTGCCGCATCGCATGGCGGCCCGGCGGAGCCCGACGACGTCGCGCTGGTCCTGCACACGTCCGGGACGACGTCCCGGCCCAAGATCGTGCCCCTGACGCAGCGCAATGTGACGGCATCCGCCCGTCATATCGGGGCATCGCTCAATCTGGTTGCAAGCGACAAATGTCTGAACATTATGCCGCTGTTCCATATTCACGGCCTGATCGCCGCCGTCCTGTCGTCGCTCGGCGCGGGCGCCAGCGTGCATTGCGCGCCCGGATTCAACGCGCTGAAGGTCTTCGGCTGGCTCGATGAAATCGAGCCGAGCTGGTATACGGCGGTCCCGACCATGCATCAGACGATCCTGTCGCGGGCGGCGCGCAATCCCGAAAGCGTGGCGCGGGCCCGCAAGAACCTGCGTCTGGTCCGGTCGTCATCGGCGTCCCTGCCGCCGCAGGTGATGCAGGAACTCGAAGAAACCTTCGATGCGCCCGTGGTCGAAGCCTATGGCATGACCGAAGCGGCCCATCAGATGGCCTGCAATCCGCTGCCGCCGGCCGCCCGCAAGCCGGGATCGGTCGGCATTGCCGCCGGGCCCGAGGTCGCCATCATGTCCGAAACCGACGGTGCGCTTCTGGATGTCGGCGCGACCGGCGAAATCGTGATCCGCGGTCCCAACGTGACCCCCGGTTACGAGAACAATCCCGATGCCAATGCCACGGCCTTTACCGATGGCTGGTTTCGTACCGGCGACCAGGGTGTGATGGACGACGAAGGCTATATTTCCATCACGGGCCGATTGAAGGAAATCATCAACCGGGGCGGCGAAAAAATTTCGCCGCGTGAAGTCGACGAAGTTCTGATGGATCATCCTGCCGTCGCCCAGGCGGTGACGTTCGCCGTGCCCCATGACAAGCTGGGCGAAGATGTCGCCGCGGCAATCGTGCTCCGGGAAGGCGCGCAGGCCGAGGAACGCGACGTCCGCGATTTTGTCGCCAAGCAGCTGGCCGACTTCAAGGTGCCGCGCAAAATCGTGATCCTGGATGAAATTCCCAAGGGCGCTACCGGGAAGCTCCAGCGGATCGGCCTTGCGGAGAAGCTCGGGCTGGTGTGACCGGCGGAGGAACGACGGGATGAAAATCTGCATCTACGGTGCCGGGGCAATCGGCGGTTATCTGGGCGCGGGACTCGCGCTTAACGGCGCGGACGTGACCCTGATCGCGCGCGGACCGCATCTGGCGGCGATGCAGGAAAACGGCCTCAAGCTGATCAAGGACGGTGAAGAACGCGTCGCCAGAGTCACAGCGGTCGAAGACCCTGCCGAGGCCGGTCCGCAGGATTTCGTCATCGTTACGCTTAAAGCGCATTCCGTGCCGCCGATCGCCGACCGGTTCGCACCCCTGTTCCATGACGATACGGCAGTGGTCTGGGGCGTAAACGGTATCCCGTGGTGGTATTTTCACGGACTCGACGGCGATCATACGGACCGACGGATCGAATGCCTCGATCCCGGCGGGGTGCTGTGGGACAACCTTGGCCCCGACCGCATGATCGGCTGCGCCGTGTACCCGGCTGCCGACGTGCCCGAGCCGGGGGTCATTCGGCATGTCGAGGGAGACCGGTTTTCTCTGGGCGAGCCGTCCGGCGAAAAGACGGCTCGGATACAGGCCCTGTCGTCGGCGCTGATCGACGCCGGGTTCAAGGCACCCATACGGCCGCAGATCCGCAACGAGCTCTGGGTAAAACTTTGGGGAAACCTGTCGTTCAACCCCATCAGCGCGCTTACCCATGCGACACTGGAAACGATCGGGACCGATCCCGGCACGCGGGAGATCGCACGTCGCATGATGCTTGAAGGCCAGGCCATCGGCGAGGCGCTCGGTGTGCGGTTTGCGGTGGATGTCGACAAACGGATCAACGGCGCGGTCGAGGTCGGCGCGCATAAAACATCCATGCTCCAGGATCTGGAGCGCGGCCGGCCGATGGAAATCGACGCCCTTGTGACCGCCGTGCAGGAAATGGCGCGCATGGTGGGCGTGGATACGCCTTATATCGACGCCGTCCTCGCCCTTGTCTGCCAGCGCGGCCGTGAAGCGGGCTGTTACGACGGCTAGGATTGGGCGCTAATTGCTGTTATCGGCGGTCTGTTTCTTGCACACGCTTGTGTCGGGATCGACCGGAATGGCATCCAGACGTTTGAGCCGGGTTCCCGAATCGTCTTTGACGGCCTCGACCCAGTATAGCCGGGTGAGGAAGGCGCTGTTTGTTTGGTTCAGGCCGAAATCGCCCCTCGGCATGAAACCGGCATAGGAAACCTTCTTCATCGCGGCAATGAAAGCGGCGCCGTCATGGACCTGTCCGTTGAGTTCGGCAGCCGTCAGCAGTACAGCGAGACCGTTCTCGTATCCCATATAGGCATAGGCGTCGGGGTCTTCGCGATGGGCCCTGCGATAGGCCTCGACGAACAGCCGGTTCGCGGGCGTGTCGAGATCGGGCAGGTAACCGGTCAGGAAATGCGCCCCATCGGCGTGTTTGCCGCGACGATTCAGCGCCCGTGGACCGAACAGCCATTCCGGCCCAATCAGGGCAATGCGGTTTTTGAGCCCGGTGCGCGAATGCTGATGGACGATCCGTTCCGCATTCCGGCCTTCGAAAAAGGCATAGATTGCCTGCGGACCGTTCTGGGCCGCGCGCGACAGCAGCGCCGACCAGTCGTATTTCCGCCCGATGGTCGCCCAGGCCTGTTCGACAACTCTGCCGCCGGCTCCGCGATATGCCTTTGAAAACCGCCGTATTAACCGGTATCCGCCCTTTGAATCCGGCCCGACCGTGACGATGGTTTTGAACTTGCCCGCGATATAGCGGCCGCTGGTCGTCTGATAGGGACCGATATTGAACGATGTCCGTGCGACGTGGTCGTGGCATGCCTGCGACATCACGGTTTCGCCGACCGCGCCGGCAATTACGAGGGGCTTTTGAAGCTGCGCCGTATAACGCGCGAGCGTATCGGCCATATTTGCGCCGATGATACCGGCATAGACATCGATCGGGTGTTTCCCGGACATAGCGTCGGCGGCCCGCAATGCCCGTGCAGGGCCCTTGCCGGTATTGCCGAGAACCAGCCTGACCGGCCGCTCGGCGACATAACCGTCGGACATTGCCAGGGCGATTTCCCAGCCGCGGGCGATGCGTTCCGCGGCTTCCCGCTGCGGGCCCGACCGCGGCAGCATCAGGCCGATCCGAAACGGCGGCGGACCGTCGGGCGCGCCGCTGGCTTCGTCGATTGTCTGTTCGAGCGTCTCCTCCGCGAAATCGGCAAGCCGGTCGAGAAATTCGATGGGGCCGGCGCGCGCCGGGACGGCCGGTGCAGTGGCTGCCAGCGGGGCGATCAGGACCGCGATCAGGGCGTATTGAACGTGACGGCGCATAACGGCTTCTCCTGCGTCCTTTGAATACCTTTTGGGTTAACAAACCCTTGCCCGACTGATACCGTCGCGGCCGCATGACCACCGAAAATCTCCCGAATTCCGGCATATCCGATCCGCCCGATGACGTGCCCGGCGCAACCTGGCTCACCGTCGACGGCCGCCCGGTTTTCGGTGTCTGGCGGATGCCGCGCGTCGCAGACAAGCCGGTGCTTGTTTTTCTGCATGACGGACTCGGCAGCGTCGGGACGATGCGGAATTTCCCCGAACAGGTGGGCACAGCAATGGGTTTACCGGCATTCGTGTTCGACCGGCTGGGATACGGGCGATCCGACCGGGAAGAAACGTTCCCGGGCGATTTCATGGGCGCCGCTGCCGATCATCTGGAACGGGTTCTCGATGTTGCCGGCATTGACGACTGCTGCCTGGTCGGCCATTCGGATGGCGGCACTATCGCGCTGCTTCATGGTGCGCGGTATCACGGCAGAGTTCGGGCCATTGCGACAATTGCAGCCCATGTCCGGCGCGACGCGCTGACCTACGGCCAGGTCCTGCGCCATAACAGGATGTTCGAGGAAGGCGAAATTCCGGACTGGATGGAAAGGTTTCACGGCGACCGCGCGGCGCACCTGTTGCGGTGCTGGACGGAGGTCTGGCAGCAGACGTTTTACGATTCATGGGATATCTCGGATGAGATTTCCGCGATCAGAGTGCCATTGCTGTCAATACAGGGGTCGGACGACGCGTACGGCCAGCCGAGCCAGCTTGAGAGCATCGGCAGGGCGGTTCCGAACGCCCGGACGGAGATGATCGATGGGTTGGGGCATTTTCCCCAGCTGGAAGACCCCGCGTATATCGTCGACATTATAGAAGGATTCCTGGGACCGTATTGCCGCTGACATGCGGCGCTCCTATAACCCCGGCATGCCTTACACACCCGATTACCCGTTCCCGAAACTCGATTATGGCGAAACGCTGGAAGTAGCGCCTGGTATCCACTGGGTCCGCATGCCGCTTCCGTTCGCGCTCGATCACATAAATCTCTGGCTTCTTGCCGATGGCGACTCCTGGACCGTGGTCGATACCGGCTACAACGTCGACCGGGTACGTGACATCTGGCTGGACGTACTGGGGAAAATTACCGGCGGCGCTTCGGTCGATCGCGTGGTCTGTACGCATTTCCACCCCGATCATCTGGGGCTTGCGGGGTGGTTCGTCGAAAAATTCGGCGCGTCCCTGTGGATGACCTATGGCGAATGGTTGCAGGGACACGTCGCGGTGTCGGAAACCGTCACCCACGATTTCGGCAGGTGGGTCGAATTTTATCGAGACAACGGCGCGCCGCCGGCAATGACAGACGGTTTCAAGGACGTGCGCGCGGCATTCCGCGACCCGTGGTACCGATTGCCGGAAACCCTCCGCCGTATTCAGGATAACGAGGAATTTATCATGGGAGGCCGGACTTGGCAGGTGATAACAGGGGGCGGGCACAGCCATGAACACGCATCGCTCTGGTGCCCGGAGCTGAACGTGCTGATTTCGGGCGACCAGATTCTGCCGCGGATCAGTTCCAATATCAGCCTCTGGTATACCGAGCCTGAGGGCGACCCGTTGCGGCACTATTTCGACAGCTTCGAGAAATTCCGTCATCTGCCCGAAGACGTGCTTGTGCTGCCGTCGCATGATTATCCGTTCCGGGGCATGCATGGCCGCCTGGACGACCTGCGCGCGCATCACGACAGCCGGCTCGATGCGGCTTTTGAATTCTGCGCCGACCCGCAGACCGCTACGGATGTGATCCCCTCTCTGTTCAGCCGCGAAATCGGCGCGTTCGAATTCAGTTTTGCGCTCGGCGAAACCCTTGCCCACCTGAATTACCTCGTGAGCGAAGGGATGCTTGAGCGCAACCTGGACGATGACGGTTTGATCCGCTATCGCCGCTCCTGACGGTCGGGGAACGAGAAGGAACCCAGGTCCAGTGACGCTTCGCATCGGACAGAACGGAAAAGTCGAACGAAAGGTGACCGAGGCGCATTCGGCCCATACGCTGGGTAATCCCGGCGTCAACGTGCTTGCGACGCCGTGCCTGGCCGGCTTTTGCGACAAGGCCGCCGCCGAGGCATGCGGGGCGGCGGTAAGAACCCGCCGAGTGCGGGTCAATATCGCCCACCTGGCCGCAACGCCTGTCGGCGACGAAATCGAGATTTTTGCGGAAATCGTCTCGATCCGCGAGGACCGCGTGATCTGTGAGGTGTCGGGACGGGATTCCAGGGGCGATATCGTGTCCGGTACGGTCGAACGGGTGTTGGTCTGATGCCCGACTATACGGTCGGTATGACGGCCTGCCAGACGGATCTTCTGACACCGTCGGATATCGGCGACGAGGGACTGACGGTCACCAAGCTGCATCTTGCCTGTGAAATGGCATGTCACAATATTCTGGTGCAGTTCTATGACATCGACGACACCAGTGTCGGCATTCGCAACGATATCTGGTTCTGGGGCGATGCCGCCGCAGGCTCCCTGCTGCATGCAGAGGCGGTGATTGCCGGAATCGATCGTAAACGCATCGTTTTCAACGTTTTTGTCCGGGCTGGAACGATTGAGATTGCCCGCGGCGTGCATGAACGGATGCTGGTCTCGAGACAGAAATTCATGGAATCCCTGCCGGTTCCGGCGGTGTGACGCGGTTTCCGGCATTCCGTGCCGATTTGCATAATATTCGGGCGCACGACTACAATGCGATTACGCGTTTCTGGGACGATACTCATTCCATTCAGGGAGACTAATATGACCAAAACGAAGGTAGTTTTATCGGCGGCGGCGCTTGGTGCCGCTGTTGCGCTGGCGCCTCTTGGCGCCTCGGCGGCGACAGTCATGAAAATCGGTTTTGCGACGATCAACGACGGCCAGCATAAATCGGCAAACTGGATCGCCGAGGAAGTCATGAAACGCACCAAGGGGTCGATCGACGTCAAGGTTTATCCGGCCGCCCAGCTCGGCAAGATCCCACGCCAGATCGAAGGCGTTCTTTTCGGCACGCAGGAAGCCTTTATTTCGCCACCCGGTTTCTTCAAGGGGCTGAACCCGGCATTTGCCGCTCCCGACGCACCCGGCCTGTTCAACAGCATGGCGCATCAGACCAAAACGCTGAACCATCCGAGCGTTCGGGAAAAGTTTCTGAACCTTGCCACCGAGAAGGGCGTGACGGGGATGTATATCGCCGCGGCGGGTGCTTCCGCCCTGGCGATGCGGGATCCGGTGCGCAAGCTGGCCGATGTTCAGGGCAAGAAAATCCGCGTTCTCGCTTCGCCGATGGAGGTTGCGATCATGCGTTCGCTGGGCGCGGCCGGTACGCCGATGGCCTATTCCGAAGTGCTGCCGGCAATTCAGCGTCGGGTGCTCGACGGGGCCAGTTCCGCCATTACGGTCATGGGGCCGTCGAAATTCTATACGGCGGCGAAATTTCTCACGCCGACAAAGTTCACCTATATCCCGACCGGCATGTGGACCAGTGCGAAATGGCTGGCGAAGCTGTCTGACGCCGAACGTGCGATCATCGTTCAGGTCGGCAAGGAAGTCTCCGTGATGGCCAATAAGTGGTCGGAAGACGATACCGCGACCTGGGAGAAAAAGTGGGCGAGCGAAGGCGGCACCGTCATTCGTCTCGATGAAGCCGAACGCAAAGCGGCCATCGACAAGCTGCGTCCGATGGGCGATGCGATTTTCATGAAAGATCCCAAGGTCGCGCCGATGTATTCGCTGATCAAGGCGGCGGCAAAAGAGACGATGTAAGCACACTGCCTGATCTAAAAACGTAAAGGGCCGGCAATTTGCCGGCCCTTTTTCTTGGTCGCGTCGTCGGGTGTTACCGGCCCTTGAAGACCGGTTTGCGCTTTTCACGCAGGGCGTTGATGCCCTCCTGATGGTCTTCGGTGATATTGGATTTCGATTCGAGCGACAGCGAATAATCCAGGTTGGCCGAAACGATCTGTTTCAGGGGGGCGTTCACGGCCTGTTTGGTCCACTGGATCGCGCGGATTGCGCCGTTGGCGAGCTGATCGGCGAAATCGTCGACAACCTTGTCCAATTCGTCCGCGGGGACGCAGCGGTTGATGAGGCCCATGTCGGCCGCGCGCTCGGCGGTCAGCATCTCGCCGGTGTAGAGGAATTCCCGCGCCCGGGCGAAACCGATCAGATACGGCCAGATTCCCGATCCGCCATCGCCGGCGGTCAGGCCGACCTTGACGTGCGGGTCGCCGATACGGGCGGTATCGGCCGCCATGATGATGTCGCAATACAGCGCGAGCGTGGCGCCCAGGCCTGCCGCTGCACCGTTAAGTTTGGCAATGACCGGCTGGCGGCAATCCAGGATGGACATCATGGATCGCTTGCCTTCTTCCGACAGCGTTTCCCATCCCCACGGATCGTCGATCAGTTCCTGCAGCCAGTCGGCATCGCCGCCGGCGCAGAAAGCGCGTCCCGCACCGGTCAGGATGACGATATCGACCGACCGGTCGCGGTTGATTTCCTCGAACACGTGCGACAGTTCGACATGCATTGCACCGTCGATCGCGTTGAGCTTTTCCGGGCGATTCAGCGTTACGGTAAGTACGCGGTCGCGTTTTTCAAAGAGCAGCGTTTCGTATTTTTCGTAGTCCATTTAAATCCTCAATCGAGCCATGTTGTAAATTCGTCGACATCCAGCCGTTCCGGCTGAAACAGGTTGACCGGCGCGTCTTCATCGGCCCAGCCGATGCTCATCCCGCCAATAAGAGTGTAATCGTCCCCGATTCCGAACATTTCATGCGCGACGTGGGGGTATTCGCCGAGGGCGCCCTGCGCAATCGACGACAGGCCCCAGCCGCGCGCGGCGATGGAGACCGATTGAATAAAGGTTCCGTAATCGATCCACGACCCGTGTTCGAGATCCGACGGAATCCAGAACAACAGACCGGTTGCGGCGCCGAAGAACTTGTAGTTGCTCAGAAACGCCTGCCGTCGGCCTTCCCGGTCCTCCCGGGTGACGCCCATCGCGCCGTACAGGCCGAACCCGCAGGCCCGGCGTCGCGCCAGGAACGGCTCGCGCCATTCCGGGGCATAGTAATTGTACTCCATCGCGCCGGCTTCATTGTTCGCCTCCGCGGCGAGCAGGGCGTCCGTGTATCTCTGCCGGCTTTTACCGTTCAGAACATGGACTTTCCAGGGCTGGATGTTCGATCCTGACGGTGCCCAGCGCGCAGCTTCAAGAATACGGCGCATCAGTGCATCCGGTACGGCGGTATGTTTGAAAGCGCGAATCGACCGGCGTGAAATGAGCGCGTCTTCCGCGTGCATATCGGCCCGGGGCAATCCCGGTTCTGTCATCTCAGGCAGTCGTCGCGCAAGTGCATGTTCCGCCGGAACAAGTGGCGGCGCCGATTGATCGGTCATGGCCGGGTTTGTCCCCAAGTTTCTAGGATGCGTCGTCGACCGACGGGGCAGGCGGCAGTTTCCCCCGCCACTTGATCCAGTTGAAGCTGGTGTTGCAGGCGCGGCAGCGAAACATCACTTCGGATGCTGCGCCCCCGAACAGCGAAACGACTTCCAGGTCGTCGCTGTCGCAATCGGGGCAGGTGACGCCCTCGAAATCCGGGTCGCCGCTATGCAGATCGCGATGGCGGGTGGCGTATCCGCCAGCTGCCCGGCCGATGCGGCTGCCGGGCGTCCTGGCGGATTTGTCCGTTTCGTCAGTGGGCAAGTTCCGGGTCCTTGAACCGGATAACTTCGAACAGGCTGTCCGGCATGGGGCCGAAACGCCGCGCGTCTCCCCGCCAGTCTTTGGCGAATTTGACGGATTTTTCCTGTTTGAGCTTCGCATCGAGATATTTTTCGGCGCCGGCGGCCTCTTTCATAAAGGCATCGCGCAGTTTTTTCAGCGGCACGTCGCGGATACCGGCGACATGGACCGGGTCTTTGGCGGTGGCCGGACCGAACCACTGCAGGGCGAGCGGAAAGCGCTTTGCGAAGGCTTTCTGGAACAATTCCGACTGTTTCTTGCCCTCGCCGATGATCTGAAACCATCCCTGAGCGTATTTGAGGTGGAAATAGGTTTCCTCGCCGATCTTCTTGGCGATGCCCGCGACGGCGCGGTCTTCATGTTTGAGGAAGCCCGAGGCCAGCATCCATGTCGCCAGTTCGGCGAGCCAGGTGCTGACGATGAAGTCCTCCCAGCCGGAGGGGGCTTCGTCGAGCAGGTTCATGGAGCGGATTTCATCCGGCCCGCGCCCGCGCTCGAGATGCGCGTAGTCGTGACTGTGTGCCGCGAGATACTGATAGATAGCACGCGTATGGCCGTAATTGGACGTGCACATACCGAGGATCGCCGCGAAATCGGGCAACGACCGGCCGTTCATCACGCATTCCGCATACCAGTTACCGAGAACCAGTCTGGTATCTGCGATTGCCAGCAGATCGTTTTCAAAATTTTCATCCAGCTTCGAGCCGGTATTTCCGGGAGTGTAAGCCATTGTCGATTTCCTTGTATTTCTGCGTCAGCCCATCTTGATTTTGGCGGACTTGCCTTCTTCGGTGACGGTTATGATCGAATCCAGTGGTACGACGCACATCTCACGCCAGCTATGCTGGTCGTAAATATACCAGGCCCGGACCTGTGCAAGTTCGTCGTTCGGCGCTTCCACCGAGCCCACATGGGACAGGTCTGAATCCGAATCCTTGCGTGCGAAAACCTCGTAATATTTCGGATCCTTGCCGCCGCGTTCGCGTTTCTGGTCGATCTTTTTCTTCGATTTTACCTTGGTCCCCGTTTTGAGGGCCTTCTTCGCTGCTGTTTTCGTCGCCATCTTCAATTCCTCTCGGTCAAACCTGAATACCGTTGGCCCGCATCATGTCCTGCACGTCAGGGTCGATCATGTCGCGCGCCCAGGGCAGGTGCCATCCTTCCTCGACAACCACGGCAGTAACGCCGGGGACGACGAGGACAGCCTCGCGTACGTTTTCACGGAGCATCCCGACACCGGGACATCCCATACAGGGAATACACACCTGAACGCTGACAACGCCGTCGGCATCGATGTCGATATCCCGAAGCATGCCCATGCGCCGGAGGCTGACAGGCACATGCGGATCGTGCACAGCCTCCAGCGCTTCGACGACGTCCTCGCGGGACGGCAGGGTTGACGCTTCGGTCATAGTGTCAGTCTTCCTCGTTCCAGTGGATATGCCCGGTGCCTACCAGAGGTCCTTGCCCCAGACTTCGGACATAACCCGGCTGATCGACGGGACCTTGTGTTGCGAGCCCTTTTTCCAGATCTTGAGCTGTTCTTCCCAGGTGATCTGCCGATCGTAATCCCATTGACGTTTTTCTTCGTCGAGATAGATCGGCGCCTCGTAGTCGAGAACGTACTTGCCCTGTTCCTCGTCGAAATGCGCAGGAACCTTAATCCCGACTTCTTCGGAATAGGGCACGATGCGGGACAGCCATTTCTGACGCATCTCGTCATTGGACGCGCCGCGAATTCGGTAAGCAAGCTGGTCCGTCCGTGTTTTCAGATTGTCGGGCATGCCGAACCAGGCGGCGCAGAGTGGGAAGTAGAAATCGACCATTTCCTGGACGCGCTTGCGGCTGGATTCCGACTGGTTCCAGAAAAATTTGGTCCAGCGTTCGCCGTGACTGACATGGAAGGTCTCTTCGTAATTGACCTTGCGCAGCGACCGCGCGAAGGGAGCGTAGGAACAGTTTTCCTCCAGGTCGACAGTGGTGATGTAACCGGCGCGGTCGCCGTAGCACATGGACACCACGGACTCGATGTAATCCTCGTGCGGGAATTCGAGCATCTGGAACGTACGCCATTCTTCCGGGTCGCGATCGAACAGGAAGCTGTGGGTGTCGTAGCCGAAATCCTCGAGAATACGGTACATCATCTGAGCATGCCCGAGTTCGTCCTGGCACGCGGCGGCGATGGCGATTTTGTCTTCGAGCGTCGGCGACGTCTTGATCGCCGGCGAATACGTCGGAAGGGTGACGACTTCAAGGTCGGCCGCGATATGTACCGTGTTGACCAGCACGTTCCTGTAGCGCGGGGTCATTTCCTCGATATCTTCAAGCTGATATCCGGTTGCGACGCGTTCCTGCAGGGCGCGCTCCCGTGGGTCTTCCTGGATATCCTTAATAGCTGTCGCCATTTGTTTGGCCTTTCAATCAGGTTGTAGGTCGTAGTCGTGTGCGAAAGTTATCGTATGCATGGTCACTGCCGAATGGCTGTCCGGCCGTCTATTCCAATGCTACCCCGTTAAATACGAAGTCCCGGAACGCCCGGGCGAAATCATGACCGTCCAGGTCGCCGCCCCGCATATACCATTCAACATAGCATCCTTTATTGGTTGCCATAATGACGCTGGCGAGTTCGTTGGCGCCAATGCCTTTGCGGAATTCGCCGGTTGCCTGGCCAACTTTGACGGTATCGCGCAGGGCGTCTTCCATCCGCGCCATCAATTCCATAAGCCGTTTCTCGATCTCGTCGCCGGAACCGTTGAATTCTGCGCTCATCAGAATGGCGAGCAGCATATATTCGGTTTTTTCGGCGCCGATAACGGATTGCGACCGGACAAAGGCGTTCAGGCGATCCCGCGGATCGTTGCCAGCCGATTTCATGGCCGCCAGCGTCGGCTCGACCGTCAGTTCTTCCGTTCGGTCGAGCAGGGTCTTAAGAACGTTGGCTTTGCTTTTAAAGTAGAAATAGACCGCGCCCTTTGTCAGGTTGGCCGCCTGTGCGATCTCCTCGACCGTTGTCGCATGATATCCCTGCGTGATAAACAGCGTCAGCGCTTTGGTCAGCAGGGCATCGATACTTGCCGCCCGCTGTTCGCGCTTGGTCGCGGGGCGATCGCGACTGGCGCTTTCGCCCGCACTATCAATGCTGTTTTCGGTTTGAATTTCCATGCGACCCATTAATTTACATACTGATCAGACAGTATCTTATTGGCGTGGTGTTTTCAACGTCTGTTACGGAATTACGCTATGCGTTTTTCGCATGCGGCGGACAGAAGGTTCCGGCTCTGCATTATAAATCGTAAATCGAACGGGCAACCGATGTCTTTCTTTGAATAATGGCGATGTCGTATTACTTTATGGGTATGACGGATGCGACAGAAGATAAAACCGGCAGAGTAAAGCGCAGCGTGAAGCCAGAATATCTACTGGTTGGGGCGCTCCTGCTTATCGGCGCGGTAGCGGTGCCGGCGATGGCCGATGTTTATCTTGTCCAGTCATTCGTCCTGTCGATCTGTACAGGCCTTGGTTTTCAATAGGTTAACGTAAATTCTGCAAGCTTGCGAAGCTTGCAAATGTCCTTCTGGCTTGTCAGAATACCGCTTCGCGTCGCGTAGGCAGGACGCGTGGAGGGTTAGGCAGTGGGTAGTTCGTTCCGGACTGGTACATACATTGGCATGTTCGCGGCCGCGCTTTCGGTTGCGTCCGCGTCTTCCCGTGCCGATACCATCCGTTATTTCGACGGCGGAAATTACGGTGTTGTCAGCCAGGCCCTGTCCGGTGTCGGCTACGATACGTCGGATACCGCAATCGAATTGTCCTCCGAAGGATTTACGGTCCCCGGCCTGGCAGGCGGGGCAACCCGCCTCCACTTCACGTTTATCCGCGATCTGGGCGGGTATCAGTTTTCATTCGGCGTATTCGACCGGTCTGCGGTCACGGCCGACCCTGTTTCGGATCGCCAGAACTGGGCTTTGCAGGCGCTTGCGACGGCAACCGTCGTCTTCGACAACCGCGAGATCGATATCGGTGCGACGTCTTCGGTCGACGTTGCGGCGGGCACTGAACTCGGCCTGTTTCTGATCCCGAACGATACACTCCAGGCGGTACTCGAGGACCCATCGGCATTTTACGGCGGAAGCCGCCCCGATCCGCTGTTTTCCGTCGCGGATGCCAATCCGGGTTCTTTCGACCAGATGCTGAGTTTCGAGGCCGGCGGCCTTCATACGTTCGCGTTCGAAGATCTCAGCCGCACCGGCTATTCCGATCAGGATTTCAACGATCTGATCGTGACGATGACGTCGACATCTCTTCCCGGCGAATTCAGTGTCCAGATCGAAGTGCCTGAACCTCCCGGCATGTTAATTGTCATGCTTGCGGGGCTGGCATTCGCCCGGCAACGCGGTCGTATCTGACCCGGACACAGACCCCGGCGCGTTCATCCCGGGCGGTAATAGTGCACTCAACAAATTAGATATCGGACGCCGACGGAACATATCGGCGTCAGGTATCGGTGCGGCGCAATTGGGGAATGCTGCAGGCGAAGTTGTTGAACGATAATTGCATTTTAACCTGTTGAGATGCATTAATTGAATGTGGCGGGAACCGGCAGGGCAGTGATTTGCCCGGTCGGAGTGTGTTCACGGCGCCTTTCGAGGCAAAATTTGAATCCTACCGCTTCCAGCGGTTGACGGGATGGGCATATTGGCGGTTTCGACCGACCATCTTACGGGACCGGGGTCCCAAGCCGTTCTTGCGTCCGATCAGGCCGTGACAGACTTTTGCGCGTTGTCTCCGTCCGCAGTCCTGATTCTGGATTCAACGCAGACAATCGTACAGACGAACGAAATTACCGCAGAACTGTTCGGGGCGACATCCCCGTCAGCCCTCGTCGGCAGGGATATTTCCGATTTTATGTCTGCCGCTTCGCGGACGGAACTGCGCCGGATCTGCAACGAATTGACCGCAGGCGCCGCCGCGACCCTTACAGGCAGGCTAACGGTTGAAAAATACGGCGGAGATACGCTTTCCATCGGTGTGTCGGCGCGACGGATATCGTGGCGGAAGCAAGCAGGGACCTTATGCGTTGTCTCCGACATCAGCGATATTCTCGGTCCTCATGCCGAACTCGCCCAGGCGGAGGATGGAGCGCAGCAGCGCCTGGTAGAAGCGATCGAGACGATGTCGGAAGGTTTTGCCCTTTTCGATGCCGACCGGCGCCTGATTCTCTTCAACGAAAACTACAGGAGCCGGATCTGGCCGCGTCTTGCCGATTTCATCAAGGTAGGTCTAACGTTTGAGGATATCGTCCGGGAAACTCTCAACCGCAATGTATGGGAGGCCTCGGGGGTGGACACGGAGACACTTCTTCATCAGGCGATTTCACGCCATGAGGAGGTCCCGTCGCTGCATGAAATTCAATATCCCGATGGACGGTGTATTCAGCAGAGCAAGCGCCGAACGTCGGACGGGGGAATAGTGTCCGTCTATTCGGACATCACCGAGTTAAAACGGCGGGAAGCGGAAAGTTTCGAAACCCAGGACCGCCACCGCCGCCTGCTGGAGACACTCCCCGACGGCGTTGTCATTCAGAGCGGCGGAAAATACGCATATCTGAACCCGGCAGCCATCCAGCTGCTCGGCGGGGAAACCCATACTGATCTCATCGGCCGTAATGCCAACGACTTCATCCCCCCGGAAGAACAGGCATCCGTGTTTTCCCGTTTCGATAAAGTCCTGAACGAGCAGGCCACTTTTCCGCCAGAGGAACAGCAGCGGATGAGGCTTGACGGACGGATGGTCAATGTCGAGGTCCGGCATACATACATACAATGGAACGGGAAACCGGCCGTTCTAAGCGTTTTGCGAGATCTGACGTCGCGAAAGCGCGCCCAGTTCGCCTTGCGGGAAACCGAGCGCCGCTATCATACCATCGCCGGGAATCTGCCCGGCGCCGTATATCAGCGCGTCATGTATCCGGACGGCACGATCGTCTACCCTTATGTCAGCAAGGGGGTTTTCGAAACCCACGGGGTCGAAGCGGAGAACGTAAAACAGGATGGCAGGCTTCTGACAGAACGGGTGCATCCCGATGACCGGGAACGGTTTGCACTAGCGCTGAAAGCATCGATGGACCCAAGCGTGCCGTTCGATATCGAGGTCCAAAACGTCAAACCGGACGGAGAGGTTGTCTGGATCAGAAGCCTGGCAAGGTCCCGGCGGCGCGACGACGGTGCAACGGTGTGGGACGGAATCTTCGTCGATATCACGTCCCGGAAACAGGCCGAGGAACGGGCTGCGCAGGCGTACCGTTGGCTGACCGAGGCGATAGACAGCCTGTCGGACGGGTTCGCCCTGTGGGATTCCGATGATCGTCTCGTTCTGTGGAATGACCAGTTCGTAAAAGACCATCCGCGGCGCGATCAGGTCATCCGGTCGGGCCTCGAGTTCTCGGACCTTATAGAACAGGCTGCGGCCAGTCTGCGGCAGCGGATGAACGATGAACAGGTCGCGGGCTGGGTCGTCGAACGTTTGCAGAAACATCAGGAAGCGAAGGGGTCCTATGAAATTCACACCTTTGCCAACAGATGGCTGCTGGTCACCGAGCGTCGCACCCAGGAAGGATATACGGTCGGTATCTATACGGATATCACAGACCGTAAAAAGGCCGAACACGATCTGCATGCCAGCGAAGAACGTTACCGGAAACTGGTGCAGGTTTCCCCGGATACCGTTCTCGTGGACCGTGGCGGGGTAATTGTTTTTGCCAATGAGATGGCAGCGAAAATGTTCGGTGTCTCGACGCCGGAAGAACTGATTGGTGTGGCGGTTCTCGACCTCGTCGAAGACGAATACCGTGTTGCAATGCTGAGCCGGCGCGAGAGGATGACCTCTTCGGAGCCGTCCGATTACGAGGCATACAAGTATGTCCGGCGCGACGGCGTCACCCGCCATTGCGAGAGCGCCGTTTGCAGGATCACATGGGAAGGTGATGCGGCAGTTTTGATTGTCGTCCGGGATATCGAGGAGCGAGTTCATGCCGAGCGGCAACAGGCAATATTCGGCGCGGTGCTCGATCAGGCGGCAGATTCGATAGAATTATCCGACGCGGCTTTCAGGCTCACGTATGTCAATCCGGCTTTCGAGGAAATGAGCGGCTATTCGTCCGCCGATGTCGTGGGTAACCGTCCCGGTAATATGTTCCGTCCCTCGGACTACGATCCGGAAATCTATGAGCATATCGAAAATACTGTGCGCGCCGGGACGCCCTGGTCGGGCTTGCTCCGGGCCCGGCACAAGGACGGGACGGAATACGAACAGGAAGCGACAATATCGCCGGTGTTCAACGAGAATGGCGAAATTGAGAACTATGTCGCAATCAAACGGGATATTACGCAACGGGTCGAAACGCAGAATGCGTTGATTGAAAGCGAGGAACAGTACCGAAAACTTCTTTCGTCATCCCCGGACGGAATTTACGTGCACGTCGATTCGGAAATTGTTCTCGCAAATAGTGCGGCAGTTGAACTGTTCGGTGCGAAAGACGAAAGCGAACTTGTCGGACGGTCTATTTTTGAGCTGGTACACCCGGATATAGGTCCCATACTCGAAATGAATCAGCGCCGTGCGTTCTCGGGAGTCGAGGAAACCCTACGCCTGGATCAGAAACGCCTGCGTTTGAACGGCGAAGAGTTCTGGGCGAGCGTCTCTGTTACGTCGATCAACTGGAAAGGCACACGTGGCGCATTGGTCATTCTTCGCGACATTTCCGAACAGCGCGAGGGACAACGCGAACTCGTCAGAGCGATGGAATCGGCCGAGATCGCGAACAAGTCCAAGAGCGAGTTTCTGGCGAATATGAGTCATGAACTTCGAACGCCGCTGAACGCAATTATAGGATTCTCCGAAATCATGCGGAACGAGATGTTCGGTGAAATCCGGAACGAGCACTACACGGCATATGCCAAGGATATCCACGACAGCGGAATGCACCTGTTATATGTGATCAACGATATTCTCGATCTGTCAAAGATCGAGGCCGGAAAATTGACCCTGAGCCTGACGACGGTGAACCTTGCCGAGGCGGTTGATGCCAGCGTCCGGATCGTACGGCAGAGTGCGGAAGATGCAGGCGTGTCCGTGGAAACCAGACTTAGCGACGATCTTCCTGTCATGCGGGTCGATCTCCGCATGCTCAAACAGATGCTGATGAATCTGCTGTCGAACGCAATAAAGTTCACGCCCGGCGACGGGCGCGTGCGGATCACGGCAACCCGCGCCGGTTCGGAGCATGTAAAAATCGCCGTCGTCGACACCGGTATCGGTATATCCCGGGACGATCTGCCGCGCGTCCTCGAACCGTTCGTGCAGGCGGAAAATTCTTTTGCTCCCGGCGAAAACGGTACCGGCCTGGGTTTGCCGCTTACCAAATCGTTGGCGGAACTCCACGGCGGGACGTTCCAGCTCTGGAGCCGTGTCGGTTTCGGGACGCGGGCGGTTATCCGACTGCCCGTGGCGGCAAAAACAGCCCATAAACCGGGGCGGTCCGACCGCGCCTGATCTGTGCCGCACAATCCGGCCCGGTTTGGGTTATCCCGACCGCTGTCTCGTGCCCGGCGGGGGAGGTGCGGTCGCGTCGCAGCTGGGCCGCTCCCGCATGCGCTGGTACCACGTTTCAAGATGCGGATATGCGGGTAGAATTTCAATTCCTTCCGGCAATTGGCGAAGATAGTAAATAATCGGCAGCAGGAAAAAATCGGCGAGCGACACGCCGTCGCCGGCAAGAAAGACCTGCCCGTCAAGCGCGGTCTCGATCACACCGAGAGCGTGGACGGCGCGCGGTTTGGCGGACCGGCATTTTTCCTCGTCAACGGGAAGTCCCTGAAGCGGACGGGTGATCCGCTCTATAACGATCCCCCGAATGACCGGCGGATCCAGATAGGCGTTGATGACGCTGATCCATTGTTCCATCCGCGCCGCGCTGCGGGCATCTGCGGGGACAAGTGGCGGCCCCTCGAACGCGGCATCGATGTACCGGCAGATAGCGCTTGCCTCGTAGAGGCAGAAATCGTCGTGCTGAAAGGTTGGTATTCGACGGAAAGGATGCCGCTCGGGAAGGGTGTCCGAACTGAAGCCCAAGGGTACAAGCTCGTACCTGATCCCTTTCTCCTCGCATGTCAGCCGGACTGTTCTGACATAGGTGCTCTGAGGAAAACCGAAAATCGTGGGGTTCTGCATCGCGTCGGTTCCTGTCGTTTTCCGGCGAGGGCAGGGCGCTCGCATGGAAAAGGCGGGACGGCACTAATACGCGCCATCCCGCCTTCGGGAGCATGATGGATCGATCCCCGACGAAGAATTAGCTCGGTCGGGCGAAGTTCTTGTCCATGTGGCCTTTTCCTTCCAGGTCGCCCTTTTCGAACAGCCAGCTATAGCCGCCCTGCGGGTTGGTCAGGATTTCCCAGCAATTGTTGTCTTTATCCCAGAAGAAAAAGCTGTAGGTACCGTGTTGCAGCAGGGGTTTGCTGATTTTGTGCAGTCCCCATTTCTCCTTCTGCTCGATAACCGTCTGGTAGGCGGCATCGACTTCTTCCTGTGTTTCGACGTCGAGGCCGTTGTGGTTCAGCATGGGCATCTGCTCGTCGTCGCGGTTCTTCTGCTCGACGACGGCGATCGTATTCGCGCCGCCCAGGCGGATCAGCAATGAAATCGGACTTGTGCGCACGACCTCAAGGCCGAGGAACTCCGTATAGAACTCTCGGGCTTCTTCGAGGTTCTTGGATTCCAGCGTGCCGTGCGACAGGAAATTCAGTTTGAGGGCCGGATCTTTGGCGAATTCAACTTCAGGTGTGTTCATGATGTTCTCCCGTGATTTTTTATTCAGCGTGTTCCCTTTTACAAATCGGTGGTATCCGTTTCGCCCACTCGTTTGATTTCGACGATCAGGGAAGCGTCGATGGTCTCAATAAAACCATTCCCGATGGTATCAGTCAATTCGTTGAATGTGCAATAATTTTATATGAAAACGTTGTCGTTGTTGAAACTTCGGACGGACGGGTTTACGCCCGGACTGCCGATCGGGTGAGCATTTTTAAACGGAGCCGGCGAACCGCCTTATGAGCGTACCTGACGAATTCGACGAACCGCAAATTCTTGAAGATTTTGTGCCCTATCTTGCCCATCGTGTCGGAAGTCTGATGGACCAGAACATTGCCCCCTATCTGAAAGAAGAAAATCTGAGCATGGAAATGTGGCGGGTGCTGTTCGTGCTGTCCCATGTCGGCGATCATAACCTTGTGGCGCTTTCCAAGGCGACAAGCGTCAAGACGTCGACGTTGTCGCGGCTTGTCGGCCGGATGGCGGATCGCGGTCTGGTTTCCCGTATCCGGTCCGACAGCGACAACAGAACCGTCGATGTCGTCATACTCCGCGCCGGACAGGAAATCGTCGACCGGTTGACGCCCCGCGCGCTGGAAATCCGGGACATGGCGGTTCAGGATTTTTCGGAAGACGAATTGCCGGTTTTGAAATCGTATCTCCGCCGGATGTACCGGACGCTTTTGAATAACGCTGCGAAAACCCCGGGTTAGCTTCCCTCGCGGCGCCACGCCGCGATCAGGGCGCCGAGACCCAGGAGCAGAACCAGCAGCGCGGGAAGCATCGGCGTTTCGCGAACGCTCGCGACCCGGAAATCCCGGTTGGAGACGACCCCCATCCAGTCCGATCCCGAAGGTTTCCGGTCTGCCCGCACCCGGCGCAAAGTCGGTGCGCTGTCCGCAAGCCAGTGGATACCGCCGCCGGATGCGGCTGCCATCGGGCTCAGAAGCTGCGGCGTTGCACGCATATCAGAGAATTCTTTCGGATTGACGTTGCCCACCGCGGCAACCGCTGTTCGCGTACCGTCATTGAGCCGGTAAATGCCGACCTCGTCCGCAGGAATTGTCCCGCGCGCGCGCCCGCCGGAACCTTTTTTCAGCGTGACGGTTCGGGTTGCCCCCGATGGCAGAGTCACTTCGACGTCCGGGTGCTCATCGGAAACGCTGCGGCGGATCACCACCAGTTCGTTGCCCTCTACCACCGCCCGGATATTTTCCTCTTCGAGGTCCGGTTCCTTCATGAGCCAGTGCGCGAGGCGGCGGAGAATCTCGGAATGCGGTCCGCCGTTCTCGAAACCCCTTGCCCAAAGCCAGATATGGTCGCTCAAAAGCTGTGCCACGCGTCCTTCCCCGACCCGGTCGAGGATCAGGAGCGGCCGGTCGCCGACGCCGTTCAGAAGCGTATGGCCCCGCGTTTTGGTCGCTTCGATCTGGCGGAACCAGCGGCCCCACCGCGGAACGGCGTCGCCTGCGGCGGCGAGGTCGGCGGTCACCGGGTGGCGGTTGCCGCTTTCTGTGATCGAAGGCTTCAGGCCCTGTTCGATTACATTGCCGGTGGGTGCGCCGGGCAGGATGTCACCGAGCGCAGATCGCGACAGGCTCATCTGCGTCGCGAAGGCCGGGCCCGCCGCGGTGAGGACCGCGCCGCCGTTTTCGACATAACGAACGATGTTCTCGAGGTAAATCCCGGGTAACACGCCGCGGCGGCGGTACCGGTCGAAAATTATGAGGTCGAATTCCTTGATCTTGACCTCGAACAGTTCGCGGATGGGGAAAGCGATCAGGGACAGTTCGCGAACCGGTGTTGCGTCCTGTTTCTCCGGCGGGCGCAGGATGGTGAAATGAACCAGGTCCACCGACGGGTCGGCCTTCAGGAAATTGCGCCAAACACGTTCGCCGGGATGCGGTTCGCCCGAAACGAGGAGGACCCGCAACCGTTCGCGAACGCCGTTCACCTGAACGACGGCGCGATTGTTGGCGGCGGTTATCTCGCCGTCGAGGGGCGAGACTTCCAGCTGCAGAATATTTGCGCCTGCGTGATCTATATCGAGTTTTATTTTATGCGGCCGTCCGATGGGAACGGTGGCGATGCGGTCCGGTTTTCCGTGCTGAACGATGGTGACCCGGGCTGTACCGTCGCCGGCCGGCCCGTTGTGATCGCGCACCATAACCTCGATTTCGACGGTTTTTCCGACCAGGCCGAAACGGGGAGCGTTTTCGATCAAAAGCCGCCTGTCCCGTTCTGTCGGCGAGCCGGTCAGCAGCGTATGAACCGGTCCGGGCAGGGGGGATTTCGTCCCCTCGGGCGATGCGTCGTGAACCTGGCCGTCGGTAATCAGGAAGGTACCGCCGATGCGGTTGCGCGGCACGCTGGCCATCGCACGCTGGACGTCTTCGAACAATCGCGTGCCATCGACCGGAACCTTGCGGCTTCCGTCGCTCGCACCCGCGCGGATGACGCGTATATCCACGTCGCGCATGCGTTCTAGCTGTTCCGTGAGGTCGGCGAGGGCTTTTTCCGTCTGGGCCGCGCGTTCCCCGATCTTCTGGGACGCCGATTCGTCGACAACCACAGCGACCACGTCCCTGTTCAGAATCCGCTCCTGTTCGACCAGAACCGGGTTGGCCATTGCCGCCAGCAATACGGCGGATGTCAGAAGGCGCAGGCCGGTCCCCCGGGCCCGGCG
The DNA here is from genome assembly GCA_963974055.1 of uncultured Rhodospirillaceae bacterium. Taxonomy (GTDB): domain Bacteria; phylum Pseudomonadota; class Alphaproteobacteria; order MPNO01; family UBA830; genus CAXBCP01. The sequence goes on from CAXBCP010000018.1 coordinate 77,585, forward strand.
CCAGAACCCGAACCCGCACAGAACCAGCGCGACTGCGCCAAGTGCGGCAAGCACCGGCCAGGAGAACATCGGGGTAAAGGCAATACTGAACATTCTATTGCCCCAGGCGGTCTATGATCGCAGGCACGTGGACCTGGTCGGTCTTGTAGTTGCCCGTCAGGGCGTACATCACCCAGTTCACGCCAAACCGGTAGGCCATTTCGCGCTGGCGCTCGCCACCCGGAACGACGGCGGCCATCGGCCGCCCGAAACTGTCGACGGCCCAGGCGCCGGCCCAGTCATTCGAGCCGATGATGACGGACGATACGCCATCATTGTGGCGTCCGCCCCGCCGCTCGACCCAAAGGGGGCCGCCGGCCCAGCGGCCGGGATAGTCGTTCAGCAGATAGAAGGCCTTGGTCAGCACGTGGTCCTGGGGGGCGTGGGTCAGTGCCGGCACATCCAGCCCCTGCATCAGCCGCCGCAGGTGAAGCCCGGCCGCCCCGACGCCGCCGGTCGCATTGGAGGCAAATCCACCGCGTTCGCGTGTGTCGAAGAGAATCGTGCCGCCGGTTTTCAGATACTGATTGAGCTTGCCGCGCACAGTATCCGTCAGGAGCGGTTGACGGGGCGAGACCGCCCAATAAAGCAATGGGAAAAACGTCAGCTCGTCGGTCTCGATGTTCACGGCCAGCGGCTCCGCCGGCTCGATTGCCGTCCGGCGGCGCAGGATATCGCTCAGTCCCCGAAGGCCCGAAAGAGACATGTCGTCGAGCGCGCGGTCGCCGGTCACGACGAAGGCAAGCCGGGTTTTCAGGGTGGCAGCAAGGGCAGTCGCATCCGGACCGCTCGGCGCCGGCGTCGTCCGGTCGCGCGCTGCTGGGACGGGAGTATGCTGTGCACCCGCCGGATCTGCAGCCGGGAGCAGGAAAATACCCGCCAGCAGCATCGCGGCGGAAGATTTTCCGAAACGCCGAAGATCGCCGATTCCCCGCAGGAAAAAACTGACTATCAGGTCGATCATGGCAAGGATCAGCGCTGCCAGCAGCAGCCAGGGTTTGAAATCGACCGACGGCGCGGACACGAAGCCGGCGCGTTCCGCCCCCGCGGGCAGGTCGTTCATCGGCTGCAACGACGTTACCGCGCTGGCCAGGTTAAGCGCCCGCTGCCCTGAATCGAGCCCGTAATAGCCCGGCGGCGTGGCGGGGCCCGGGCGCGCGGCGCTGAATCCGTTCGCAGGAATGCTGATCGCGTCCGTGGATGGCGACCCAAGCCTGCCGAACCCATCCAGGGTCTGAAGCGGGGGCAACACGTTCGTCTGGTCTTCGCTGACCACGCCCGCGCTTAACCCTACGATACGACGCAACATGTCGACGAACAGGCCCGACAGCGGAATGTTGGACCAGTCTGTATTCGCCGTGGTGTGCACCAGAACGAGCCAGCCGCGTCCGCGTTTTTCGGCCGTAACCAGCGGGGTGCCGTCCGACAGCCGCGCCCAGGTTTTCCGGTTCAGGTCGAGCGCCGGTTCCGCGAGGACCTGACGGTTGATGCGAACGTCGGCAGGCACATCTAGCCCGGCGAATGGACTGGTTTCTTCAAACGGCAGCAGACGTGCCGGTTCGGACCAGGACATTGCGCCTCCCAATGCCCGCCCGCCGCCGCGCAGGCTTACGGGGATCAGGTCGTCTCCGCCGGCGGCGAGACGCGGGCCGGCAAAGCGCAGCGTGACGCCGCCTTCCTTCATCCAGGCGTCGAGGGCCTGACGGTCTGAATCAACCAGCTTGCCGATATCGGCAAGCACGACGACCGCAAGTTTACGGTTGAAGAGGGCCGAAACGGTGCCGCGCCTGATTTCGGCAAAGGGACGCAATGCGCGTTCCAGATAGTAGATCGACGACAGCAACGGCTGTTCCGCTTCCGCGATATCGCCCGATACGATACCGACAGGGCGGCGGCGCCAGCGCTCGTCCATCAGGAATACTTCGCCGGCGTTCTGCCCGCCCTCGATTTCGATCCGGGCGACGTCGTTGCGCAATTCGCCGGGCAGTGTCAGCCTGACCGATGTCGCGCCGTCGCCCCGCGCGAACAGCGCCTGCTCGCGACCGATCAGCCGGCCGTCTTCCGAAACCGCCCGCACCCAGGCGGATTGTTCCTGGGGGCCCGCGATACGCAGGACCGGGACGTTCAGCACGTCGTTTTCCATTTTCGGCGTCTGGATAAGGCGTGCGCGCGCCGGTGCCGGCTGTTCTATGACCTGCAGGCTGCCCAGGGTCTGCAAATATTCGGCGAGCGGCGCGGCATCCGGATCTCCGATACCGTTTGCCAGCCAGACGATATGCGCAGATCCGTTCATCGTGACGGCGCGGATTGCGGTTAGCGCCTGCGCGCGATCCGCCGGCCACGGTTTGGGCCGAAGACCGGTCGTGATCCGGCGGGCATCGTCGGCGCGCAGAAGATTGCTGACCTGAACCGGTTCGCCCGGTGTTTTGGGGGACGTCGGCAATACATGGACCGAGCGGTTTTCCCGTTTCGCCTGGTCGAGAAGCTCGTTGATTTTTTTGAGCCGCAGCGGCCAGTTTGCGGCAGACGCCCAATCGTCGTCGATTACCAGAACCATGGGTCCTGATCCGCGAAGCGCAGTTGCCGGGTTGAGGAGTGGGTGGGATAACGCCAGAATTACCAGGGCCGCGAGAAACATGCGGAGCAGGATCAGCCACCAGGGTGTCCGGGCCGGTGTTTCTTCGTTCGGACGCAGCGCAAGCAGCAGGCGCATCGGGGGAAAGCTGACGAAACGCGGCGAGGGCGGCGTCACACGCAGCAGAAACCAGAGCGCCGGAAGCGCGATAAGCGCGGTCAGCAGCCAGGGCGATGTAAAGGCGAGCCCCCCGAGCGTCAGCATTATGCGCGCTCCATTTCGGACATGAGCATATGCAGCGTCAGCAGGGTCGTTTCGACCGGCATGTCGGTCCGGTTGACCGAGAACGTCCAGCCATTGGACCGGCAGATATCCGACAGTGCCGCGCGGTGGGCATTCATCAGCGCCGTGTATTCGTCGCGCACGGCTTCGGCGCGGCCGATCAGGGCGGCGCCTTCGCCTTCAAGCCCTTCGAAGCGGGTCCGGCCGATAAAGGGCAGGGTTTCCTCAGCGGGGTCGCAAACCTGGACGATATGACCGCTGTTCCCCTGCTGCGCGTAGGCCAGCACGATGGGCTCTATCTCTTCAATCGGGTTGAGAAAATCGCCGGTCATCACGATCCGGCTATGCCGCCGTAATTGTTCCACCGGCGGCATGCCGGTCCCGGTGACGCCTTCGAGCGTCAGTTCGGCCGCCATGCGGGACAACACGGCACGGCCACGGGCGGGGCGTTGTCCCGTCCCGAGCCTGGAAATGCGTTCGCCGCCGCGGATGAGCAGGGAGGCAATCGCAAGCGTGATCACCGCAGCGCGTTCCGCCTTGGTCGGCAGTTCGGGATCTGAGTGCCAGTTCATCGAGGCCGACCGGTCCGCCCAGAGATAAATGTTCTGCGCGGCCTCCCATTCGTTTTCGCGCACGTAAGCGAGCTGGGTTTTGGCCGATTGCCGCCAGTCGATGCTCTGTGCCGGGTCGCCGGGTTGATAGCGGCGGTATTGCCAGAAACTGTCGCCGGTACCGGCGCGCCGCCGCCCGTGCTCTCCCTGCGCGACGATCGTAGCGACGCGTTCCGCCTTGACCAGCAGCGGCGGCAGCGACGATGCCGCTTCTTCCGCATGCCGGCGGACGCCCGACGGCACCAGCGCATCGTTTATGGCGGGTTTGGGCGGACTCACCCGAGTGGCGCACACAGACGCGAAATAATGTCGTCCACGGTGATGCCGTCCGCGCGTGCCGAAAACGTCAGCGCCATCCGGTGACGCAGCACGGGCGGGGCCAGCGCGATCACATCGTCCACCGACGGAGCGAACCGGCCATTGAGAAGCGCGCGGGCCCGGGTCGCCAGCATCAGCGCCTGGCTCGCCCGTGGACCGGGTCCCCAGGAAAGGTGATTGCTGATTTCAGGATCGCCCGATTCGTTCGGCCGGCCGGCGCGCACCAGTTTCAGGATCGCATCCGCAACGGCGTCGCCGACAGGCACCGAGCGAACGAGTTTCTGCGCCGCCATCAGGTCGTCGGCGGTCAGGACCTGTTCCGCCTTCGCGTCGGCGATGCCGGTGGTCGCGAGCAGCATTTTCTTCTCCGATTCCGCGTCCGGATATCCGACGTCGACCTGCAGGAGGAAGCGGTCGAGCTGCGCCTCCGGCAGCGGATACGTGCCTTCGAGTTCAAGCGGGTTCTGCGTGGCAAGCACGTGAAACGGCTTTGGCAGGGAATGATTTTCGCCGGCCACGGAGACCTGATATTCCTGCATGGCCTGCAGCAGTGCCGACTGGGTGCGGGGGCTGGCGCGGTTGATTTCGTCCGCCATCAGAAGTTGTCCGAAAATCGGCCCCTTGATAAAGCGGAACGAACGCCGTCCGGAATCGTCTTCCTCGAGCACTTCCGACCCCAGAATATCGGGCGGCATGAGGTCGGGCGTGAACTGAACCCGCTTGTCTTCAAGCCCGAGAACTGTGCCCAGTGCGTCGACCAGCCGGGTTTTACCAAGCCCGGGATAGCCGACGAGAAGCGCATGTCCTCCGGCAAGAAGCGTAATAAGTGTTTGATCTATAACGTCATGCTGGCCGAAAATGACGCGACCGATATTTTCTTTGACGGCGGCCATGCGCTGGCCAAGGGCTTCGATCTCCGAAACGAGCCGGGCAGGCGGATCGCCGGCCGAAGAAGCAGTATCTGCGGTGGTTTGAATATCGGTCACGATGATCCTCTGAAATAGGGTATGTAAGGCCTATGTCGGCATCTTCTCTTAGTAATCTTGAACGCACCCTGTCGCAAAGCAAGACCAAAGGTGGCATTTCTTCCGAACCTGCGGACGGACAGCAGATGTGCGGCGATATCGATATGCGCATCGCCCGGGACGGTACGTGGCATTACATGGGCTCGCCGATCGGCCGTATGCCACTGGTCAAATTGTTCGCCTCGGTGCTGCAACGCGACGATTCCGGCGATTTCTGGCTGATCACGCCGGCTGAAATGTGTCGTATCCAGGTCGATGACGCGCCCTTCGCCGCCGTCGAGATGACGATCGACCGGACCGGCGGCCGGCAAAATCTCATATTTCGCACGAATCTTGACGAAATTGTGACCGCCGGGCCCGAAAATCCCATCCGTGTGGAAGTCGATCCTGATTCGGGAGAACCGGCGCCCTATATTAAGATAAGGGACGGGCTGGACGCGTTGATCGGGCGCGCTGTTTTCTATGATCTCGTCGAGATTGCAGAGCCGCGCGACGAGAGTTCGCCCGGCGTTCTCGGTGTTTGGAGCAGCGGTGAATTTTTTGAAATCGGATCTCTCCATAATGACTGACGACCATCCGTTGAACGGAAACGATGCCGTCCGCATCCGCGACCATATCGTCGGCGCTTTCCACGGACCGGGTATCGATCCGCCATCCCTGAACGACGGCGAATACGGCTGGATTGCGCAGGACGACGACGTCAAGCCGGGCCGGGTCAGGTCGGCGGCCGTTCTTGTGCCCCTCGTGGAACGTCCCGAAGGGATTACCGTTCTGCTGACCCAGCGGACGGCCCACCTGAAAAGCCATGCAGGGCAGGTATCTTTTCCGGGCGGAAAAGTCGAACCGTATGACGATAGCGCCGAGGAAACGGCGTTGCGCGAGACGGAAGAAGAGATCGGATTACCGCGCGAGCATGTCGAAATCATCGGCCGCCTGGGAACGCGCACGACCGGTTCGGGGTTCCATGTCACGCCGGTGGTCGGACTGATCCGCCCGCCCGTTGAATTCGATCCTGACCCTGGAGAGGTAGAGAGCATTTTCGAGGTGCCGCTTCCGTTTGTGCTAAACCCGATCAATCACAAATTCGAAACGAGGTTGATTAAAGGTCTGGAAAGGCAATTTTATGTTATGCCCTATGACAACTTCTATATCTGGGGACTGACGGCCCGCCTTCTCGTCGCATTGAAAAACACGTTGAGGACGCCATGATCCGTCTGCTTTTGCTCACTTTTATTCCGTTGCTGCTGCCGTTTGCGGCGTGGTTCGTGTGGCGAGTCTTTTCGGGTACGCCAAAGATCGACCCGCAGACCGGCGATCAGATCCCGCCGGATCTCAAGAAAGCGCCCCGCGGCAAGCTTTGGGCCGCCGGATTCGTGCTCATGTTCGTGACGGTGGGGACGTTTCTGCTGTTTCAGCACAGGTTTGCGGACGAACCCTACAAGGGTATCGACGTGAATGAAGTCGAGCGTAAGCTCGAAGAAGAGCAGATGCGTTTGCGGCAGAACAAGCCCCAATGACGGTTGCCGTCTAGATACCCCGTGACCCCGGTTGAAAAAATTGCGCCGCCGGAATGGATGGCTGCCGAAGATACGGTTCGGCTGATCGATGCGGTGACAGCCGGCGGTGCCGACATACGTTTCATCGGCGGATGTGTGCGCGATGCGGTCCTGAACCGTGCCGTCATGGATATCGATCTCGCGACGGATGCCGAGCCACCGCGGGTGCTCGAATTGCTGGCCGCGCGCAATATCAGGGCGGTGCCGACCGGAATCGATCACGGTACCGTCACCGCGATCCCGGACCACCGGCCGTTCGAGATCACGACGTTGCGCACCGATGCAGAGACCGACGGTCGCCACGCGCAGGTCCGGTATACAACGGACTGGGCGGAGGATGCCGCGCGGCGCGATTTTACGATCAATGCGCTCTCTGTCGATCCGGATGGCACTATCTACGACTATGTCGACGGTCTGGCCGATCTGCATGCCGGCCGTGTGCGGTTTATCGGCGATCCGGGCGAACGAATCGCCGAGGATCACCTCAGAATCCTGCGGTTTTTCCGCTTTCAGGCGATTTATGCCGCAGGCGAGCCGGATCCCGCTGCTCTGGAGGCCTGTCTCAACGCCTCCAGCAAGGTTGGCGAACTGTCTGGGGAAAGGATCTGGCAGGAACTGTCGCGCATCCTGAACGTTCCCGAGCCCGGCAAAGTGTTCACGCTGATGGAAGACTGCCGGGTGTTACGTGTGTTGTTTCCGGTGGGTCGGTCGTCCGACCGGCTACAGGCGCTTGCCGCGCTTGAAGGCATGGTGGGTATACCGCCGGACCCGGTCCGCCGTCTTACCGCGCTGATTCAGCCGAACCGTCAGGAAGCGTCGCAGATTGCGACCCGGCTGCGTTTGTCACGTGCAGAGACAGCGCGGCTCGACGAGCTGGTTGCTAGCCGCGGCGGATCGAGCGCAGGGATGCCCGAACTCGCCTTGCGGCGGGCGCTTTACGCGATGGGACAGGACGTTTTTCGCGATCTTGTCCTTCTCGACTGGGCCGACCAGATCGCACGCGAACCGGCAGTTGCGGCGGGAAATACCCTGGACTGGAAAGCGACCTGGGACGTCACCACGACCTGGGCTCCGCCCGAATTTCCGCTGACAGGTCAGGATGTTATGGCCGCGGGCGTGGAGGAAGGCCCTGATGTCGGTAAAATTCTGGCCGATGTCGAGGAATGGTGGGTCGATCAGGCGTTTCGTCCGGGACATGCGGACTGCCTTGACCGGCTGCGTCTTGCGATGCGGCGCCGATAGGAAGGACAGGCCGGGCAGCGGGGTCGGACTCAGACGTCGGGAAACCTCTTTCGGAGTTCTTCGAGAGTCATTTTTTCGCGCATCCCGTCGTCGAGATAGTCGATCCCGATGCCGTATTCCTTCCAGCGACCGGCAATCCGGCGCTCCAGTTCCGGATCCATCGAGGCGATTGGCGACATGCGACGCCCGTCCCATTCCGGATTGCGGTCGAATGTCCAGTTGCGGGTCGCGTCGATCAGAACACGGGTCCACCGGGCGGTGCCGAATTTCCGGATTTCGGTATGTTCGGGCCGTGTCGACGGGTCGAGCGGCGAGCCGAAGGTCGGCCCGAAGGTCGTCACGCCGCCCTCGTCGGCGTTCACCCGGAATGCCATCGCCCATTCGCGGGCTTCCCAGTCGCGGAGGTCGATGTCTTCCTCGACCACCATCACGTTCTTGAAAAACCACTGGCCGGCGGATGTGCCCCACAGCGTGTTGGCGATTTGCTGGGCGTGACCATGGTAACGCTTCTGGATCTGGACGACGATATTCATGCCCGTCACCACCGGCGGCATCCAGACGTCGAGCACGCCATCGACGCCGGCATCTTCGAGCATGTTCCAGGCGATAGCCGACCAGGAATAGGCGCATAACGCGGAATCCTCGCTCGGGAAACCGGGCCGCGCACCTTCCAGCGCGCCGCGCATGATGGGGTTGTCGCGGTGGGTGATGCATTCGATCTGGAGAACGGGTTTGGGCGACGGCGTGCCGCCTTCATGGCCCGGATAGTCGGCGAACGGGCCTTCCATCACGAAGGTATCGGGGTCCGGGTCGATATACCCTTCGATGACGAATTCGGCGTTCGCCGGGACCTCGAGATCGACCGTCTCGCATTTCACCAGTTCGACCGGTTTGCCGAGGATGGCCCCCATCATGTCCCATTCGCAAACGCGGCGCGGAAACGGGCTGCCGGCGCAGAACGGCAGCACGTCGTGCCAGCCATGGACCAGCGCGACCGGCATTTTTTCCTTTGTGTTGCGGTGCTTGCCGAAATGCCCGCCCCATCCCTGGGTCGGCAGCATCAGTTTTGCTATTTTGTTGCGCCCGGCGACCATGCCGCGATAAAGCCCGACATTCGCGCGGCCGGTTTCCGGATCCTGGGTGACGACGCCGCAATAGGTGTCGATATAGCGCCCGCCATCGCCGCCATACCAGCGTGGCGCCGGGAACTGGCCGAGGTCGATCTGGTTGTCGTGCAGGACATTCGCTTTGACCGGGCCGCTCTCCACCGATACCGGGGGCAGGGGATCGCGGTAGCGTTCCTTGAAATGGCGTACGAGGTCCTTGTCGGACGTCTCCGGCGCCAGACCCGCCATGATCGCTGTGCGTTCGCGGGTCGACAGGCCACAGGTCATCAGGCGCGTGCACAAGGTGTCCGTATGGTCCCGGATGTTTTCGAAAATCAGGGCGGGGCCGCCCAGTGCCATATTCGCACGCGTGATCGCGCCGATTTCCTCGTCCCAGTCGACGCGCACGCCGATCCGTTTCAGTTGTCCGGCCGTTTCGAGGGTCTCTATCCACGAACGGAGGCTGATCTGCTGTTGTGCGTCCGACATTCGATCTCTCTTGAGGACGCCCGTATGCCGGACGACCCTGAATTCCCGGGTCCGTATCTCAGCGCGCCTAACGCGCCACTTTGACCAGGCGTCCCTTGACCCGCCGGACCTTGTCGCCGTCGCGGAGCCGCGTAAACGTCATTTCCATCCCGGTCGGCAGCAGTGTGCGGTCGTATTGCTGTACCTCGTAGGCGCCGTTATCGCGGACCACCATGAGGAATACCGTCAGCGTATTGTTGTGGATTCGGGCCCAACATAGTTCGCCGCCCGATACGGGGTCCTTGGATTCAACCGCCTGCCAGATACCTGCGCGTGATGTGCTTCCGAATGTGCGGGTCGATGTCTTGCGCCGGGTTTCCGGTTGCCCCGGCGTACCGCCGCCCCGAATGACGCTGGTCCAGGTGACGGAAAAGCCGGCGTCGGCAGGCTGAATGTCGACGTCGAAGTCGCGGGCCGTCACGCCGAAATAGAGGCTATCGTCGTTTTCCGCGACGCCGCCGCCCTGAAATTTTCCAAAGAATGCCTTGATGCTGAGATCCGCTGCCTGACCCGCGCCTGTGGCGGCGAAAAACAACGCTGCCGCGACGGTAAAGCTGAAAATGTGAACACGTTTCATCTTGATCCCCGGTTCCCGATACCCACGTTATGGAACGACAATCGGTACACCATACGCATGCGCTGCGCAAAACATTGCGCCGCGCAGGGTCGAGGGGCCCCTACATGGCCTAACGGACGAACAGGCATCTGTTTGCGATGACGGGGTTCCCGGCAGCCTCGGCGTTGTCGCCACCGCCGCGGTGCCCGCGATAGCCGGTCGGCAAGCGTTCAGGGCCATTTCACTTCGGGCGGCAGCGACATCAGGATCGCGTCCACATTGCCGCCGGTCTTGAGGCCGAAAATCGTGCCGCGATCATGCAGCAGGTTGTATTCGACGTAGCGTCCCCGCCGGATAAGCTGGTGTTCGCGCTGCTCCGCCGTCCACGGCTCGTTCATGTGGGCGGCGACGATTTTCGGATACACATCGAGGAACGCAGTGCCGACATCCTGCGTGAAGGCGAAGTCGGCGTCCCAGTCGCCGGAATCGACGTAGTCGTAAAAAATGCCGCCGACGCCGCGCGGCTCGTCGCGATGCGGCAGGAAGAAATACTCGTCGCACCATTTCTTGAACTTCGGATAGTAGTCCGGGGCATGGGCGTCGCACGCTCTTTTGAACGCTGCGTGGAAGGCTGCGGTGTCGTCGTCGTTCGGCACCATCGGCGTCAGGTCACCGCCCCCGCCGAACCATGCTTTCGACGTCACGATGAACCGCGTGTTCATATGCGCTGCCGGCACCAGCGGCGAGCGCATATGGGCGACCAGCGAAATGCCGCTGGCCCAGAATCGGGGGTCTTCCTCGGCGCCGGGGATGTTCTTGCGGAATTCCTCGGAAAATTCGCCGTGGACGGTGGAAATATTGACGCCGACCTTTTCGAACACCCGGCCTTTCATCACCGACATCACACCACCGCCGCCGCCGGGCCGGTCCCAGGCAGTGCGTTCGAATCGGCCGGGTTTGCCGTCTCCTGCATCGGCATTCGGTCCTTCGACCCGATCTTCGATTGCCTCGAAGGCCGCACACATCCGGTCCCGGAGGTCGCGGAACCATTCGGTGGCGATATTCTTTTTTTCGTCCAGGGATTTGTCTGTCATCGCTTCGCCTTTTCCGGAGGGGGCGTAAATCCGCCTGTCTGGCGCAGGGCTTCGCCCAGCACCATGGCCGCCGCGGTCACAACGTTAAGCGACCTTGCGCCGTCTGCCATCGGGACAATCAGTCGCGCATCCGCGCCATCGTGAATATCGTCGGGCACGCCGGCGCTCTCGCGGCCCAACATAAGCGTATCGTCCGGTCTGTATTGGAAACCGGTATAGGGGATATCGCCCCCGGTGGTCAGCAGGACCGTCCGTCCGTTGCCTTTCCTGCCGCAATAGGCCGGCCAGGACGAATGCCGGATGATCTCCGCCTGCGCGCCGTAATCCATTGCGACCCGGCGCAGCCGCCGGTCGTCGAGCACGAACCCGCAGGGCTCGATCACATCCACGGCGACGCCCAGGCAGGCCGCGAGGCGGAAAATTGCTCCCGCATTCTGCGGTATGTCGGGTTCGTATAGGGCTATACGCATGGGCAAGGGATAACGATACCCGTCGCATCGTGCAATCTCGCGTGTTTTCAAGGGGTTCAGCGCGCCGTTAACGCAGTTTTAACCACCCGCGCGCAGGGTTTGCAGCGCGGCGAAATTCGACTATACCGATTTCGTTAATGGTTAAGCCCAACGGGGCAATCCGTGGGGGCATGGATATATTCGGTGAAAAACATGCGGCGACGCGCCGCATGCATCGAATCTGCGCCCGTGGTAGCTATTGTCGGGGGCCGATACCAGTGCTCTGGAAGGATTTCTAATGTTCGCTTTTCTGCGGATATTCAGCGGGAATAAAGTGTCGGCGGACCGGCAGAAAACAAACTGGCGAAAACAAGGTGTGAAGCATGGCTGATACCGAAGGTGCGGCAGCGAAGAAACAGGATCACGAAGGGGAGACCCGGCGTGATTTTCTGCAACTGGCGACGGGTGCTTTCGGCGCCGTCGGCGTTGCAGCGGTCGCGTGGCCGTTCATTCAACAGATGAACCCGGCGGCGGATACGCTGGCCCTTGCGACGATCGAGGTCGATATATCCAAGATCGCGGTCGGTCAGGCCATCAAGGTCAAATGGCGTGGAAAACCGGTCTTTATCCGTCATCGCACCGCCAAGGAAATCGAGACGGCGGCATCGGCCAAACCCGCCGAACTGATCGATCCCGAAGAAGACAAAGCGCGCGCGCCGAAGCCCGAATGGCTCGTTCTTGTCGGCGTGTGCACCCATCTTGGCTGTATTCCGCTCGGAACAAGCCAGGGAGAGGCAAAAGGCGATTTCAATGGCTGGTTCTGCCCCTGCCACGGGTCGCATTACGACACGTCGGGCCGGATCCGCAAGGGACCGGCGCCGCGTAACCTGGAGGTGCCGGAATACACCTTCATCAGCGACACTGTCGTCAAGATCGGCTGAGGAAGAAAAACATGGCACAATTCCAGAAACCAGCCTGGCTCGATAACGGCCTCGTCCGTTGGGTCGATCACCGGCTTCCGATTTTCACGTTCATGAGCCATGAGCTCTATGAATATCCGACGCCGCGCAACCTGAATTACTGGTGGAATTTCGGCTCGCTCGCGCTTGTCGTCCTGGTGATGATGCTGGTCACCGGTATCACGCTGGCGATGCATTATACGCCGCACACGACGCTGGCCTTCGATTCTGTCGAACGTATCATGCGCGACGTGAATTACGGCTGGCTGATCCGTTATATCCATATGAACGGCGCATCGGCCTTCTTCATTGTCGTTTATATCCATATTTTCCGGGGGCTGTATTTCGGCTCCTATAAGCAACCGCGCGAAATCCTGTGGATTCTGGGCGTCGTTATCCTGCTGCTGATGATGGCGACCGCCTTCATGGGCTATGTGCTGCCGTGGGGCCAGATGAGCTTCTGGGGCGCGACGGTCATCACCAACCTGTTCTCGGCCATCCCGCTGGTCGGCGACTGGGTCGTGACGCTTTTGTGGGGCGGCTTCGCGGTCGACAACCCGACCCTGAACCGGTTCTTCAGCCTGCATTACCTGCTGCCCTTCGTGCTCGTCGGCATCATCGTGCTGCATATCTGGGCGCTGCATGTCCACGGGTCGAACAACCCGGTCGGCATCGACACCAAGGGCGAACAGGATGTCATCCCGTTCCATCCGTATTACACGGTGAAGGACATGTTCGGTCTCGGCGTGTTCCTGGTTCTGTTCGCGGGCTTTGTCTTCTTCGCCCCGAACTTCTTCGGCGAGCCGGATAACTATATCCCGGCGAATTCGCTGTCGACGCCGGCGCATATCGTGCCCGAATGGTATTTCCTGCCGTTCTACGCAATCCTGCGCGCCGTGCCCGCCAACTTCGTGGGCGAATGGGCGACGGCCTGGATGGGTTTCATCTTCATCGAAGCGAAACTCGCCGGCGTGTTGGCGATGTTCGGCTCGATCGCCGTGCTGTTCGTTCTGCCGTGGCTGGATAATTCGCCGGTACGGTCGTCGCGCTTCCGGCCGATGTATAAGTGGTTCTTCTGGATTTTCCTGTTCGATTGTCTGGTGCTCGGCTATATCGGCCAGAAACCCGCGGAAGGCATCTTTGTCATCATCGGCAGGGTCGCCACCGCCTGGTACTTCGCGCATTTCCTGATCATCATTCCGCTGCTCGCGAAATTCGAAAAGACCAGGGACCTGCCGAAAAGCATCTCGGAACCAGTCCTGGGCGGCGGCGGAGGAGCCGGTTCCGGCGCGGTCGCCAAGCCGATGGAGAAAGCCTGATGAATACGATCGGTAAAACTCTCGTCGCCGGCGCGCTCGCCCTGACGGTGTCGATGACGACGTCCGCCGCCTATGCGGCGGGGGACGCTGCGCATGCGCCGGAACAGCACTGGTCGTTCTCCGGCCTGTTCGGAACCTATGACCGCGCCGCCCTGCGCCGGGGGTTCGAGGTCTACAAGGGAGCCTGCGCGGCCTGTCACGGGCTTCGCCTGGTGGCCTATCGCAACCTGATGGATATCGGATTCAGCGAAAACGAAGTGAAAGCGATCGCGTCGGAGGTCGACGTTCCGGCCGAGCCGAATGAAGACGGGGAAATCGAGGATCGTCCCGGCCTGCCGTCGGACCGGTTCAAGTCGCCCTTCGCGAATGAAAACGCGGCGCGGGCATCGAATAACGGCGCTCTGCCGCCCGATCTGTCGCTGATCGTCAAGGCGCGTCTCGGCGGTGCGGATTATATCCACGGCGTGCTGACGGGCTACAAGCCGGCGCCGGCGGGCACCGAAGTTCCCGACGGGATGAACTACAACGAGTATTTCGCCGGAAAACTGATCGCGATGCCGCCGCCGCTGTCGGAGGACGGGATCGATTACAGCGACAAGACCAAGGCGACGGTTGCCCAGCAGGCACAGGACGTCGTCACGTTCCTGGCCTGGGCCGCCGAGCCGGAACTGGAAGAACGCAAGCGGATGGGGGTGAAGGTCATCCTGTTCCTGCTGCTGCTGACCGGTCTGCTCTATGTCGTGAAACGCCGCATATGGGCGGATATCCACTAGACCGGAAGAACAATTCGAATACGGTAAACAGGCGGGTCTTTGACCCGCCTGTTTTGTCTAGGAGAAGCACCGATGTTTGGACACGTTACCGTGGGCACCAACGATCTCGACCGCGCCGGCGCGTTTTACGATGCCGTCCTCGCACCGCTCGGCCATGTCCGGGGGCTGCAGAAGAAGACCTTCATCTCCTATGGCGACGGGTCCGGATCGCGCCTGTTTGTAATGACGCCCTATGACGGCGGGACTGCGACCGCCGGCAACGGAGTCCATGTCGCGTTTCTCGCGCCCGGTCGCGCCGCCGTCGATGCCTTTCACGCCGCGGCGCTGGCCGCAGGCGGCACGGATGAAGGTGCCCCGGGCCTGCGCCCCCATTACCACGAACATTACTACGGCGCCTATATCCGCGACCCCGACGGCAACAAGTTGCAGGCTGTGTGTCACAAACCGGCATAGGCGCCCCTGAACGGGCTTGAACCGATTGCCCGATTCCCGCACAACGGGGCCTGAAATCAGCGGAGAAACCGAATGGCACATCCCGGCACCCCGCCGGTCATTGGCGTGATTGGCGGCAGCGGCGTTTACGATATCGACGGCCTCACGAATACGGAGTGGCGGCAGGTTGTATCGCCCTTCGGCATGCCGTCGGACGATCTGCTGTTCGGCGAACTGGATGGCCAGAAGATCGTTTTTCTGCCGCGTCACGGTCGCGGACACCGTGTTCCGCCCAGCGGTCTGAATTTCCGGGCCAATATCGACGCACTGAAACGGGCCGGGGTGACGGAGATCATTTCGATCAGCGCCGTCGGTTCCCTGAAGGAAGAATATGCGCCGGGACATTTCGTCGTTGTCGACCAGTTCATCGACCGGACCTTCGCCCGCAAAAAAACCTTCTTCGAAGAAGGCTGCGTTGCCCATGTATCGATGGCGGATCCGGTCTGCGGACGTCTTGGCGGACACCTTGCCGATACCATGGCCGACCTCGGGATCGAACACACGCGGGGCGGCACCTATATGGTGATGGAAGGCCCCCAGTTCTCGACCCGGGCGGAGAGCAACCTGTACCGGTCGTGGGGGTGCGACGTGATCGGCATGACCAACATGCCGGAAGCCAAGCTCGCCCGCGAAGCCGAGATGTGCTACGCGACCGTTGCCATGGTGACGGATTACGACTGCTGGCACGAAGACCATGACGATGTCACGGTCGAGGCCGTGATCAGGATCGTCCATGAAAACGCGGACCGGGCGCGGTCGCTGATCAAGGCCGTTATCCCGTCGCTGTCCGGCCGCTCCCATACCTGTGGGGAAGGCTGTCATACCGCACTCGATTTTGCGATCATCACCCCGCCCGAAGCCCGCGATCCGGAATCAGTCGCGATGCTCGACGCGGTCGCGCACCGGGTATTGAACCCGTGAACGTCGACGGAAAACCGTTCCGTACGATCTGGCTGGCGGCCGACGGCCGCACGGTCGAGATCATAGATCAGACGAAATTGCCCTTCGAATTCAAGGTGGTAAAGCTTGTCGACTGCGATGCCGCCGCGATTGCGATCCGCGACATGTGGGTGCGCGGCGCGCCGCTGATCGGGGCGACCGCTGCCTATGGCATGGCCCTGGCAATGCATGAAGACGCCTCGGATGCGAATCTCGTCGCGGCAGCGGAGAAGCTGATGGCGACCCGTCCGACGGCGGTCAACCTTCGCTGGGCGATCGACGCCATGCGGACCCTGCTGGAACCGTTATCGCCCAATGCGCGGTGCAGTGCGGCTTACATGCGCGCCGCCGGTATCTGCGACGAGGATGTCGCGATCTGTTCGTCTATCGGCGATCACGGCCTGCCGCTGATCCACAAGGCCTGGGAAGCGCGCGGCAAGCCGGACCGGGTCAACGTGCTGACCCATTGCAACGCCGGCTGGCTGGCGACTGTCGACTGGGGCACGGCGCTGGCGCCGATCTACAAGGCCCACGATGCCGGTATTCCCGTGCATGTGTGGGTGGACGAAACCCGGCCCCGCAATCAGGGGGCCAGCCTCACCGCCTGGGAACTGGGCAAGCACGGCGTGCCCAATACGGTGATCGCGGATAACGTGGGCGGTCATCTGATGCAGCATGGCATGGTCGATCTGTGCATCACCGGGACGGATCGGACGACGGCATCCGGCGACGTCTGCAACAAGATCGGCACCTACCTGAAAGCCCTGGCGGCGTTCGACAACAATGTGCCGTTTTTTGTCGGCCTGCCCGGCCCGACTGTGGACTGGACGATTGACGACGGCGTGCGCGACATCCCGATCGAACAGCGCAGCGTCACGGAGGTCACCCATATGACGGGCAGGACATCGGACGGCACCATCGCAACGGTGGAGATAACTCCCGCGGGGAGCACGGCTGCGAATTATGCATTCGACGTGACGCCGGCGCGCCTGGTATCCGGACTGATTACCGAACGCGGCGTTTGCGCGGCGTCAAAAGAAGGCCTTGCCGGCCTGTATCCTGAATATTCGGGCGAAGAATACCGGGAAGCGTGATCTCAGGATTTTTTTGACGGCCGGACCACACAATACTGACCGCCGGCTTTCAGGCGACGACAGATGGACCGCGCCGTTTTTGCACTGGCGACCCTGACACCGAGCCTGAGGTAACGGCCTTTTTTCGGGCCGAGATTCACTTCGGAAACCGCTTTCGACTGTGATCCGAGTACTTTGCTGAACCGTTTTCTCAGGCTCCGCCAACCGCGTTCCAGCGTCCTGGTCGATTTATACGAACCGAGATGAACGTATAAATCGCCTTTTGCATTGCGCCGCGATTTCCTGATCTCGGTCGGTGCCGTCGTCGAAGCGGCTTGGCGGGGTTTCGGCTGGGACATCGCCACGGGCGGCGGAGTTTCGCTCTCCGGCGGGGCCAGCGCCGCCAGCCGGTAGACCGAACCGTTCGCCGCTTTGGCGGCCTCGGCCGATGGCGGCGGGAGGGTCATGCCGAGCGCCATAAGCGTCGTTTTGATCGCGAACAGGCGTCGCTGGGCGACTTCGGTCACCGTTCCCGAATAGATAAAATCGTTGCCGCAGCGCAGCACGGCGGGCATCGGATGATTGCCTTTCGAGAGGCGGTCGAGCACCGTGTATGCGGCAGCGCCCCGCCCTGCAAGGTCGAGGGAAAGGCCGTAATTCAATTGGGCGCGCGGATGGTCAGGATGGGCAACGACGAGTTTCTGCGTGGCGGCCACCGCGGCGAGCCCGTCTTTGCGGCAATAGGCGTCGGCAAAGGCGATCGTGTCGAGCCGCATGGGGTCCTGCTTGACGCCGGATCCGGTGGCACTTTCCATCGTTTCCGGCTTCTTGCCGCCGGTCAGGGTGTCGAGTGCCGGCAGTGAACAGGCCGACAGGCCGGCAACGAGGAACGGGAACAGGAAATACGGATTCATGACCTAGCCTCCAATCGACTGCAACAGGTAGCGGCTGTTGCGCGCCTGCGCGGGGCGGGCGTTCCTGCCGATTATGCCGTGCAGCTTTGCGATCTGGCCGCTGGAAAAGCGCACAGGCTCCTGCAGCACCAGCCAGTTCACTTTCTCGGAGCAGGGCGGTGTCGTCAGAGATCCGTCATACCGGAAATACTTCGTGTTTTCGGGCAGGAGGTCGCGGGCATTGATCAGCGCCCGGGTGTCCGCCGATTTCGTATGGGGTCGTGCCGGCAGGCGGTCCCATATTTCGCGGGCCGCGAGGTTGTAATCGCCGAATGCCGCCAGGACGCCGATGACGGCAAGCTGTCCGCGCTCGTTGCGGTGCACGAAATGGATTTCCATCGGGAAACTGCGTCCCGCAATGCGATGTTCGCTCGGGGTATGGAAATGAAACTGCAGCAGGTCGTACCGGTCGGCGCCCAGGGTGATATAGCTGCCCTTGCCGTAATTGGCCTGCACCGTATGGCCGTTATTGACCATTTCGATCAGCGATACCTTGTAGTGGATGCCGAGCGGCGCAAGCTGTCCGGCCTCCGCAGATTCGATGTTGATCGGAGACTGGCGGCGGCCGGCTGCGCAGGTCCTGTATGCCTGTTTGATGCCGCCCCAATGGGCGGGGCCGCCGTCGCCTTCATAACCCCAGTTTACAATATGTGATTTCGGCGCGCCGGCATGGCCCGGCTGCATTCCGGACGGAGCCGTCTTCGTCTTTTTCATTACCGGCTTCACGGTTGGCGCCTTTTGCGCAGCCTCGGGCATGGCAGGCGCGGGCACACTCTTCGATGTCTTTCTGGCGGCTGGGCGGTGGGGCTGTTCCGAATGTGCCGGCGTCAGCGCCATCGGCTTTTTCGCGGTCGGATGCGCGTCGTCCTGATGGGGATCGGATGCCAGCGCGCTGCCGGCGCCGAACAGGGCGGCAATTGCAGCGCAGCGCAGGAGTAGGCTGATGGGGCTCAACGTTTTCATTTCCCGTTTCCTCCACCCGTGGCGAAGTTCTGAATCGTTCCGGGGACAGAGTTCCTCTTTTTGGTAAATACTTGGTAAACAAGCGGATATTGGCGGGAAGACAATGTGCAGAGCGGGCTTGAGAATCAGGCCGGCTTCGATCACATTGCCCCGCCCGAAGGGCGCGATACGCGCAGGCCGAACCAGATAAATACGACGAAAGAAAACCGATGAAGAGCAGATGGTCAGACAAAGCAGCGAAGGCGGCGGTGCGGAAATACGCCGCCGCCGATATCGGCGAAGATCTTGCCCTCCGCGTTTACACGACGCAGTTGCTCGGCAACGATCCGCGCCTCGTCCTTCACGGCGGCGGGAACACGTCGGTCAAAACCCGGATGAAGGATACAGCGGGGGATACGGTCGAGGTGCTGTGCGTCAAGGGATCCGGCTGGGATATGGGAAATATCGAGCCGCCGGGTCTGCCCGCTGTCCGGCTGGACGCGATTCGCAAACTGCGGAAGCTCAAAAAACTGTCCGATGAGGATATGGTCAACGCACAGCGCGGTGCCCTGCTGGATTCCGGCTCCCCCAATCCATCCGTCGAGACGCTGCTGCATGCCTTCCTGCCGCATAAATTCGTCGACCATACGCATTCCGATGCCGTGCTGGCCGTTACCGACCAGCCTGATGGCGACAGCATTTGCCGCGAACTCTATGGCGATCGCGTGGCGCTGGTGCCCTATATCATGCCGGGATTCGATCTCGCGCAGTCCTGCGCCCGCGTCTGGGAGAAAAACCCGGATGTCGAAGGTCTCATTCTTCTCAAACACGGCATTTTCACCTTTGGCGAAACGGCCCGGATCGCCTATGAGCGGATGATCGACCTGGTGACGATCGCGGAAAAACGGCTGGCGCAGTCCAAGCCGTCGAAATCCTTTGCATCGATCCGTTTGCCCCGGGCGATTGCGTCTGTCGAGGACATCGCCCCCGTCCTGCGTGGGCTGGTCGCCGATCCCACGGACGGTGACTGGCGCCGCATGGTGATGGACTTCCGGAATTCGAAGGATGCGCTTGCCTATGTGAACGGCAGGGACGTCGCAACCTACGCGACCGTCGGCCCGGTGACGCCGGATCATGTTATCCGCACCAAGCCGAAGCCTCTTATCCTGCCGGCGCCGCGGGCGGACGACCTGCTTGGGTTTGCCGAAGCCGCGGCCGGTGCGGTCGATGCGTATGAGAAGGATTACAGGCGTTATTTCGAACGCAACAACAGGAAGCTGAAAGCCCCCAAGACTGCGCTCGATCCGCTGCCCCGGGTAATTCTGGTCCAGGGGCTCGGTCTGTTCGGACTCGGAAAATCCGCAAAGGATGCGGGCATCGCCGCCGATCTTGCCGAAACCACCGCCCGTGTTATCGCCGATGCCGAGCGCCTGGGCCGTTTCAAATGCATCCCGGAGAAAGACATCTTTGAAATCGAATACTGGTCGCTCGAGCAGGCCAAACTTGGCAAAGCGGCCGAAAAACCGCTCTCCCGCCATGTTGTTGCGGTGACCGGGGGCGGCTCCGGGATCGGCCGGGCGACCGCTGCTGGTTTTGCTCGCGCGGGTGCTGAAGTCGCCGTGCTCGACCGGGATATAGACGCGGCACGCCGCGTCGCGTCGTCGATCGGCGGAATTGCCGTTCAGTGCGATGTGACCCGCACCGCTTCGGTAGACCGGGCATTCGCGAAAATCGTCCGCGCCTTTGGCGGCCTCGATATTCTGGTTTCGAATGCGGGCGCCGCCTGGCAGGGCCGGATCGGGGACGTGGACGAAAAGGTCCTGCGCGACAGTTTCGAGCTTAACTTCTGGGGGCATCAGCGTTGCGCCCAGGCGGCCGTTGCGATCATGAAAGCGCAGGGAACCGGCGGGGCGCTGCTGTTCAATACGTCGAAACAGGCCGTTAATCCGGGGCTGGATTTCGGGCCCTACGGCCTGCCGAAGGCATCGACGCTGTTCCTGTCGCGGCAATATGCGCTGGATCACGGCGGCGACGGTATCCGCTCGAATGCGGTGAATGCGGACCGTATCCGGACCGGGCTGCTGACCGACGAGATGATTTCGTCGCGCTCGACCGCGCGGGGCCTCAGCGAAAGCGATTACATGGCGGGCAATCTGCTCGGCCGCGAAGTGACGGCCGAGGACGTTGCACAGGCGTTTGTCGATCTGGCACTGGCAAAGAAAACCACGGGCGCAGTGATGACGGTCGATGGCGGCAATATTGCCGCCGCTTTGCGCTAGAGCGTTTCATGTTTTGACGGAAGCGTATCCAGCGTTTTCGAAGTAGTT
>CAXBCP010000019.1:0-91325 GCA_963974055.1 uncultured Rhodospirillaceae bacterium
CACCCCGTCCGCCAATCTATATCGGTATTGAATTTTCACGTTGTCGGGCAAGTTGCCTTTGCCGCAATCCCGGCAAGGGCTATCGCGCCAAATCCGGGTAACGCACGTTTATTAGCCATTTGGTGGCCCCTGTTCGAAGTTTCTGAATCGTTCAGTCCGGTAAAGGCCTCAGCGAAACGATAACTATCGATGAAAGGAAGCCTAAACTACTGATAAACATGGCAAACTATGAGGTCCCGGAAAAATCCCAAACCGGGTTCAGGTTTCAAACGGCCAAAGGCAGAGATTGCGCATTCCCGCCTGTCATGGGCATTATCAGCAAAATGGGGGAAGCCTTCCGGCATCCCGCCCGCGCCATGACATCAGATCCAGCCCTGGAGAGCACAAATGCTGAAATACTACTACAACACGGGACCGAACCCGACCAAGGTCAGCCTTTTTCTCGAAGAAGCGGGGCTGGAATACGATCCCATCCCGCTGGAGACCCGCAAGGGGGATCAGTTCAAGCCCGAATATCTGGCGATCAATCCCAATGCGAAGGCCCCCAGCATCGTCGACGGCGACGTGACCGTGTTCGACAGCAACGCGATCCTGTTGTACCTGGCGGAAAAGACCGGCTCGTTTCTGCCGCTGGACACGCCCGCGAACCGCGGCCAGCTATTGTCCTGGCTGATGTTCGTCGCGTCCGGTGTCGGTCCCTATTCCGGCCAGGCGGTGCATTTCCAGCGCTACGCGCCGGAAGAAGTGCCCTACGCCATCAAACGCTACCGGTACGAGGCGCAGCGCCACTTCGATATTCTCGACGGCCGGCTGGCCGACAACCGCTATGTTCTCGGCGACACTTATACGATCGTCGATATGGCGACTTGGGGATGGGCGCACCTGATGGCCGCCGTGCTGGGCGACGAAGCCTGGGACGGTTTGCCCCATCTCAGGCGGCTGACCGATGAAATCAGTGCCCGGCCGGCCGCAAAGCGGGCCATGGACCTGAAAGAGCGGCATCAGTTCAAGATGGAGATGGACGCGGAGGCGACGCGTTACATGTTTCCGTCAATCGGCGGCGCCTGACGCCGCCCGCCCCGCCCTATTCCATCAGCCGCGGCAGGAACAGCGACAGGCCGGGGATCAGGACGATAAGGGCGATACGGACGATATCGGCGGCAATGAAGGGCAGTACGCCCCGGAATATCTTGGTGAGAGCGATATCGGGCAGCATGGATTTCAGGACGAACACGTTGAGCCCGATCGGCGGCGTGATCAGGCTGATCTCGATGACTACGACCACCACGATGCCGAACCACACCAGGTCGACGCCGAGGGACTGCATGACCGGATAGAATACCGGCACGGTCAGCAGCATCATCGATATGCTTTCCAGGATGCAGCCGAGCACGATGTATATGGCGATGCAGATGACCACGACCGTCAGCGGCGAGACCTGGATGCTGGCGAACCAGTCTGCGATTTCATTCGGAACGCGGGCAACATTGATGAAATTGGCGAACAGCAGCGAACCGATCAGCAGGGCCAGCAGCATGGCCGTCGTCCGGCCGGTATCCGCGAGGGCATCGAGCGTGATCCTTACCGTCAGCCGGCGCCGCAGCAACGCGATGACAAAGGCGCCGAACGCGCCGATTCCGGCGGCCTCCGTCGGGGTGAAAACACCCCCGTATATGCCACCCATCACGATCAGGAAGAGCAGTACCATTCCCCAGATACCGCGCAGCGAACGGATGCGCGCCTTCCAAGGAATGCGTTCGCCCGGCGGTCCCATCTCCGGGTTTATCCGCGTGATAACGGCAACGGCGCCGGCATAGAGAACGATGCCCAGGACGCCCGGGATCACCCCCGCCGCGAAAAGCTGTCCGATATCGGTTTCGGTCATGATACCGTAAAACACGAGCGCCACGCTTGGCGGGATCAGAATCCCAAGGGTCCCGCCCGCGGCGATGGAGCCGGTCGCGAGCCGTTCGTCGTATCCGAATTTCAGCATCGGCGGCAGGGCCACCTTCGACATGGTCGCGACCGTCGCAAGGCTGGAACCGCAGACAGCGCTGAAACCGCCGCAGGCCACGATGGTCGCCATGGCAAGCCCGCCCCGGCGGTGTCCCAGCCAGGCATGCGACGTTTCATACAGGTCGTGCGAAATTCCCGAGCGCGCAACGAAATTGCCCATCAGGATGAAAAGCGGCAGGACGGAAAAATCGTAGACCATCACCATGTCAGTCGCGGTATTGCCGATGCTTTTCAGCGCCGGGCCGTATCCGATGATGTGCCCGAACCCGATCGTGCCGACGATTGCCATCCCGAACGCGATCGGCACCTGCAGAAACAGCAGGATGAACAAGGCTACGAAGCCGATTGCGACTGCTTCCATCGGTCAGCCTGCCTCTTCGCCGGATTTGGGTGTTGCGCCCTGCAGGTAACACCAGGCCAGTATCAGATAGATGAAAGCGGCCCCGAAGGTCAGGACGCTCATGACGTAGATATACGGGGCCGTGCTGACCTGCAGAAACATAAGCACCGAGTTGGACCTTTCGACCGCTTCGCCCTGGATCCAGACCTGGCGAGCCCAGATGAACGTGACGCCTGCAAAAAGCAGGTTCAGAATGACGTGCTGAACACGGAGCATGCGGCCCCGGATCAGACCGGACAGGAGACCGATGGTGATATGCTCCCGCCGGAGACAGACCAGCGGCAGACCGATATAGACGAGTAATCCCATGGCGATGCGGGTCAGCTCGTTGCCGCCGAGAACCGGTGCATTGAAAAGCTGGCGGCCGACGACATCGACAAAGGTCAGCAGCATCATCGCAAACATCAGAGCCGCGAGAACAAGGCCGAGCGTGCGATCGAGGCGTCGCACCATGCGGTCCAGCATGGCGTCCACGGGCACAGGGGAATTGGGGTCTGTCATTCTACAGGATGGCAACCCGCCGCCCGGCTTCCGGCCGGCGGGCTGTCAGGTTGGGTTCAGGAACCGTAAGCGGCAATTTCGGCGCGGAACATCTTCAGCGCCTCGGTACCGTCGATACCGCTCTTCGCGACCTTGTCGATCCACGTCTTTTCGAAATGGCCGATCTTGGCTTTTACTTCCTCAAACGCTGCACCGCTCAACGTGTGATAGGCAACGCCATCCGCTTTCAGTTTTGCCGGGGCGGCAGCTTCGTATTCGTCCCAGCGTTTGCCGATGCGCTTGCTGTACGCTTCGCCCGAAAGAGCCATGACCGCGGCCTGGTCGGCCTTCGAAATCCTGTTCCAGGAATCCTTGTTCATCACGATCAGGAAGCTGGTGTTGTAGAGACCGCCCGGAAAGCGGGTCACGAACTTGATGAACTTGCTGATTTTGAAATTGTAAACGGCTTCGTCGGTGAACGAGGTGCCGTCGTAAACGCCCTTCGAAAGTCCGTCGCGCAGCCCCGTCACGGGGCCTGCGACCGGCACCGCCCCGAACAGGCGCAGGGCTTCCGAGACCCCAAACGTCGTGCTGCGGAACTTGAGACCGCTGAATTCGGAGATTTTCGTGACCATCCGCTTGGTATTGTAGAGATGGCCGGCCGGGTGAACGTGGATATTCAGCGTATGCACTTCCTTGTGCATGCCTGCGGGTTCGAAGATTTTCTTGAACACCCGCCAGTAGGCAACCGAATTCGCCTCGGAACTTTTCGTAATGAAGGGCAGTTCGGCCATTTCGCTCATCGGGTGGACGCCCGGTGTATATCCATGCGCCTGATAGCCGACATCGGTGATGCCGTCGATGGTCAGTTGATAGTGCCGCGGCGGCGCGCCGAGCGCCTTTGCCGTCGGCAGAATCTTGACCCTGCCCTCCGTCGCCTTTTCGATATCCTTCAGATACGGATGCATAATTTCACGCTGTGTGAAATGACCCGCCGGCAGCCACTGGCTGTACCGGAATGTCTGAGCTTCTGCGAGGCCGGCATAGGACACGCTGAGACCAGCCGCGACGATCAACGACGTCCTGATATTTTTTCCGAACATTTATTTCATCCCTACATTTCTTTGTTTGTTGCCTGACGTTACCGTAGCCTCCTGCCGCATTCAATCGCAATTACCGGTCTTGCCGCGCGGATTTCCAAACGCAGCATAGTGGTGAATTATACGCCGTCCGTTCTCAGATTATTTTTTTGCCGCAAAGCCGGAGAAGCCGAATGCCATCCAACCGAGAACTGATCATCGCAACGGTGAAGGAAAACGTGAGCCTCAGCGCCTTCGATCCTGCGACGGGAGAAGTCGTCGCGGTTGTTCCCGTCGGAACGAAGGATGTTTCCAAGCCGCATGAAATAGCCGTTACCCGGGACGGCCACTATGCCTTTGTGTCGCTGTATGGCGACAAGGATTACGGGCCCAATACACCGGACAATAGACTGGGCGTGGTCGATCTCCGGAATTTCGCACTCGCCGGGCACGTCGATTTGACACTCTATGCCGGGCCGCATGCGCTGATGACCGACCGGGACGGCAAGATCTGGGTCACAGTCGATCCCAATCGGTGCGTACTCGTTATCGATCCCGACACCGGGGAAATCGAGCGGACGATCCACCTGGAAGTGCCGGGGCATTTTCTTGCCCCCTCGCCAGACGGCAATACGGTCTATTTCTCGGCGAAGGAATATCCGGTCGTCGTGGTCGTGGATGTTGCAACGAAGGAAATTACCGGTCGCATTGCGCTGCCCGTCGGTGGCCAGGCACTCCGCGTATCGCCGGACGGCGCCAAACTTTACGTCGGCGATTTCCATCGCCCGTTGCTGCACGTCATCGACTGTGCCAGCCACAAGCTGCTCGAAACCGTCCCCCTTACCGGCGTTCCGGGATGGCCGTTCAATTCGATCGACGGCGCGACGGTGATCGTAACCACCTATGACGAGCCGGCGGACCGGGGATATGTGGAACTGCTCGACAGCGCGGACCTGACGAACCGGCGGGTTATCGAAGTGCCGTCGGAACCTTTCCACGCCCTGCCGCTCCGCGACGGATGCCATGCGCTGGTTGCGCTCGCGAACGGAGATATTGCGAAAATCGACATTTTGGCCGGCACACTGGTCGAGGGCGGCTTCAGTGCAGGCGGCACGATGCCGGAAACGCTGCTGTATCTCGACGTCCCGGCATAAGAATATTAACGGAAAAGCCCCCGCCGTTTCCGGCGGGGGCCTGATATGCGAGCCATATTTTTTGCGGTTATTCGGCTGCGGTCGCCACGGATTGTTCGTATTCACGCACCACGGGATCGCCCTCGGGGAATATCCCGCGCTCCATGATCCATTTCTGCGTGTCCGAGTAGATTTCGTTGCTGTAAGGCTCGAACACGATGCGTTCGCCCGGACCGAACAGGCGGGTATCCATCTGGTCGTGGAACCGGACGGGAAATTCCTTCTTGTAGAAATGAGTGTATTTGTGAGCGTGGAGGTCGATATCCGACTGGGCGCGGCGTAACGCCTTGTAGTATTTCCTCACGTCTTCGAGGTCGGCTTTCTCATCGATCATTGCCGCCATCATGAAGCTCGTATCGACGATCTTGCGGTATCCGAGCTGTTCGAGGAAGTACATCGGCCCGCTGAAGACGTTGGCGGCGGGGACGTCGCCGTCGATCAGCCGTTCCATGCGGCTCCACAACAGCCCGTCGGCAAATGACAATTCAATCTGGTCGGGCTCCAGGAACATATCGAGCGCTTCGATGGTGGAATAGTGGCTGCCGGACTGGTAACCGACCGAAACCGGCACACCCGCCAGGTCTTCGGGTGACTTGATACCGGAATCGGGATGCACGTAGATACCGCAGGGCGCCACGGAATAGGCCTCCGCAAACAGCAATCCATGCCCTGCCCCGGCCGCCATATTGACCGTCCAGTGACAGGCCGAACTGACATCGCAGGTCCGGCCGCGTTCGAACGTCTGATACGCCCCGACCTTGTCGCCGAGATTGCTTTTCTTTGCCTCTTTCGAGTTCAGCTGTTCGCGGAACTCGTATTCAAGCCCCTCGTCGGCGAAGTAGCCTTTGTCTTCGGCGACCCATTCATGCAGCCGCATATGCGGTCCGATGATGAATTTGCTCATGTTTCCTCCAATTGACAGTTATTCAAATAGTTATCATATGATAATACTATTCCTTCAAATCCTGTCAACACCGAAGCGACAAACCGCCAACCTCTGCCGCAGCAGTTCGTACATTGCGTAAATTTCCGATATAAATGCGCCCTTCACGGCACTGGAGGGCACATGACCAGCAATCCCCGCATTCCCTATCAAATGTCGTCGGCGCGCCCGCCGCTCGACGGAATCGATGGAAAACCGCTGATCGTTCACCTCGTCGTCAATGTCGAGCACTGGCTGTTCGACCAGGGAATGCCGCGAAAGTACCTGACCGCACCGCACGGGCTGGAACAGATTCCCGATATTCCGAATTTCAGCTGGGCGGAATACGGCATGCGCACAGGAATGCCGCGTCTGCTCGACTGCTTCGAACGGCGCGGGCTTCCCGCAAGCGTCAGCCTGAATGCGGGCGTGATCGAAGCCTATCCCGCCTGCGCCGAGGCCATGCGCGATGCGGGCTGGGAATTCATCGGCCACGGCGTTCACCAGAAATCGATCCAGGGCGAAGCGGACGAAAGAGACGTCATCGCCCTCGCCCTGCAGATGATCGAGAATTTTACCGGATCACGGCCGCCCGGGTGGTTGGGGCCGGGCCTGAAGGAAACATTCGATACCCCTGATATTCTTATGGAACTTGGCGTTGAGTACGTCTTCGACTGGGTGCTCGATGACCTGCCCTGCTGGATGACGACGAAGCACGGGCCGCTTCTTTCCCTGCCCTATACGCTGGAGCTGAATGACAGTCCGGTCTATGCGATCGAACGCCAGCATTCGTCGGAAATATACGATCGCCTTGTCGATACCCTGTCTGTCTTCGACGTCGAACTGCAAACCCAGCCGCGCGTGCTGACGCTGGCGCTCCATCCCCACCTTATCGGCGTGCCGCACCGGTTCGCCTATCTTGAGCGGATGCTGGATATCCTGCAGGCGCGCGACGATGCGGTATTCGTCGTCGGCCGCCAGATTGCCGACTGGTACAGCGCCGCCTGTCCGCCACCGCAGACCTGATCCCCGCCGGGTACGGACCTGCGGGGGATTTCCCGCCGCCCGGGATTCGGCTATCAATTAAAAAAAAGGGGTCAGAACCGTGGCGCGGATTTCGACGACACTCAATCAGGACGTAAAAGTTATCAGCCTGGTGTGTTTTCCACACCTGATGAGCCACGCCTACTGGCTGGTGATACCGCCCATGTACGGCATTCTGATAGCCGCCTTCGGCATTACCGGAGAACTGCCCTACACGAAGATTGCCTTTGTCACGACCGTGTTTGCAATGTCCACTTTCGTGTTTCAGACTCCCGTCGGCTTTTTCGTCGACCGGGTCGGCGCACGCTCCGTTCTGATCGGCGGTTTAGCCCTCGAAGCGGTTGCCATCGGGTTGTTCGGCGTGGCGACAGCCTATTGGCAACTGATTGTCCTGGCAGCGGTTGCCGGTGTCGGGCACACCGTCTTCCATCCTGCAGATTACGCGATCCTCTCGGCCCGGGTGAGCGAGCAACGGATGGGCCGCGCTTTCTCTATCCACTCGGCTACCGGCTATGTCGGCTTTTTCATCGCTCCGATCTTCATGACCGGCGTTGCGGGGCTGTGGCACTGGCGCGCGGCATTCATTCTGATCGGAATCATCGGTCTTCTCGCTGCGCTGGTTCTGCTGACGCAGTCGGACGCGCTGCGCGATAACGGCGCGGATTCGAAACAGGTAAAAGACAGGAAAACCGACGCTGCGGAATCCGGCACGACGATGGACGGGCTCAAGCTGATCCTGTCTTTGCCGATCCTGATGTGTTTCCTGTATTTCGTGCTCCACCAGATGGGCGGCGGCGGCATACGCAGCTTTCTGGTCGCGGCGCTCGGCCAGATGTACGGCACGTCGGAAGTCGTTGCCGCGACGGCGCTGAGTGCCTTTACCGCGGGTTCCGTTTTCGGGATTCTGTCGGGCGGATACGTGGCGGACCGGTTCGGCCCGCGCATCGCGACCGCCTTCCTGACCCTGGTGCCGGCGGCCGTGATTATCGCCCTGCTCGGCTGGGTGAACATTCAGGGTGCACTCCTGATTGCGGCGCTTGCGCTGTCCGGCTACCTGATCGGTCTTCTTATTCCGTCGCGGGACCTGTTGCTGCGGTCGATTACGCCGCCCGGATCGATGGGCAAGGTCATGGGATTCGCCTCGACGGGCTCGAATCTCGGCGGCGCCCTGATCCCGGTCGTGCTGGGATACACCATGGATACGGCCGGCGGCGCCTGGGTGTTCTGGATATGCGCGTTTTTCATCGGCGCGGCGTTCCTGACCTTCATCACCGCGCGTACGAAATACGGCGGCTGAGCGCCGTTGCCGGCGCCTATTTCGACAGGCGCAGCTCGGACAGGTGGTTCGCCACACCCTGAAAAACGGTCTGCAGCGTGCTCGGGTCCGGCGCATAGTGGTAGTACGGCGCGTCCGGCCCGCTCGCTATTTCCTTCATCAACGCCTGCAACGGTCCCCCGGAATTCGCGAACTGGATCGTATAGATCTTCACGCCCGACGCCTTGATATTCGCGGCCAGGGCCCGCAACCGGTCGTTCATTTCGCTCCGCCCGGCGCTACCGTATCCGAAAACGGTTTTGTAGCCGTCGCCGTTGCCGCCGAAATTCTCGCCATCCGTCAGCAGAACAATGGCCTGCTGGCGCGGTCCGTCGGGGGCCGGATCCGCCTCCGTAAACGGGGCTTCGGGTTTGACCACGCGCCACGCCCAGCCGAGGCCCTGCGTAATGTTGGTCGTGCCGTTGGGCGACGTGAGCTCGTTGATCGCGGCAATGGTCCCGCTCTTGGTGCTTTGCAGGGCCGTTACGCCGTGGCTGAGGCACGGCGTACATTCGGACCCGTTCGTGCTCATCACGCATATGCCCGGGGAGACGGGCTCGGCATCGCCACCGACGGCCTCCCAGGCATTCCAGTCGCCGCTGGCGCTGGATTGCGCTCCATACACGATGTCGGCATCGTCGTCGGTCGTCGCATTGTCGATGAAGCGGGAATAAACGCAGCCCTTCCAGTCGGCCGGCGGCTCGGCCAGCAAGGGGACGGGGCTGTTATTGGGCGTATAGACCACCGATTGACCGAGACCCGTCAGGGGGTTGGTGAAGCCGGGAACGGCGGTCGCGGTCGTTGCCGCGGGATCGAACGGCGTGCCGTTTCGGGTGATGTTTACCTTGCCGTTCCAGGGCACGATGCCGATATTCAGCAGTTCCTTGGTCTCTTCGTTGCCGAACAGGATATTCACCAGATCCTTCGCCGCCGTGCGGGCGGCTGCGATCCGCGACTGCCCGCCGGTCCAGCTCGTCATCGAGCCCGACATATCGACCGCCAGGACGACGTCGAGATAGGTGGTTTCGCGGGTTACCTCCGTGGTCGTGGACACGGTAAGGTCCTGAAAACCGAGGACCTTCATAAAGGTCGTATCGATCTTGGCCGACGCCGTCAGGGTCAGCTTCTCGCTGTTCGGCGATACCTGGATCACGGGACCGGTTATGGTCGCCCCCAGAAAGCCGGGCGGAAAATTGGCGTTGAAGAACATCTGTATGTCGGCATCGCGTGTCGGCGAAAAAATCTCGCGCCCGCCCGCAAGGGCCGCGGAATCGAGCGCCTGCCCGAGCCTCGCCTTGACCATGTAGCCGCGCGCAGCATCTGTCGCGAGCCCGACAACGCCGACCATACTGATAATACCGCCCGCCACGAAGGCAGCCACGGCGCCTCTTGTATCGGTGCGGAATTCCGATAAACGCTGCCGGATCGTCTTTGATAGGGATAATCTATACATGCCTGTCACCATCGGAATCGGGAACGGCGAAGACTAATTATAAATCCATAATCTCAAGTTAATCATCGATAAAAGGCGGATAAAGTCCATTTTTGTTTTGATATTTATTCATATTTACTTTGACCTGAAATTAGATGGAATTTCCCGGTAAATTCGCCGAAATTCGCGGCTAAAATAAACGTACCATCCAATGAAATTAAATGCACAATAAATACGATTTATGTTATTGATTTTGTTATATTTTTTATTCCTGCCTTAACCTTTAAGTAACAATTTCCGAACATTATTCCCCTCGGTTACTTCACCGAACCAAGAGGAATACAAAATGCTTTCGATCATCAAAAATCTTATCAAAGACGAGAGCGGTGCGACGGCTATTGAATATGGCCTGATCGCCGCGCTGGTATCCGTCGCTGCCGTTGTCGCACTGGAAAACATGGGCACGTCGCTGGAGAACATGTTCACGACAGTGTCCGGCAAGCTGGATACCGCTGTCGGCACTCCGTAGGGGGACCGTGCCGGCAGTTAGAATGGGCGTCGTCCGCCGTCCATTCATACGGGTTGGGGGAGACGGCTTTGGTCGTCTCCCCTGCCCACCCGGCTTCCCTTCCCGAAACCGATACAGACAGAGGCTGACATGGATTTCCCCCTCCTTGTCGATCGCCTGGCTCTGACCGCCTTTGCCGGCCTGCTGGTATGGGCCGCGTGGTCCGATCTTCGCGATTACATTATTCCCAACAGGATCAGTATTGCGGTCGCCGCACTGTATCCGGCTCATATAGCGGCGTCCGGCGCGGTCGAGATCGTCCCGGGAGCCCTCGCGGCATCTGTCGCGGTATTTGCAGCAGGATTCGCCCTGTTCGCCTTTCGCATTGCCGGCGGCGGCGACGTCAAGCTGATGACCGCGGCAGCCCTGTGGGCCGGTCCGGCACAGATATTCGAATTTCTCTTTATGACGGCCCTCGGCGGCGGCCTTCTCGCCGCGTTCCTGGCCGCCCGGGCGTGGCGGCACAGTGCCGACGCCCAGCCCGACGGAACGCTCGCCCTGCGTGTCGGGGCGATCCGCGATACCAAGGTGCCCTATGGCGCGGCCATTGCGCTGGGTGGCCTGTACATTGCCGCCGGCGTGCCGGTCTAGCAACTCAGGAGACGGATAAATGACCCCCCGTACCATTCTTGTCGCCGTCGTGGCGCTCACCCTTGCGGCCGGCACCGCCTTTTTCGTTCAGGGCTGGCTGACCAAGCAGCGCGAAGCGCTTTATGCCTCGCTGCCGCAGGCAAAGGAAGAAACGGTCGGCCCGAAGGTGCTGATCGCACGGAAGGCCCTGCCTGCCGGTGTTATTCTGACTTCCGCCCATCTCGAATGGAAGGAATGGCCCGAAGACGGCGTATCCAAGTCCTATATCGTTCAGGGCAAGGGAAAAACCACCGATAAATCGCTCCACGGGTCCGTTCTGCGCCGCGTCATCGGCGCCGGAGAACCGATCACCGAAGACAGGGTTGTCAAGTCCGGCGAACGCGGATTTCTGGCCGCGGTGCTCACCCAGGGCATGCGCGCCGTGTCTGTTCCGGTGACGGCGACCTCCGGTATCTCCGGCTTCGTCTTTCCGGGCGATCGCATCGACCTGATTCTGGCGCATAAAATACAATCCGGCGAAGGCGCCAACCGCAAGCTGAACTATGCCAGCGAGACATTGCTGACGGATGTTCGCGTCCTCGCAGTCGACCAGAAGACCGGCACAAAGGACGGGACCGCCGCCGTCGCGAAAACGGCGACGCTGGAAGTGACGGCCGCGCAGGCCGAAATCGTTGCCGTTTCAGTTACCCTGGGGGAGCTTTCCCTCAGCCTGCGCAGCCTTCGCCGCGAAGACCTGATAGCCGGTGACGTGACCGAAGATCACGACCGTCCGGCCGCCCGGGGAAAAACCATAACCCGCGACCGCGATGTCAGCCGCCTGATCCGCCGCCTTGGCGGCGCCGCGCAGGAGCGAGTCGTTCATGTCGTGCGCGGCAACAAGGCCGAAGAGCTGAAGCTTAAGGGAATAAACTGATGTCAAATATCCGCCGCATCGCCATCCTGTGCCTGCTGTTCGTCTCATTCGCCATGCTTGGCGGTGTCGCTGCCGCCAGCCGTGCGGCCGCTGCCGAAGTGCTCGGCACCGGCGAAGAGCCGATCAGGCTCGAGGCTTCGAAAGGAACGTTGATCCGCCTCGACCGGGCGGCATCCACGGTTTTCGTCGCCGACCCCGACATCGCCGATGTCCAGGTAAAGTCCCCCCGCCTTGTCTATCTGATGGCGAAAAAGCCGGGCGAGACCGTCATCTATGCCGTGGACCGCGAAGAACGCGTCCTCCTCAACCGGCGGATCGCGATCAATCACAATCTGAGCCGCCTGCGGGTAGCCCTGAAACGGATGCTGCCGGGTTCGACCGTCACCGTTGAAACGCTGGACAAGACACTGGTCCTGTCCGGTGAGGTTCTGTCGGCGCGGGATGCCGACAGCGCGCACCGCCTCGCCATGCGCGTCGTTAAAGACGAGAAAGACATCGTGAACAAGATATCGGTGGTCGCGCCGAACCAGGTACACCTTCGTGTCCGCGTCGCCGAGGTTTCCCGGGATATCCTGAAACAGTTCGGGATCAACTGGGACGCGGTATTTCGCACCGGCAACTTCCTGTTCGGATTTGCGACCGGAAACCCGGTCCTTGCCGGCGCCAACCTTCTGACCCGGAATAACGGCACCAACAGCATCGTCGGATCGTTCAGCAACGGCACGATCGATCTCAACGGCGTCATCGACGCGCTCGATAATGAAGGGCTGATCACCATCCTGGCGGAGCCCAACCTGACCGCCGTTTCCGGCGAATCCGCGACGTTTCTTGCCGGCGGCGAATTCCCGATCCTGGTCCCCGAAAACGACCGCATCACGGTCGAGTTCAAGCAGTTCGGCGTATCGCTGGCCTTCACGCCGGTTCTTGTCGGCGACCGCATCAGCCTGAAGGTGAACCCGGAAGTCAGCCAGTTGACGACCACAGGGTCCGTCCAGCTCGCCGGGTTTACGATCCCCGCCCTTACCACCCGGCGCGCCGAAACGACGGTGGAACTGGGCAGCGGGCAGAGTTTCGCCATTGCCGGGCTGCTGCAGAACAACATCACCCGCGACGTGAACAAGCTTCCCGGGCTCGGCGAACTGCCCGTTCTCGGCGGACTTTTCCGGTCTGACCGGTTTCAGCGCAACGAGACCGAGCTGGTCATAATCGTGACGCCCTACATCGTGCGTCCCGTGGCTTCCAAACGCCTTTCCAGCCCGACCGACGGCCTGAAAGCCCCCAACGACACAGACCGCATATGGCGCGGCAAGACCCACAAGTCGGGCCTGCAGCATTCCCGCCAGCCCGTGCACGGGCGCGGCGCCCCCAACGGCCTCGCCGGACCTTCCGGCTTCGTGGTCGACTGAAAGGAAAAACGCTATGTCCCCCAAGCGTAGAATTTTCACCCATAGAAACCGCTACAGCGCACACACCCTGGCGTTCATCGCCGTCGTCATGATGGCCGTCGTCGCAGCCTGTGCGCCGGAGGCCTCTCACTGGTCGCCGGAGCAAAAGGTCAAACGCAACGACGTTCGCTGGGTCACCTTCGAGCACCTGGTCCGGTTCGGCGCGGCAGACACCGCCCTGAACGAAGCTGAGCGGACAAGGCTGCAACGTTTCCTGGCCCGTCACGACGCCGGATACGGCGACAAGCTACTGGTCGGGTCTCCGGGTGTTCGGACCACCGGAGACGAACTTCGCCGCGCCGGCCGCCGCGAGGCATTTGTCACCGCGGAACTCCGCGCACTTTCCCTGCCAGCCGGCCTGCTGCCCGAAACGCCGTCCCGGGAAAGCTGGGACGGATCGGTGAAGGTCGTTCTTGGGCGCTATATCGTCGTCCCGCCTGAATGCCCGGATTGGAGCAAGCGCGCCGACGGCGACTCCGCCAACCGGGTCAGCAGCAATTTCGGCTGCGCTACGGTCACCAATCTCGGCCTTATGGTCGCCAACCCTGGCGACCTCGTCCGGGGCCACAGGCCGGGCCCCGCGGATGGCGCCGTCGGGGCGCGTCGCTACAAGACCTATCGCGAAGGCGATCAGGCAAGTTCACCGGCGATTACGCCACTGGTGATCCAGTCCAGTGTCGGCGGGGGCACGCAATGAACGCCTTCGCCGCCATAAGCGAGACCGGGAACGCCTCCCTGGCAAACGAGCAGCTGGCTGCTTTTACGGCGGACCCCGAAACCCGGGCGGTCGTTCAGGCCGTCACCGAGGACCGCTGGCCGAACGCCATTCTCCAGGATGGCGGTTTGTCGGCGGCGCTCGGCGCCCTGTCCCAGAACCCGTCACCGCCGATCCTGATCGTGGATATATCGGGATCCGAAGACCCCAATGCCGGTGCCCGGTCGCTGATGGCCCTGTGCGATCCGGCGACCCGGGTTATCGCCATCGGCACGGTCAACGATATCGCCTATTACCGGCGCCTGATTGAGCTCGGTGTCAGCGACTATCTCGTCAAACCGGTCGGCCGGGAATCCGTCGCGACGGCCCTGGACAGAGATTCCCGGCCGAGAACCGCTCTGCATGCGGTAGAGGACGAAGCCGTCCGGAATACGGTATCCGTGATCGGCGTGCGGGGCGGTGTGGGCGCTACGACCCTGACGGTCAATCTGGCCTGGATTGTCGGCCATGAGCGCCAGCAGAACTGTGCGATCGTCGATCTCGATCTGCAATTCGGCACGGTTGGACTTCAGCTCGACCTCGAACCGAGCCATGGCTTGCGCGAAGCCCTCGAGAACCCGGAACGCATCGACGCGCTTTTCATCGCGAGCGCAATGGCCAATGAAGGGGAGAATCTTTTCGTTCTGAGCGCGGAAGAGCCGTTCAACGAAAGCGTGAACTATTCCGCGGCAGCCTGCGGCACCCTCCTCGAAGCGCTGCCCGTCGACCTGCACCATGTCTTTCTGGATCTGCCATCCCGCTCTGTCGTCGAAAATCCGTCACTGCTCCAGCATTCGCAGAAGATCGTTCTTGTATCGGATCTCAGCCTTGTCGGGATGCGCGACGTTTCGCGAATGTCCAAGCTCTGTGCCGAAGCGGCACCCGACGCCGCGCTGCATATCGTTCTGAACCGTGTCGGTATGGCGGCGAAGGGAGAAATACCGAAGGCGGAATTCGTCAAGGGCGCCGAACTGCCGGTAAACCGTGAAATCCCGTTTGACGCGAAATTGGCGGCAATGGCGGCGACGGCCGGAAAACCTTTTCCCCAGATCGGAGGCCGGTCCGCCGTCGTCAAGACCATGCGGACCCTCGCCGACGACCTGACCCAGCCCCCCGGCGGGATGCCGCGCGCCGGCAGGGCCTCGTCGCTGCTGTCATTGCTGAAAAGAAAATCCTGATGGACGGGAATTTTCCCACCGACGACGCAACGTCGTCGGAGAGTGCCGTCGCGCTGGTGGAGGCGCTTGAAGTTGTGCGCCCGATCGTGAACGCCCGTCTCGACCCGGCGGTGGCGCGGCGGATGCCCCGTCGCGACATCGCGGGTGAAGTAGAAACCGTCGTTGGAGAAATTGCCCTGCGCGGACGTGTCGTCATCGCAGACGATATCCGCCGCGATCTGATCACCCGGCTGATCGACGAGGTCGTCGGCGACCGGACGGAGGAACCGCCTGAACCCGAAGCCCTCCCGCCGTCGCCGAACGACATGTTCGAGCCGAATGTTTCGCTCGCGGACCTGAGCGCGCCGGTTCTGACGCCCCCGGCGAACAAGGGCGATGCCCGTTCGGAGACGATTGAGACAGCCAAGCGCGATATCCAGCCGGTCCTGATGGAACGGATCGATGTATCCAAGGCCGGCACCCTGCCCCGTCAGGAACTTGCGACCCAGATTTCCGCCATCGTGTCGGAGATTGCGACGGAACGGAAAATCCGGCTCAACATGTCGGAACAGCGGGATCTCGTCACCATGCTGCTTAATGACATGCTGGGGCTGGGACCGCTGGAGCCCCTGCTCGCCGACGATGCCGTGACCGATATTCTGGTCAACGGTCCGAAGCAGGTTTATGTCGAGCGCAAGGGCAAGCTGGAACTGACCGACGTCGTGTTCAAGGACAACCGGCACGTCCAGAACATCGCGACCCGGATCGTGACCCGGATCGGCCGGCGGATCGATGAATCGTCGCCCCTTTGCGACGCCCGTCTCGAGGACGGCAGCCGCGTCAATATCATCATCCCGCCTTTGGCGATCGACGGGCCGTCCATCTCGATCCGTAAATTCTCGAAGAAATCGATCACACTGGACGTCATGACCGGCACCAAGAATATTTCTGCCGGCATGGCGACGGTACTCAAAATCGCGTCGCGCAGCCGGCTTAACGTACTGATTTCGGGCGGTACCGGGTCGGGGAAGACGACATTGCTGAACGCCATGTCGCAACTGATCGATCTCGGCGAACGTATTGTCACGATCGAAGACGCGGCCGAACTTCAATTGCAGCAGCCGCATGTCGTGCGGCTCGAAACGCGTCCGGCGAATCTCGAAGGCGACGGCGAAATCACGATGCGGGACCTCGTCAAGAACTCCCTGCGGATGCGCCCCGACCGGATCATTCTCGGCGAGGTTCGCGGCTCCGAGGCGGTCGACATGCTCCAGGCGATGAATACCGGTCATGAAGGGTCGATGTGTACGGTTCATGCCAACAGGCCGCGCGAAGCGCTGACGCGGCTTGAAAACATGGTCGGAATGGCCGGTATCAACCTGCCGAGCAAGGCGGTGCGCACCCAGATCGCCGATGCAATCGACATCATCGTCCAGGTCAGCCGCATGCGGGACGGCATCCGCCGTGTCACCAGCGTAACGGAAGTCGTCGGTATGGAAGGCGACGTGATCACCACCCAGGAACTGTTCAGCTACCAGTTCGAGGGCGAGGATGCGAACGGGATGCTGGTCGGCAGCTTCGTCCCCGGCGGATTGCGGCCGCACTTCACGCCGAAGGCAGAATATTTCAATCTCGACAAACCGCTGCTCGAGGCAATCGGGTAATGGCGCCGCTTCAGGATATCGGCGGGGTCGTTCTCGTCGCCGCGTTGATTGCGGCGGCAATCGTGATGCTCCTGATGGCCCAGCTGTCGCATTCCCGCGCCCTGCGGCAGTTGCGCGGGCGGATATCGAGCGTCCAGGCCCGCGTCGCCCAGTCTGACGACACCGTTGCGGCAACCGATGTCAGGCTGGAACAGGGCGGAAAATACCCGGGACTAGAAGCGCTTGCCCGCAGGGTGATACCCCGCCCGGCGCTTCTGCGTCAGCGGCTGGATCAGACCGGTCTTAAAATGGGAATCGGACAATACGCGTTGATCTGCCTCGGCACCGGACTGGCATTCACGCTAACCCGGGCGTTCGCCTTCGAACTCCCGCTGACGCTTTCGCTTCTGCTCGGCATCGTCAGCGGTCTCGGGCTGCCGCATATCGTTGTCGGCATCCTGATTTCGCGGCGTGTGAAAAAATTTCTCGGCGATTTCCCGGAAGCAATCGACCTTATCATTCGCGGTCTCCGGTCCGGCCTGCCGGTGCCGGAATCGATCCGCATCGTCGGACAGGAAATCGGCGGCCCGGTGGGCACCGAATTCGCGCTCATTTCCGACCGGGTCAGGTTCGGAGAACCCCTCGAAGACGCGCTATGGGACGCCGCGGGACGGATCAATCAGCCCGATTTCAAGTTTTTCGTGGTGTCCCTGGCTGTACAGCGCGAAACCGGCGGCAACCTCGCAGAGACGCTTGAAAATCTGTCGGAAATTCTGCGCAAGCGGCGGCAGATGAAGCTGAAGATCAAGGCCATGTCGTCGGAGGCGCGCGCCAGCGCAATGATCCTGGGCTCGCTGCCGTTTCTGATGTTCGCGATCATGTTCGCGATCAATAGCGGCTACGTGATGACGCTGTTCAGCGACCCGCGCGGGCTGGCCATGGTCGGATTCGCCTTCGCCTGTCTCGCGGTCGGCGTCGGGGTGATGTGGAAAATGGTGAGGTTCGAAATATGAACGTCTTCGATTACCTGCCCGCGGATTCCCCGATTGAGGGATATATCGTCGCGATGGCGGCGCTCACCGCGCTGGCCAATGCCTATCTCGTCTATCGTGTGATGCTGGTGCGAGATCCGCTCGGCCCCCGTCTCAAGGCAATGAAACAGCGGCGCGAAACACTGCGTGCCGATTTGTCGGCGTCGCGCCGCCGGGCCCCGCGCGACCGCAGCATGGGATTCATGAAAGACGTCGTCGGACGCCTGAACCTGCTGAAAACACGGGAAGCGAAGAAGGCATCGGATCGTCTGTTGCAGGCGGGCTACCGGTCGCCCGACGCCGTCACGGTGTACTTTTTCCTGAAACTCGCTTTGCCCTTCGCCTTCGGGGCCAGCGCGCTTATTGCGATCTACATCGTCAAACTGGTCGAGCTCGAAGGAATGCTGCGGATGCTGGTCTGCATGGGCGCCGTCGTGATCGGCGCCTACGGGCCGGAACTCTACCTGAAGAACGCGATCTCCAAGCGCAAGGCGCGGCTGCAAAAAGGGCTTCCCGATGCGCTCGACCTGCTGGTGATCTGCGCCGAAGCGGGACAAAGCCTGGACGGCGCCCTGACCCGCGTCGCGCGGGAGCTGGGACATTCGTTCCCCGATATATCGGACGAGCTTGCCCTGACGGCCATGGAGCTCGGCCTTCTGCCCGAACGGCGAGAAGCCCTCGACAACCTGAATCGGCGTACCGACCTGCCCGGAATCCGCGGCGTCGTGAACACGCTGTTGCAGACGGAAAAATACGGCACGCCCCTCGCTCAGTCGCTGCGCGTCCTGTCGGGAGAATTCCGTAACGAACGCATGATGAAAGCGGAGGAGAAAGCGGCACGCCTTCCCGCGACCATGACGGTCCCGATGATCATCTTCATCCTGCCGCCGCTCTTTGTCGTTCTGATCGGTCCGGCGGTCGTCCGCGTTATCGACCTGATGAAGGGATTCTAGTTTTGTGCATTCGGAACACGACTTTGCGAACGCACGGCCGGACGCATACGCACGGCGCCGTTATGCGCGCCGATCGCGCGAATCGTCTGGCGGCTGTCGTTCAGTGCCCGCAGCGTTGCGTAGAAGGCGAGGTTCTGCCGAACCGACGCCTCGTCGAGATCCATGCGCGCCGTTTCGGCTGCGGCCGCCGTTTCCCCGGCCATGCCATAGGCGAGCGCGAGGTTCAGCCTGTTGCGCGGTTGCGCCCGCGGACTGGTGGCAGATTTGCGCAACACGCGAATGGCTTCGTCATGATGGCCGGATACCGACAACGACAGCCCGAGATTGTTCTGAAGGTTCAGGTCACCGGCGCTGATATCGAGTCCCGTCCGGTAATAGGCCTGCGCAGCACCATGGTCGCCGAGCAGGTCGTAGGCGACACCGATCGCGTTATAAACCCGGCCGCTTTCCTCCAGCTTGAGCGCGGCTTCGAGATGACTGAGCGCCGCCTGGGGCTGGTTCAGCGCAATAAGCGCCTTGGCCTTGCCGATATGGGCCCCGGGGCTGTTTCCGCCCCTGACCGCCTTGTCGAACACCGCCACGGCCTCGTCGAATTCGCCGATCCGGAGCAACGCCTCGCCGAGCCGTTCCGTAACTTCCCCGTTCAGGGGGTCGGCCTTATGGGCATTGCGGTACATCTGAATGGCGCTTGCCATGTCGCCCGCCGCAGCCGTCGCATCGGCGATCCGCATAAGTGCGTTGACGCGACCGCTTTCAGGTTTGTCCTCCACATGATCCGAGGGACGCGTCTGAAATATGCCGTCGAACGGCCCGCCGGCACACCCGGCGACCGTTACCGTAATCGCGACGGCCATAGCGGTCTGTTTGAACATGATTCCTACCCTGATCGAAAAGATCAATGTTCTTAGGACTTTAGAGATGTGTGCTTACCAGAACGTAAAGGACCCGGTCCGACCGCCCCCAAAACGCCGCAGATTCAGCATCTGGCGGCGCCTGCGGCAGTGCCGGCGCGGCGTCACGGCGATCGAATTCGCCGTCGTGGCCCCCGCGGTATTCCTGACCGTTGCCGGTGTGATCGAGCTTGCGCTGGTCATGTTCGTCTCGACCCTGTCCGAAGGTGGATTGCGGGAAGCATCCCGTTTCTCGATAACCGGGTTTATTCCCCCCGGAATGACCCGCGAGGAACGCATTCTGCAGATCCTGGGCGAACATACCATCGGCCTGGTGGACATGGACGAGGCTACCGTCGAATACAAGGTCTATCCGTCCTTCGACGATATCGGCAAACCGGAGCCGTTTACCGACAACGCGCCGGCAAACGGATCGTACGATGCCGGCGAGGCGTTCCAGGACATAAACGGCAACGGTCAATGGGATTCCGACATGGGCGCTGCCGGACTGGGCGGCCCCGGCGATATCGTTCTCTATACGATCGAATTCGACTGGGAACTCATGACCCCTCTTGTCTCGCCGTTCGTTGGCACCAATGGGAAACTGACGATGAAGTCCAGCGTGGCAGTGAAAAACGAGCCTTTTGACGTTCCCCCGCCCCCCGGAGGAGGAGCCTGATGTTTACAAAATTCGCCCGGAAATTCAGGGAATTTCGCGACGACCGCAGCGGGGCGTCCCTCATCGAGCTTGGATTTGCGATGCCGGTGCTGCTGATGCTTCTTCTCGGCGGCGTTGAGATCGCACGCTACGTGCTCCTTCACCAGAAACTCGACCGGGTATCGTCTTCGATTGCCGATCTCGTCTCCCAGGCGGAACTCGTCTCCGTCGCGGATCTGCAGAATATCTTCGATGCAGCCCAGTTCGTCGCCAAGCCTTTCGATCTGCCGGCATCGGGCACCGTCATCGTGTCATCGATCACCAATCCGCTTGGCGGTGCAGGCACAAAAGTAAACTGGCAACAATCCGGTGCCGGCAATATCCCCGCAACAAGCCAGGTCGGCGCGCCCGGCGGGGCGGCGACTTTACCGGCCGGGTTCGTTCTCGCCGACGGACAGACAATCATCATGGCCGAGGTCTTCTTCGACTATGAGCCATGGATTCTGGGGGATTTTACCAGCGCCAACCAGATATATCACCGGGCCCTGTTCCGTCCGCGCTATGGCGGACTGACGACGCTAAGCCCGTGATATTAATCGTCGTTTAACAGGTATCGCGGACGCTGGGGCTATAGTGCCGATAATGGTGCGGAATTCTGGAGATACCTCCAAGGGTAGGATGAACAAAATGAGCGACGTCTACGGGCAGTTGACCCAGATGATCGAACGTCTGCATCGGCGGATGCTCGACGTCATCAGATACGAACTGGAACAGGCGGGCGTTTCCGATATCAATCCGGCCCAGGCCCTGATGCTGAATAAAATCGAGGGCCGAGAAGTTGCGCTGCGGGATATCATAGAGCGCGGTTACTATATCGGTTCGAACGCATCGTACAATATCAAGCAGCTTGTCGAGGCCGGCTACGTCAATCAGAAACGGTCGGACCACGACAAGCGCTCGGCAAAGGTTTCGCTTACAGAAAAGGGCGAAGAACTCTGTAAAAAAATGGGCGATTTCAACGCTGCCCAGGCGAAGCGACTGGCCGGCGACAAAGAAACAGCCGAAAAGCTGAACACCTCTATCGAAATGCTTCGCAACCTGGAGCACGGCTGGTCCGAATATCTTCGATACGGGCCTGCCTGAAGCGTGCAGATCGCGCCCATATTTCGGCCTGTCAGCCCTTAACACACTGATATTGATGAATAACCCTATCGCGGTTGCATTGCCCGCCCGCCCCAACTACGTTTTTGCCGGGCAGCGCGACAGGCTGCTGTATCTTTTTTATGCGGGATCGTTTCTGACGGTCCGAACAGGGTTGCCGATGAACGTTTCCAAAGAACAAAGCCGTCCCGAAGACATGTCTGCGGCTTCGAGCGCCCTTGTCTCGTTCACCGATCTCGACCCGCCGCTGGAGGATTTTCAGACGGCTGTTCTGACCGGGCTGTCGCGGCCCCAGAAAGAGCTTCCCTGCAAGTTTTTCTACGATGAGCAGGGGTCCCGCCTGTTCGACCAGATATGCGAACTCGAGGAGTACTATCCGACACGCACCGAAATCGGCATTCTCGAAGACCGGCTCGGCGAAATTGCCGAACTTATCGGCCGCGGCGCCCACCTGGTGGAACTGGGCAGCGGCGCGAGCGTAAAGATCAGGACGCTGCTGAACGCCCTGCCCGACCTTGCGCAATACACTGCCGTCGATATTTCCCGCGACTTCCTGCTGCAGAGCGCCATCACGCTGGCCGAAGACTATCCGGGGCTCGACGTGGCCGCCGTGTGCGCGGATTACACGTCGACGTTCGAAATTCCGCCCCCCCGGAACCGGCAGAGTTCCCGCACCGTCGCGTTTTTCCCGGGCTCGACGATCGGAAACTTCACGCCGGCCGCCGCAACCGCCTTTCTTACCCGGCTCCGCTCCGCCCTTAAACGGGGCGACGGGCTTCTGGTCGGTGTCGATCTGAAAAAGGATATTTCGGTGTTACGTGCGGCCTATAACGATGCCGAAGGCGTTACCAGTGCCTTCAATCTCAATCTTCTGTCCCGAATCAACCGGGAACTCGATGCCGATTTCGACGTGGGCTCCTTCCGCCATGAGGCGGTGTATTTCGAAGACCCGGGCCGGATCGAGATGCATCTTGTCAGCAATCGCCAACAATCTGTTTCGGTAGGCGACAAAACCTTTTCGTTCGCGGAAGACGAACATATTCACACCGAAAATTCCCACAAATATTCGATCGAAGGGTTCCGGGCGCTCTGCGCCGAAAGCGGATTTTTACCGGTCGCCTCGTGGACAGACAGCAAATCGCTGTTTAGCGTTCATTACTTCACGGCCGATTGACGACGGCTGCATCAGGGGGCGATCAAGAGCATCGGATACGGCGAATGAAAATCGATATT
This sequence comes from uncultured Rhodospirillaceae bacterium, assembly GCA_963974055.1. Lineage (GTDB taxonomy): Bacteria > Pseudomonadota > Alphaproteobacteria > MPNO01 > UBA830 > CAXBCP01. The sequence goes on from CAXBCP010000019.1 coordinate 22,879, forward strand.
ATCGTCGATACGATCTGCCCATGGTGCTACGTGGGTAAAAAACGTTTCGAGAAAGCATTGTCGATCCGTCCGCAACCGGGCCTCGAAGTTGGCTGGCGGGCCTTCCAGTTAAATCCGCGGATGCCCGAAGACGGTATGAGCCGTAGGGACTATGTCGCCGAAAAATTCGGTGGAATGGACCGGGCCGACGCCATCCATGGCAGCCTCGTCCAGGCCGGTCTCGAAGAAGGCATCGAATTCGACTTCAGCAAGATCGACAGGACCCCGAACACGGTCCATTCCCACAGGCTGGTGCGATACGCGGCCGGGTTCGGCGTTCAGACGCCGGTCGTCAATGCGGTCTTCGATGCCTATTTCCTCGACGGTCTGGATATCGGCGATCCCGGGATTCTCGCCGATATCGCAGAAACGGCCGGTCTCGAACATGCGTCGACGCTGGCCTTTCTCGAAAGCGATGAGGACACCGAAATCATCCTGGCGGAAGACGAACTGGCCCGCCGGCTCGGCGTCAACGGGGTGCCCTGTTTCATCATCGACCGGAAATACGCGGTGTCCGGCGCGCAGTCGCCCGAAGTACTGGTTCAGGTCTTCGATCTTGCAAACCAGGAAAGCTCGCCGGATTTCTCAAAATAACGACAACTGTCGATATTTTTTACAATTGGACTCTCAAATAAAGACTTTTGTTCGGCGAATGGTAAAAATCAGCGGGTTATAGAACTGGCACGCATTTTGCATGGTACGTGCCGTTATGAATTGCACGAACCGAAAGAGTAGAGTGTCATGAGCGTAGTAGCGTATACCCAGCCCGTCGATATGTCGTCCTACCGGAGCGGACTTCCCCAGTCGGTCGATCCCCTGGCGCATCTTTATAATCTCGAACGCGAGATGGAAAACGCCGAACGGCGCACCGCATCGATGATCGATGAACTCGCCCGTCGTCTGGACAGCCTGGAAATGAAGGTCTCGACGGTAAGCGAAAACCTCGAAGGCGTGAACCGCGAACTCGAGCAAAAGGTGGTTGCGCTGGCGCGCCGGGTGAATTCTATCGAGAACGGCACCCCCAACTGAATCACATCCCGTGACCGCATCCGGATAGGCCCCTCCCTATTCGGGTACGGCCAGTTGAGATGCGTCTCTGATCACGTAAAATCGGATCGTTTCGTCGCGTCCGCGAACTTCCGCTTCGTGTCCGTCGAAATGCGATGTCACCGCACCGGCATGGGCCGCCACGTCTTCTGAAAAGATCAGCTGCGCGCTGAATTCCTTGGTCATCGATTCAAGGCGGCTTGCCGTGTTTACACTGTCGCCGATCGCCGTCAGGCCCGTCGCCGTTCCATAACCCATTTCGCCGATGATTGCGGCGCCCGAATGGATACCGATACCGATCCGCAGCGGTTCATCCAGTTCGTCCTTGAGCTGATCGTTGAGGTCGGCGAGCTTTTTCGACATTTCTTTTGCCGCCCGCATCGCCTGGCGGGCGCCCTCTTTCGCATCGGTTTTGGTTCCGAACAGGGCCATAACCCCGTCACCGATAAACTTGTCGAGATGACCGCCTGCCTGTTCGACGGCTTCGCCCATATGGGCGAAATACCGGTTGAGAACGAACACAACGTCGTAGGGAAGTTTCTTCTCCGAAAACTGCGTGAACGACCGCAAATCCGCGAACAGGATTGAAATTTCGCGCTCCTGCCCGGCGAGGTCAGGGCTCCGACGCCGGGAATCCCGCACGGATGCCGTTGGCGGCAACAGCGGTACGATCGATATATCCCCCGCCGCTATCGCCTGGCAGGCAAGACGCACATGCGGCGGCGCGCCGACGCGCTCCAGCACCCGCATTTCTTCGGAACTTGCAGAAGACAGGTTTTCCTCGCCGGAAAGAACCCGCACCCGGCAGGTAGAACACCGCCCCCGTCCGCCGCATACCGACGCATGAGCAATCCCGTTCAGCATGCTTATTTCGAGAATGCTGAGTCCGCCGGGGTTACGCACCACCCGGTCGTTCGGATATTCGACCGAGATCAGGCCACGCTGCCGTTCCACCAGCCACCGTACAAGTCGGGCCACCATCGCCGCCGCGATCAATACGCCGACAAGGACCTTGATCCAGAAGGCAGTGTCGTAAAGTGCCGCAACTTGCTGATTGCTGGGCCACTGGATCGCCCGGTTGGCTTCGCGAAGCCATACCCGGTTCTCCGCCAGGGCAAGGACCTCCTTGCCGGCAACGTAGTATCCGAACCATGCCGTAACCGGCAGCAGGATCGCGATAGCAAACAGCAGGGGCGCCGCCGTCCGGAACCACGGTTTGAGACGTAACCAGAAATAAAGGCCGAAACAGCCATGTATCCATGTTGCGACGATCGCGAGCGTTTGCCAGTACACCGCGTTATCGAGATATTTCCACTGCGACAAAAGCACATAGGCATAATTGTCATTCGTGCCCGCAATCTGATACGCGCCACGGGTTCCGACGATATGCAGCGCCAGCAACAGCGGAATCGAAAACCCGAATATGACCTGAAACGCTTCTCCCGGCGTCATCCGAAGCGACCGCCGGACGTAAAGCGCCCAGACGGCCAGCAACAGATGGATAATCAGAGATCCGTACAGGGCAACGGAACCGAGGTCATTGCGCCAGACCAGGGTAAACCACTCCCTTCCCGCCTCCATGGCGGACAGGGAGTGAATTCCCAGCGAATGATTAATCAGGTGCCCGGCGACGAAGGCGAACAGGATCAACCCTGTCGTTAGTCTGATACTGCCGATCATGGGCTTCCCGCGTCGGGCTTTTTTCGTCAGCCCTGTTTGGCGGCCCGGGCCTTCGCAGCATCGATCGCTTCTTTCAGCGATTCATATTCGTCGCAATCGGTCCCGCAGATTTCTTCGAGCTTCGACAGTTGCTGTTCCGCACCGGCCATATTGCCAAGCTCGACATATGCCTGACCGAGATATTCGTTGGCGCCCTTGTGCTCCGCTTCGAGCGAAAGTGCTTTCTTGTAGTAGGCAACCCCGCGGGAATAGTCGCCAAGCTTGCGATGGCTGAAGCCGAGATAATTCAACGCATCCGGGTGGCGCGGCTTTTCGTCGATAACCATATTCAGCAGGCTGATCGCCTTGCGGTAATCCTTTGCCTCCACAGCGCGTACCGCGCTCCGGTAGTTATCTTTAACGCTGGGCTTGGACGACGTATCGTCGCTGCTCGACCCTGCCGCATACGATACAGCCGGGCTCATTGCCAGAAGCGCTGCGCCGAAAATCAATGTGCAGACTTTTTTCATGGTGATCCTCATCATCCTTGGTTCAAGGCAGAACACGTGCTCTGCATGCCGGGTAAACACGTTAAAGGATATTTTATTCCGCTTAGCCAGTTTTAAAATGTGTGATGTCGATCACATCTTCGTCCGACAGTTCCCAGGCAAAAACCGGAGCGCAACGATAGCCTATGTCTTTTTTAGCGAATAAGTTGCCCTATATATCGCGCCGCGTCTTGTCGAACGCTGTTGAAACGCCCATGTTCCCAACATGTCGATAAACGATAATGATGCGCGTCCCCCCGCCGAAGCAGAAATTCCGCCCTCCAAGCGCCGAAAGAGCCGTTTCCGTACGCATATGCGTGGATATTTTCTAGCGGGGGTACTCGTTACCGCGCCGATCGGCATTACGTTTTACATATCCTGGCTGCTGGTCCGCTGGGTGGATTCGCAGGTCACCCCCCTGCTGCCGCCTGCCTATAACCCGGAAACCTATCTTCCTTTCGCGATCCCGGGACTTGGCCTGGTCATTGTATTTATTGTTCTGACCTTTATCGGCTGGTCGACCGCCGGATTGCTCGGACGTCTCTGGATGAGGGTCAGCGAGCATTTTCTCGGCAGGATGCCGGTCATTCGCAGCGTTTATGGCGCCGTAAAGCAGATCATCGAGACAATCCTCAAGCAGCAATCGACCGCGTTTCGCGATGTCGTGCTGTTCGAGTACCCCCGGCGGGGAAGCTGGGCAATCGGGTTCATAACCGGTCAGACACAGGGCGAAGTCCAGAATCTGACAACCGACGATGTCGTGAACGTGTTCCTGCCGACGACGCCCAACCCGACCTCGGGATACCTGCTTTTCATTCCCCGGAAAGATCTCGTCATTCTTGAGATGACGGTCGAGGAAGGCATCAAGATGGTCGTTTCCGGTGGGATCGTTACCCCGCCCGACAGGCGATCCGCCGAAGCCAAGAAAGAGAAAAAGGTCGGCCCGGCAAACGGAGACTCCAAAACCGTTCCGTATACTTCCGACGGCACCGCCCCATAATCAGCCCGACAGCGCCGTTTTCACAACCGCGTCACGTTCGAACAGATACAGCAGCATCTTGAGCGCCTTCCCGCGATCGGATGTCAACTCAGGGTCACGTTCAAGAATGAGCCGTGCGTCATCCCGGGCAACCCCGATAAGTTCCGCATGGGCGCTCAGGTCGGCCATACGGAATTGCGGCAGCCCGCTTTGCTTTGTCCCCAGCACTTCCCCGGCCCCGCGGAGCCGAAGGTCTTCTTCCGCAATGACGAACCCGTCATCGGTTTCGCGCATGACCTTCAGACGGGCCTTGGCGGTCGCTGTCAGGGGTTCGCCATAGAGCAGCAGGCAGGACGATCTGTCCGCGCCACGCCCGACGCGCCCGCGCAATTGATGAAGCTGAGACAGTCCGAAACGTTCGGCCTGCTCGATCACCATGATCGTGGCCTCCGGCACATCGACACCTACCTCAATCACCGTCGTCGCCACCAGAATATCGATCTCGCCGGCGGCAAACTTCGCCATTACCGCATCTTTTTCCGCCGCCTTCAGCTTGCCGTGGATGAGGCCGACACGATCGCCGAAGCGCTGCGCGAGGGCGGCATGTCGCTCGGTCGCGGCGGCGAGATCGACAAGTTCGGAATCGTCGACGAGTGGACAAACCCAGTATGCCCGGGCGCCGTTGGGAATAGCGCTGCGCAGGCGGTCCACGACGTCCTCCAGCCGCGACAGCGGCAGAACCCGGGTTTCGATCGGTTTCCGTCCCGCCGGCTTTTCCGTCAGGCGCGACGTTTCAAGATCGCCATAGGCCGTCATCATCAGGGTCCGGGGGATCGGCGTTGCGGTCATGACAAGAATGTCTGCAGCCACTCCCTTGCCCGCCAGTGCGAGCCGCTGATGCACGCCGAAGCGATGCTGTTCGTCGACGACGACGAGCGCCAGGTCCCTGAACTGCACATCGTCCTGGAACAGGGCATGGGTGCCGATGGCAATCGACGTGTCCCCCCCGGTCAACCCGTTCACCAGTGTTTCGCGTTTTTTGCCCTTATCGCGGCCGGTAATCAGAACGGTCCGGACGCCGATCGCATCCGCGAGCGGCGCGATGGTCGCATAATGCTGACGCGCCAGTATTTCGGTCGGCGCCATCAGCGCCGCCTGCGCCCCCTCTTCCACCGCAGCCAGCATCGCCATCAGGGCAACAACCGTCTTTCCGCTGCCGACATCGCCCTGCAGCAGCCGGATCATGCGCAGTTCGGATTTCATGTCGGCTGAAATCTCGGACAACGCCTGAAGCTGTGAACCGGTGAGCTTGAACGGCAAAGCCCCTTCAAGCTGCGCCTGCAACCGGCCGTCGCCGGCGATCGCACGGCCCGCCCGTTTCCGCTGCCGGCGACGTACGATCAACAGGGCAAGCTGATTGGCGAGGAGCTCGTCATAGGCAAGCCGTTCGCGCGCCGGTGCATCGGGCATCAGGTCGCTTTCGGATTGGGGCGCGTGGGCGGACGAAAGCGACGTCCGCCAGTCCATCCATTTACGTTGGCGATGCCACGGACCGTCATTCCATTCCGGCAGATCGGGCGCGAGCGCAACGGCGGCGGCGATGGCCTTGTTGAGCGGCCTCGCTGTCAGCCCCGCGGTCATCGGGTAAACGGGTTCGACCGACTTGATTGCTTCGATCTCGTCGATCGAACCGATATGATCCGGGTGCGTCATCTGGAATTCGTCGCGGTAGCGTTCGATCCGCCCGCTGACGACACGGATTTCGCCATCTGGAAGAATTTTCCGGAGGTAATCCTCGCGCCCATTGAAAAACACCAGGGTGATGAACCCGGTCTCGTCCCGGCACCGTATCCTGTATGGCAATCCGCGACGCGCCGACGGAAAGTGCTTGTCGACCGTGACCGTCAGCGTCGCAATAGCGCCCTCCGCCGCATCCATGATTGCCGGCGCGTATCGCCGGTCGATCAGACCCGACGGCAGGTGCCATAAAAGGTCCACGATGGCCGGACCGGCGAGGCGCTCTATCAGCTTGCCGATCTTGGGTCCGACGCCCGGCAGGCTCGTGATCGGTGCAAATATCGAAAAAAGAATGTCCGGGCGCATGTTTTCCATCAAAAATCGGGCGCGATCAGCCGAAACCGGGCTGACATCGTCGTGGCAGCCACTTATACCAGCCTTCCACGAGGAGCAGTAATGCCTGATACGTTAGAAACCGTCCGCCGTAAACTCCGGTTCCGCAGTCTCCGCCGCGGGACCAAGGAAAGCGATATGGTGATCGGGGGCTTCGCCAATGACCACCTGCAGGACCTTGACCAGCGACAGCTCGAACATTTCGAAGCACTGCTGGACGAAAACGATCAGGACGTGCTGAGCTGGGTGATGGAGATGATGCCGCCGCCCGCCGCCTTCGATACAGATGTTCTCGACATGCTGCGAACATACAAGAAGAAAATATAAGTAATTGAACTATATAGATAAATCGTTTTCCGGAACCGGGCGGTTCCTGCTTTCCGGCGTACCGGAAGGATATGACGCGCTCATACTCGCGCAAACGCTGTCGGCAAAGCCTGACCATGCCCTGCACCTTCACATCGCACGGGATGCCAAACGCATGGCGGCGATGGCGGACGCACTCGCATTCTTTGCGCCGGATATCGCCGTGGTGTCCTTTCCCGCCTGGGACTGCCTGCCCTATGACCGGGTTTCCCCGAACCGCGAAATCGCGGCAGAACGTATCGAAGCCCTGACGTTTCTGGCGACCGCGGCAGACAAGCAGCAGTCGAAACGTCTCGTCGTTCTCACATCCGTCAACGCCGCGCTGCAGCGGGTTCCGGCACGAACCGTTCTGAACAGCGCCGCCCGCCGTTTTGCCATCGGATCGCGGGTAAATATCGACGAAATGGGCGAGTTTTTCAGCCGAAACGGGTTCGAGCGCGTCGGCACGGTCCGCGAACCAGGGGAATACGCCGTCCGCGGCGGTATTCTCGATATATTTCCGCCGGGCGCGAACCTGCCGCTCCGTCTCGACCTGTTCGGCGACGAGATCGAGGCCTTGCGGAGTTTCGACCCCGCCACGCAGCGCTCCGTCGAGACAATCGACGCATTTTCGCTCAAACCCGCCAGCGAAGTGTTTCTCGACGAAGATTCCGTCGCCCGGTTCCGGTCGGGTTACCGCGAAGCCTTTGGCTCGGTAACGGACGATCCGCTCTATCTTGCCGTCAGCGAGGGACGAAAGCAGATCGGCATGGAACACTGGCTTCCGCTGTTCCATGAATCGCTCGAAACGATATTCGATTACCTGCCGGGCGCATCCGTGACGCTCGACAACGATGCCGATCAGGTTCGCGACGGCCGACTGGAAACCATTGCCGATTATTACGATGCCCGGATGAGTTTCATTCAAAACCGGAATTCCCAGGATACCAACAGCCAGCCGCCCTACCGCCCCCTGCCCGCCGATAGTCTGTACCTGACCGCGCGGGAGTTCGAAAAGGCACTCGACGGACGACTGGTCGGGCAGTTGTCGCCCTTTGCGGCGCCGGAAGGCATCGCCTCTTCGGCCTATGCAGAGGTCCTGTCGGTCGGCGCGAAGCGCGTTCCCGATTTCGCTGCGGTGCGCGCCCAGGCGGCTGCCGCTGCCGGCTCTGCTCCCAAAAAGGACGACATTCCGGTCGATACATTGTTCGATAACCTGAATGCCCGCCTGAAACGCGATATTTCGGAAGGCCGCCGCGCCCTCATCAGCGCCTTCACGCAGGGCTCCCGCGAGCGGCTCGGCCAGTTGCTGGGCGACCACAACGTAGCCAACATCACCCCGGTCGAGAACTGGGACGAAACGGACAACCTGAACGATTCCGCCATCGGTCTGGCCGTCCTGCCGATCGAGCACGGATTCACCTCCGACGACCTGATCCTGATTACCGAACAGGATATTCTGGGCGAACGCATCGTTCGCCCGGACCGAAAGCGCAAGCGCGCCGAAGACTTCATCGCCGATGTTTCGGAAATCGCCCTCGGCGACCTTGTGGTTCATATCGAGCACGGTATCGGCCGTTATAACGGGCTGGAAACGCTGAGCGTCATGAATGCGCCCCATGACTGCCTGCGCCTGGTCTATGCCGGCGACGACAAGCTTTACGTACCTGTCGAAAACGTCGAAGTCCTGTCGCGGTACGGATCCGGCGATATGCCTGCGACCCTCGACCGGCTCGGCGGCGCCGCCTGGCAGGCCCGCAAGGCGCGGATGAAGTCGCGCATGAAGGATATCGCCAACGAGCTTATCAAGATCGCGGCACAACGCACCCTTCGCCCGGCAGTAAAAATCGAGGTCCCCGACGGTCTCTATCAGGAATTCGCAGCGCGGTTTCCCTATACCGAAACGGATGACCAGGCGCATGCGATCGCCGACACCCTGACGGACCTGAAGTCCGGCAACGCCATGGACCGGCTGGTCTGTGGCGACGTGGGCTTCGGCAAAACGGAGATCGCGCTGCGAGCCGCCTTTGCCACCGTCATGTCGGGCGGTCAGGTTGCGGTCGTCGTGCCGACCACCCTTCTCGCCCGCCAGCATTTCGCGACCTTCCTGGAGCGGTTTTCCGGCGTGCCGGTACGGATCGAACAGCTGTCGCGGCTGGTCACCGGCAAGGCGGCAGACGAAGTCCGGGCAGGCCTCGCCAATGGCGAGGTCGATATTGTCGTGGGCACCCACGCCCTGCTCAGCAAATCGATCGCGTTCAAGAAGCTCGACCTGCTGATTGTCGATGAAGAACAGCATTTCGGCGTCACCCACAAGGAACGGCTGAAGAACCTGAAGACGGACGTCCACGTTCTCACCCTCACTGCCACGCCCATTCCACGGACATTGCAGATGGCGCTGAGCGGCGTGAAGGAGATGAGCCTCATCGGCACGCCGCCGGTCGACCGTCTGGCGGTGCGGACCTTCGTGATGCCGTTCGACGAGGTCATGATCCGCGAAGCGATCATGCGCGAACATTTCCGCGGCGGTCAGACATTCTATGTCTGTCCGAGGGTCGCGGATTTGGACGATATCGCGGGACAGCTCCGCCGCCTGGTGCCGGAGATCAAGATCGCAATGGCCCACGGCCAGATGGGCACCAGGGCGCTGGAAGACGTGATGACCACGTTCTACGAAGGATCAGCCAATCTGTTGCTGTCGACGCAGATCGTCGAATCCGGGCTCGATATTCCGTCTGCCAACACCATGATTATTCACCGCGCCGATATGTTCGGTCTTGCCCAGCTTTACCAGCTGCGCGGACGTATCGGGCGGTCGAAACTACGTGCCTATTGTTACCTGACCCTGCCGAACGACAGGAAACTGACCGATGCCGCGAACAAGCGGCTGGAAGTGATGCAGTCGCTCGACACGCTCGGCGCCGGGTTCTCGCTCGCCAGCCACGATCTCGACATCCGTGGCGCGGGCAACCTGCTGGGATCGGAACAGTCCGGACATATCCGCGAAGTCGGCGTCGAGCTTTACCAGCACATGCTGGAAGAAGCCGTGGCGGTGGCCAAGGGTGTAGAGAATGCGGATGACCGCGAGTGGAGTCCGCAGATCAATGTCGGCATCCCCGTGCTGATCCCGGAAAAGTACGTCTCGGATCTCGGCGTGCGCCTTGGCCTTTACCGGCGTATTGCAGAACTTAAAAGCGCCGAGGAAACCGAAGGCTTTGCGGCAGAGCTGATCGACCGCTTCGGAACCCTTCCGGGCGAGGTCGAGAACCTCCTTCAGATCGTCACCATCAAACGCCATTGCCGGCGCGCCAATGTCGAAAAGATAGATGCCGGGCCCAAGGGTGCTACATTGTCGTTCCGCGCCAACAGCTTCGACAACCCGGCCGGGCTGATTGAATTCGTCTCGTCTGATGTCGGACGCACCAAGCTGCGGCCCGATCATACGATGGTCGTCCGGCGCGACTGGACCCGCGGTACCGACCGGCTGCGCGGTGTTCGCCAACTTGCCGAGAAACTGGCGACGATCTCCACCGGTTGAACAGAACTCAAGGATTTTAAGACGATGAAAGTGGAACGACCGCTGTATTTTGAGGATTTCGAAGTGGGCCAGGTTTACGAGACCGGTTCGCAGACACTCGAAGCCGAGGAAATCATGGAATTCGGCAGGAACTACGCGCCTCTGCCGTATCACACGGATATCGAGGCCGCGAAGGAAACGAGCTTCGGGACACTGGTCGCCGCCGGTTTTCAAACCGCTTCGGTTACATTCGGCCTGTTTGCCAGAACGGGCGCGCTTAGTCTCAGCGGCATGGGGTCGCCGGGCATCGATTCCCTGCGCTGGAAACGCCCCGTCAAGGTTGGCGATACCCTGCACGTTCTTGCGAATGTCATAGAAACATCACCCGCAGCGAAGGAAGGCGGTCGCGATGCGGTTCGTATCCGGTATGAGACGCTGAACCAGGACGACGAAACAGTGATGACGATGACCAGCCTTCATTTCGTACGCAGAATGCCGGATTAGTTTGGCAGCAACGAAGCGCCAGCGGCATCAATCTTCCAGCAGACTGCGCAGCATCCACGCCGTTTTTTCGTGAACGTCCAGGCGTTGGGTGAGCAAATCCGCCGTCGGCAAATCGTTCGCGGCCTCAACTACCGGAATCAGCTCTCGCGCGGTGCGTGCCGTCGCTTCCTGGGCAGAGACCAGATGGCGGATCATATCGGTTGCCTTCGGCACACCGCCGATCTCATCGATCGAGGTTAGTTTCACAAACTCGCTGTATGTGCCGGGAGCCGGGAAATCGAGAGCCCGGATACGCTCTGCGATCAGGTCAAGAGCATTCCACTGTTCCGTATACTGGTCCATGAACATCAGATGTAACGTGTTGAACATCGGACCTTTGACGTTCCAGTGAAAGTTATGCGTCATCAGGTAGAGCGTATAACTGTCTGCCAGGAGCGTGGAGAGCCCTTCGGCGATTTTCCGGCGTTCCCCGACTTCGATACCGATGTCGATCGATGGGGCCTTAGCATCCATAGTTGTTTCTCCTGAATTGAACTTCGCCGTGTCTGAAATCCGGCGGAATTATGCTTGTTCGGAGAGTTCCTATAAAATAAACGTGCCCGCCTTGACCTCAATCAAGAAACAGGACCACGTTAAAAAGCACTGCGCTATTAATCTTCGAGGAACTTTCATGTCTGACCGCCTTTCGATCCGCCTCGCTGCCGGTTCCGGCCCCACTTTCGGTGTCGACGATCTCGCCTGCGCCGCCGCCACGACCCTCGGCCTGTGGACCGAAGAAGGCCTCGATGTCGCCTGGACCCCGGTACATGGGGGCGTTGCCGCGCTCAACGCCGTCCTCGACGATACGGTGGATGTTTCCTACGGCGGACTGGGACCGCTGATCAAGTCCCGGGCCGAGGGCAACCCCGTCCGCGCCATCGTATCGATGGCCCGCGGCCTGGCGCAGAATCTGATCGTTCAGAAATCGATCCGGAGCACCGACGATCTCAAGGGCGTTTCCTGGGCGCTCGACGGTACGAACGCGCTCAGCCATCACATGGCGCGCCTTACGGTGCGGGCGCTCGGCATCGACGAAGCCGATATCGACTGGCAGGTCGTCGGCCCGCCGCCGGAACGTATCGAACGCCTCCTCAACGGTTCTATCGATGTATCTCTGATCCGTGTCGAGGAAGCAATCTCGCTCAGCCTCGAGCACAAGGACAAGCTGCACACCTTGCTGGGATTTGCCCAGTTGAAGGGGCTCGTGCCGACGCAGCCCCATGGCGTGCTCGGCACCACGGAAGCCTATGAGGCCGCCCACCCGGAAGAGCTCGCCCGGCTGACACGCGGCATGATCAGGGCCTCGCGCGCCCTGCACGACAGCTACGATACATTCCGCGAGGTCTACGACCGGAACGTGACCGTGCCGGTGCCCGACGATCAGGTCAGGCAGATCTGGCAACAGGAACACGATTCAGGTGGGTTCGCGGTTAACGGCGAAATGTCCCAGGCCCATTGGACCCGGCAGATGGAACTGTATCGGGAGCTTTATCCCGATCTTCGCACGGTCTCTCTGGATGAGATTCTGCCGCGTCGCTTCGTTACCGATGCGCTTGGCGCGCTGGGTCGTCACGAGAGCGGGTCAGACAACACCTGAAGCTGTATAGTATATCAGGCCCGCTGGCGGGCAATACGCCTGCGTTTCGCCGCGTTGGCGAACAGCCCGCAACTAAGCGCGCAGATACTGAGCACGAATTCGATTTCGATCAGCGGGTAAATCGTCTGATCGTAGAGCGTCGACAGAAACAATGACGCTGCCGCCGCCGCGAAGAAATGCAGGAACATCACCACACCGGAGGCCGTGCCGGTCAGGTCAGGCTCCGCATTGATCGCGGCCGCCTGAGCGTGCGGCATCGAAAGCCCCTGCGCAATCCCGATCACCGTGCCCGGCAGGAACAGCGCAATCGGGTAATCCGGCCAGATAAACAGGGAGGCCGCGAGCAGTTCCACCGTGATCAGGCCGATAATGCAGCCAATCAACACCATGTATTCGGTCGATACCCGGGTTCCGAGCCGGCCCGACACGAAGTTGCCGGACATGAATCCAATGGTCAGGAGCATGAAATAAAGGCCGTATTCGCCGGAAGAAGCTTCGTAGTGGTCCCGCATCAAAAAAGAGGCGTAGGTCGCGAGCGCGAAGAAGGCGCCGGACGTAAACGCCGGAACCAGCGCGTAGCCGACAAAGACCGGGTTTTTGGCGAGCGTGAGATAGTCCCGGAACAGCGCACCGACGTTGCCGCCGCTCCGCCGGTCGAAATGGGTTTCGCGCATAACGGTGCCGCCGAGCAGGATAACCCCGATGGAAATACCGGTCGCAACGACGAATACGGCGTTCCAGCCGAACAGGTCCGAAATAATCCCGCCCAGCGGCGGCGCAAGCGTCGGGCCCAGCACATAGGCGGTCGTAATATAGGCGATAACCTGGGCCAGCTTGTCCGGGCCATACACATCCCGGGCGATGGCCCGCGCCAGCACGACCCCGCAGCCCGCAGCCATGGCCTGCAGCAGCCGGCCGACGATCAGAATTTCGAAATTCCAGGCGACCGCGCAGATCGCCGATCCCGCGACGAACAGCGCAAGCCCCACCATCAGCACGGGCTTGCGGCCGTAGCGGTCCGACGCGCTGCCGTATATCAGCGTGCCGAACGCCATGACGAACAACACCATGCTGAAGGTCAGCGTCGTCAGGACCGTGGACACGCCGAATGCCAGCTGGATCGTCGGCATGATCGGAATATACATATGAACGGCGAGCGGGCCGATCAGCGTGATCGTCACCAGGGCGACCAGAAACAGCCAGCCCGGGCCGCGTTCGTCCATGGGCGAGCGCCGGGTCAGGATGCGAGTTCCCGCCGCAGCACTTTTCCGACCGGGCTTTTCGGCAGCGCATCGATGAAATCGACCACGTGCGGCGCCTTGTAGGGCGCAATACGCGACCGGACGCTGAGACGGATATCCTCCGCCACGGCGTCGGACGCGGCCTCGCCGTCCCGGAGCACGCAGACGGCGCGGATACGGTTTCCGATCTCCTTGTCGGCCATCGGCACGATGCAGGCCTCGACGATTGCCGGATGCTGGCGCAGCACATTCTCTATTTCATAGGGCGATATGAAAATACCCCGGCTCTTGAAACAGTCGTCGCTGCGCCCGGCGATCCAGAAATATCCGTCCGCGTCGCACGACGCCAGGTCCCCGGTATGATACCAGCCGTCATGCACGACCTCGGCCGTCTTCGCCGGGTCCTTGTGGTATCCGAGAAAGAAACCGGGATTGTCGGAGGCGATCAGAAAGTGGCCGATATCGCCGGGCGGCAATTCGTTGTAGTCGTCGTCCAGCACGGTGACATGGGTGCCCGGGATCGGCACGCCGATCGAGCCGGGACGCACCGGTTGCCGCGGCCCCTGCCCCAATACCATCTGCATTTCCGAAACGCCGTAATGTTCCCAGATGTCGCAACCGAAGCGGTCCCTGAATTCCTGCCAGGTCGATGCTTCGAGCGCCTCGCCTGTCGCGTTGCAGCCGCGTACCGAGGAAAAATCATACCGGTTTTCGACGTTTTCCATGGCCAGAATCCGGCGGTAGACGGTCGCAACCGAATATATCAGCGTAACCCGGTGACGTTCGACGGCCCTGAGTACGTTTTCCGGGCTTGGCCGGTCTTCGAGGATCACGCCCGTGACGCCGTTTCGCAGCGGGAACATAACGTTATGCCCGAGCGCGCTGATAAAGCTCCACTCGCCGGTGGCATAGGCGCGGTCGCCCTCTTCCGGCGGCAGGCGGTAGCGGTTTGAATCGCCCAGCGCGACAACCCAGCGATGCGCGTGAACGATCCCCTTCGGGCGCCCCGTCGTGCCGGATGTGTAGACGAAAAATGCGGGATCTTCGGATGCCGTATCGGCGGTTTCGAACGCGGTATCGGGCGCCGTGTCGATGATATCTTCAAACGAAAGTGCCCCGGCGACCCTGCCGCGGGCGACGATTATTCCGGCCGGCAGTTTTTCGGACAGGTTCAGAACCGGATCCGCGAGGTCCGCCAGCGTTACGGCGGCGCGGGCATCGGAATGCCCGAGCACGTAATCGACTTCCTCTTCCGCGAGCAGGGAATTCTGCAACACGGGCAGCGCCCCGATCTTCAACAGGGCCAGTACGGTTTCTGCAAATTCGTGACAGTTACTCATGCGGACCAGAACCGGCATGCCGCGCGCTATGCCGTTAGCCGCCAGACCGTGCGCCAGTTTGTTCACCCGGACGGCAAACGCATCGAACGTCAGTTCGCCGTCGTCCCAGACGAAGGCCGGGCGATTACCGAAGCCGCGTTCCCCGATACGGTCGATCAGTTCGGCGGCAATATTCAGCCGTTCCGGGATTTCACGATATCCCGGCGGCAATGCGGCACTATCCGGCGTCATTTGTTGCGTGGGCCTCCGTAAGGGGGGTTGTCGTAATACGGCCCCTTGTATTCCGCCGGGCGTTTGTCGAGGAAAGCGCGGATGCCTTCGACGCAGTCGCCTGTCCGGGTGATTTCCTGAATGGCGGCGAATTCCTTCGCCCAGCCCTCGTCCGACCGGTTGTGGTTCCAGTACATTTTCACAAGGTCCTTGGCATACCGCACCGACAGGTAGGGGTTCGAGGCGATCTGCGCCGCATAGGCGATCGTTTCCGGCAACAGGTCGTCATGCGGGAACACTTTTTCGACGAGGCCGATTTCAAGCGCTTCGTCCGCCATGATAATCTTGCCGGTCAGGATCATGTCGAGCGCCTTGCCGACGCCGATCAGCTTGGGCAGGTTCCGCGCGCCGCCGGATTCCGGCAGGAAACCCGCGGGTACGGCGACTTCGCCGAGCTTCGCCTTGTCGGACGCGAAACGGAGATCGCACAATGTGCATATTTCCAGACCGATCCCGACGGCGGGACCGTTGATGGCCGCGATCACGATGCAGGGAAGGTCTTCGAATTTCTTGAACGCCCGCTGCAACACCTGGTGGCGCAGGTCGTTGAAAAAGTAGTTTGCGATTTCCTTGTACGGCCCGAAGCTGCCAAAATCGAAATCTTCCTCGCCTGCGCCCAGCGGCCCCGCTTCGCTCTTCAGATCGCCGCCGGCAGAGAAGCCTCGGCCTTCGCCGGTGATGATCATCACCTTGATGTTGCTGTTATGCGCGATCTCGTCGCACAGAATATCCAGTTCGACGCGCATGCGGACATCGACGGCATTCAGGTAATCGGGCCGGTTGAGGGTCAGCAGACCGATCGACATTTCGCCCGGATTATTGGGATTCTCGAGGATTTCCCATTTGAGAGCCTGGTATTCCATGTTCGTTCTCCTTTGAGGGGTCAGCTACCTACCTTGAGCGGCGCTGTGAGCGCCCGCAGGGCCGCGACAACACTGAGGGCGGTGATCTTTCCCGTGCCGGGATTTTCCGGCGACGGCACGTTTTCGATGCTGAGGCTGAACCGCGCACTGTCTGCCTCGACCTCGATACGGTGGGTGTTTCGCTCCAGTGCCGGGTCGGCCCAGATTTCGAGCGTCGTCCGGTCCGGACCGATCCCGGCCAGCCCCAGGGCGGCGGCGACATTCACGTTCGCCGGGAATCCGGCGGCACCTTCCCGGGCCGTGCCTTCGAACACCTTCAGCGGCGCGTCCAGCCCGTCGATGGAAATGCCGTGTTCGTCCAGATACGGCGCGCCTTTCAGGGAAAACGGCGGCTTGCGCGTTATCATGCGGACTTCGTAAATCTCGCCTTCGGCGGCCGCGCGGACGGCGTCGAGCCCGAGCAATGCGCCGGTCGCGAGAACGATCTGCGCATTATGGGCACGCGCGATATCGACAATGTCGGGATGGATCAAAAGACCTGCGCCGCTGACGGTGATGAAGGTCCTGCCCGCCTTCAGGGCCGGTTCGGCGATATCGCGGAACGCGGCCTTCGGCACGCATTCGACGACGACATCGCACAAATCGGCAAGTTCCTGCGGCCCGACAACCGGAACGGGCGCGCAGATGCCGTCCATATTGCGGCGGGCCTTGTCCTGGTCGCGCGAACAGATCGCGGCAAGTTCCAGACCGTCTATTCCCCTGTCCAGCGCGGCGGCGACCGGCTTGCCGATCGTGCCGAAGCCGGCAATTCCGACTTTCACTTCGCTCTCCCTGTTTCTGCGTGACTTGCCACAGGCTTAACGCCAAAGTGCGCGCGCATCAAACCTTTCACGACGGCAGAATTGCATGGCGCTCCTGTTCATTTGCGACGGCGAAGACCCGGGTATATGGGAACCGGCCCTGCGGGCTGAACTTCCCGATCTCGACATGCGTATCGGGGCCGACGGCATCGGCGAAGAGGCCGATATCGAGATCGCCCTGGCCTGGCAGCCGCCCCGTGGACTGCTGGCACGGCTGCCGAACCTGAAAGCGATCCTGTCACTCGGCGCCGGGGTCGAGCACATCCTGCGCGATCCCGAACTGCCTGCCGGCGTGCCGGTCGCCCGGCTGATCGACCCAGGCCTTCAGACCGGGATGGTCGAATTCGTCACGATGGAAGTACTGAACCATCACCGGCGCGCGCCCGAATACCATGCCCAGCAACGCGCCGGAACATGGAAGCTGCTGCGCCAGACGCTGTCGCGCGACCGGCGTATCGGTATCCTCGGCCTCGGCCACCTGGGCGCCGCCTGCGGCACCATGCTGGCGCGTTTCGGGTTTCCGGTTGCCGGCTGGGCGCGGTCCGAAAAGGAGATTCCCGGTATCCGGAGCTTTACCGGAGAGGACGGCCTGTTTTCATTGCTCGAACGCACCGATATCCTGATCTGTCTGTTGCCGCTCACGCCCGATACCGAAGATATTCTGGATGCGACCACCCTCGGCGCCCTGCCCCGCGGTGCCGTTCTGATCAATGCCGCGCGCGGAAAGCACCTGGTCGATGACGATCTTCTGGAAGCGCTCGACAGCGGACAGCTATCGGCGGCGACGCTCGATGTCTATCGCGAAGAACCCCTGCCCGCCGGACACCCGTTCTGGAAACATCCCAATATCACGATGTATCCCCATGCGGCGGCTTGGACCCTGCCGGAATCGGCAGCGCCGGTAATTGCGGACAATATCCGCCGCGCCGCCGACGGCCGGGCCCTGTTGGGTCAGATCGACCTGCGACGCGCCTACTGAGCGCTTAGCAAGGCCGTCAGTTCGCGCGACGATTTGAGGTTTTCGAGATTCGCTACGGCGGCAACCAGTTCATCGGTTCGGGCGTCCGACAGGCTGTAAGACGCACAGCGCCGCAGTTTTTCCTCGACCTGGGCCGGCGAAAGCGGGTTCTCCGGCGCGCCGAGAGGATAATCGCACCGCGCCGTATGGATCGTACCGTCCGTCATTTCGACCTCGGCGATGGCCTGACCGTTGGAAAGCGTCTCGTCCAGCACGATCTCGACCTTCTCCGAAGCGAAGTGGCGCAGGACCGGATCGCCGTAAATCGCCGGTTCGAACTGGTCGAGGGTGACCGTGCGGTCGCGCAGGAAGACGCCGGCAACGTAATGCGCCGACAGTAGCGCCTCGAACTTGGCCGCGTAGGTCGAAAACCCGCCATGCATGCGGTATGGCGTTTCGCTCAACCCCAGACGCACCCGGGCGATCTCCCCGAACCGGATATCGTTGTCCTGCACGAGATTAAACAGAGCCGTAATTACTTCCTGCAGCGCCGTCGCCGACGGCCATAACCGCAAGGCGATCCGCTGGAGTTCCCAGCGGGCGCCAAGATCGCCGGTAACGGCTTCCGGCAATCCGCCTTCCGCGTAGGTATTGTACAGCCCGCCATCCGCCGCGGTGAGGAATTCCCGCGACGCCGCGAAATCCTGTTCCGCCAGCAGGGCGGCCATCAGCCCGGACAGCGCGGCCCGGCACTGATGAAACTTCACTGTCGGGGTTCCCCAGGCGGCAAAGGTTCCGGCGGACTGGCTGCCTGCGAGGGCGAAGGCGCGGTTCATCGTGTCGGTGTCGAAGTCGCTAAGGTTTCCGACGGCGGCGGCTGCGCCGAACGGGCCGATGACGCCCGGCCCGTGCCAGCCTTTACCGCGAAAAACAGGATAGTCGAGCCCGATGCCGACCCGTGTCGTCACTTCGCACCCAGCGACGATCGCGGTGAGCAACGATGCGCCCGAGCGACCGTCGCGTTCCGCGATGGCAAGCGCCGGCGGCACGATTTCAGGCGTGATATGGGTCAGCGTCGCACGATGAACGTCGCACATCGTCACGGCCGTGATCAGGTAGCCGTTCATCAGCGTCGCGCCGGCAAGCGACATGTTCGTGCCGCCGATGACCGTACTTTCCGTCGAGGCACCGAGCGCCGCCGACATCGCCCGGAGCTGATGTGTTTCCTCTCCCCGGTGGCCGGCAAGCGCGCAGGCAAGGGCATCGGACAGAAGGGCTTTGGCGGACACCTGCACGTCGTGCGGAATATCGCCGATGTCCAGTGCAGCCGCGAATTCCGCCAGTCTTTCCGTCGTTCCCTGGGTCACAGGCGTCCCTCCCCTGAATTTTCTCCGACAATACGCGGGTATCGCCCGGGCGTGCAAACGATTGGATCCAAACAAAAAGGGCGGCCCTGCAGGACCGCCCTTTCCGTCGTCGTTTCCGCGGCAGTTACCGACCTGTGCGTGCCAGGCTGTTTACCCAGCCCTTCATGCGGTCTTTGCCGTTAGCGATCTGGTCGTCGCTGAACCATTTCGAGAGATCGACTTTCTCGACCGCATAGACCGGCCGCAGGAAATCGCTCTCGTACCCGTAGGGTACCGTGCAATCGATGCCCATCCCGCCTTCGAAACGGGTGTTCGACGCTGTCCATTCCTTGTCGCCCGCGGTCATGCGTTCCGCCGGCATGAAGGTCTGGCCTCGACCGCCCGGGATCGGGTTCAGGATGTCGGTATGCGGATTCACGCGTGTCGTGATATTCCACATTATGTCGTCCATATCGTAGGGGTCGGCATCTTCCGACACCGCGATACAGATCCGCGCGCCCTGGGATGTCGCGATAAAGGCGCCCATGAAGTTCCGTTGCCAGCCTTCGTCGATCTGGTTCCGTTTCTTCACCTGGATGATCGCCCCGCCCCAGTCGGTCATGCAGTACGGCATGACGACATCGGTCACGATGCCGGGCTGCATCCGTTCGCAGAGCGCGAACAATGCCGCTTCGCGGACCGTGGTATCGATGTTGTGTTCGTCGAGCGTGTGCACGGCGAGGCAGAAGATGATCGGCTTCGATTCAGGCTTGCGGGTTGTCACCGCGGTACAATGGAACGTCGGGGCCTTGTAGGCCTTGCCCATATAGCCCGCCCATTCCGGATGGAAATGGAAACGGCCCTGAATGCCCGCTTCTTCGGATTCGGCTGTTTCGTAACGCCGGTCGCGCGGGTTGACGTATCCTTCGAGCACGACTTCGCAATCCGCAACGGCATAGGCATCAACGGTGCGGGCCTTCACAAGACGCACCGGAGTTCCCTGAATGGCGCCCGCGATACCGATTTCGTCACAGCCCTGGGGCAGGATGACGTAATCGAACCCGGCGCCCGCCATCAGCGTACAGGACGGCGGCAGACCGAAGCACATCGTGATCGGCACGGGCTCGTCGTCCTTGTAATGCTTGGATACGACCTGCCACATGTGCGAACCGGGCGAGATCTGGAAGGTGCCCACATTGCCCCAGCGGAAATTCATCCGGTTGTACCCAAGATCGGTGCCGCCGTCGAAATACTTGCCGGCGACGACGCGGTTGCCGGACCCGACAGTGTGTTCCGGTTCGAACTCGGTATGGCGCATCGGCACGATATACTGGTTCACGTCGGTCGGATTTTCGATCACCACTTCCTGGCAGGGTGCCTCGTCCTGGCCGATTTCGACGGAGTCCAGCGGGTGCTGCAGCGCATAGGCCAGCTTGCGCGTGCGATCGGCGTCGTCTTTCCAGCCGAACATTTTGTTGATGACGTTCATGTCGCCGAACAGGTTCGTGACGACGCGGTTGTTTGGGCGCCCCTTCACGTTGTTGAACAGCACCGGGCAGCCGCCATCCATGTGTTTCTGAATGGCCGCGATCTCAAGATCGGGATCGACCTCTACATCGGTTTCAATCAGGTCGCCTTCGGATTTGAGCCATTCGAGCGTTCCTCTCAAATCCATAATTTTTTCGGACGCCATACCCGGCGTGTTCGATTCTTCTGCTAGCATAGTAAGTCACTCCTGTAGCCGCTTCCGGTCCCGCGTTTGTCGGCAGGGGAAGCAGCGGAAATACCGCGTTAATCGGCGGCAAGAAATTGCAACCGCGTTAATCGGCGGCTGCAGCTTACGAATACGCCGGCCACATACAGTGACCGGCGCATCCGCCTATATGTAGCAGAGCCCTTAGCGCTGGAGCGACAGCAAAATTGCACGCGTACTATCCGCGAGCTCGCAGTTAATCGATTCGAAGGCCGAAATCGGAGGAAACATCAGGCCGGTACCGTCCATATGGCTCCGCATCTCGCTCAGGTAGCGGTTCACGATAACCTCGGTCGTGTTCCTTTTCAGCCCGTGTTCCAGGCAGAAGTCGTTGTCGGCCCCTTCAAGACGCCCAAAGGCGCGCTTCAGCGCATTCGGCATTACCCGGTCGTAGACTTCCTGGAAAGCAGCAAGTTTCGCGGGATCCTTGGCGAACTGTTTCAGGTTTTCGACCCCGTTGTCGTAGTGGTCCTCTTCGTCCTCCAGCACTTCTTCCTGGCTTTCGCCCCAGGGGACATAGCTGGATTCCCGGTATTCCATGATCTGGTGACTTCCGGCGCGGTCGACGGTAAAATTGAACACCGCGATATCGAGCCAGTTATCGAGATCGAGTCCCCAGAATTCACCGGCATCGGGACGGCCCGCGATTATTTCTTCCGGATCTTCGCCGAGATCGGTCAGAAGATCGTAGAGCCCACGGCTATGTCGGGCTTCTTCGGCCGCGAATTCGGCGGCCAGTTCTTTTTCCTGCCAGTTGGGCGCCGCGCTGATGGCCCGCCCGAACACTTCGGCCGTCGCGGTTTCCGCGTAAATCTGGCGCGTCATCAGCCGGACCAGCATATCCTTGTAAGCACCGGTAGCCTCCGACGGTTTCGATACTGTTTCCACAACCTTCTCCCTTTTTGTTTATCGACGAAGTCACGGTCCGTTCCGGTATTAAACGCTGTGATGCCAGCCGGAACATGCCGATACATCACGGTATCGGGTTGAATTTCCCAAACACCTAGATATAAATCAAATCGCTATGTTTTATACGAGTTATCATTTTGACGAATATTCGAAACATAGACCTGAATCTTCTGGTTGTGCTCGACGTCCTGCTCGACGAGCGCAGTGTCAGCCGCGCCGCCAGGCGCCTGAACCTGTCCCAGCCGGCGGTCAGCGGCGCGCTGAAACGACTGCGGAACGCGTTTCACGATCCCCTTTTCGTGCGATCGCAACAGGGGATCAGGCCGACCCCGCAGGCGCTTGAACTGATCGGCCCGGTAAAGGCCGTACTGCAGGATATCGATACCATCCTGTCGCTGGCCGAGTTCGATCCGGACACGGCCGATTCCGTCTTCACCATCGCCGCGACCGACTACGCCCAGACGACATTCCTCGCCCCGCTGATGCAGCTCGTCCACCGTGAGGCGCCGAACATCCGGTTTTCCATTGTTTCGACCGACATCCGGCGCATGCCGGAACAGTTCGACCGCCAGGAAATCGATTTCGCTGTTACCGTGCCGGAGATGTCGCCGGTGAATGTCCACGCGATGGACCTGTTCGAGGACCGGTATGTCTGCGCCGTCGGCCCCGACCACCCGGCTGCCCGCGATGCGCTTTCCCTAGACGGTTTCTGCGCCCTCGACCACGTGCTTGTCACGCCGTCAAGCGACGGCTTTTTCGGCCCCACCGACGACGCGCTGGAAAAACTCGGACGGCGGCGGCGGGTGACGGTCTCGGTGCCCAATTTTCTGAGCCTGCCGAGCATTCTGGGAAGCAGCGATTTTATAACGGTCGCCCCGGAACGGGTTCTCCTCCCGTTTGCGAATTCGCTTCATATCTTTTCCGCACCGTTGAAACTCCCGGAATTCCGGGTAATTGCCCTGTGGCACGAACTTTCGGTCCGGTCGCCGGCGCATAGCTGGCTGCGCGACAAAATGACAGAAATCGCCGCCGCGATCGACGCGCCCGATCTGGTGGAGGTCGCCATCTAGAACCGTTCAAAGCGGTTCCTTCGAATACAGGCGGATAGGGGCGATCTGGCCGGCATCCATATTCCCGGCGTCGATCGCCTGCCGGTAAAGCGACGTCACCAGGTCCGTCACCGGCAGGGAACTTTTCGTCCGACGGCCCAAATCGCTGGCAATCTCCATGTCCTTCATCATCATGGAAGCGTCGGCCGGATCCGAATAATCCGCCGTCGCCATGCGCCGTCCGTGATCCTGCAGCACGGGAGAGTCCGCCCAGCCGCCCTTAAGCGCGTCGGCCAGGGATTGGGCATCCATCCCGAAATTCCTGGCCAGATTGAGCGCTTCTGCGATTGCGCATATCTCCGCCCCGATGATCAACTGGTTGCAGGCCTTCGTCGCCTGCCCGGCGCCTGACGGTCCCATCAGGGTAATCTGTCTCGCATAGCAGGAAATCACCGGCTCTGCTTTGACGAAATCGTCGGGTTCGCCGCCTGCCATGACAATCAATTCCCCCCGTGCCGCCCCGCCCGGGCCGCCCGATACCGGGGCGTCGATCCAGGCGATGCCCGTCTCCGCGCGCAACCGGTCCGCCCATTCCCGCGTTGTCACGGGATGAATAGAAGAGTGGTCGACCAGAAGTTTCCCGTCGCTGCCGCTCCCGCCGGCCGAAATACCGTTTGCGCCGAATACGATTTCTTCGACCGCATCGTCGTTCGTCACACACAAAACGACCGCATCCACTGCGTCGATCAAGATCGCGGGACTGTCCGCCCAGACGGCGCCCGAAGCAAGGAGTGCGCTCGCCCGGTCGCGATTCCGCGCCCACACGGTCACCGGCAAACCGGCAGCGATAAGGTGCCCGCACATTGCACCGCCCATGGTGCCGAGACCGATGAAACCGATTTTCAGATCGTTCGCCATGTTCTTTCCTGCCTCTGTTCCGATATCCTCGACAGCTTAGCAGACAGACGTCGGAATTGACGCTTTCTCTCATCTTCCCAAGGGCGTAAGTTTGGAAAAATCACCAGCACTCAAGGATCGGATCCCATGGCAAAACTGACGCTCGATCAGGCACAGATCATCATCACCAAAACATTAGAAAAAGGCGCCGAAATGGGTCTGAACCCGCTGACGGTTGCCGTCGTCGACGATGGCGGCAACCTGAAAACCTTTGCCCGCGCAGACGGCCCCGGTGCCGCGCTCCGCCCGCAGGTCGCAACCGGCAAGGCTTTCGGTGCGGTCGGCATGGGCAGATCGTCGCGCCAGCTCGGCGAGATGTTCCAGGAGCGCCCGAATTTCGGCACCGCCCTTGTCGGCGCCTCAGAAGGCCGGCTGATCCCCGTTCCGGGCGGCGTGCTGATCAAGGACGGCGACGAAATCATCGGCGCCGTCGGCGTCAGCGGCGATACGTCGGATAACGACGAGGCCGCGGCCGTTGCCGGAATCGAGGCCGCCGGTCTTTCAGCAGGTATCTGACACCCCATCATGACGCAAGCAGCAGTACTGGCAGACGTCGATATTCTTCGGCGCGACCGGCGCGTGACGTCGCTCATCGGCATTTCCCATGGGGCGAGCCATTTTTACCAGCTCGCCCTGGCCCCGCTTTTTCCGCTGATCAATCAGGCGGCGGGTTTCAGCTACGTCGAACTGGCCTCCCTGACGATGGCGTTCTATGTGGCGTCGGCCGTCTGCCAGCCGTTTTCGGGATTTCTGGTCGACCGGTTCGGCGCGCGCGTCGTTCTGCTCGCAGGACTCGGCCTGCTCGCCGCGGCAACGACCCTGATGGGCCTGTTGCCGCTTTATCCGGTACTTCTGCTGCTGTCGGTGCTTGCCGGTGTCGGGAACAGCGTGTTCCATCCCTGCGACTACAGCATCATGAATGCGACAATCAGCGAAAACCGTATGGCGCGCGCTTTCAGCATTCACATGTTCGGCGGTTATGCCGGCTACGTGCTGGCGCCTGTCAGCATGATCTTCCTCGGTAATCTTATCGGCTGGCAGCTCGCCATTATATTCGCCGGCGCCGTGGGACTGATCCTGTTCGCCATTCTCTGGGGCGGCAGCCGCGACTTCAGGGACAGCACCCATGAGCGCGCAGAATCCGGACAGGCGCAGGAGCCACTGAAGCAGAGCATCAAGACCCTGATGAGCGCGCCGGTCGTCATGTGCTGGGTGTTCTTTTTCTTCACGGCGATGGGCCAGATGGGTCTGATGACCTTTGTTCCGACCCTGATGAAAGAGATATACGCCTTCGACCTTCAGGCGGCGGGCGCTTTTGTGTCCGTCATGATCGGCGCCGTTATGGTCGGTGTTCTCTGCGGTGGGTATCTCGGCGATTTTTTCCGGAAACCCGACGTCGTCGTCACGATCGGATACGTGTTCGGCGCTTTTCTGGTTGCCCTTATCTGGCACTTCGATCTTCTGCCATGGCAACTTTACGGAATTTTTGCCGTCGTTGGTTTTCTGTACGGCGTCGTCTTTCCGTCTCGCGAATTGCTGATCCGCGCGGCAACGCCTAAAGGCGCCAGCGGCCGCGTATTCGGGTTCGTATATTCGGGCATGGATTTTGGCGCAGCCCTTATCCCGGTTCTGTTCGGCTGGTTCGTCGATACCGGTATACCGCGGACCGCGTTCCTGTGTGTTGCGATACTGTGGATGCTGTCCGTCGTTGTGATGCTGATGACAAGCGCCGCAACCCGCAGGCAGACCGCGGCGGCGGCGGAATAGCCGTGCAGGCGGCTGCACTCGTCGGACGGAGGCGCGATGTCCGGGTGATGAGCGTGGTCGGAGTGTGTCACTTTTTCAGCCATTTCTACCAGTTGGCCCTGCCCCCGCTTTTCGTCCTGATCCATCAGGTAGAGGGACACAGCTACGCCAGCCTCGCCCTTCTGGTGACCGTCATGTACTCGGTTTCATTCGCGCTGCAGCTGCCTGTCGGATTTTTTGTCGACCGGTACGGGGCACGTCCGATTCTGATGGCCGGGGTCGCCCTGTTCGCAGCGGCGACGATGCTTTACGGCCTGATTCCGGGATACCCCGCGCTTGTTGTCCTTTCCGTCGTCGCGGGTGCCGCCAACAGTGTGTTCCATCCGGCCGACTATTCCATTCTCAACGCGTCGGTGACGAAGCTCCGTCTCGGCCGCGCGTTCAGCATCCATAATTTCGGCGGTTTTATGGGATATGCGGCGGCGCCTATCCTGATGTCCGGCATGGGGGCGCTTTGGGGCTGGAAGACGGCCGTGCTCGTTGCCGGTGCCGCCGGTCTCCTGACAGTCGTCGCCGCGGTCGCCCTCAGTGGCGATTTTCGCGATTCATCCCATACCCGGCGGGATCAGAACAGCAGGTCAGACCTGAAGACCGACCTGCGGCTGCTGTTCAGCGCGCCGGCGCTGATTTGCGTCGTGTTTTTCGCGCTCCTGTCCGCCGGACAGATGGGGCCGCAATGGTTCGGCGATAAAATTTATTATCTCGCCCACAATATCCCGGTGGTAATCGGCAACAGCTATATATCGATGTTTGTCGTCGGGATCATGGCCGGCGTTATCATCGGCGGATTTGCGGCAGATAAAGCCCGGGACCATCTCAAGCTGGCCTTTGGCAGTTTTTTCCTGTCCGGGGTCGGGATGTTCCTGATGGCTATCGTGCCGCCCTCCCCGGAGATCATATATCCGCTGTTTGTCGTTACCGGGTTTCTGTTCGGCTTCGGCTTTTCGTCCCGCGATATGGTCGTCAGCAGCCTTGCCCCGCCGGAATCCAGCGGCAAGGTGTTCGGCTTCGTGTTTTCCGGGCTGGATATCGGCGCCGCAGCAGGACCGATCGTCTACGGCTACCTGATCGGCTCCGGCCGGCATCTTGAAGCGTTTTACGTCTCCGCCCTGCTCATCGGGCTGGCGGGCGTTTCCGTGTTCGCGGCCGGGAAAAGCGCTTTGGCGCGGACCGCGAGGTCGGATCAGGCCGGCGCATGAACGGCATATTCTTTGCCATCATCCTTATTGCCTTTGCCGTCGCCGGCTGGCGGCAGGTAACCTGGATAAATCCCGGCACCGCCGATGCTGTATCGCCGATGCAGGGGCTGGCCAACGGCATGGTCGAAACCGCTGGCAGCTCCGTCACGCTCGCGATCGGGCTGGTCGGCGTGATGGCGTTTTTCCTGGGGCTGATGAAGGTCGCCGAAGAAGGCGGCATGCTGACCGTCATCGCCAAGACGATCCGGCCGCTCATGGTGCGCCTGTTTCCGGAAGTACCGGCAAATCACCCGGCCATGGGGGCGATGATCCTCAATATGTCGGCAAACGCGCTCGGTCTCGGCAATGCCGCCACGCCGTTCGGTATCCGCGCCATGCAGGAGCTCGACAAGCTCAATCCCTGCAAGGGGACCGCGACCAACGCAATGGCGCTTTTCCTCGCCATCAACACGTCCAGCGTGACGCTGTTGCCGACCGGCGTGATCGCGTTGCGCGCGGCAGCCGGGTCGACCGATCCCGCCGGAATCCTGCCGACAACCCTGTTCGCCACCGTCTTTTCGACAATGATCGCGATCGTCATGTGCCTCACCCTGCGCCGCTACTGGACGTCGGTCGAGGACGCGACGCCGGCGGCAGAGATTGTCGACCTGCAGGAAGAGGCGCGGGTTTCGGGGGAGGCGCTTCCCGACGCCGCCGACGATTCATACCCCGCCTGGATCTCGGCCGTCGCCCTCGTGACGATCGCTGCCCTTATCCCTCTTACGATCCTGTTCGGTAAAACGATTTCCCCCTGGATCATTCCCGGACTGACCGTCGCCCTGCTCGGCTTCGGCGTTGCCAGGAAAGTCCGCGTCTACGAAGCCTTCGTCGACGGCGCCAAGGACGGCTTCAATGTCGCGATCCGGATTATTCCCTATCTCGTTGCCATCCTTGTCGCTGTCGGCATGTTCCGGGCGTCGGGCGCGCTGGAGGTCTTTATTTCGGGTATCGGTCCTGTAACCGCCCTGTTCGGTATGCCGCCGGAAGCCCTGCCGATGGCTCTGTTGCGGCCGCTCTCCGGTTCCGGCGCCTATGGCGTTCTTGCATCCATTATCCAGGATCCGAATATCGGACCGGATTCCTATGCGGGTTATCTGGTGAGTACCCTTCAGGGCTCGACGGAAACGACATTCTACGTCCTTGCCGTCTATTTCGGCGCGGTTCAGATACGGCGTGTCCGTTATGCGCTGGTCGCGGCCCTGTGCGCCGACGTCGCCGGGATCGCAGCAGCTATATTTATCTGTTCGCTTTTATACGGGAATATCTGAAAAGAGCGGAGCCAACGCCTGCGCCAGCTTTAACGGCTCCGCCCAACACAAAGGAGTACAGGGAGGCATTGGTGGGACAACCAAAACGACTTCCTCTGCGGCGCGCTTGCTTCGCGACAAGGGAGAGAACCGCGAAGCAAATGCTGAGTACCATGTGAAGTATTCATGGCGGAAACTTTAACAGCTTTTAGTATATTTCGACAGAGACGTAATATAGACCGATTCGCAACTGATTCGTTCTGAATCCGCTTTTATTGACAGGGGATTACAGTAATCGACCGGTTTCGATTACTGGCCGCGAACGAATCGATTCGAGTTCTGTCCGGCTACCCCAGAACGATATCGAACGTCCCTTTCACGGCGTTTTCGTCCAGTTCCGGCGCGGGAACCTGACGGACGGACGCGGCCCGCCTGGCCCTGTCAGTTCTGAGTCTGTTGAACAGAAAATCCCCGTCATTCGACGGATGACCGTCGATATAGAGTTGCGAGGTAAAGACGCGTCCTTGCGGCGATTTGACCTTAAAATGTATATGCGGCGTCCTGCCGGGATAGGAAACCGGGGTAATCGTCCGGAAACGATAGGCGCCGTCCCGGTCCGTTACCGTTGTCCCGAAGCCCTGAAAAGCGCGGTCGAAGGTCCCCCGGCGGGAATCGCCACTATGCAGGTACACGCCGTTTGCATCGCATTGCCAGATTTCAATTTTCATCCCCGGTCTCGCCGTCCCGGACGGATCAACGACACGCCCCATCAGATGGAATATTTCACCCGATGCGATCCCATCGCCGGGCGCGACCGACAGGAGATCGTTGTCGGTGTGCAACGGTAACCTGTCCGGATAGAACGGACCTTCGGTTCCCGACGGCGTCAACAGCCGTTCAGCGGCGGAAATACCGCTGCGCGGCAGCAGCGCTGCCGCAGCGGTACCCCCCAGGAAAAGACGGCGTCGGCTCACATAAATCATAGGCAATCCTGCTTTCTCGGCCAACTCGAAGCCGCCTTGACGAACCCCACGGGGCGTTCACGGCCAGCCCCTGCCCGATCCGTCTTTTTTTCCGTACCTGGCGGATCGGCGCCGGCACAGGCAAAAATAAGGCATTGATTTTTAAGTATATTCATTGACTTTTCGGTGCATATGTTTAGGTATGTTTCATCGCCTTACCTAAAAGAAGGCGAAGCGTAAAAGGTAGGCAAGTGAATACGAAAACGACATACACCATCCCGGTTCTGCTCGGGGTACTGATAGGTGTGGGCTGGCTGATGACCAGCCTGACCCTGCTCCGCACATTGGGAGCAATTTAGGCAAACGCGACCTGATTGGTTATCCATTCTTAAACCATTTCAAGCGACATTCACTTGTCGGGTGAGATCAACCCGAGAATTAATGTCTGGCGGGTAATGGTTGCGGGATGCCTGAAGTAAAATTTGACGAAGTAAGACTGTTTCTGTGCGATCCCCGTGTTCAGGTTCGCAGCAGTCTTCGTATGGCCCTGAACGATGCCGGGCTGAAGAACGGCAACATCTGGGAAGGCGGCGACCTGGATGCCATCACGGATTCCGTCGCGGACCCGAACGGTCCCGATATTGTGATTTGCGACGTCACGGAAAACACCGACGATGCCTGTCAGGTTTTCAGCGCGATCCGCCATAACGAGCTCGGCACGAACCCGTTTATCTGCATTATCGCGGTTGCCTGGTCGCCCAAGCAGGCCCTGGTCAGCAAGGTCGTGAATTCCGGCGCCGACGTACTTGTTGCTGCCCCGATTTCTCCCTCCCTCATCCTCGACCGGATCGAAGCTCTGGTTCACAGCAGGAAACCGTTCGTCGTCACCAGCGATTATGTCGGTCCCGACCGCCGTTTTCTCGAAGGACGCGAAAGCGAGATAGAGCAGATCCCGGTGCCGAACTCGCTTCGCGACAAGGCACTGGGACAGTACGATCCAGCACGCATAAAATCCGAAATCGCCGCTGCCCGCGCTGATATCAACGATCAGAAAATCGACCGGCAGGCCTATCAGGCGGCGTCGCTGGCCGACAAGATTCTCGAAGCCTTTGCCGCCAACAATCTGACCAACGTCGGCAAGCAGCTCGTCGAACTGAAAAACGTGACAAACGATCTAAAAATGCGGGCGTTTTCCGCCGGCGCAAAGGACCTCGAAGAACTTTGCGTGCCAATGCGCACGGTCGTCGACTCCCTTATCAAATCACGCGGCAAGATTTCAAAAAGAGATACCGAATTGCTGGGTCAGCTCTCGCACGCCTTGAGGGCCTCGGTGCGGTCCGCGGGTAAAGGCAAATCGGTGGCGCACGATATTTCAGAAACCGTCGTCAGCGCCCGCGCCTGATTCCGTATACACCCGACTACCGGCTATTTGCGTTTATCCACAAACCTGGGTGCCTTGACGCTGCTCTCGAATTCTTTCGCGAGTGTCCCGAGATCAAGCACGAAGACATTCGGCGTCACTTCGAATGTCGCCTTGGTCGCCCTGGTTACCTTTTCCGATAACGCAGCAATGTCGACGCCGGCGCGAATTTCGATCGACAGCGAAAAACTGTCCGTCCCGTCCGGCGCGGTAACGAGTTCGGCCTTGAAATCATTCACCTCCGGAATATCGAACAGGAAATCCTCGTATTCCTGGTGATTGATATTCACGCCCCGGATCTTGAAGAAACCCGCGGTCCGGTGGGCATGGCGGATAACAGGAAAGACCCCGAATTCGGATGCGGCCCCGTCCTGGCGTTCCCATGTCACGATATCGCCGGAATTCCAGCGCAGGAATGCCGCCCCGTTATTGCTGAATAAGGGCGTCATCACCAGCACCCCCGGCTCTCCTTCGTCGACCGGTTTGAAGGTCTCTTCGTCGAGCACTTCGATAAAGGCCAGATCGGTCCAGACATGGAATCCGTTCCGGGCTTCGCCCTCGGCGCCCATCATGCTGCATTCGGTCATCCCGAAACAGTCGTAGACATCGGCGCCCCAGTCCCGCGCCAGTTTCGCCCGTTTGGCCGCCGATACGGGTTCCGCTGTGCAAAGCACCCGGTTTACCGAGCCGTTCGCGAGGTCGATGCCCTGGGCGGCAGCGAGATTGGCGAGATGCAGCCCGTAGCTCGACATGCCCATAAAGACCGTCGGCTTCAGGCTCTGAATCAGTTCGAGCTGGTTCGCGGATGGCAGGGAAACGCCCGATCCGCCCCAGATTGCGCCGATCCCGATAATCCGCGCGGACCGCGCCCACATATGTCCGGCCGGATGGATGCCGAGCGGAAAAGCGATATGGGCAACGTTCCCCGGCAGCGTTCCCGTGCACTGAAACGTGCGTGCGAAGCCGACCATGTTGTAGCGGATATCTTCATAGGTTTTGGGATAGAACAGCGGCCGCCCCGTACTGCCGCCGGAGCGCCAGTATTCGCAGATGTCTTCCTGCCGCGCCGTGCAGAAATCCTCGTAGAATTCCTCTGTCGACAGTGCCCGCAATTGGTCCTTGTCCAGGATCGGTATCTTGGCCCATTCCTCCGGGTCGTCGAGCTTCGCCGGATCGATGTGGTCCAGCTTTCCCTTCCAGAACGGCGCCCGTTTGGCGTTTGCAAAAGCGATCGGCTTGCGGATGCGCTGGATTTCCGCAATTGCTTCCGGCGATTCCGGAATACCGAGCGGCAATTCACTGATGTTGTTTGTCATCGACGGTCCGTCATCCCGATCCAGCGTTCATTCGCCGTAAATTCTGCCGGCAGGTCCTGTCGCGTTTCCGCCTCGCGCATTTCGGCAAGGCGCGCCTGTTTTTCAGGCGTGTCCTCCGGAATTTCGTGCAATGCGTCCTCCAGGAAACGTTCGTAGTCCGCACCGACCGGACACACATCCTGACAGCGGCGGCAGCCGGTGACGACGCCGGAGCCGCGCAGAATGCTCTGCCACAGGTTAAACGACGATTCCGAGCGGACAAGATTGAGTTTCTCCATCGGGTCCTGCTCGTCGAAGATACTCTCCAGATGATCCGTCAGTTGCGCAAACCCGTGCGGCGACCGGTAGCGGTCGCAGGCCTGCCAGTCGCGAGTCCAGTGGCCGACGACATCGCCGGGACAGGTGGACAGACAGCGGCCGCATTCAGGCCCCCTGCACAAGGCCGCATTCACCGGTTTGTCGCTTTCGCACTCGACGGAACACATCACCGCCGACAGCATCACCCGGGGGCCGAATTCCGGCGTCAGAAGCTGCAGATTGAGCCCGAGCGTGCCCAGCCCCGCTTCCACCGCCGCATGATTGAGCGACAGCAGCGTCGTCAGGTGTTCGTCCGGATCGTTTTTATAGGCCCACGGATCGACATGAGTCGGCGGGATGATGATCCCCGGATAGCCCTGATCTTCCAGCCAATAGACCAGGTTCAGAGACGCCTCCTCGAGCATCGTCAACGTCAGTTCGTCATTGTAATATTTGTGACGCTCGTCCCACCGCTTGATCCGTGTCGTCCCGCTGGCAAACCGCTTGCCGAGGACGATCACCCGGCCGTTGTCATGCTCGGTGATATCCGACGGCTTGTTCGGAAACCCGGGCGGCGGATTGGCTTCCAGCGTCGCGCCATCGGCGATCCCGACAATATCGACGCCGAATTCCCGCGCTTTCGCTTTGATTTCGTCGGCGGTCACCGGCGACTGAAATGCTGATACCATGATCTCGACGTTCCTCAGTCTTCGGAAGCGGCGGCAGCGGCCGCTTCTTCCTTTTCGCGTTGTTCCTTCTTGAAGGCCTGCATCTGTCGGGCCACCATGCCCTTGTAGCCTTCCGGACCGACCCAGCGTTCGTTCCAGTCGTTCAGACCGTCTATCGGATCGCCGTTTTTGCGGGCATCCTTGAACCCCTTCGCCTTTTCGACCTTTTCGGGCGTCTTTTCCGGAATGACCTTCTGGATATCCGCGAGATGGGCGTGATAGTCGTTGCCGACCGGGCAGACAGCCAGGCAGCGCGGGCAATCGCCGAACGAGCCGACAACCCGCAACAGGCCCTGCCAGAACCCGAACAGCTCCCGGTCCTGCAAAAGCCCTCGTTGAATATCAACAGGTTGCTGAACGAAGTGCTCCCAGAACTTCAGGATCGTCGTGAATCCGAATTCCTGCGCTTCCGTTGCGCAGGCGCGCTTGTCGATACCGAAATGGCGCACCGCGTCCGACGGGCAGGAATACAGGCACCGGCTGCAGGATTCGCCGATACAGACCTGTTCGGTAATCCGCTGATCGGGCTCGATCTCGGCTTCCGTCAGAATACCGGTCAGGTAGATTCGGGGCCCGAATTCCGGCGTCAGGATGTTCACTTCAAGTCCGAACGTACCGAGCCCCGCCTCGATCCCCAGATGACGCGTGCTCAACCGGCCGTAACTGGCATTCTTGTACGACCAGTCCGTTTCCTGAGCGGCGGTCACGAACGATGGATGACCTTCGTTCTCCAGCCATTCGGTCAGCTTGTAGGCCGATTTGTCCATGCTGCGCAGCACGAGCATGTCCATGTACTGCACCGGAATATTCGATTTTGCCCGGAAAGCGCCCGCGGGTATCCGTTTCGCGATAACGATGACGCTTTTGGCATAGGGTGAAATACGTTCCGGCGTTTGCGGCCACTTGGGATCCGGCGGAAAATCGTTCAGCGTCTGCGCGCTGGCAATGCCGACCAGATCGGCGCCAAGCGCCCTGGCCCTGTCTTTTACGACGGTCGCGTCGAGATCGTATTCCATATCCCGGAACGTCTCATACAGGCATGGGGGCAACAATAGATTATTAGTCCCAATATATCATGGTACAGTACGGTTCATTCCAGTTTAAACAGGCATGTCATGCACGGGTCCGCAACGACAACCCCCACTATCCGGAAGGAAATTCAGGCGTCGTCACGCTCAATCCGCGACCTCGCCGCCCGCTACGCCATCAACCCGAAAACCGTCGCAAAATGGAAGTCACGGACGTCGCCCGACGACCTGCCGATGGGTCCCAACCGCCCCCGGAACAGAAAACTGACGGCCGAAGAGGAAGGCACGTGTATCGGCTTCCGGATTCACACCCTGCTGCCGCTCGACGACTGCCTGTACGCCTTGCAACTCATGATGCCGCATCTTAGCCGTTCCGGGCTCCACAGGCTGTATCAGCGACACAGGATCAGCCGCCTCGCGGATGTGCAGGGGCACAGCAAATCGCCGAAGGTCTCTGAAAACGACCGGATCGGAAGTTTCTACGTCAACGCCGCGGATATCCGGACGGGAGACGGCAAGGCAAACATGTTTTTCGCCTTCGACCGGACCAGCAAGTTCGCATTCGCAAAACTCTATCCGGTGTCCGACGCCGATAACGGCCCCGACTTCCTCGCAACCCTCGGCGACGCGGTGCCCTATTCCATCCTGAGCGTCCTGACCGGCGACAGCCCGCAGTTTACATACAAACCGTCCGTCGAAACCGGTCATCTGGACAGTGAGACCGAGCACCCGTTCGCCGTGGCATGCCGCAAACAGGGGATCCGGCACGAACTCCTTCCATTCGACCAGCCCTGGCGTATCCGTCCGCAGGCCGGGGCAAGCGACGCACCCGCAGGAACACCGACGCGCCGGTACCATTACGAAAGCCACGACCACTTGCGGGAACATTTCTTTGCCTTTTTCGAAATTTACAATTTCGAACGCAGGCTCAAAACCCTGGGCGGCCTCACTCCGTATGAATTCATCTGTGAATGCTGGGCCGCTCAGCCGGACCGGTTCAGCCGGAATCCTCTGAAAATCCGCCATCCACGCGCCCGCTGAATTGGCTATTCCAGCAAATGCCGGGCGAACGGCGCCAAATTATTGCCGTTTTGTGACGCCGATCACATAAACCTGATCACAGGCCCGATTGAAAAGCCGTTTCTGCGCGCCATATCAGGCACATGAACAGATCGATACATGAACGTTTTTCGCAACGGCTTAAAGGCGGCCTTTTTCTGCTGGCCATCGTGTTTGGCGTGCTGATGCTCTCGGGCGGCCCCGATACATCCGTGGCCGACACCGACAAGGCCCTGAATTCCGTTGTCGTCGACCCGACGAACCGGTCCTGGGACGCCTTCTGACATTGGTGCAATCGGCCTATTCGACCGAATGACCGTAATGACGCAACTGTGAACATATCCTGATTTCGTAGCGCGAAAAAACGTGATCCTTGCCCGCCGCCATGGCTTCGCGGTGACGGGGATCCCGGGTCCACCGCGCGAGCGCTTCCTCGTCGTCCCAGTAGGAGACCGTATTCACCCGCCCGTCGCCGGACACGTGGGAATAGCTTTCCTTGCCCCGGAACCCCGGAACCTCGTCGACAAGGGGCATTAATTCGCCGAGCCACCTTTGCTGTTCGGCTTCCATGCCGGGCATTGTTTCGAATTCAATCAGACAGATTATCATTGTGTTATCCGTTTTTGGCAGATGCGGAGAATTACCGGAATCGACGCAAGCATTGTCGCCGCCCCGCTGGCAGCGTATTTAGTCTGTTCACCGTAGACCAGATTGACATGACCGGCCAAAAGATAACCGATACTGATTTCGGGTTGGAGACCCCATCCCCTCTCGCGAGCGTGGAGCGCGCAGCCTACGAATTGCGCTGCGGACGCCCGGTATTCGTGCTCGACGAAAGCGACCGCGCTGCATTGGTCCTGGCAACCGAAATGGCGACAGAGCCGCGGATCAAATCGCTTAGCGAACTGGGCGATGGCGATCTGCCCCATGTCGTCCTGACGCATCATCGCGCCGCTACCCTTAAAATTCGTCTCTATACGCCGGAAATTGTGCGTATTCCCTACCCGGACTGGCTGACCGCCGGACAGATCCGTCAGCTCGCCGATCCGCAGTTCGATCTCGCCGACCCCATGCGGGGTCCGTTTCTGGCTGAACGGGACAATGTGCCCGTCGCCGTGGCCGGTGGCGTCAAGCTTGCGAAAATTTCGCGCCTCCTGCCTTCCGTTCTGTCGATCGCAGTCCCGGCCGTCAAAATCGGAACCCATCCCGACATTGTCGCGGTCAATACCGCCGATATTGAAGCCTACGACACGCGGGCCGCCGCCGCGCTCAAGCGCGTAACCGCCGCGAAAGTTCCCCTCGAAGGCGCCGAGAACGCCCGCATTATCGCCTTCAGGCCCGATGACGGCGGCATCGAACACCTCGCCATCGTGATCGGCGATCCCGAACCGCCGGGCCCTGCCCTTGTCCGTCTCCATTCCGAATGTTTCACCGGCGACCTGATCGGCTCGCTCAAATGCGATTGCGGCGACCAGCTTCGCGGCGCGATCCAGCAGATCGGCAGCGAAGGCAGCGGCATCTTGCTGTATCTCGCACAGGAAGGCCGGGGAATAGGCCTGATCAACAAGCTTCGCGCCTACGCGCTTCAGGATCAGGGTTTCGATACTGTCGAGGCCAACCAGAGGCTCGGGTTCGAGGACGACGAGCGGGTGTTTCTCGCCGCCGCTGAAATGCTGCGTCAGCTCGGATTTTCAAAGGTCCGCCTGTTGACCAATAATCCGCGCAAGGTTTCCCAGCTCGAGGATTTCGGCATTGAAGTGACAGAACGGGTCGCTCACCTGTTCGAAACCAACGAACACAACGAGCGTTATCTCGCGATCAAGGCAGAGAAGAGCGGCCACATTCTCTAGCCGCACGCCCGTCCGGCGGCGGCGGCACGGTTAGCTCGCCGCCGGCCGATTTCCGAACGACCGCTGCGGCGTTCCGGGGTTCAGCGATATGTGGGTGTGAATCCCTTTCCAGGGCGCATCGACCGCCGGCCGCTGGAAGATTACCGTTGCCCGGCCCGGCCGGTCGAACGGTGTGCCGTCTTCCAGATATCCCGTCGAGTGCCAGACAACGATTCCGACGCCCTGGAGCCGGTCCGGCGATATCTGGCATTCCAGCGTGTCCGGATCGAACCTGAACCCGTCGATAGTCGGCCAGACACGCCGCCATTGATCCGCTTCGAGGCGGTCCAGGCCCACAACCGTATCCATCCTTGTGCCGAACCCGATAACGTCGGGAGCGAACAGGTTCCGCGCCGGCACGAAATCAACCGCGTCTACCAGCTTGTCCCATGTCGCGAACCACTCCGCGATCGTGCGGCGATCTTCCGCTTCCATCACTGTCCCCTTTTTTGTGCCGAACGTGTAAGTTCGAGCGGCCTGCGTGTAGAAACCGATAACATAGAACAGCCCCGCATACATGAGCGAGATACGATCCGCGATCCGACAGCAATTGCCGATTTACGGCGCGGGCGTCTTCTCCAACAGCAATATCACCATCTCGTCGATCATCGTGCCGCTCTGGGCGCTGTATCTCGGCGTATCGCCCGGCATTATCGGCGTATTGCTCGGCATCCGGCATTTTCCCGGCCTGCTTTTCGCCATTCACGGCGGCGTCCTTCTCGACCGTCTGGGTGCGCGCCCCATCATGATCATCTTCGCGGCGATGGCGGTTGCCGTCCCGCTGCTCTTTCCGATCATGCCGTGGGTCTGGGCTATGCTGGTCCTGCAGATGGTCTGGGGGTTCGCGACCACAATGACCTGGATGGGCGCTCAGACCTGCGTGTCCCAGATGATGCGGGGCAGTACCCGGCATGCCGCAAGGCTGTCGGTGTCGGTCCGTCTCGGGATGCTGGTCGGGCCTCCCTTCGCAGGATGGGCATGGGACACCTGGGGCGCCTGGGGCGGTTTCGGATCGATATCCGTCTGGGCGCTGGGTCTTCTTATTTCCTGTCTGGCGCTGCCGAAAGCCGGGTTCGACGACGCCCAGCCGGTCCGCAGATTCCGCATCGGCGACCTGTTGCCGCGCGGCGCCGACTATCTGGCGGCCCTGCGCATGATGACGATCCCGGCCATCGCCATCTGCGTTTATCTGAGTGCAATCCGCATCGCGAGTTACGGGGTGCAGGAATCTTTCTACATCGTTTACCTGAAGGAAATCGGGCTGTCCGCCGGCAATATCGGATTGCTGGCCGGGACCGGGCATTCGATCATGGGGGCCGTCGGCGCCCTGATGCTCGGCCTCGCGCCCCAGATACGGTCTATCCGCCGCCAGCTTTACCTGTTCCTTCTCACCCTTGCGGTCGCAATCGTGATGATCTCGATCACGCCGCTGCTGTTCGATTTCTGGCCTCTCTTCGCCGCGATCACCCTGCGGGGGCTACTGCTCGGATTCAACCAGCCGCTGATGATTTCCATGATGGCCGGCGCTTCCCCGGCAAATGTCCAGGGACAGACCGTCGGACTACGCACGACTGCAAACCGTGCTGCCGCCACATTCATCCCCGTCGCCATGGGATTTCTCGTGGAAGCCATCGGCATCGAATACAGTTTCTACGTCATGGGTGCCGTCATGCTCGGCGGCTGTTTCTGGGTCTGGTTGCTGATGCTGCGGGCATTCCGGCGCGGCGACATTCCGGCCTGAATTCGCCGACCGGACAACCCGCCGGACCCGCTCGACAAAGCATTCCCCGGGAGATACCGTCTGGCGACAAATCAGAACAATATCCGACAGGGGACGAAAATGGCCGGCGAAAACTTCTATCCGGGCGAGCCGCTCGCCGAAGACGAAATCCGCGTAACGCTGCTGGGAACCGGCACCCCGTTTCCGCGGCGCGGCCAGGCCTGCGCATCGGTGTTCGTCGAAGCCGGCAATGACAAGTTTCTGCTCGATTGCGGTTCCGGCGCGCCGCAGAATTTTACGTCGCTTGAAATCCCCTTCACCGCGGTCGACAAGGTATTCGTCACCCATCACCATGTCGACCATATCGGCGGTCTCGACCATTTCTGGATCGGCGGCTGGACCTACGGCCGCACGACCCCGCTGAAAGTCTGGGGACCGCCGGGCACCGATAAAATCGTCGGTCACCTGCGCGGCATTTACGAATGGGACATCGAAACCCGGCTCGACGCCCTGCCGCCGGGCGGACATGAAATCGAGTGTTCCGAATTCGGCCAGGACGGCACGATCTACGACAATTACGACAATGGCGGCGTGCGCATCACCGCCTTCAAGGTCCTGCATTGCGAGCCGCAGAACACGTTCGCCATGAAGGTGGAATACCGCGACCGGACCTTCGTGTTTTCCGCCGATACCAAGAAATGCGATTCCCTGCTCAAACACGCGGCGGGCTGCGACCTGCTGGTGCACGAAGCCTTTCCGCCGGCCGAACTGTATGCCGAAAAGTCGAACCGTCCGCTGGCGGTCGCGAAGAAGATTTCAGAGGTCTATCACACGTCGCCGCGCGAAGCCGGCGAGATCTTCGCCGAAACCGAACCGCGCATGGCCGTCATCTATCACATGTACAACAACGACGACGTGATCGCCCCGGCGCTCGACCAGATCCGCGAAAACTATCAGGGTCCGGTTGAAATCGGCTACGACCTGATGGTCATCAATGTCGGCGACAAGGTCCGCGTTCGTCCGGCGGTGGTGTCCGACAAACCGTGGCCGATCGGCAGGACCGCCTGATATCCAGTCCTGGAATATAAACCGGGCGTCTATTTCCAGAGTTCGGCCG
Source organism: uncultured Rhodospirillaceae bacterium (assembly GCA_963974055.1). Taxonomy (GTDB): domain Bacteria; phylum Pseudomonadota; class Alphaproteobacteria; order MPNO01; family UBA830; genus CAXBCP01. Next base: position 62,656 of record CAXBCP010000019.1, read on the forward strand.
AGGCCAGTTTCGCGCCTTCCGCCATCGCTTCGAGCTTTTTCCAGACGATTTCCGGCTCGACCGCCGCCTGGCCGACCCAGGTGCCGTAGCCGCAATCGCTGCCGGCGATAACCTGTTCGCGCCCGACCCGGCTGGCGATCCGGGTGATGCGCTGGGCGATCAGTTCGGGGTGTTCGATGAAATTCGATTTGGATTCGATGACGCCGGGGATCAGTACCACGTCGTCGGGAACCTTCACGTCGTCGAACACCGTGTATTCATGGGCGTGGCGCGGGTTCGCCGCTTCGAAGGATATCCCCGACACATTGGCCGTAAACGCGATGTCGATAACGTCGCGCAGCGGGACGTCGCAGTGATGGGGACCTTCGTAATTGCCCCAGCACAGGTGTATCCGCACCATGTCCCTGGGCACATTTTCCAGTGCGTGATTCAGGGCCTCGACATGAAGTTCGGCCCGTTTGCGGAAATCCGCCAGGCTGAGATCCGCATACTGAATATGACGGCCCATGCCGAGATCCGGACAATCGAGCTGCAACATGATCCCGGCATTGGTGACGGTTTCGTATTCGTAGCGCATGGCCTCCGCGATCGCGAAAATATAGCTCTCGAAATCGGGATAATGGGTATTGGCGAAAAACAGGGATATAACGCCGGGCGATGCGCCGGTGAGGAACTTTCCGGAAATATCGGCGCCTTCGGTCGCGGCAATCAGGTTTTTCGTATCCGTGACGGCAGCTTCCCGGTCGCTGACGGAGATTTCAGCATTGCAGCCGGGTGTTTTCCGGCGCGACCGGCCCGGATCGTTGAACACCCGTTCCGCCATCTTGGGAAATTCGGCAACGTCCTGGTACACGAACGAATTGCTTTCGCCGCCAAAGCCGGCCAGCCGGTCCTTGATGTACGTCGCGTAACTCGGCTTGCTGACTTCGCCGTCATTGACGATATCGATCCCGGCATCGACCTGATGCTTCACGGTTTCGGCAACCGCGCTTTGCACCCGCGCCGCGAGCGCCTCCCGGTCGACCGGAATGCCTTCTTCCTTTGCGTACATGATCTGGATCAGGTCTTCGGGCCGTGGCAGGCTGCCGACATGCGTGGTCAGAATACGGTCTGTGCTGCGGATCATGATAAACGTCCTCCCATCCGTCGGAATGCGGATTTACGGGCAGAACATATCAAACGGGCGCGCCGAGAGATAGCGGACGGATCGTGCGATCAGGAGCCTCAGTGAAGTGAAAGTCCGCTATTCCTTGTTGAAGAAGCGGTAAATCTTCGATTTTACCCGGCGTTCGTTCGGCGCCATTGCATAGGCCCGGACGAAATCGTCGGCGGCCCGGGCCAGATCGTTCGCCGCTTCGTAGGCCAGTCCCCGGTTGAACACCGTTTTCCAGCGGGCAACCGCCGCGACCGCAGCCCGTTCCTGAAGTTCGAGCGATTTCGTAAAATCGGCGATGGCCTCTGCCAGCCTTCCGACCATAAAGAGCGACAGGCCTTTCAGATTGTATCCGATCGACCGGTGATGCTCTTCGACACCGTTCTTCGTCAGGAAACGTTCAAGAACCGGGATCGCTTCGGCATAGCGCTGGTCTTCCAGCAATCTGTCGATTACCGCCATATCGCCATAGGGATTTTTTCGGTCCGGCTCGACCTGACTGTCGGGAAGAGCGCCCCTTTGGGGCAGGCCCGTGTTTACGGCAGCGAAACAGGTCGAGGACGACAGGACGAAAGCGAGGCAGATTGCGGGCAATTTCATAATCTCAACCGATCGATTATTGCAGAATTATGACGATTCTATGTTTTTTTCACGAAATTAAGAATATGCAAATTCTGGTTAATCGAACGTTAACGGCCAATGCTCAACCGCTTTCTACACCCCGAAGGTAATTGCCTTTTTTCCGTTATTTCAATTGGTTAGAAGGTCTTCTTCCAAAGACACAGCTGCGTCGCACGATCGCTCCGATCGAAGATAAATGATTCGGACGGGCCATTCCCGGGCGGACAGCAACGAGCCTTTGGCTCAGTCCGCGCGGCGCCAGCGCACCCAGCCATTGACGACGCGTCCGTCCGGCCAGGCCCGGGACAGCAGCAGTTTCATCCCGCCATCGGGGAGCAATTCCACACCGCGGACCTGTTCGCCGCCCACCCAGCCGGGATTAAGCGCGAATTCGACCGTTGTCGTGAAGATGTCGTTGTCCAGCGACCATCGCCCGCCATAGGAAATATAGGTGTCGAACGCGGCAAGCCGGTCGATATCGGGGGCATCGGTGTGCCATGCCGGATTGCCGGTCAGTGGCGGGCGCTCGCCATGGCAGAGCGCGGCATTCATCCACCCGTCCGCCGAAATGATCAGCAATCCCCGCTGCGCATCGCCATAGCGATCCAGCGACAGCGCGGCATCCGCCGGATCGTCGCTGCCGCGGCTGACCAGTATCCAGGTCCCGACGATATCTTCCGGCTTTATCATGTCATGTCCCCCGCTTCGATCTCAGCTTTCCGAATTCGGCGTCACAGCGCAAGCCCCAGCTCCGCCCGCTTCTTTTTCGTCAGCCCGCGCGAGACGATCTCGTGGGATTCCCGCAGGTAATCCTTCAGATCTGCATGCGGCAGCCCGGGGCGGGCATAGTGCTGAATCCATTTCATCCCGCGGGCGCCGAAATACGGCGCCGGACGCAAACCCGGCTGTTCCTTCAGAAATTCGAAGGCGATGTCGCTGACCTTGAAGGTGTAGCTTTCCTCATCCACCGCCCATCCGCCAATGGCGAACACCTTACCGCCGACCTTCCAGACCTGCGATCCGCCCCACTGCACCACATGCGTGGCTGCCGGCAGTTTGCCGCAAAAGGCGTTGAAATCATCGTAGGTCATGATTTTCGTTCCCTGCCATGCCCGGACGAAAAAGGGCCTAGCCGTTTCCGGCTAAGCCCTTGAAAAGAATGGTGCGCCCACCAGGACTTGAACCTGGGACCCACTGATTAAAAGTCAGTTGCTCTACCACCTGAGCTATGGGCGCATAAGACCACGAATGCGGGTGGCGCAACATAAGTAGCCCCCCCATTCGGGTCAATAGAATCCTTGGAAAATCCTTATTTTCAGCCTTTAAGCCGTTCGTTGAGGCGCTCGGAGATGCGCGGCGACACGAACTGGCTGACATCCCCGTTCAGCTTGGCGATTTCCTTGACCAGACTGGAAGCGATGAAATGGTACTTGTCCGACGCCATAAGGCACAGGGTTTCGACATCCGGCGCCATCTTGGCGTTCATGCTGGCCATCTGGAACTCGTAATCGAAGTCGGAAACCGCCCGCAGGCCGCGGACGATAACGGTCGCGTTGACCTGGTGGGCAAAATCGATCAGCAGGCTCTGGAACGGCATCACTTCGATGCTGCCGCCCTTCTGATTGTCGAGATGCGCGATTTCCTCGCGCACGAGCTGCACCCGCTCGTCGATCGTGAATATAGGCCCCTTGCCCGGATTGATCGCAACCCCGACCACAAGCTTGTCGAGAACGCGCGCCGCGCGGCCGATGATATCCGTGTGTCCGTTCGTGATCGGATCGAATGTGCCCGGATAAATGCCGATCTTCTCTGACGTCATATGCCCTGTCCATATCGTTCGTTTACGAGTAGGGCTTTTTACGCGTCTCCGGCAGTGTCGTCCACATCGTCGGCCAGATCGTCAGGTCCGTCGCCGGCCGCGTCACCTGCGGCGGCGGCGGCGGCGGCGGCTTCCACGGCATCCGGCGCGACCGCGCCGGTTTCTTCTGCACCGTCGACGTCGCCATCGACGTCTTCCGGCTCATCCGATTCCTGCAGATGCGCGACGGATACAACCTTTTCGTCCTTGGCGGTATCGAACAGCGTCACCCCCTGGGTCGACCGTCCGGCAATGCGGATATCCGCGACCGGGCTGCGGATGATCTTGCCGCCATTGGTCACCAGCATGATCTGGTCGCCATCCTCCACCGGGAACGACGCCGCAACGGCGCCATTGCGGCCCTCGGTCGCGATGTTCACCACGCCCTGCCCGCCGCGGCGCGTCGTGCGGTATTCGTAAGCCGACGTCCGTTTGCCGTAGCCGTTCTCGGTGACGGTCAGAATGAACTGTTCGCGTTCCTGCAGGACGTCGAATTCCTCGTCGCTGAGCGTGACGTGCTGGCTCGCCGCTTCGTCGCCGTTTTCGGTATCGGCAGCCGTCTCGTCCGTGCCGTTTTCCCCGTCCTCGTCATGCAGGCGCCGCCGTGCCTTGGACAGCCTCAGATAGGCGTCCCGGATATCGGTTTCGAGCTCGACATGGTCGATCATCGTCATGGAGACGATTTTCTGCCCCTCCGACAGGCGGATGGCGCGCACGCCGGTCGATGTCCTGCCCGAGAATATCCTGACCTCGGTGACCGGGAACCTGATGCATTTGCCGCTATCCGCCGCCAGCATGATGTCCTGGTCTTCCGAACAGGTCTGGACGCCGATCAGCTCGTCTCCGTCATCCAGCTTCATCGCGATCTTGCCGTTCGCCATGATGTTCGTGAAATCGGACAGCCGGTTCCGGCGGATACCGCCGCTGGCCGTTGCGAACATGATGAACAGATCGCCCCAGCTTTCCTCGTCTTCCGGCATCGGCATGACGGTCGTGATGAATTCGTCGTCTTCCAGCGGCAGCAGATTGATGAGCGCCTTGCCGCGCGCCTGGGGATTTCCTTCGGGCAGCCTGTAAACCTTCATGCGGTAAACAATACCGCGCGACGAGAAGAACAGGACCGGCGTATGGGTATTGCAGACGAAGACCTTGCTGACGAAATCCTCGTCGCGGGTCGACATGCCCGCCCGCCCCTTGCCGCCGCGCCTCTGCGCCCGGTAGCTGGAAAGCGCGACGCGCTTGATATAGCCCGTGTGGCTGACGGTCACGACCATGTCTTCGCGCTGGATCAGGTCTTCGATATCGGTATCGAGCTCGGATTCCTCGATCGAAGTCCGGCGCGGGGTCGCGAACTGTTCCTTGACCGCCTGCATTTCCTCGCGCGTGATCGCGCGGATACGCGCCGGCGACCGCAGGATATCGAGAAAATCCTCGATCTCGACCGCAAGGCCGTTCAATTCGTCGGCGATCTTCGCCTGCTCCAGCCCGGTGAGGCGCTGCAGCCGCAATTCCAGGATCGCGCGGGCCTGCGCCTCGGACAGACGATAACGGCCGTCGACGACCACGTGGTTCGGATCGTCGATCAACTCGATCAGAGATTCGACCTCGGATGCGCCCCAGTCACGCCCCATCAGGCCTTCCCGCGCTTCTACCGGATCCTTGGCGGCGCGGATCAGCGCAATGACCTCGTCGATATTGGCGACCGCGATGGCGAGACCGACAAGGACATGGGCCCGGTCGCGCGCCTTGTTGAGATCGAAATCGGTGCGCCGGCGGATGACTTCTTCGCGGAACTCGATAAACGCTTCGAGGATACGCTTCAGATTGAGCAGTTCGGGCTTGCCGTTATTCAGGGCAAGCGTGTTGACGCCGAAGCTCGTCTGCAGGGGCGAATACCGGTAAAGCTGGTTGAGCACGACCTCGCCCAGCGAATCCCGCTTGATCTCGATGACGACGCGCACGCCGTCGCGGTCGGATTCGTCCCGCAGATCGGAAATACCCTCGATCTTCTTGTCCCGCACCATCTCGGCGATGCGTTCGATCATCCGGGATTTGTTCACCTGGTAGGGAATTTCCGAAATGATGATCGCTTCGCGGTCCTTGCGGATCTCCTCGATCGTCGCCCGGCCGCGCATAACGACCGAGCCGCGGCCTGTGTGGAACGCCGATGTCAGCCCCTGGCGTCCCATGATAATGCCGCCGGTCGGAAAATCGGGGCCCGGAATGATTTCGATCAGTTCGTCTATCGTGACGTCCGGGTTGTCCAGCACCGCACAACAGGCGTCGATGACCTCGCCCAGGTTGTGGGGCGGAATATTGGTCGCCATGCCGACGGCGATACCGCCCGCACCGTTGACCAGAATATTCGGAAACTTCGCCGGAAGAACCTTCGGCTCTTTGGTCGTTTCGTCGTAGTTCGGCTGAAAATCGACGGTATCTTTTTCGATATCGTCCAGCAGTTCGCGCCCGACGCGCTGAAGCCTCACCTCGGTATAGCGCATGGCGGCGGGCGGATCGCCGTCCATGGAGCCGAAATTGCCCTGGCCGTCGACCAGCGGCAGGCGCATCGAGAATTCCTGCGCCATGCGCACCATGGCATCGTAGATCGCCTGGTCGCCATGGGGATGATACTTACCCATGACATCGCCGACCACGCGCGCGGATTTGCGGTACGGCCGGTTCCAGTCGTAATTGCTTTCGTTCATCACATGCATGATGCGGCGATGAACGGGCTTCAGGCCGTCGCGAACATCGGGCAGCGCACGGCTGACGATCACGCTCATCGCGTAATCGAGATACGATTTCCGCATTTCGTCTTCGATCGATATCTGTTCGATATCGCGGTCTGACGGAGGCGGTTCTGCCGGTGTTTCAGCCAAGAAACGTATCTTTCAATAAAGGAGCAGCAAAGACAGATCAGGCTTTGCTATTTACCAGCTGAAAGTAGCATTTCAGGGCGATTCGAACAAGAAAGCGGGCCGCCAAGGCAAGCCGCTAAATAATTGAAATTAAATCGGAATTGATTCGAGGTGGAAGCAGCGCCGGGTTTATTTCGGGGGCTTCTTGAATCCGCTCAGGAAGTCCTTCGCATCGCGCAGCGAAGACTTCTCTGCAATCGACTTTTTTACGTTCCGCCCCGCCTGGCGGACATTCTGCCGCGCCCGTTCTATTTCCGGCCGCGCAAGATCGACCGCCGTGCGAACCCGGGGCACGACCTCGTCGCGCATCACTTCCGATGCCTTGGCCTGAACGCGGGGATCGGCGGCGGCCCGTTTTGCCGCCATCCAGATCGCCCGCCGGAGAAGGGTCATCGGCGCCGGGCCCTAGAACGGAATTTCGTCGTCCAGATCGCCGCCGCCGGAAGCCGGTGCGCTGCCGCCGCCGAAATCGTCTCCGCCCGACGAGCCGCCACCATAATCGCCGCCCTGGCTTCCGCCGTAATCCCCGCCGCCGCCCCCGCCGCCACGGGAGCCCAGCATGGTCAGCTTGCCGCTGAACCGCTGCAACACGACTTCAGTGGAATACTTCTCCACGCCCTGCTGGTCGGTCCACTTGCGGGTCTGCAACGAACCTTCGAGATAAACCGTCGATCCCTTGGTGAGGTATTTCTGCGCCACCTCGCAGATTTTCTCGTCGAAGATAACGACGCGATGCCATTCGGTCTTTTCCCGGCGTTCGCCGCTGGTCCGGTCCCGCCACTGCTCGGACGTTGCCACCGACATATTGACGATCGGACGCCCGTCATTCGTGTGACGCACTTCCGGATCGCGCCCAAGATTGCCGATCAGAATTACCTTGTTAACACTTCCCGCCATGCCCTGCTCCCGTGGTCCTGCATTGATTTGCCGGTATCATAGCGGACTGACCGCGTGACGCCACGGGCGAAAGAGAATCTTGCCGACAAAACCGGAAAGATCCCCTAGCCCGGAACCGTCGGGTTCCTGCCGGCCATCTGATTGATCACCTTGCCGTCGAGCCAGGACCGGATGTTTTCCGCCGTCCCGCCGTACCAGTTCCGGTAGTTTTCGACCGTCACATAACCCAGATGCGGCATGATCACCATGTTCGGCATGTCGCGCAACGGATGGTCGAGCGGCAGCGGTTCGACATCGAAGACATCCAGGCCGGCGCCCGCGATCCTGTTGTTCCGAAGCGTATCGACCAGCGCCGCCTCGTCGACGATCGGGCCGCGCGACGTGTTCACGATATAGGCCCCGGGTTTCATCTTCGCCAGGTCCGCTGCCTGTATCAGGCCCCGCGTACGGTCGCTGAGCAAAAGGTGGATCGTCAGAAAATCCGACTGGGCGAGAAGTTCGTCCTTCGTGACGAGCCGCGCGCCGACCTCGTCGCATCTGTCCTGGGTCAGGTTTTCCGACCAGGCGATCACCTGCATACCGGTGGCGATCCCGACGCGGGCGACGTCCGTCCCGATGCGACCAAGCCCCATGATACCCAGAACCTTGTCGCGGAGGCCGATGCCGACGGTCTTCTGCCAGGCCCCGGCGCGGGTTTCGCGGTCTTCGTAGTGAACCTGCCGGGCGAGAGAATGGATCAGCCCCCAGGTCAGTTCCGCCGTCGGATAGCCGAGCGACGGCGTGCCGGTGCAGATCACGCCGTTTGCCGCCGCCGCGTCCACGTCGATCGACAGGTTCCGCATGCCGCTGCTGATGAGGTGTTCGAGTTTTGGCAGCTTGTCGAGCAACGACCGCGGAAACGGCGTCCGTTCGCGCATTACCATGACGATCTCAAAATCCTTCAGGCGCTCGGCGACCGCATCTTCGTCCGCCAGATGGTCGTTGAACACCGTGATTTCGACGTCGCCCGCCAGCGGCGCCCAGTCGGCCATTTCCATCGCAACGTTCTGATAATCGTCGAGAATTGCCAGTTTTTTCATTTGATCCCCATTTCCTTTTCGATGCGCGCCTTAACGAGTCGCTTTGCCCGTGGCCCCGCCTTATTATCCCCGAAATCCAAACAGCTTTATTGGCCGTAACCCACACCGATGCAATCAAAGATCGTCGTTCGCGGTGCACGCGAACATAACCTGAAGAATGTCGATGTCGAAATTCCCCGGGATTCGCTCGTCGTCGTAACCGGCCTGTCGGGTTCGGGAAAATCGACTCTTGCCTTCGATACGATTTATGCCGAAGGCCAGCGCCGCTATGTCGAAAGTCTCTCTGCCTATGCGCGGCAATTCCTCGAGCTTATGGAAAAGCCCGATGTCGATTCGATAGAAGGCCTGTCGCCGGCGATCTCCATCGAACAGAAAACGACATCGCGCAATCCCCGTTCGACGGTCGGCACCGTCACCGAGATATACGACTACATGCGGCTATTGTTCGCCCGGGTCGGCATACCCTATTCCCCGGCGACCGGCCTGCCGATCGAAAGCCAGACGGTTTCGCAGATGGTCGACCGGATACAGGAAATGCCCGAAGGCACCCGGCTTTTCCTGCTCGCCCCCATTGTCCGCGGGCGCAAGGGCGAATACCGCAAGGAATTTGCCGAATTGCAGAAAAAGGGGTTCGCCCGGCTGCGCGTCGACGGCGAGATGTACGACATTCAGGACGTCCCGACGCTCGACAAGAACTTCAAGCACGACATCGAGGTCGTGGTCGACCGGCTCGTGGTCCGTCCGGACCTCGGCAACCGGATCGCCGATTCCCTCGAAACGGCGCTCGCCCTCACCGAGGGGCTCGCGGTGGCGGAGAATGCCGATGACGGGGAACGGACATTGTTCTCGGCCAAGTTCGCCTGCCCGGTTTCCGGCTTCACGATCGACGAGATCGAACCCCGTCTGTTTTCGTTCAACAACCCGCACGGCGCCTGCCCGGCCTGCGACGGTCTCGGCACGAAGATGTATTTCGATCCAGAACTGGTGGTGCCGGACCGCGAAAAATCGCTGAAAGACGGCGCCATCGCGCCCTGGGCCGGATCGTCGTCGAGCTATTACGACCAGACGCTGGATTCGCTGGCAAAGGCTTTCAAGTTTTCGGTCAATACGCCGTTCCGCGATCTGCCGAAAAAGGCACAGGACGTGATTCTCAACGGATCCGGCACCAAGGCCGTGAAAATGGTCTATGCGGACGACAAACGGTCCTACACTATCGACCGGCCGTTCGAAGGCGTCATGCCCAATATGGAACGCCGCTTCCGCGAAACGGATTCGAGCTGGACCCGAGAAGAACTGGGGAAATACCAGGCCGTCTCCCGATGCGAAGTATGCGACGGCGCCCGTCTCAAGCCGGAAGCGCTCGCCGTAAAGATCGACGGCAAGCATATCAGCGATATAACCGATTATTCGATCGGCGGCGCCCATGACTGGTTCGCGAGGGTCTCGAAAACCCTGACCGACAAGCAGAACGAGATCGCAACCGGCATCCTGAAGGAAATCAACGAACGCCTCGGTTTTCTGCACAATGTCGGGCTCGACTACCTTACCCTGGCACGGACCTCGGGGACGCTGTCGGGCGGCGAAAGCCAGCGCATCAGACTCGCCTCGCAGATCGGTTCCGGCCTGACCGGCGTCCTCTACGTACTGGACGAACCGTCAATCGGTTTGCATCAGCGCGACAATTCGCGGCTGCTTGAAACGTTGCGCCACCTCCGCGACATCGGCAACACCGTCATCGTGGTCGAGCATGACGAGGAAGCCATCCGCGCCGCCGACTACCTGATCGATATGGGCATCGGCGCCGGCGTTCATGGCGGAGAGGTCGTTGCCTCCGGCACGCCGGCCGCGGTGATGCGGTCGAAACGCAGCCTGACGGCGCAATACCTGCGCGGCGACCTCAAGGTCGAAATTCCGGCAGAACGGCGGAAGTTCGACAAAAAACGCCAGCTCCGCATTACCGGCGCAACGGAGAACAACCTGAAAGACGTGTCGGTCGATATCCCGCTCGGCACCCTCACCTGCGTTACCGGGGTTTCCGGCGGCGGCAAATCCAGCCTCATCATCGAGACCCTCTATAAAGCCATGGCCCGGCGCATAAACAACGCCCGCGCCATTCCCGGCGCGCATACGGATATCAAGGGGCTCGAATTCATCGACAAGGTCGTCGATATCGATCAATCCCCCATCGGCCGTACACCCCGCTCCAACCCGGCAACCTATACCGGCACCTTCACCCCCATCCGCGACTGGTTTGCGGGCCTGCCGGAGGCAAAGGCCCGGGGATACAAACCCGGACGATTCTCTTTCAATGTGAAGGGCGGGCGGTGCGAAGCCTGCCAGGGCGACGGCGTGATCAAGATCGAGATGCATTTCCTGGCTGACGTCTACGTCCAGTGCGATGTCTGCAAGGGCAAGCGTTACAATCGGGAAACGCTTGAAGTTACCTTCAGAAACAAATCGATAGCAGATATTCTTGATATGACCGTCGAAGAAGGCGTGGAGTTCTTTACAGCCGTCCCGTCAATCCGGGAAAAGCTGGAAATGCTGCTGCGTGTCGGGCTCGGCTACGTCAAGATCGGCCAGCAGGCCACGACCCTGTCGGGCGGCGAGGCCCAGCGTGTGAAACTGTCCAAGGAACTGTCCCGCCGCGCGACGGGAAAGACGCTCTATATTCTTGACGAACCGACCACCGGACTCCATTTCCACGACATCCGCAAACTGCTGGAAGTGCTTCAGGCGCTGGTCGACCAGGGCAACAGCGTCGTGGTCATCGAACATAATCTCGACGTCATCAAGACTGCCGACTGGATTATCGACCTCGGACCGGAAGGCGGCGACGGCGGCGGCGAAATCGTCGCCGCGGGACGCCCGGAAGACGTCGCGCTGGTCGAGCGGAGTTATACGGGGCAGTTTCTTGCCCCCTATCTCGGCCTTTCACCGGGTGGAAAATCGCGAAAATCGGCTTAAAACAAACCTTAATCCGGTATTTGTATTCTGACCGGCGTTACAGGGCGGTGCATTTCGGCGTCGTGAACTCCAGAATTGGCAAGTGAAGTGAAAAAGACCACCACTGTTCAAGGACAACAGCTCACAAAAGAAGACTTTCTCAACGGCCGGCACGACGAAATGATCGTGGAGGCCGGGCTCGAAGGTCACATGACGCGCAATTCGGTCGAATTCCGGCTCGCCAAGCGCGACGAGATGATCGCCTCGGCGCCGCCCGGCGACATGATCTGGGTTTTCGGTTACGGCTCGCTGATCTGGAACCCGGCCTTCGACTACGACGAGCAGCGGATCGGGCGGCTCTACGGCTATCATCGCCAGTTCTGTTTCTGGTCGACGATCGGCCGCGGCTCGCCGGATGCGCCCGGCATGATGCTTGCGCTCGACAGGGGCGGTTCCTGCAACGGCGTGGTGCTCGGCGTGCGCCGCGAACGCGCCGAAGAGGAACTGACGAGCGTCTTCATGCGCGAAATGACCGGCCAGACCTATTTCGCCCGCTGGGGCACCGTGAAAACCACCCTGGGGGCCGTGCCGGCAATCACCTTCGTGGCGAACCGGTCGGCGGAAAACTACGCCGGGCAGCAATCCCTTGAAGATACCGCCCGCCATATCGCACAGGGCTGCGGCCATCTCGGTCCCTGTACGGACTATCTTTTCAATACGACCCAGCACCTAGAGGAACTCGGCCTGCACGATCCGATGCTGCGCAGGCTCTGTACCCTCGTCGAAAAGGAATTTTCCTGATGCCCGCCGACAGAACGGTCCACATCATCGGCGGCGGCCTGGCGGGGGCGGAAGCGGCCTGGCAGGTCGCACGGTCGGGGCAGCCCGCCGTGATCCACGAAATGCGCCCGGACCGCTCAACCGATGCCCACCAGACCGACAGCCTTGCCGAGCTGGTCTGTTCGAACTCGTTCAGGTCGGACGACGCCGAATACAATGCCGTCGGCCTGCTTCACGAGGAAATGCGCCGTTGCGGCTCGCTGATCCTTGCGATGGCGGATGCCAACAAGGTTCCGGCCGGCGGCGCGCTGGCAGTCGACCGGGACGCCTTTGCCGCCGCCGTTACAAAAGCTCTGGACGACGAGCCGCTGGTATCCGTCGAACGCGGCGAAATTGCAGGCCTGCCCCCGGAAGACTGGGACAACGTGATTATCGCCACCGGACCGCTGACATCGGCGCCGCTGGCGGAGGCCATCCGCAACCTGACCGGCGAAGACTCGCTCGCGTTTTTCGATGCGATTGCGCCGATCGTCTACACGGAATCGATCGATCTCGATAAAGCCTGGTTTCAGTCGCGCTACGACAAGCCCGGCCCCGGCGGCACCGGCAAGGACTACATCAACTGCCCGATGAACAAGGAACAGTACCTGGCGTTCCTTGCGGCTCTCCAGGAAGGCGACAAGACAGAGTTCAAGGAATGGGAGGAAAACACCCCCTATTTCGAAGGCTGTCTGCCGATCGAGGTCATGGCGTCGCGCGGCGAAGACACCCTGCGCTACGGCCCCATGAAACCCGTCGGCCTGACCAACCCCCATACCGGCGCCCACGAATACGCCATCGTCCAGCTCCGCCAGGACAACATGCTCGGCACGCTCTACAATATCGTCGGCTTCCAGACCAAGCTGAAACACGCGGAACAGGCCCGTGTCTTCAGAATGATCCCGGGGCTTGAAAACGCCTCCTTTGCCCGGCTCGGCGGCATCCACCGCAATACGTTCCTTAACTCTCCCCGCCTGCTGGACGGGCAACTCCGTCTCAAGGCGATGCCGCGGATCCGTTTCGCCGGCCAGATCACAGGCGTCGAAGGCTATGTCGAGAGCGCGGCCATGGGCCTGCTTGCCGGCCGGTTCGCGGCGGCCGACACGCGGGGAGAAACCTTCACGCCGCCGCCGGTCACCACCGCGCTCGGCGCGCTGATCGATCATATTACCGGCGGCGCCGACGATGAGACCTTTCAGCCGATGAATGTGAATTTCGGTCTGTTTCCGGCCCTGGAGAAACGCGTCAAAGGACGCGAGCGCAAGAAAGGCTATTCCGACCGGGCGCTCGACCACCTGAGCGCCTGGCAGAACGGCGCACGCGCCGCGGAATAATCAGACTTTTCCGCTGACGGCGCTGCGTAAAATGCGCATCTGAGCCGCAAAACGGGACGGCTCGAGCCGGTTATCGAATACATCGTACCCGGCCCGTTCTAGGCGCCGCAGATAGGGCCGGGCAATCCCGATATAGGACACGGCGGGACCAACAGTCCGGGGAAAGCGCAAATCGTCTGTGCCCGACGTCGTCGCCATCCCCGCCAGGGTCCGAAAGGCCGGGGTCATGTCTTTTCCGCGCGTGCGTTCGATCACATCCTCCGGCGAAACATTCTCCGCGCGCAGGATCGTCCGGGGTATGTAGATCCTTCGCTGCCGGGCATGATGGGGCAGCGCCCGCAGCAGCCCCGTTACCCCCCAGAGACGTCCGGCCGCATCCGCAATTCCGGCAAGATCGCGGCGCCCGCAAATAATCATCGCCAGCCGTGTAAGCTCTCCCGACGTCGCGGACACGTAGTTGGTCAGCGCATTCGCATCCTCGGGCGGTTCGTCTTCCAGATCGAACAGGCGGCCGTCGATCATCCGGTCGAAGCCGTCGCGCGGCAGATCCGCCGCCTCCACGGCGCGGGCGAGTTCCGACACGACCGCATGATTGCGGACAGTGCCGCCGTATATGCCGTCGAGCGTTTCGCGCCACCACTGGAGCCGCATCTGGCCGAGCAGGGCTTCGCTGACCCGCTCCCGGGTAGCGGCAATCTCCAGATTGAAAGCATAAAGCGCCAGAAGCCCCCGGCGGACATCCTCGGACGCCAGGGTCGCCGAGAAATACCGGTGATAGTCGTAGCGCCGCACCTGGTCGGCGCAATAGTCTCTATGACTTTCGGTTTTGTGCTGAGGCGGCATGGCGGGCATAGTCTAAGGAGCCCGTTCCGAGTCGTACAGGAGCCCGGCTATGATACTGCAATGAATCTCGTAACCGACCTGCTGCCGCCGCCCGCGACACTCAAAGACCGCGACGCCGAATCTGCCCTGTCGGGGGTGGTCCGCGCGCTCGCGGCCGGAGACACATCCGGCCTTTCCGCCGAACAGCAATCCCATGTCGATCACATGATGCAGGCAATCGCAAAAATCGGGTCCGGGTCGGAAATCGGCCGGGTCAGCGAACTGTTGGCGCTGGCACAGTTCGGCGCGGGGTCTGCGGGCGCCGTGGTCGCCGATGCGTTCTCGGACCGTGGCGCCCTTCCCGCTATACAGAGCGTGATGATATCCCGGTTCCTGGTCTCGGTCGTCTTGAACGCGCAGCATTATCCGCATCTGGTCCCCGGGGATATGCTTCGAACCCAGCAAATCGAGCGCGGCCGCCTTTCGTGGCCGGATACCGCGCCGGTTTACCGCGCGTTGCTGGATCGGGCGCACCAGGCGGCAGCATCCGGTACCCGCGACGCGATATCCTCGCCCCGCCTCAGGAAACTGTTCGACCGGCAACGGGCACTGACATTCCGGCAGATCGCCAAACTGCAGGACAGAAATCCCGAATCCCGCAGCGCACGCCTGAACGCACTGGACCGTTTTATCGTCTCGTTAACCATACACTTGCGTTTACGTGCTACCCCATGACAAGTTCGCCGCCCTCATCGTCAACAATGCTCATGACAGAAACGTCCGAATGCCCACTGTACACGTCATAGGCGCCGGTATTTCCGGCCTTGCCTGCGCCACACGCGCTGCCCTGTCGGGTGTAGACGTCGCGCTTTACGAGGCGGCCGGCCATGCGGGCGGCAGGGCACGCTCGTTCCACGACGAAAGTCTCGGATGCGTCATCGATAACGGCAACCACCTGCTCCTGGGTGCCAATGAATCGACACGCGCGTACCTTTCCGATCTCGGCGCAGGGGATACGATCCGGGAGATCGCGCCGGCAGCGTTTCCGTTCCTGGATCTGAAAACCGGCGAACGATGGCGCGTGCGCCCCGGCGGCGGTTTTCTTCCCACCTGGATATTTGTGGCAGACCGGCGCATTCCCGGCACGAAACCCCGGGATTACCTGAAGCAGGTCTACAGGCTTAGACGCGCCGGCAAACAGGATACGGTGCTGTCCGCTGTCGGGGCGGAGTCCATCCTCTACGACACTCTCTGGCAGCCACTGTGCCGCGCCGCGCTCAATACCGACGCGTCGGAGGCGTCCGCACAGCTTCTCTGGACCGTCGTGAAGGAAACCTTCATGAAGGGCGAAGTCTCCTGCCGTCCGTGGTTCTTCCATAAAGGGCTTTCTGCGGCACTGGTGACCCCTGCCCTGAAACACCTGACGGAAGCCGGCGCCGACGTTCGCTTCAAGGCGCGGCTGCGCGGCCTGAGATGGACCGATCACCGGATCAATTCGCTTTATTTCCCGGAGGGCATGCTGCGGGTCGCTCCCGAAGACGCGGTCGTTCTCGCCCTGCCTCCCGAAATCTGCAACGATATCTGGCCCGACGCGAAGGCGCCGACGGACTCCCGGGCGATCGTCAATGCCCATTTCAAACTGGACGCTCCGCCGTCGCTGCCCTGGGATTCGCCGTTCGTCGGCACGCTTCAAAGCGAAACCCACTGGGTGTTCGTACGCGACAACATCGTCTCCCTGACGATCAGCGCCGGCGATGCGCTCGCCGAAAAGCCGAACTGGGAAATTGCCAACATTCTTTGGGCCGAAACCGCGCAGGTGATCGGCAACTCTGCCGGCCGCATGCCCGCATGGCGGATCATCAAGGAAAAGCGCGCGACCTTTGCGCAGACACCCGCCCAGGTGAATGCGAGGCCCCAAACCGACACCGCCATCAGGAACCTTTTTCTTGCCGGCGACTGGACCGATACAGGCCTGCCAGCAACGATCGAAGGCAGCGTCCGCTCCGGATTCAAAGCCGCCAGCAAGGCACTCCAGGCTATCCGGGTCGCGCAGTCAGAAGCCGCAGAATAACGTTTTCGGCATAGCGGACTTGATTCGCATCGAACGTCCCCGCGCGGAGTCCCACCCTGATGCAAGAAACTAACCGTTTGAAAAACAACGGTAAATGAGCACCTCACAAGAAGATCAACAGCCGTGGAGAGCCTGTTCCAGCGTCATTGAACGCCCGTTTTATTAACGTTAGCATCTAACTGCTTGAAAATTTGAGGGATTCTCCGATGGCTAAAATTCTTTCCGACCTTACAAGTACGATAATCGCCGGTATCGTACTTGCGGTCGTGCTCGTTATTGTTTTGATGCTCTGGCACAATACCGGCCTTTCACTCGACAAAGCGTGGTGGTCGTTCGCGTTCAGATGGCTTCATGTACTGAGCGGCGTAATGTGGATCGGCATTCTGTGGTATTTCAACTTCGTCCAGATTCCCAACATGGGGAAAATTCCGGACGAGCAGAAACCGGCGATTACCGGCGTCATCGCACCTGCGGCCCTGTTCTGGTTCCGCTGGGGCGCCATGTCGACGCTTATCACCGGCCTGATCCTCGCCTACCTCAATGGCTACATCGCAGACGCGATCACCATTGGCCTGAATGACGGCGTGCCGAAGCACACCGCAATCGGTATCGGGATGTGGCTCGGCACGATCATGTGGTTCAATGTCTGGTTCATTATCTGGCCGAACCAGAAAAAGGCCCTTGGCATCGTCCAGGTCGAAGCCGCCGAGAAAGCGAAAGCGGGTCGCACCGCCATGCTGTTCTCCCGGACCAACACGATGCTGTCGATACCGATGCTCTACGCGATGGTATCCGCCCAGAACCTGTTCTGAGCACGCAATATCGCAAACGATCGAAGGGGGCCTTTTGGCCCCCTTCTTTTTTGCCCGGACGACCGGAAAGGATTATTCGACAGCGATAAGTGCGGCGGCGACGGCACGATCCTCGGCAAGCAGCACGTTGAAGGTGCGGCACGCCGCCCCTGTATCCATCCATTCCGGAACGATCGCATGCGCCTTGAGCGCATCACGGATATCGGCCCTCGGCATTCCCATCCGGGCGCCGCACCCGATGAGCAGAACCTCGATCTCCGTACTCATCGAAATAACGTCCGACAGCGATGCCACCGAGATATCTTCAAAGGAGGTCACGGGCCAGGCGAAGGTCCTGTCGGCGCAGACGATCACCGAGCCGCTATAGGCCTGACCGGCAATCCGGAAACCGCCACCGCCATACCCCTGGATCAGTTGCCGTCCGAGCGGAACCTGGGGCGTAATGTCATTCATGGGTTACTGGCAGCGCCCTAGGCGGATTTGCCGGCTTCCGCGGCATCGTCGCCGTCGTTTTCCCCGACAATCAGCCCCGACCGGCGCAGGTTCATATAAACCAGCGACGGGACCGCGATGAAAATCGACGAATAGGTGCCAACGATAACGCCCCAGATCATTGCGAAACTGAACCCGCGGAGAACCTCGCCGCCGAACAGGTACAATGCGAGCAGCGCCAGCAACGTGGTGACACTGGTCAGCAGCGTGCGCGACAGGGTCGAATTGATCGACAGGTTCAGCAATTCGTATAGCGGCATCTGCTTGAACTTCCGCAGGTTCTCGCGAACCCGGTCATAGACCACCACGGTATCGTTGATCGAATACCCGGCGATTGTCAGGATCGCCGCCACCGTAGACAGGTTGAATTCCAGCCCGAGCAAGGCAAAGACACCGATGGTCAGAATGACGTCATGCAACAGCGCGATGACAGCGCCGACACCGAACTGCCATTCGAACCGGAACCAGATGTAGACCAGCATCGCGCCAAGCGCGAGCAGGACAGCGGTAATCCCCGCCTCGATCAGTTCGCCGCCCACCTTCGGGCCGACAAACTCCGTCCGCCTGTAGTCGACCTTGTCGCCAAGTGCGTTCTTGGCCTTTTCGACCGCCTCAAGCTGCGCCTTTTCTCCGCCCGGCTGACGTTCGATCCGGATCAGTACGTCGGTCGGCTGACCGAATTCCTGGAGCTGGACCTCGCCGAGCCCCAGACCGCTAAGGTTCGACCGCAACTGGGACATGTTCGCCGGACCTTCCGTGCGGATCTCGATCAGGATTCCGCCTCGGAAATCGATCCCGAAATTCAGCCCCTTCACGCCGAACAGGCCCGCGGACGCAACGCAGAGCACGAGCGACAAAATGGCGGCCACTTTCCGGAACCGCATGAAGTCGATCTTTGTGTTGACCGGGACAAGGCTGATAAGACGCATCCGGATTCTCCCTACAACGGCAGTTTCTTGGGGCGGCGGCGATGCAGCCAGACCACGACCATCATGCGCGTCACCATTATGGCCGTGAACATCGAGGTCAGCAGACCGATGGCCAGCGTCACCGCAAATCCCTTGATCGGGCCGGACCCGAACTGGAACAGCAGAACCGCGGCAATCAGCGTGGTGATATTGGCATCGATAATCGTCGTCAGCGCCCGGCTATAGCCGGAATCCACGGCCGATATCGGCGTTCGCCCGTTTCGCGCTTCCTCCCGGATACGCTCGAAAATCAGAACATTCGCATCGACCGCCATACCGATCGTAAGCACGATCCCCGCAATACCCGGCAGGGTTAGCGTCGCCTGCAGCATCGACAGCACCGCTGTGATCAGGATGATATTCAGGACCAGCGCGATATCGGCCATGATGCCGAACATGCCGTAGGCGGCTGCCATGAAGATAATAACCAGAACGACCGCCAGCACGCTGGCGAATTCGCCGGCCGCGATTGAATCCGCGCCCAGTTCGGCGCCGACAGTCCGTTCTTCAAGAACGGTCAGCGGCGCGGGTAGCGCCCCCGCCCGCAGCAGCAGGGACAGGTCCTGCGCCGACTTGATGGTAAAATTGCCCGAAATGATGCCATTGCCGCCCAGAATGGCCTCGCGGATAACCGGGGCGCTGATCACCTTTTTGTCGAGAACGATCGCAAAAGGCTGACCGACATTCTGCCGGGTAACGTCGCCGAAGCGCCGCGCGCCGACCGCGTCGAAGCGGAACGAAACAACGGCCTGGCCGTCCTGGAAGGTCGCCTGCGCATCGACCAGGTTTTCGCCGTCGACCATCACCCGGCGCTTCACCAGGTACATGATCGGCTCGTTATTGACATCCCTGTCCTCGACGGATGGCAGGCAGACCGTCCCCGGCGGGCGACGGCGGCCCGGGCCGCAGCTCGCCGCAGCGGAATTGCTCTGGTCGACCAGATGGAACGTCATCTTCGCGGTCGTCCCGATGAGCGCTTTCAGGCGCTCGGGATCGTCGAGACCGGGAACCTGAACCAGAATGCGGTCCGCTCCCTGGCGCTGGATCGTCGGTTCGCGTGTACCAAGCTCGTCGATCCGGCGGCGCACGATCTCAATCGACTGCTGCACGGCCGAACTCACGGCCTCCCGGCTGCCGGTTTCCGTGGCGCATACTGTAATCGAAAGCCCGTCTGTCGTGATATCGAGCGTCGGATCGAACGTGTTCGATTCGAGGTCGCGAACAATGCGGCGCGCGGGATCGAGATCCTCTTCCCTCAGCAGGTCGAAGCCGACGCATTCTCCACGGACGCCCAGCCGCCGATAACCGATGCGGGGCGTGCCACGGCGCAGACCGTCGCGGATGGAATCGACCATCCCTTCGCGCCGCTGCAGCAGAACCGACGCAACATCGACCTCCAGCAACAGATGCGAGCCGCCCTGCAGGTCGAGCCCGAGATTTATCTGCTTGTTCGGCAGAAAACCCGGGAGCGCCGTAGCGTCTTCCTCGCTAAGGAAGTTGGGGAATGCCGACGCGATCCCCAGGACGCAAACGATTGCGACCAGAACGATCTTCCACTTAGCGAAATAAACCATGCGCGAGAATGCTTTACCGGTTGAAGGTTACGGAAACGGGACGGTCGTCAGGATTTGGTTTCGGACTCTTCTTTATCCTGATCGTCCTGATCGTCGGCGCCGTCATCGTCGTCGTCCTGGTCCTGATCCTGATCCTTGTCTTTCGACTTGGCCGGCACCGGGTCCGATTTGCTGAGGCTTTCGGCGATCATGCCGCGCAGAACGCGCACTTTCACACCGTCGGCGATTTCAACGATAAGCTCGTTGTCGTTCGGCACCCGCGTGATCGTGCCGATCAGACCGCCATTGGTGACGACCTTGTCGCCGCGGCGCAGGTTGGCGAGCGTCTCGCGATGCTCCTTGGCTTTTTTCTGCTGCGGACGGATGAGCAGGAAATAGAAAACGACAAAAATAAGAACGAGTGGGAGAAGTCCCCCGAGGCCGTCTAGGCCACCCCCGCCGGCACCCTGTGCCCAGGCCGGTGAAACAAACATCGTGTTCTCCCCATTGACTGAAAGTTTGCGGAATATAACGGTCCGTCAACAGCTTGCAACCTCTTCCACGCACCCAACCGTCGGCAATTGACGGTAGACGTCTTTATGATAGGGTCCGCCGCCCTTTTCCCTGAACGATATTTCAGCCAATGACCGATGCCCAGACCCGCGAATTGATGACCCGGATAGCCGATGCGCTGGACCGTCTGGCACCGCATTCGGCAACGACCGACATCCCGCCGGGCGCCGACGCCTTCACCTGGCACGCGGAATCGGGCCGCCTGGACCCTGTTACCGAGATAAATCGCCTCGATATCGAACAATTGGTCGGAATCGACCGGTCGCGCGATACACTGCTGGCAAACACCCGCCGCTTCGCCGAGGGCTATCCCGCGAACAACGCCCTGTTATGGGGCTCTCGCGGGATGGGCAAAAGTTCGCTGGTTAAGGCCGTTCACGGCACAATCGCTGCGGAAACCGGCGGTGTTCTGGTTCTGGTCGAGATCCACCGGGAAGACCTTTCGTCCCTGCCCCGGCTGTTATCGGTTCTCCGCGACAGCGAACGGAAATTCATCCTGTTCTGCGACGATCTTTCGTTCGATGCAGACGACACGACATACAAGTCGCTCAAGGCAATGCTCGAAGGCGGCATCGAAGGACGCCCGAAAAACGTCCTGTTCTACGCGACATCCAACCGGCGGCACCTGATGCCGCGGGACATGATCGACAACGAACGTTCCACCGGCATCAATCCGGGCGAAGCGGTCGAGGAAAAGGTCTCCCTTTCGGACCGGTTCGGCCTGTGGCTCGGTTTTCACAACTGCGATCAGGATACGTTCTTCGAGATTCTCGACCGTTACGTAGCGCGCTACGGGCTCGAAATAGATCGGGAAACCCTGCGCGCCGAAGCGATCGAGTGGTCGATGACGCGCGGCGCCCGGTCGGGGCGCGTCGCGTGGCAGTATATCCAGGACCTCGCGGGCCGGCAGAAAAAGACCCTCGACTAGAAAAAGCTAGTTAACGACAGGCGCCTGCATCAGGCCGGCGGTGCGGCGCCCGAGATACCGTTCCGGATCGACCGCCCGGTTTTCGCGGCGCAGTTCGAAATGCAACTGGGGTTTATCGACGCTGCCGGTGCTGCCGACGCGTGAAATCACCTGACCGCGCGTCACGGTTTGCCCGGTCTTCACCAGCAGCTGGTCGTTGTGGGCATAGGCGGATATCCAGCCCCCGGAATGCTTGATCAGCAACAGATTTCCGAAGCCGCGAAGCTCGTTGCCCGAATAGGCGACAACCCCGGTCTGTATGGCCCGCACCGGGGTACCGCGGCGGGCGAGAATATTGATTCCGTCATTCTGAAGCCCCTTCCCCAGTGCGCCGAACTTCGACAGCAGCCTGCCGCTGACCGGCCAGATAAAGCCGCCACGGCTCGCCGGCGGTGGCTTGACCGCCCGCGATGTCGGAGGCGCCCGCTTCGCGACGGCTCTTTCCGACGGCAGAACCGCCCGCGATGGCGGCGGGACGCTTTTCGCCGCGCGGTTGGCTGAAACAGCGCCGCGGCTGGTCCCGGTCGGAGCGCGAACAGTTCCGGTCGTCTGTTGTCCGGCAGATGCGTTCGCTACCGTCGCACCGGGTTTCCCCGTCGGCAGGACGATCCGCTGCCCCGGCAGCAGGCGGTATGGCGGCGGAATGCGGTTGATGCGGACGAGCGTACCCGGTTCCGTGCCGTATCGCTGCGCAATCTGATAGATGGTGTCGCCCCGTACCGCAACGTGAACCCCGGTATTCGGCAGTTGAAGCTTCTGTCCCGGATAAATCGTGTAGGGCGGTTTCAGGTTGTTTGCATCGATCATCGCCCGCAGACCGACGCTGCTTCGTTTCGCAATTTTATAGAGAGAATCGCCTTTCCGTACGGTGACCGTTCCCCCGCGGGCCGCCGGTCCCGAAGCCGCCCCGACGCGTTCGCCCGTCGCCCCGTTCACGACGGGCGCCTGGCCGAAGCGTTGCTGACCGCAGGCGGCCAGAACAAGCATCAGCCCGACGACCAGTCCAAAGCGGCCGAAGACGGCAATCCTGCGATCTGAAAACGTGTTCCGATACATCACCGACAAACTAGGTTCGGTCCGTGGCAACATCAACCAGAAGCTTTCGCCTCATCGTCACCGATCAATGGCACGAAACGAACCGGCCACATTTTCTCGCGCTTCAATTCCCCGTCCTCGCCGAAGGTAAAGCGATAGAGATGCTGGTCCCGCGCAGTATCCCCCATCGGGGCGATCATGATGCCGTCGGGGGCCAACTGGTCCAGCAAGCCGGTCGGTACGTCGCGTGTCGCCGCTGCGGTGACGATTATCCGGTCGAACGGCGCCTGTTCGGGCCACCCTTTCGTTCCGTCGCCGACCTTTGCCGTAATGTTGTTGATCCGTAATTCCCGGAACTTCCGCTCCGCGTCAAGCAACAGCTCGCGATGGCGCTCAATCGAATAGAGCCGCCGGCACAGCTTGGCCAGAACCGCCGCCTGGTATCCCGATCCCGTACCGATTTCGAGCACCTTCATCCGGTCGCCGATCCTGAGTTCCTGCGTCATGAAGGCAACCACCGACGGCTGGCTGATCGTCTGCCCGCTGCCGATCGGCAGCGCCATGTTTTCATAAGCCTGGTCGCGAAACGTTTCCGGCACGAAGGCTTCTCTCGGCACCCGCTCGATTGCGCCGAGCACCCTTGAATCCGTGATGCCCTGACGCCGCAATTCCATGATCAGGCGGATACAGTTCGCTTCGACGGTCACGGGAACGCTTTTCGCAGACGTGCCATGCTGCCCCGATGCGTCAGATCGAGACAGAGCGGCGTGATTGATATGCGGCCTTCATTGACCGCTTTCAGGTCGGACCCCTTGAACGACGGGTCTTCGTCGCGGTCGGTCCCTATCCACACATAGTCGTACCCGCGGGGATCCCGGCCGCGGCTGATTGCGTCGCCGATCTTGCGGCGTCCCTGAACCGTGATTTCCGTACGCCCCACTTCGTCGGCCGGCAAATCGGGGAAATTCACGTTCATCAGCACATTTCGCGGCCATTCTTCGGCGGCCAGCTTCCGGATCACGTCTTCGGCGTGATGTTCCGTCGCCTCCCAGCGTACGCTTTCGCCGTAGATACGGACCTGGCTGAGGGCAATTGACGGTATTCCCAGAAGCCTGCCTTCCATCGCGGCCGCAACTGTCCCCGAATAGGTGATGTCTTCCCCCAGATTTCCCCCGGCATTGATGCCCGACAGCACAAGGTCCGGGCGTCTGCCCGTGACGATTTCCTGCACGCCCAGCAGAACGCTGTCCGTCGGCGTACCGTTGACGGCGAATTTACGGCGCGAAATCCGGCGCACCCGAAGCGGCAGCGTAAGGGTCAGGGAATGTCCGGAAGCGCTTTGCTCGCTCTCCGGCGCGACCACCCAGACATCGTCGGACAGCCGTTTCGCGATTTTCTCCAGAACCTTGATACCCGGCGCGTTGATGCCGTCGTCATTGGATACCAGTATCCGGGCCTGGCGCAGGTCCATCAGGCAGATCCCGCCGGAATCGTCTCCAGCCCGCCCATATACGGGCGCAGGGCCTCAGGCACGCGGATGGACCCGTCCGCCTGCTGATAGTTTTCCATGACGGCGATCAGGGTGCGGCCGACCGCGAGTCCCGATCCGTTCAGCGTGTGGACGTAGTCGGTTCCCTTGCGGTCCTCGGGGCGGAAACGCGCCTGCATGCGCCGCGCCTGGAAATCCCCGCAATTCGAACAACTCGAGATTTCACGATACCGGTCCTGTCCCGGCAGCCAGACCTCGATATCATAGGTCTTGCGGGCCGAGAAGCCGAGGTCGCCGGTCGACAGCACGACCACACGGTAGTGCAGCCCGAGCCGCTTAAGAACTTCCTCGGCGCAGGCGGTCATGCGTTCGTGTTCGTCGCCGGAGGCATCCGGATGGCAAATGCTGACCATTTCCACCTTGGTGAACTGGTGCTGGCGCAGCATACCGCGGGTGTCCTTGCCTGCAGCCCCCGCTTCGGAGCGGAAACACGGCGTATGGGCCGTAAATCGTAGCGGCAGTTCCGCGTTATCCAGAATATCGCCGGCAACAAGGTTGGTCAGGGGCACTTCCGCTGTCGGGATCAGCCAGTGATCGGTTGTGGTGCGAAACAGGTCTTCCTCGAACTTTGGCAACTGACCGGTGCCGTAGGCCGCCTCGTCACGAACCAGAAGCGGCGGGTTGACCTCGGTATAGCCGAATTCGTCGGTGTGCAGGTCCAGCATGAAGGATGCGAGCGCGCGCTCCATGCGCGCAAGCGCGCCCCTGGTGACCACGAACCGCGATCCGGACAGCTTCGATGCCGACTCGAAATCCAGCAGTCCCAGCGCCTCGCCGAGATCGACATGGTCGCGTACGTCGAAATCGAAGGACGGCATTTCCCCGACCCGGCGGATTTCGACATTGTCGTCCTCGTCCGCGCCTTCGGGCGTATCGTCTGCCGGAATGTTCGGAATCCCTTCGAGAGACGCACGGATTGCGCCGGCGGTCTCTTTCTGGCGGTCTTCCAGCACCGCCATCCGGTCCTTGATTTCCGCGACTTCGGCCATCAGGCCGGCGGCGTCCTCGCCTTTGCCCTTGAGCACGCCGATCTGTTTGGAAGCGTCGTTGCGACGGGTCTGAAGCTCCTGCAGTTCGGTCGTAATCGCCCGGTTATCGGCGTCGACCGCCAGGACGTCCGCCGACGCGGGCGCCATTTTCCGGCGCGCGAGGCCGCTGTCGAACGCATCGGGGTTTTCACGGATCCATCTGATGTCGTGCATTGTCTATAATTCTCGTTGCTTGTGACGACCGTCAGGCGCGGGAGTCGGGCTCCGCATCCGCTTCGTCCGGATCGTCTTCGTCATTTTTCTGCGCCCGTTTCTTTTCAATCATCCGGGCCCCGACGATGGACACCTCGTACAAGATGAGAATCGGAATCGCCAGCCCGATCTGGCTGATGACGTCGGGCGGGGTCAACACAGCCGCCATAATGAACACGCCCACGATAGCGTAACGCCTTTTCGCGGCCAGCCCGGCCGACGTCACGATCCCTGCCCGGGCAAGCAGCATCAGCAGAACCGGCAGTTCGAAAGCCAGCCCGAATGCGAATATCAGCCGCAATACAAGCGACAGGTACTGATCGACCTTGGGCTCCACCTGCACCGGCAGCGTGCCTTCGCCGCCCGCCGTCTGAAAATTGAGGAAAAACTCCCAGGCCAGCGGCATGATGAAATAGTAAACCAGCGCGCCGCCCAGGAAAAACAGAACCGGCGTCGCCAGCAGGAACGGCAGGAAGGCTTTTTTTTCGTCGCGGTAAAGACCCGGCGCGATAAACATCCACATCTGCATCGATATGACCGGAAAAGCGAGGAACAGGGCGGTAAAAAACGCAACCTTGATCTGCGCCAGAAACGGCTCGTACAGGGCGGTAAAGATCATCCGGGCGCCCTGCCGGCCCTCCATAGCGGTCGCCAGGGGCCTTACGAAGAAATCGTAGATCTCCTGCGCGAAGACGAAGCTGACGAGAAACATGACCAGGAAAGTCGCGAAGCTGTAGAGAAGCCGCGTCCGCAATTCGACCAGATGGTCGAGAAGCGGCATTTTCTTTTCATGATCGTCATCGTCGCCGATTGCATCGTCCGGATCACCGGCATCGTTCACGCGCTCGCTCATGACGGTTTTTCCGTTTTCTGCTCCGGCAAAGCCGTATCCCCGCCGGCGCTATCCTTCGGTGGAACCTCAGCGTTCACCGCGCTCTCGTCTGCGGTTTCAGACGATGTTCCGTCTTTGGCGCCGGACGTATCGTCTTTGCCGTCGACGGAATGCATCTTGTTGTCTTCCGCAAATTCCGGATCGTCGTAATCGATCAGGTCGTCGTCCTTCCAGTCGGACGAATATTCCATGGACTCGCGGATTTTACCCTCGGGGTCGACCGCGTCCTCGAGTTCCTTACGCAGGCCGCCGATCGCCGAGTCCGGATCTGACTTTCCCGTAAGGTCGTCGGTAAGTTTATCGAGTTCGGCTTCGCGGGCCATATCCTCCAGCCCCGACTGGAAATCCCGTGCAAGTCCCCGCGCACGGCGCACGAACATGCTGACCGTCCGGATTGCACCGGGCAGTTCCTTGGGACCGATAATGATGATCCCCAGAATGCCAATGAGGAGGAATTCCCATCCGCCGATGTCAAACATGGCGGTGCGCGCCCTTCTTCAATAAATCACATAAAGGCGTAGCGTCAGCTCTTTGCCGCTTCGTCTTTCTTGACTCCGTCCGAAACGGCATCGCCGCTGTCCGATTTAAGAGATTTTTCAGGCGTCGCGACCGTCGCATCGTCGCCCTCGGCCTTGTCGTCCTTAAGGCCTTTCTTGAATGCATTTATGCCGCGCGCGGCGTCTCCCATGATACGGGAGAGCTTGCCGCCGCCGCCGAAGAGCACGAGCACGACGACCAAAACGATGATCCAGTGCCAAATACTGAAGGCCCCCATGAGAGACACTCCTGTCTAATCCAGTTGATGTGGCGCGGATAATCGCAGAAAGGCGTCGCCGCCGCAACGGAAACGGTCAGCAAAGCGCTCTATTCCATTGGAAAAACAAACACATTTTGCTCATCCAGCGTAATTCCCACCGTTGCGCCCTCTTCCGGCAGCACCCGGCCCGGCACCCGGGAATGAAGGTGCAGTCCGCCCGGTTCCCCGTTTGCGACGCTCAGATGGAGCAGACTGGAGCGCCCGAGCAGACGCGACGTGATCACGCTCGCGACCGACGTATTGTCCGGATTCTGGCTGATTTTCAGTGCCTCGGGGCGCACCAGCACATCGACTTCGGCGCCGTTCGACAGATCGGGCGCGCAAATCCGCCCGATCGGCGTCAGCACATGCCCATCGACCACGCGGCCCTTGATTTCGTTTACTTCGCCGAACAGACCGGCGACGAACGCGTTGACAGGCCGGAAATACAGCTCCTCGGGTGGCCCCACCTGAACGATCGCGCCATCCCGCATCACCGCCACCTTGTCGCCCATGAACATCGCTTCCTCGGCGTCGTGGGTCACGATTACGGACGAGGAATTCGACTTCTTCAGGACATGCAGGCACAAATCTCGGAGCTGGTTTCTCAACCTTGTGTCGAGATTGGAAAACGGCTCATCCAGCAGGAAAATGCGGGGCCGCGGCGCACGCGCCCGGGCCAGCGCAATCCGCTGCTGTTCGCCGCCGGACAGAAAATGGGGGTAGGTCGCAGCGTATCCGAGCATACCGACCTGCTCCAACACGTTCCGGACGCGTTCATCGCGCTCCGCCGAATTCAAATCGGTGAGGCCGAAGGCAACGTTTTCGGCCACGGTCAGATGCGGAAACAGCGCAAAATCCTGGAAAAGCAGGCTCACATGCCGGTGTTCAGGCGGCACACAGCGCGTGGCATCGGCCAGAACGTCTTCGTTCCAGGCAATTCTGCCCGACTGGAGTTCCTCCAGACCGGCGATCAGGCGAAGCGTCGTTGTCTTTCCGCATCCCGACGGACCCAGAAGACACAAAATTTCACCGGGACCGACTTCCAGATTGATATCCCGGAGGACGGGCCGCGCGCCATAGTCATGACTGAGACCGGATACCGATAGCCCCGAGCCCGATTGGCCAACGTGTGTCTGGATGTTCATACCGGGCGAAAGCTATTGCGACAGGCTCGCAATAGCAAACGAAGAATGTCCCTGTGCCTCCTTGTCACCCGGTATGTGCTTCGCGCTCGGACGCCTCATCGTTTTCGGTGTCGTCTTCCGGCCCGC
>CAXBCP010000020.1:0-90502 GCA_963974055.1 uncultured Rhodospirillaceae bacterium
ATCCCCGGAACAATTTCATAGGTAATGAATCAAATGCCGGATTCTTCCAGTTTACCCCAGCTATCGAGTTATCTCACCGCCTGCGAAGCCCTTGCGGAATCCCTGTTTAGCCAGATACCGCCGGAACGACGGGCACGGGCGGCGACATGGAGCACGGCGATCATGGAATCCCTCAAGGACGAGGGTCTGTCGACGTCTGATCTCCACCTGCTTCTCGGAACCCTCGCGGGAATGGCGGTCCGGGAAGACAAAACCCCGGAAGGGATCGAAAAGAACGACCTCCGTAATCATGCCCGAAACCTGATGATCGGCGCCTTCGAGCGCGGCTGCGACGGAATCTCGATGCTCGATCTGAAGAGCTGACCCCGGCCCCGCGAAGACCCCGTCAGATTTCCCCGCGTTCTTCACGCCGGGCGTCGAGCAGCGCACGGTTATAGATCAGCATGACGTCGATTTCGTGCAGGAAACCGACCAGTTTTCGCGTCTCGCGGTCCTGAACGATGGCGACATGCTCTTCGCCGGTGTCCTGCATCATCTTGAGGGCGTGTTCGAGCGTGTCGCCTGCGGCGAGCGACGGCGGGTGCAGACGCGCGATGTCCCGGGCATTGACCACATCGTCGAGAGAATGATCGAAAGCGCTGTCCGACATATCCGCAAGGGTAATCGTCCCCGACAGCGCGCCGTCGTCATCGACCACGAAAAGCTCGCCATGGGGAGCGGTAAGCAGTTTTTCGCGGACACCGTTGATATTCAGCGACTGCGCAACCGGTGTAAACTGGTGACTCATGACGTCGGAAACGCGTGTGGTCGCCATCAGGCCGGACTCGCGCCCCCCCTTGATATTGACCCCCCGCCGCTCGAGCTGCCAGGTGAAGAAGGAATTCCCCCGCACCTGCTGCGTAATGACGGTCGCGATTACCACCGCCATCATCACCGCGATGGTCAGCGCGTAATCGGCAGTGAGCTCGAACACTATGAGAATGGTGGAAATCGGCGCGCCGAGCACGGCGCCCGAGACAGCACCCAGCCCGACAAGGGTATAGGCCGAATGCCCCGAAGAAAGATCCGGGAAAAGCTGCGTTGCGATGATGCCGAACGCACCCCCGACCATGGCCCCGATAAACATAGACGGACTGAACACCCCGCCGCCGAAGCCGGCACCGATACAGATTGCGGTCGCGGCGGTTTTTGCCGCGATCAGGGCCACCAGGATCGCCAGGTCGTACTGGCCCTTCAGCGCAATATCGGTGGCCTCGTACCCGACGCCAAGCACCTGGGGAAAGGCCAGTGCAATAATCCCGACACACAGCCCCCCGCCCATGGGTTTTAGCCATTGGGGCACGGGAATTTTGTCGATAACGTCGCTCGCAAATTCGATGGACCGCAGCAGGATAATCGCGGACAGCGCACAGACGACCCCGAGCAGTGCAAATGCAGGGAATTCCCAGAAAGACACGATGGACTGCCCCGGGATGATAAAGGCCGGGAAATCGCCGAAATATACCCGGGAAATAATGGTTCCCGTGACACCGGCAATCACGATGGGCGCAAAAGCGCTCAGCGCGTAATGGCCAATGACGACCTCAAGCGCAAAAAACACGCCGGCAATCGGCGCGTTGAAGGACGCAGCAACGGCCGAGGCCACGCCACAGCCCAGCAGCGTGACTGCCTGGGACCGGCTCAGCCGCAGCCTGGTCGCGACGAAGGACGACAGGGTCGCCCCCAGATGGACGACAGGGCCTTCACGCCCGACCGACGCCCCGACACTGATCGACGTAGCGCTCACAACCGCGGCGCCCAGACCTTCCCGGAGCGGGATAGCCCCCGATCGCAGTGCCGCCGCTTCCATGACGTCCGCGACAGCCCGGTTGCGCCGTCCAGGCATCAGGTACCGGATCATCAATCCAACAAGCAACCCGCCGGCCGTCGGCACCAGGACGATCTGCCAGTCCGGCAGCAGGCCGACAACACCGGACATTTTTTCGAGCGAGGCGCCGAACAGGACGGACTGTGCCAGCACCACGGCTTCCCGGAAGACGATTGCACCGAGGGCCGCCGCGGACCCCGTGATGACGGCCAGCAGAATGAGGATAAGCTGCCGGTTTCGGGCAAACCTGTATACAGGATCGAAAAACGGCGCGCCGCTCATACGGCGCCGCCCGGACCGGCCGGCCGGCGGCGATCGGAATAGGGTATCGGATTCAAATACCTGGAAGCCATTCTGATAGGTGTATCCCGCCGGACGGTATGCGAAAAGCTCAAATTGCCATGCCCCGGCCTATTTGCGGCGAATACCCATCGCCGCGCATCGTTGATCTGGGACCGGCAAATTCCGGTGTTCGCCATACAGGGCCGTCGCCTTGTCCCGTATACCGGCGGGCATGGGCGCGACCTTCCGGATGCCCATGTCGATATGAACCGTCATGAGTTCGTTCGTCGCGGACAAAAAGCCCTTTTCCGCGTGATACATGCGGTGGAAATAATGGAGGCGCTTTTCATCGTGATCGAGAAGCTGCGTCGTAACGAACACTTCGTCGCCCTGGTGGACTTCGGCGAGGTATAAGGCATGGGATTCGACCGCAAAGGTCGAACAACCCGTTTCCGTCCGATAGGTTTCATTCAGCCCGAGGCTGTTGTGAAACACGTCCGTCGCATGGTCGAAGATCAGAATGTAATAGGCCAGATTGAGATGGTTGTTAAAGTCGCACCACTCGCTGCGAACAGATTCCCGCCAGATTTCGGAGAGCCCCGTATCGTCTGTCATTTTGTGTCTCCAGCACTTTGCGCCGCCGCCTTCAGAACAATCAGGCCGTCGGCCGCGACCGGCTTCGAGCCATTGATAATGAGCGGGTTTATGTCGATCTCTGCAATTTCGGGGTTCGCGATCGCCGCTTCGCTGACACAGATAATCACACGGGCAAGCGCCGCCCTGTCGACCCGCGCCATACCGCGCACCGCATCGAGAATACGCGCCGCGCGAATTTCGTCCATCATGTCGTGCGCATCCGCCAGGCTCAACGGCGCCGACCGTACCGAAACGTCGTCAAGCACCTCGGTATAAATACCGCCAATACCGAATGTCACCGAGGGGGTCATCTGGTCGTCCCGGGTCATGCGGATCATCAGTTCGCGGCTGCCCCTGACCGTTTCCTGGACCAGGTATCCGCCCTTGAAACCGTGACCGGCACGGCCGGACAGCGTATCGAACGCGTCAGTTACATCCTGCCCGGATGCAAGACCGACGACAACAAGGCCCGCCTCGGTTTTGCGCTTCAGGTTCGGCGCACAGCCCTTGAGAACGACCGGATAGCCGAGCGCTTCCGCCGCCGCCACGGCAGCGACCGCTGTATCGACAAGCGTTTCCCGGGTTACCGGCACGCCGTAGCCCGCAAGCACCCGCTTGCTGTCATATTCGGAAAGTGCGCCGTGGCCGGCTTCCAGAGCTGTGTTTATAAGGAGCCTGACGTCCGGGGATTGCACGATTTCGCCCTCATCGACATTTATCTTTCGTAGCCGAGAATGGGCGCCAGCCAGCGTTCGACCGTCGGGACATCCATCCCCTTGCGCTGTGCATAATCCACGACCTGGTCTTTTGCAATTTTTCCGGTTCCGAAGAACCGGGCATCCGGATGCGCGATGTAGTATCCGGACACCGCGGCGGTCGGCAGCATCGCATAGCTTTCCGTCAGTTCTATTCCCACCGCATCGGTCGCCCCAAGCAGTTTAAACAGGCCTTCCTTTTCCGTGTGATCGGGACAGGCGGGGTATCCGGGTGCCGGGCGAATGCCCTGATAGGCTTCCTTGATCAGGTCTTCGTTCCCAAGTCCTTCCGACGGCGCATATCCCCAGAATTCCTTGCGGACCCGTTCGTGCAGGCGTTCCGCAAAGGCTTCCGCCAGGCGGTCCGCCAGGGCTTTGAGAAGGATGGCGTTGTAATCGTCGTTTTTCGCCTCGAAACGGGCGACATGCGCATCGATACCGATTCCCGCGGTCACCGCGAAGCCACCGATATAGTCGCCGATCCCGGTTTCCGCCGGCGCGACGAAATCGGCCAGGGCGAAATTGGGGCGCGTCCTGCCCTTACCATTGTCCTTCCGGATTTGCTGCCGGATCGTATGGAATTGCGACGCGACCTCGGTGCGGCTTTCGTCGGTATAGATATCGATGGTTTCTGCCCCATCCGAATTAGCGGGAAAGAGCCCGAACACACCCCGCGCCGTCAGCCATTTTTCGTCGATAATACGGTCCAGCATCTGCTCCGCATCGTCCATAAGCGCCGACGCGGTTTCGCCGACGATGTCGTCGTCCAGAATCGCGGGATAGGTGCCGGCCAGTTCCCACGCCCTGAAGAACGGCGTCCAGTCGATGCGCTCGCGCAGTTCGGCGAGCGAATAATCGTCGAGCACGTGGATTCCCGGCTGAACCGGCTTTACAGGTTTCCAGTCGGCCCATTGAATATCGACCTTGTTCTGCCGCGCCTCGTCCAGCGTAACGGCGCGCGCGGCACTGTCCTTGGCCACGTGCCGCCGCCGCGCGTCCTCGTTCTCGGCGCGGGTTTTTTCGATGAATGCCGCCTTCTGATCGTCGCTGAGAAGGCTGGAAGCGACACCGACACCGCGCGATGCATCGAGCACATGGACGGTCGGGCCCGAATATGCCGGCTCGATCCTGACGGCGGTATGGACCTTGGATGTCGTCGCCCCGCCGATGAGCAACGGAATGGAGAACCCTTCGCGCTCCATTTCGGCCGCGACATGCACCATTTCATCCAGCGACGGCGTGATCAGTCCGCTCAGCCCGATGATATCGACGTTTTCGGCCCGCGCCGTCTCGATGATTTTCTGCGACGGCACCATCACGCCCAGATCGATCACGTCGTAATTGTTACATTGCAGCACCACGCCCACGATGTTCTTGCCGATATCGTGGACATCGCCCTTGACGGTCGCCATCAGGATCTTGCCCTTTGCCTTGTCGACATCGCCTTCGCGCTTGTCGTCTTCGATAAAGGGAATCAGATAGGCGACAGCCTGTTTCATCACGCGCGCGCTTTTCACGACCTGGGGCAGAAACATCTTGCCGCCGCCGAACAGATCGCCGACCACGTTCATGCCATCCATCAGCGGGCCCTCAATGACGTGAAGCGGTCGGTCGGCCTCGAGCCGGGCCGCTTCGGTATCTTCGAGAATATAGTCGGCAATGCCGTTGACCAGCGCGTGGGTCAGACGCTCGCCCACCGGGTTTTCCCGCCATGACAGGTCTTCGACGCGTACTTTCTTTTCACCCTTGAAGGATTCTGCGGCGTCGACCAGACGCTCGGTCGCATCGTCGCGTCGGTTCAGCAACACGTCTTCAACCAGTTCGCAGAAATCGGGCGGGATATCGGCATACACCGTCAACTGACCGGCATTGACGATACCCATATCCATGCCGGCGCGGATAGCGTGATACAGGAATGCCGAATGCATGGCTTCGCGCACAGGATCGTTGCCGCGGAACGAGAACGAGATATTGCTGAGCCCGCCCGACACATGCACGTGCGGCAGTTGTTCCTTGATGCGCGCGGTCGCCTCTATAAAGTCGAGTGCATAATTGTTGTGTTCCTCGATCCCGGTTGCAACCGCGAAGATATTCGGATCGAAAATGATGTCCTGCGGCGCGAAGCCTGCCTCGTTGACCAGCAGGTCGTAGGATTTGGCGCAGATTTCGACCTTCCGGTCGGCGGTGTCCGCCTGCCCGTCTTCATCGAACGCCATCACAACCACGGCCGCGCCGTACCAGCGCACACGCTTGGCCTGCGCAAGAAAGGCGTCCTTGCCCTCCTTCATGCTGATCGAATTGACGACACACTTGCCCTGAACGCTGCGCAGACCCGCCTCGATCACGGTCCATTTCGACGAATCGATCATGACCGGCACGCGCGAAATATCCGGTTCGGCGGCAAGCAGGTTAAGATAGCGCACCATGACCGCCTCTGAGTCGATCAGTCCTTCATCCATATTGATGTCGATGATCTGGGCGCCGTTCAGGACCTGCTGGCGTGCGACGTCGAGCGCAGTGTCGAAATCGCCTTCCTTGATCAGCTTCGCAAACCGGGCGGACCCGGTAACGTTGGTCCGTTCGCCGACATTCACGAACAGTGTATCCGGCCCGATATTCAGCGGCTCCAGCCCGCTCAGCCGGCAGCGCGGCTCGATCTCGGGAATTTCCCTCGGCGGATGGGCCGCAACGTTCTCAACCAGCAACTTCGTATGATCGGGGGTCGTGCCACAGCAGCCGCCGATCAGGTTGACGAGACCCTCCCTGGCGAATTCGCCGAGAATTTCCTGCATTTCTTCCGGTGTCTGGTCGTATTCGCCAAACGCGTTGGGCAGCCCCGCATTGGGGTGACACGATACGAACGTCCCGGCGATGCGGGACAGTTCCTGCAGATAGGGTCGCAGTTCCTTCGCCCCGAGCGAACAGTTCAGTCCCACCACCAGCGGTTCGGCATGGGCGATCGAATTCCAGAATGCTTCCGTGGTCTGGCCCGTCAGGGTCCGACCGCTGGCATCGGTGATCGCGCCGGAAATAAATATGGGGAGTTTAAGCCCCGTGGTATCGAAGTATTGAAGGATTGCGAATATCGCCGCTTTGGCGTTCAGCGTATCGAAGACCGTTTCAATCAAAATCAGGTCGGCGCCGCCATCGACCAGCCCGGTTACGGATTCGGTATACACATCGACAAGTTCACCGAAACTTGTGTTGCGAAACCCCGGATCGTTTACGTCTGGCGAAATGGACGATGTCCGGTTCGTCGGCCCGATCACGCCGGCGACGAATCTGGGCTTGTCGGGTGTCTCCGCCGATACATCGTCGGCGACTTTCCGGGCAAGTTGCGCCGCCGCGAAATTCAGCTCGTAGACGTGACCTTCGAGGCCGTAATCCGCCATCGCGATGGCGGAGGAATTGAAGGTGTTGGTCTCCAGAATATCAACGCCGGATGTCAGGAACGCCCGATGGATACCTTCGATCACGCCGGGCTGCGTCAGGGTCAGCAGATCGTTGTTTCCCTTCTGCGGGAAGGGGTGGTCCGCAAATCGTTTTCCCCGGTAATCCGCCTCTTCCAGTTTGCAGGCCTGGATCATGGTGCCCATGGCACCGTCGATCACCAGAATGCGGTTTTCGAGAAGCGCGCGAAGCTCTTCCGTGCGGTCGGGCTGACGGAAAGTCGGATTTTCGACCGAGACGCCGCGTCCGAAGTCAGCCGCTTCGCGCAGGATTTCGTTGGAATTGATTTTCATGCCCTGGACTCCTGCCGTTGGCTCTCGAAACTCTCGGAACGCTCCTGGGCCTCGGGACGGACGCCGAGAATGTGGCAGATCGCATAAGACAGTTCTGCGCGGTTGAGAGTGTAAAAATGAAATGCGTCGACGCCCTCGGCCTCGAGCAGGCGGCATTGCTCTGCCGCCGCTGTGGCCGCGACAAGGCGCCGGGTGTCAGGATCGTCGTCAAGGCCTTCGAACAGACGGGCCATTGAGTCGGGCACGGTCGTACCGCACATCGCGCTGAATTTTACGACCTGTGCAAAATTCGTCACCGGCAGAATACCGGGCACAATTTCGACATCGATCCCCGCCTTGCGCACACGTTCGATAAAATCGAGATAAACCCTGACATCGAAGAAATACTGCGTTATCGCCCGGGTCGCACCGGCGTCGAGCTTCCGCTTCAGGTTGTCGAGATCGTCCGACACGCTGGCGGCGGCCGGATGGGTTTCGGGATAGGCGGCAACGCTGATTTCGAAATCGGCGACATCGCGCAGGCCTTTGACAAGATCCGACGCATAGGCATAGCCGCCGGGATGAGGCGCGTAGCCGTCTGCATCGTCGGGTGCATCGCCACGCAACGCGACGATGTGGCGAATGCCGTCCGCCCAGTACCGTTCCGCTACACTGTCCACTTCTTCCCGGGTGGCACCGACGCAGGTTAGATGCGCCGCCGCCGAGAGCGACGTTTCGGCATTGATCCGCGCCACGGTGTTATGGGTACGGTTCCGTGTCGTGCCGCCGGCACCGTAGGTAACGGACACAAACCGGGGCTGAAGGGGCTCCAGACGCTCGACGGAGTGCCACAGCGTAGCTGCCATGGAATCTGTTTTCGGCGGGAAGAATTCGAAAGAAATCTTCAGATCGCCGGCCGCCGCCGACGGCGCGGAAAATAGGTTCTCAGGGGTCGCATTTATCATGGGGAAATCAGTTCATCAGGGTTTATGCCGCTCGGCGCGATGCCGACGGGCAGGTTTTTATGGGGTTTCTGGCCGATCCAGATTTTGACCGTGAGCGGATGACCCGGCAGTGAATGCAGACCAGTGGTCCGTAACCCGCTCTGCGAAAACATGTCTGCAATTTCATCGTCACCGAATCCGAGCCGGCGATGCGCATGACTTTCACGCAGTTCCTCGATCTCGTGTGGCGCAAAATCCACGATTGCAAGTGTCCCGCCGGGCGCAAGCACCCGCGCAGCTTCAAGTATGGCCGCCGCCGGGTCGTCCGCGTAGTGCAGGACCAGATGCAGGGTCGCGATGTCGAATCCGGCATCTTCTACCGGCAACTGGTACATATCGCCCTTCCGCACCTGGCATCCGCGGAGATCGAGCGTATCGAGGCGCGACCGGGCAAGGGCAAGCATTTCACGCGAAAAATCGACACCGACGCTTTGCGCAACTCGCGGGCCGAACAATTCCAGAACACGCCCCGTCCCGGTGCCGATGTCGATCATCCGCTGATCGCGACGGTGCGGCAGGACCTCCAGCAGCATCGTCTCGACCTCGACGTCATCGACATACATTGTTCTGATTTCATCCCATTCGCGGGCGTTTTCCCGAAAATAGGCATCTGCCGCATCCTGCCGGGCACGGCGGACATTCGCCAGCCGCTGCATGTCCCGACGCAGCTGCGGGTCGTTCTCCGGGATAAGGCCGACGATATGTTGCGACAATGCGCTGGCCCGCGACCCGGTCCGGTCGGCCAGACGGTAGAACACCCAGGCGCCTTCCTGAAACCGGTTCAGGAGTCCCGCATCGCAGAGCAGTTTCAAATGCCGGGAAACCCGCGGCTGGCTTTGCGCCAGGATATGCGTGAGCTCGCTGACGGTAAGTTCGCCCTGCATGCATATTGACAGAATGCGAAGCCGGGTTGGCTCTGCGACTGCCTTCAGCCTGTTGAGGAGAGTTTCCAAAATCGTACCGCTTCTCGCATGTATGAATGACGCGACATCTATCGAATTAAGATATAAAGATATTTACATATGGTTATAATAAATTCCAAACCTGTGCCAGCTTTAATTTTTATGACGGTTTTTGTCAGGATTTATCGGGAATATGAAATGCATCGAACGCGCCCGCAGTCGCGAGAGCGGGCCAGGGCCGCGCTGCACGGCAGCTGACCGGACGATGTTCTTCCCCTGCCGGACAATGCCGCCCGCAGGGTAAAGGAAGGGTTTACACGCTCAATTCCGCCGATTAAGTGTGTCTTTACACGATTCGACTAGGGTCGGGATTCCGTTACGGGATGTGGCATAATCAGGCAATTGTATCGATTGGCAATTTGGCCTAATGTCGCCGCCTAAGGTGGGCAGACCTTTGATGACATGTGTTTAACGAGCGACCTAAGCGAAGACGTGGACCAAGGGCGAGGGTATTGTGAAAGTGGTTAGAGTAACACAAGGGCGCCTTGCCCGGATGATAGCAACCTCGACCTGCATAGCTATGCTTGCGGTCGGTTGCGCAACGCCGCCGCCAGCGAGCGACCGCGAGGCTTTGGCGGCTTTCAATGAAACGAACGATCCGTACGAGCCTTTCAACAGGGCAATGCTGGATTTCAATCTTGCGCTCGACAAGGCGCTCCTGAAACCGGTCGCCTATGTCTATAAGGAAGGCGTTCCGGACCCCCTTCAGATCAATGTCACCAATTTCCTGTCGAACCTTCGCGGGCCCGTGGTTTTCGCCAACGATCTTCTCCAGGGCGAGTTCGAACGCGCCGGAAACACTTTGCTGCGCTTTGCGATGAACTCGACCATAGGCATCCTGGGCATCAACGACTTCGCGGCGGAAGCGGGCGTGCCGAAACACACGGAAGATTTCGGACAGACACTCGCGACTTGGCAGGTCGAAGAAGGCCCGTACCTGGTTCTGCCGATTTTCGGACCGTCTAATCCGCGGGACGGCTTCGGTCTTCTGGCCGACAGCCTGATCGATCCCTTTACCTGGCTGACACCGTTCGAATTCCGCATCGGCCGCGCAGTG
The DNA here is from genome assembly GCA_963974055.1 of uncultured Rhodospirillaceae bacterium. Taxonomy (GTDB): domain Bacteria; phylum Pseudomonadota; class Alphaproteobacteria; order MPNO01; family UBA830; genus CAXBCP01. Next base: position 10,286 of record CAXBCP010000020.1, read on the forward strand.
GGCCAGGCGGTCGACCGCCGGGCACGCGCCTACGATCAGCTGAACGACCTTGAGAAAAATTCGCTCGATTTCTATGCGGCGATCCGAAGCCTCTATCGCCAGAAGCGGCGCGACGAGATTCGGAACGGCGCTCCCGCGACGATCAAACCTGTACCGGGCGGCCTCTCCGGCGCACCGACGACAGGCGCGCCGGCAACCCAGCAAAGCAACGCGACACCGACGGAAAAGTAAATGTTCAGATCGCCAATTGCAGCGCTCGGAGCGCTTGTTCTTCTCGTTCTGGTCCATACAACACCGACTGCGGCGGCCAATCCTGCCGGCTTCGTCAAAGACATGGGCGACAAGGCGTTCGCGTCGCTGAGCGAAACCGGCCTGACCGACGAACAGCGCGCCGAGCGGTTTCGCGGCCTTCTTCACGAAGCTTTCGACCTTCCGAGAATTGCGCGATTTACGCTCGGACGCTATTGGCGGACCGCGACCGACGCCGAGAAGACCGAATTCATCGACCTCTTCGAAAAATTCGTCGTCCAGGCCTATTCGGCTCGCTTCCAGGATCTCAGCGGCAAAAAGCTGAACGTCATCCAGGCGCGCGAAGTCTCTGCGTCACAGGCGCTTGTTCTGTCGGAAATTCTTATTCCGGGAAAACCGTCGGTAAAGATTAACTGGCGTGTCCGGTCGAAGGATGAAGAGCACAAAATCGTCGACGTGATGGTCGAAGGCATCAGCATGAGCGTCACCCAGCGCGACGAATTTGCGGCCGTCATCCGCCAGACGGGCGGCAACATCGACGGCCTGATCAAGGCGCTGCGCCGCAAGACGGCCTCAAACTAGCCCTTTTACTGACTGTTTCGGGAAAAACCCCGCCGGGTTTCCGGCGGGGTTTTTCGTGTGCGGGATCAGCCGCGGACGAGCGGCTTGTACTTGATCTGTTTCGGGTTGTCCGCGTCGTCGCCGAGACGGCGGCGGCGGTCCCGCTCGTAATCGTCGTAATTCCCCTCGAACCAGGTCACCTGGCTGTCGCCTTCAAAAGCCAGGATATGCGTCGAAATCCGGTCGAGAAACCAGCGGTCATGGCTGATCACCAGCACACAGCCGGCGTAATCGAGCAGCGCATCTTCCAGAGCGCGGAGCGTATCGACATCCAGATCGTTTGTCGGCTCATCGAGCAGCAGAACATTCGCCTGCGACTTGAGCATCTTGGCCAGGTGGACGCGGTTGCGTTCCCCGCCCGAAAGCTGCCCGACCTTTTTCTGCTGATCCGCACCGCGGAAGTTGAACGATCCGCAATAGGCCCGGCTCTGCATCTTGTTGTTGCCAAGCTCGACGATGTCTTCACCGTCGGAAATTTCCTCCCACACGGTGCTGTCCGGATTAAGCGAATCCCGGCTCTGGTCGACATAGCCGAGCTCGACCGTATCGCCGATACGAAGCGATCCGGAATCCGGTTGCTCGAGCCCGGTGATCATTTTGAACAAAGTCGTCTTGCCGGCGCCGTTGGGACCGATAATGCCGACGATGGCGCCCGGCGGTATCTTGAAATTCAGGTCTTCGATCAACAGCCGGTCTTCGAACCCTTTATTGAGCCCCTCAGCCTGAATAACCAGATCGCCCAGGCGCGGGCCGGGCGGAATGATGATCTGCGCTGAGTCGGGCGTTTTATCCTTGGCCTCGGCCAGCAGTTGTTCATACGCAGTGATACGCGCCTGGTTTTTCGCCTGCCGCGCGCGCGGCGATGCGCCGATCCATTCGCGCTCGCGTTCGACGGTGCGCTGGCGCGCTTTTTCCTGTTTTTCCTCCTGGGCCAGGCGCTTTTGCTTTTGTTCAAGCCAGCCCGAGTAATTGCCTTCGAACGGCATACCCCGGCCACGGTCGACTTCCAGAATCCAGCCGGCGACATTATCCAGGAAATAGCGGTCATGGGTCACGGCCACGACCGTGCCTTCGTAATCCTCCAGGTGCCGTTCAAGCCAGCCGACGGATTCTGCGTCAAGGTGGTTCGTCGGCTCATCGAGCAGCAACAGATCCGGCTGCCGCAGCAGCAATCGGCACAGCGCGACCCGCCGGCGTTCCCCGCCGGACAGCTTGGTCACGTCGGCGTCCTTCGGCGGACAGCGCAGCGCGTCCATCGCGATCTCCAGCTTGCGCTCCAGGTCCCAGCCGCCCACGGCGTCGATCTTTTCCTGCAATTCGCCCTGTTTTTCGATCAGGGCGTTCATTTCGTCGTCTTCCATCGGCTCTGCGAACTTCAGACTGATCTGCTCGAATTCCTGAAGCAGTTCGTGCGTCTCGCGCATGCCTTCGAGGACGTTGCCATACACATCCTTGTCGGGGTCCAGTTCGGGCTCCTGCTTCAGGATGCCGACCTCCGCCGCCTCGGCGGCCCAGGCCTCGCCGTTAAACTCCTTGTCCTCGCCCGCCATGATTTTCATCAGGGTCGACTTACCGGCGCCGTTAACGCCCAGCACGCCGATCTTGGCGCCAGGCAGGAATGCCAGCGTGACGTCCTTCAGGACTTCCCGTCCCCCCGGGAATGTCTTTGTCAGGTGGCTCATCGTGTATACGTATTGGTAGGACGCCATGGCGTTCGGGTCTCCTGCGGGCGAAATTTCGGCCCCTTGTTAACGGCAGTCAGGACGATTTTCCAGACCGTTTAGCGGACGTTTTCAGGCTTCCGCTTTTTGATGACAGGCTTCATAGCAGGCGCATGGCGAAAGCCGAAGAAAACTCTGATACGATCTCCCGGCATTTCGCGTTTATTCAGCCCCGGCCGACATTACACCATGACAAATCCCGACCCCGTTACGCTCCAGATCATCCGCAGCCGGGTTTCCAGCCTGATGGAGGAAATGGACTACCGGTTCTACCGGTCAGGCTATTCCACGATCGTGCGGGAATCCCGCGATTTCAGCTGCGTGGTCACTGACCGGGATGGCAGGCTTGCCGTCGCGCCGCCTATGTTCTTTCACGGCCCCGTCTATTTTCACCTGGTCCAGCGTATCCTTGAAATATACGGGGCGGACGGCCTGCATGACGGCGACACGCTGGTCTGCAACCACCCCTATGAGGGCAACCTGCCCCACCTGCCCGATATGGCGCTTGTAACCCCCGTGTTTCACCGCGGCGCGCTTGTCGCCTTCACCGCCAGCATCGCGCACAAGGCGGATATGGGCGGGGCGGTTCCGGGCAGCACCTGGGGCCAGGCGACCGACCTGTTTCAGGAAGGCCTGCTGCTGCCGCCGGTCAAGGTCGTCCGCGCGGGACAGCCGAACACCGACCTGCAACGGTTGATCGCCACCAATTCCCGCTCGCCCGACCTGGTATTGGGGGATATGAACGCCCAGATCGGGATCACCGGGATCGGACGCGACCGGATCCAGGCGCTGTGCGACCAGTTTGGCGGCGAAACGTTCTGCGATGCGATGGACGCGATCATTGCAGCCTCCGATCGCAGTTTCCGGGCAGCGATCGCGCGCCTGCCGGACGGAGAACACGCTTCCGAAGGCTATCTCGACAATGACGGGGTCGATGAAGACCGGCCGGTAAAGCTGCATGTCCGGATATCGGCCCGGGACGGCGACATCCATTTCGATTTTTCGGACTGCGCGCCACAAACCCGGGGGCCCGCGAACCTGCGCCTCGCCATGGTCGAGGCCTGCGTCTTTTACTGCCTGATCGGCTTTCTCGATGCGACGATTCCCTATAGCGATGCGGCGCGGAAGCTGGTGCGATTCACTTTCGGCGACCGCACCATCCTGAACCCCGCCCCGCCCGCACCCTGTTCGTCCTATATGAAAACCTGTCACAAGCTGGTCGACGTCATCCTGCAGGCGCTCGATCCGTTCCTTCCGGGACGGGCAGTCGCCAATGCGGGCGGCAGCGGCGGCAGTATCGTCGTCGCCTGGGGCGATGCCGCGCCGGGGCGCGGCAACCAGTACGAGATTTTCGGCTCCGCCTATGGCGCCGGTCAGGACAATGACGGCGCGACCGGCGTGACAACGCATCTCGCCAATCTGTATGGCACACCGCTGGAAATTATCGAATCCGAATTTCCCTGCCGGGTGACCCGCTACGAGCCGCTTCCCGATACCGGCGGAGCGGGCGAGTTCCGCGGCGGGCTCGGTTATCGCCGGGATTACGAACTTCTGGCGCCTGCCAGCGTCGTCTACCGGGCCGACCGGGCCTCGGTGGCGCCGAGCGGCCTTGCCGGCGGCGAAGACGGCGCAAAAAGCCGGTTTCTGCTGTCCCCCGGCACGGCGGACGAAAAACAGCTTCCGGCATCATTCCGCGAATTCTTCGGCCCCGGGACGCGGTTCAGCCTGCAGACGGCCGGCGGCGGCGGATACGGCAACCCGGCGCACAGATCCGCCGACGCGAATGCACGCGACATCGCGGAGGGCTATGTTAGTCCGCCGACAAAAGTTCTATAGATAGAAAAAATTGAGGACAGGAGAGCATCATGAAAATCGAACTGTATTACGCCCCCATCACCTGCGCGATGGCGCCCTTCATCACCCTTACCGAGGCGGGTGCCGACTTCGAGGTCCATGCCCTGAATTTCCGGACCAGCGAACACCTGTCGCCCGAATACCGCAAGATCAATCCCAAGCACAAAGTGCCGATGCTGGTGGTCGACGGAAAGCGGCTGACGGAAAACGTCGCCATTCATCAATGGATTTCGCTCACCTTTCCCGATGCCAGGATACTGCCGACCGATCCCTGGGACCAGGCCCAGGCACTCTCGCTGCTGTCCTGGTGTTCCGGCGGCATCCATCCCTATCTCAGCCGGATCAACAACCCCGCCAAGGTCTGCGATGTCGACGGCACAGCCGACAGCGTGGTTGCCTACGCCGCGGAAGCACTCAACGAAAATTTCACCCTCGCCAACGAGATGCTGGACGGGCGCGATTATCTTCTCGGCGAATTCACCGCCCCGGACGCCCATTTCTTCTGGTGCACGCGGCGCTTTACCCAGTTCAAGCTGGACCTGTCGCCGTTCCCGAACGTCGTGGCCCATTTCGAGCGCATGCAGACGCGGCCCAGCGTGCAGAAGCTGCTGGCCTTCGAGAAGGAAACGATCGAAGGGTTCAAGCGCGCCGCCTGATCTATGGCGCCCATTTCAGGCACGAAGTCCCTGTAGATACACAGCGACAGCGTGAAGCTGAAAAACGAGGCGTGATCCCCCGACCGTAAGCACGGGCACCGTTACGAGGAGATAACCGGTTCCGATCACGATCGGCCCGGGCGAAGGGTCGAGAAGAGGCGGAAAAGCGCCATACCGGCGACCATTGCAGCAAAAAAGACAAGAACATCGCGCAACCCCGTTCCGATTGCTGCAACCGCCGGGCCCGGGCAGAAACCCACAAGTCCCCAACCGACCCCGAACATCAGGGCGCCGACGATCAGGGGTGCATCGACCTGTCGCCCGGTCGGGATATGAAAGGTTTTTTCGGTTAGCGGTGCATTGCGTCTTTTGGCAAGCGCAAAGCCGGGAGCCGCAGCGGCCAGCGCGCCCAGCATGACAAGGGCAAGCGTCGGGTCCCAGTCCCCGGCGAAATCGAGAAAACCGAGCACCTTGGCAGGGTTTATCATACCCGATACCGTCACGCCGGTTCCGAAGACCAGCCCGACCACGAGCGCGCCGACAATCCGGATCACCGGCTAGCTCCCGAATACATGGCGGGCCGCAAAGACGGTGAACGCTGCGGCACTGAAAAATACCGCCGTCGCAGCGAGGGAGCGACGCGAACCCCGGGCGATTCCGCAGACGCCATGTCCGCTTGTGCAGCCGTTGCCGAGCCGTGTACCGAAACCGACAAGCAGCCCCGCAACCGCAAGCAACGGCCATGATGCAGATACGGCAATGTCCGGCGTATCGGCGCCGACCGTACGCAGCAGCAGGGGGCCGGTCACAATTCCGGCGAGTAACGCAAGACGAAACAAAACATCCTCGCGGGCTCCGCCGAACAATCCCCCGAGAATACCGCTGCCCCCCAGAACCCGGCCATAAATCAATACGAACAACGAGGCGGCGGCGCCGATAAGCAGCCCGCCCCCCAACCCCGTTAACGGCGTAAAATTATCCACGGGTAATCCCTCCGTCCGTTTTTTGAAGATTACCATGAAGCTGGCGCCTGTCGGTTGCTCTGAATTAAGAACGATCGCGCCCTTGCCCGCCAGACACGCGCCGGGTACTTTTTTCCAATAGTTCGAAATCGAACTAAATAATAATCCGCACGCGGGATGCCGCGATGCGGGACATCTGGGAGACATCTAAAGACATGCCCGATAATCCACTCAGCATCGAAGGCAAGGTCATCATCGTCACCGGCGGCGGCAAGGGTATCGGCCGGATTTATTGCCAGGAATTCGCCAAGGCCGGCGCGAAGGTCGTCACTGCCGATATCGACCATGACGCCAACGAGGATACGGTGGCGGCAATCCGCGGCGCAGGCGGCGCGGCGATCACCGCGACGGCGGACGTTTCCGACGACGAACAGACAGCCGCTATGGCGAAAAAGGCGGTCGAAGCCTTCGGCCGGATCGATGGACTGGTCAACAATGCTTCGCTGATGAGCGTGCTCGAACGCCGTGACTGGAAAGAGATCCCGAACGACGAATGGAATCGCGTGATGGACGTCAACCTGCGCGGCATCTTTTCGTGCTGCAAGGCCGTCTTTCCGCAGATGAAGGCCCAGGGCGGCGGCAAGATCGTCAATATCTCTTCCGGCCGGTTCTGGAACGGCACCCCCAACCGGTTGCATTATTCGACATCGAAAGCGGGCGTGATCGGCCTCACCCGGTCGCTGGCGCGCGAAGTCGGCATCGACAACATCAATGTAAACGCGATCACGCCGGGGTTCACGCTGTCCGACACACAGATATCGTCTTCCGGCGACTACGCGAAAAACAATGCGCCCCCGTCGAACCGCTGCATTCAACGCCATCAATACCCGGAAGACCTTGCCGGCACCGTAATGTTCCTGTTGTCGAACGGCAGCGATTTCATTTCCGGCCAGACGATCAATGTGGATGGCGGCCAGTTCATGCACTGACGCCGGAACAACGGTATCTTTATCGAGAGGCTGAAGAATGACGGACCGCAAGCCCGCAAGAGTTTTTGTATCGAAGACCGTCGTAACGGATCATGGATAGCATCGATCCCGCCATGGGAATCCGTCCCCGGTTTACGAATATCGGCGTCGATACCGGGGGAACGTTTACCGATCTCGTCCTGATCGACGACCGGGGCGTTATCCGGACGGCAAAATCGTTTTCGACGCCGGAAGCGCGCGAAAAAGGCGTGTTCGACGTCCTGGGGCGGGCGGCGACGGCGCTGAACACATCGGTGGACGATATCCTCGCGCGGACCGATATATTCGCACACGGCACAACCGCATCGACAAATGCGCTGATCCAGCGCCGCGGCGCCCGGGTCGGGGTTCTTTTCACCGCCGGGTTCGAAGACACCATGACAATCGCGCGCGGCCCCATCGGGCGTGTCGGGGGGTTGCCGCAGCAGGTGGCGATGGATTTTATCCATACCGAACCGCCGGCACCGCTTGTTCCCCGCAGCATGGTCCGCGGCGTCAGCGAGCGGATCGGTTCGGACGGTAGCGTCGTTGTACCGCTGAACGAGAATGCGCTTTGCGATTCCATCGAGAGCCTGATCGCCGGGGGCGCCGAAAGCCTTGCTGTCTGCCTTCTCTGGGCATTCCGCAACCCGGTACATGAACAACGTATAACGGCAATATGTGCGGAGATCGCACCGGGTATACCGGTCAGCCTGTCCCATCAGGTTGCGCCGAAAATGGGCGAATTCGAACGGGCTGTCACCACGGTCATCAACGCCTATATCGGGCCGCTCACCGAGGCGTATATCGGCGATCTCGACCGCGGTCTGTCCTCGGCCGGACTGGCGAACCCGATTCAGGTCATCACGTCGAACGGCGGCGCCGCGCGGGCGGCGAATATCGGCAGGCAGGCCGTCTCGATCGTCAATTCCGGCCCGGTCGGCGGACTGGTCGCGGCGCGTTTCCTGGGCGATCAGCTCGGTCACGACAAGATCATCACCGCCGATATGGGCGGCACCAGTTTCGATGTCGGCCTGATCGACGGCGATACGCTTGAAGAAGACCCGAGGCCGTATCTCGACCAGGGCCTGCCGGTCACGCTGCCGGCGGTAAAGCTGGTGACGATCGGTGCCGGCGGCGGCAGCATCGCCTGGACAGACGGCTATCGCCTTCATGTCGGCCCGCAAAGCGCGGGAGCGGATCCCGGCCCGGCGGCCTATGGCCGGGGCGGCACCGAACCGACCGTCACCGACGCGCTGCTGGTCTGCGGTATTGTCGATCCGGAAAATTTCTTCGGCGGCGCCTACAAACTCGACCCGGCATTGTCGGCGCGCGCAATTGCCGAGCGTATCGCCCAGCCCCTCGGGCTTGACCTGCAGGAAGCCGCCGCCGGCATCCTGGAAATCGTGAATGCGCGCATGGCCAATCTGATCCGCAAGGTTTCGATCGAAAGCGGACACGATCCGGGCGCCTTCGCCCTGTATGCCTATGGCGGCGCGACCGGCGCCCATTGCGCGGAGTTTGCGCGCCATCTCGGCATCGGCAGGCTTGTTTTGCCCTATGCCGGTCCGGTGTTCTCGGCGCTCGGCGTCGCCATCGCGGATATCGTATACAGCCACAGCCGGTCCGAACCCCTTTCGCTGACCGGCGACCCGGCCGACGCATCGGAGGCCGTTAACCGGCATTTCGCCGTGCTTCGGGATGCGGCATCCGACGACATGCGCGCCGCCGGTATTGATCCTGCATCCTGCACGTTCCGCCACCGTATCGAGATGCGTTACCGGGGACAGATGAACGAAGTCACCCTCGACTGGCCAAAACCGCAATTCGCCGCCGGCGATGCCGGCGTCCTGCGTGGATTGTTCGAATCCTATTACGAAAAACGCTTCGGCGCCGGGACCACGCGGCCCGAAACACCGCTGGAACTGATCAGCTTCCGGGTCGAAGCCACGCACCCGACCCGCCGGCCAGTGCTGGCGGCGCTCGATAACGGCGCAATCGCCGCCGCGGGCGAAAAATACCGGCCGGTCTATATCCGCGGCACCGGCTTCGTGGAGGCCGCCATCGTCGATTTCGAAACCCTGCGCGTCGGCGAGGTCTATCACGGGCCGAGCGTCATCGAACGGAACACCACGACAATCTGGCTGCCGCCGGGAACGTCGGCCACAATGGATGTATACGGCAATATTTTCATCGTGCCGGAGGCGGAATCATGATCGATCCGATCACCTTCGAGGTCGTCAAGCACCGTCTGTGGCAGATTAACGACGAACAGGGCCTGGCGATCAAGACGATATCGGCGTCGCCCATCGTCGTTGAAGGCAACGATTACAATGTCGGCCTGTTCACGGAAAATGCGGAGCTTGTCACCGCCGGTATCGGCTCGCTTGTCCATGTGACGACCATGGGCGATGCCGTCGCATCGGTTATCGGCGGTGCGGGCGAAATTCAGGCCGGCGACGCCTGGATGCTCAACGATCCGTTTCTCGGCGCCCTGCACCAGAACGACGTGGTGGTCGCCAGCCCGCTGATGCGCGACGGCAGGGTTTTCATGTGGATCGCCAACGTGTTGCATCACCCCGATGTCGGCGGCATCGACGAGGGCAGTTTCTGCATCAACGCCCGCACCCTGGACGACGATCCGCCGCGCTTTTTCATGAAAATTCTCGACCGCGGCGAGCTGGTGGCGGAATCCGAACGGATTTTCGTGTCCAATTCGCGGCTGCCCGATGCGGTCGCGCTCGACCTGCGGGCGCAGATCGGTGCGATCAACGTCGCCACCGCCCGCCTGAACGATCTGCTCGACGACCGCGGCGAAGACATCGTGCGCGATGTGATGCACCAGTCGATCGATCTTGCCGAACGCCAGGTGCGCGACTTCATCCGCGACATCCCGGACGGATCGTGGACGGGCGAGGCGTGGATGGACGGCGTCCGCGTCGGCGACGAACGCATCTGCAGGGTCGCCCTGAAACTGACCTGCGACGGCGACACGCTGCGGTTCGATTACACCGGATCGTCCGATCAGGTCGATGCCGCGGTGAACAGCACCATTTCCGCCACGGTCGCGGGCTCCGCCGTTCCGCTCTACAGTTTTCTCTGCCAGGGCGATATCGACTGGAATGACGGGCTGAAACGCTGCATCGACGTCTTCGCGCCCGAAGGCACGGTCGTTAACGCCACCTATCCGGCACCGGTCAGCATCTCGACCGTCGGTTTCCGCTGGCTGGTGACGGTCGCGGCCACCCAGGCGGTCGCCCGCATGTTCAACAGCACCGACAAACACCGGGACAGGGCCTGCCCGTCGTGGAATTCGTCCAGCAACTGCAACAACATATTCGCCATGCTGCCGGACGGGCGGCGGACGGGTTCGCTGCTGTCCGATCATCGCGGGTCGGGGGCGGCAGGCCGTTCCTTCGCCGACGGGTTCGACCATGCAGGCACGGTGACGTCCTATGCCAGCAGCCTCGGCAATGTCGAAGGTGCCGAATGGAAGTTGCCGGTGATGTATCTTTACCGCCGGCAACTGGCGGATTCGGCCGGCGCCGGCGAATACCGCGGCGGCGTGACCTGCGAAGTCGCCCTGACGCCCTACGGGGTCGATGAACTGACCCTGAAACTCACCAATACCGCCGGGACCGAGCAGACCAATGCGCACGGTATCGACGGCGGCTATCCGGGTGCCGGGTCGCAATCCTTCATGGTGCGCAATGCCGATATCGATGCGCATCTGACACAGAGCGCCCGGTTGCTCAAACAGACCGATCTGCGCGGCGATCTGACGTGGTTGCCGTCGAAGGCCGACGAAGTCATCCGCAAGGGAGATATATACGGTTTCTGGGCAGCCGGCGGCGGCGGGTTCCGCGATCCGCTGCGACGGGTGCCGGCAAAAGTGGCGGAAGACGTCCGGAGCGGCCTGGTTTCCACCGCCGAAGCACGCCGCTCCTATGGGGTCGTGCTCGATGACGACGGATCGGCCGATGAAGATGCGACGCAAGCGCTGCGCGATCAGCGACGGGCGGAAAAACGCGTCAATGGCCGGAAACATGCCGCGGTTCCCGGTCCGGCCTGTACCGCCTGCGGCGCGACCGGGGGCGTCGTTCAGTCGCGCTATCCCCTGTGTCATGCAGGCCCTTGGATCGCACGGCGCTATAACGGCGACGGACCCAATTTCGAGTTGCAGGAAACCAGCTGCAGCGCCTGCGGCGCGCTGGTCGACGTATCGGAGGTCCTGAAGAAAACCGCGGAGACAGGAGCAACCCAATGACAATCGAGACTGTGGGCATCGTCGGGCTCGGCAAAATGGGCGGACCGCTTGCGCGGCATCTCGCCGGCGGCGGGTTCCGGGTGGTCGGGTATGACGTGTCGCCGGCCGCCGTGGCGGCCGTCGCCGATGCGGGGGTGACCCCCGCGGCGACCTGCGCCGAACTGGCGGAGATCTGCGATCTTGCCATTGTCGGGGTCGGGTTCGATTCCGAGGTCGAGGACGTCATATTCGGCGATACCGGCCTGATCGCCGGCGCGAAGGACGATATGGTTCTCGCCGTCGCATCGACCATCGCACCCGGAACGATGAAGAACATCGCGGCCCGCGCCGCCGGGCGGAACGTCACCTGTCTCGATATCCCGATGTGCCGCGGCGAACAATCGGCAATCGACGGCGAATTGCTGCTGATGGGCGGCGGCGACAAGGCCGCGTTCGATCGTTGCCGGCCCGCCTTCGCAACCTTCGCCAGGGATATCTATTACCTTGGTGAACTGGGCGCCGGACAGGTCGGCAAAATGGTCAATAACCTGATCCTGTGGTCGTGTATTTCCGCCAATCACGAGGGCATGGCCCTGGCCGGGGCGCTGGCGGTAGATACCGAAACCCTGCGCGACGCCCTGCTCGATTCCAGCGCCCGTAACTGGGCCATGGAGGTTCGGGCGGAAACCTGGGAGCTGCCGTGGGCGGAAAAAGACATGTCCATCGTCCTGAAGGAAGCCGATACCGCGCGTCTGAGCCTGCCGCTTTGCGGCTCGGTCAAGGAAGTGATAAAAGGCATCAAGATCAATCTCGGCCAGGGAATGCCCAAGGAACGCTGATTTCTGGGAGCTGACGGCCAAAATTCGGGAAAATCACATGGCACAGAATATCTGGTCCGTCTATCTGTCGGGCGAAATCCATTCAGACTGGCGCGAACGGATTCAGGACGGCGCGGCGAAAGCCAACCTGCCGGTCGAATTCAACAGCCCCGTCACCCACCACGAATCCAGCGACGATTGCGGCGTCGAAATTCTCGGCGCGGAAGGCAACGATTTCTGGAAGGATCACAAGGGCGCGAAGATGAATGCCATCCGCACGCGCACGCTGATCGAACAATCCGACATCGTCGTCGTGCGCTTCGGCGAAAAATACAAACAGTGGAACGCGGCATTCGACGCCGGGTTCGCTGCCGCGCTCGGCAAGCCCATGATTACCGTGCATTCGGAAGACCACACCCACGCCCTGAAGGAAGTCGATGCCGCCGCGCTGGCGGTAACCGAGACCCCGGAACAGGTCGTGCGCATTTTAAACTATGTCATTGAAGGGAAACTTTAAAAATGGACGTCAGAAGAATCGTCACGGGACATGACGACAGCGGCAAGGCCATCGTGGTATCGGACGGCCCGACGCCGAACGTACTGAGACCGGACAACCGGCCCGGCGTCGAAATCCACAATCTGTGGGTGCTCGACGAATCCCCGGCCAAGGTCCATGGACCGGAAGAATCCGTCGACCGCCAGATCGGCCTTTTGCCGCCCAAGAACGGATCGGTCTTCCGGGTGATCAAGTTCCCCCCGGAAAAGGACTGGATCGACAATGTCGACCGCGACGCCGCGAAGAAAAGCTTTGCCTCCATCGGTGCCGAAGGCGCTTCCGACCAGGGCGAACCGCCGCATCCGCTGATGCATAAAACGGAAACGGTCGATTATGCGATCTGCCTGCAGGGCGAGATTTATCTCGTCCTCGACGATTCCGAAGTGCTGATGAAAGCGGGTGATACCTGCATCCAGCGCGGCACCAATCATGCCTGGTCGAACCGCAGCGATGCCGATTGCCACATGATGTTCTCACTGGTCGACGGCACTTTCGACTGATCCCCCCGACGGGGATACCCGCGCAAGGACGGGAACACGAATGAACCAGGGAAAAGGTCGCGACGACAGCGGCATTTCGGCCGCGGATGCGGAAGAAGAAGGCGTAAAGCCCGCTGCGGAGCCCCCCGTGGAGACTCCCAAGGGGCCGCCCCCTGGCCATACGCTTGAAGACCACGAATACGGGGACGTGTTTTTTCATGAACACGGCCCCGATGCGGATCACGACCATGACGCGGATTTCGACGGCCCTCTTGAAGAAAACCCCCTGTGGATCGCCGACAATGTCCGTCTGACCAGCGTCGGGATCGATGTCGGCTCGTCCGGCACCCAGGTCATCTTTTCGCGGCTGCACCTGCGGCGTCTCGCGGAGGACATGTCGAGCCGCTACTACGTCGTCAACCGCGAGACGCTGTTCCAGTCGCCTGTTGCCCTGACCCCCTATGAAAGCGAGACCCGGATTTCCGACGAAAAGCTCGGGAAAATTCTGGACGATGCCTACGAGGCGGCAGGCCTCAGCCCCGACGACATCGATGCCGGCGCCGTGATCCTGACCGGCGAAGCCCTGCGGCGGGAGAATTCCCAGGCGATCGCGGCAACTGTGTCGCAGAAAGGCGGCGATTTTGTCTGCGCGACCGCCGGCCATCATATGGAAAGCATGCTGGCGGCATTCGGATCGGGCGCGGCCAAGGCGTCGCAAAACGGCGACAAGCGTATCCTGAACGTCGATATCGGCGGCGGAACGGCAAAACTGGCGATCCTCGAAGACGGCCAGGTCAAGGTAACAGCCGCCGTTCATATCGGCGGGCGCCTGCAGGTTGTCGATGAATACGGCGCGATCGTCAGGCTCGACCCGGCCGGCCGTACACATGCGGCCCGCGCCGGTTTCGACTGGTCCGTGGGCGACAAGGTCCTATCCGAAGACCTGGATCGGGTAGCGGACGGCATGGCAGCAACCCTCATCGATGCGCTCGTAATGCGGCCGCTTCCACAGGACCTTGAAAATTTCTATCTGACCGATCCTATCCTCGACTGGGGCCATATTGACGGTGTGATGTTCTCGGGCGGGGTGGCCGAATACGTTTATGACCGCGAAGAACGCGATTTCGGCGACATGGGCAAACGCCTGGGCCACGCCATTGCGCGCCGGCTGTCGGCCGGCGGATTGCCCTGGGACCTGCTGCCCGCCGGCGAATGCATCCGGGCGACCGCCCTTGGCGCATCCGAATATTCGGTACAGTTGTCGGGCAACACCTGCTTCATATCCGATCACGCCGAACTGCTGCCACGCCGGAACTTGCAGGTCATCCAGCCGCCCTATGAATGCCCGGAAGAGATCGTCGCCGAAGATGTCGCGAAGGCCGTCAAAGCCCACCGCCGGGCCTTCGAAGTGGACAGCGACGACCGGGATATTGCGCTGTCGTTCCACTGGCGGGGCAGTCCCGCATACGAACGCATGCACGCCTTCGCGCAGGGGCTGGCGCTTGGCCTGGACGACATGATCGCCGCGGGCAAACCGTTATTCATCGTCCTCGACGGCGATATCGCACAGTCGCTCGGACATATCCTCAAGGACGAACTGGAATTGCCGGTCGGCGTGCTGGTGATCGACGGAGTGGTGCTCTGGGATTTCGACTATATCGACCTGGGCAAGATCCGGCTGCCGTCGCGAACCGTGCCGGTGACGATCAAATCGCTGGTGTTTTCCGACGATCCGCGTTCGGGCCAGCGGCTGGATCACGAACACGGCGAAGCGCACACGCATACCCATGACCATGGCGGCGGGCATCATCACCATCATCACGGAGACCACGGTCACGGTCACGGTCACGGTCACAACCACGATCACAGCCACGATCATGCCCACGATCATGACGCGGCAGCATCGCACGGAACCGGTCGCGACAAGCCCTAGACGGGGTCCGGCAACACTGTCTGCGCTGCCGCCGGCCTTGGCAGCGGCGGCCAGAAGAGTATAAAAGCGGGTCAGAGACCGGCGGCCCGATTGGCGCCGTCGACGGCAAACCAGGAAGAATGAAGAATAGAGGAATGCAATGTCAGATAACGGCAGCCAGACCGGCACAGTAGTTTCCGATGAAATGGCGAAGAAATTCGCCTCCGAGAAGGATACGCCGTATGTCCGATGGGTACGGGGCGAAGGTCTGGACATCATAGATTCGATCTATGTGAAGAACCTGTACACGGTCGAGCTGAAACCGTGGGCCCGGCGCGAAGGCCACGGGGTTTACCTCAACCACGATGCATCGCGGACGTCGAACGACTGCTATGTCTGCGAGATCGACCCGGGCAAGAAACTGGCGCCGCAGCGCATGCTGTTCGAAGAAATGATCATGATCCTGTCGGGACGCGGCTCAACCAGCGTATGGAACGACAAGGGCGACCGCATTACCTTCGAATGGGGGCCGGGCGCGCTGTTTGCGATCCCGCTGAACTGCTGGCACCAGCATTTCAACGCATCGGGCAAAGACCCGGCGCGCTTCGTCGCCGTCACCAACGCGCCGCCGATGATCAACGTGTATGAGGACCCCGAATTCGTCTTCAACACCGCATTCGATTTCAAGGGCCGCTTTAACGGAGAGCCCGACTATTTCGCGGCAAAGGACGAAACCGACGGCTTCAAACTGGTTACGAATTTCGTGCCCGATGCCGTCAACCTGCCGCTGATCACCGCGAAGGAACGCGGCGCGGGCGGCGGCCATATCCGGTTCAACTTCGCGAAGAGCTCTATGAACGCGCATATTTCGCAGTTCCCGATCGGCACCTACAAAAAGGGGCACCGGCACGGGCCGGGGGCGCATGTCATCATCCTGTCCGGAGAGGGATATTCGCTGATGTGGCCGGAAGGCGAAGAACCCCGCTACTATCCGTGGGAGGTCGGCACCATGATCGTGCCTCCTAACATGTGGTGGCACCAGCACTTCAACACCGGCACCACGCCGGCGCGCTACCTCGCCTTCAAGTACGAAGGCGTTGCCGTGCGTAATTCGCAGGGCGTGCCGAAAGCCTGGATATCGGCGCGGATCGGCGGCGACCAGATCGATTATGCGGACGAAAGCGAAGCGGTCCGGTCGCAGTTTGCGGCAGCGCTGGCCGAAAACGACCTGTCGACGAACATGGATCAGTTCTATGAGGCCGAAGTCCCCGACCTGCCGCCGAAGCCGGTCGCGGCGGAATAGCCAGCGGGCCGACGCCCGATTTCGCATTTGAAAGGGCCTTTCCGACTGAAAGGCCCTTTTCTATTTTCTTTCCAGTTCGTGGATGACGTGGCCCGCCGTTGTCCCCACCGCACCGCCCAAAGCCGCGCCGCAGGCCACGCATCCGCCTGTAATGACGGTAACCGTTGCCCCGGCCGCCGCACCGATCGCGCCGCCGCTGAGCATCCGCTGGGTCTGGCGGTCCATGTTCTGGCACCCGCCGAGCACCAGCACACCCACCAGAAGAAGCGGAATCGCATTTTGCACGCGCACAGACAATACTGCCTCCATAAGCCATTGATATCGTTTAGAACCCTAGCGAACCTGGGACATGCCGCGTGTGTCAATTTTAGGACCTGAACCCTGCCGGTACCCGGGCGGACTTACACCCACAAACCGCCGGTTTCCCCCGAAAATTCAATATTAACAATACCTTCTTATTCATCCGCTATGGTTAATCGCTGAATTTCCGCCCTTCAGGATTAAACGTGCATCCGATGACTTTCGATTACGATCTCATCTGCATCGGCAGTGGACCGGCCGGCCAGCGCGGCGCGGTCCAGGCCGCCAAACTCGGCAAACGGGTCGCGATTGTCGAAAAGCAACGCGCCGTGGGCGGCGTCTGCCTGCACACCGGCACGATCCCGAGCAAGACGTTCCGCGAAGCCGTGTTGTCCTTCGCCAATATCGCCAACGGACTTTCGAACGGCGTCTCGCCGGAAGAGCACCCGCCGGCCAGAGCATCGCGCGCAAAGCCCTGCGCCCAGGACCTGTTCGGCCGCGTCGAGACCATCGTCGACCGCGAAATCACGGTGCAGGACGATCAGCTTTCACGCAACGATATCGACGTCATCGTGGGTACGGCCTCCTTCGCCGACCCGCATACGTTGCGCATAGAGACGCCGGACGGTCTCCGCACCGTGACCTGCGAAAACATCCTCATCTCGGTCGGCACCCGGCCGTCGCCGCCGCGCGACTTTGCCATCGACGGCCAGTTCGTCATCAACAGCGACGAGATATTCAACGTCCGCGAAATTCCGCGCAGCGTCGTCGTTATCGGCTGCGGCGTTATCGGCATCGAATACGCGTCCATGTTCGCGGCGCTCGGCGTCAACGTTACCGTGGTCGACGGGCGCAAGCGCCCGCTCGAATTCCTCGACAGCGAGATCATCGACGAACTGGTTCACCAGATGCGCGACAAGGGCGTTCTGTTCCGCCTCGGCGAGACCGTCGAAGGCGTCGACGTCAAGCACAACGGCCGCAGTACCGTCGTGGTATCCCTCGCATCCGGCAAGCGGCTTGCCGCGGACCTCGCCCTGGTCTGCGCCGGCCGTGTGGGTGCGACCGACAAGCTGAACCTGGAGGCGGCGGAACTGGAAGCCGACGAGCGCGGCCGGCTGATCGTCGATGAAAATTTCAGGACGGCGCAACCGCACATCTTTGCCGCCGGCGATGTGATCGGCTATCCGAGCCTGGCCGCGACGTCATCTGAACAGGGCCGGCTCGCCGTGTGCGCCGCATTCGGTGTCAACGCAAAACCGATGTCGAAGCATTTTCCGATCGGGGTCTATTCGGTTCCCGAGGTGTCAATGGTCGGCGCGCCCGAACATGAACTGACGGAAAAGAAGATTCCCTACGAAACCGGGGTGGCGCGATTCCGCGAAATCGCCCGCGGCCATATTCTCGGCGACAATACCGGGTTTCTGAAGCTGAACATCCACCGTGACGACCGGCGCGTTCTCGGGGTCCATGCCATCGGTACCGGCGCGACGGAACTGATCCATATCGGACAATGCGTCTACGCGATGGGGGGCGGCCTGGACTATTTCCTGGAAACCGTTTTCAACTATCCGACCCTGGCAGAGTGTTACAAGGTCGCCGCGCTCGACGCCCATAACAAGCTATTGCTGTAACGGCCGCGGGCCCCGGAGTCCTGTCCAGCGGGATTCGACCTCGCTCAACGTCCCGTCCTCCCGCAGTTCCGACAGGCCCGCATTCAATTGGCCCAGCAAACACGCATGCGCGCCTTTCGCAAACGCCAGCGCCAGAGGGAGTTTCTGAAACGGTGCCTCTGGCAATGCAAACAGGCCGGCGTGGTCGCGGACCGCAAGGTAACAGCCGACATGAAAGTTCAACGCGGCACAATCGGCTGCGCCGTCCACCACCGCAGCCAGCGCCTGCGCATAGGTATCGACGTCGATATAAACGATATCCGGATACCTGCGCCGCAGATCCGCCAGCAACGGCCCCGCGCCCGGCGTCGCCAGCCGCGTTCCGGGGGCCGGCCGGCCGTCAGAGGGAATTTCCGCCTGACCGAACCAAGCGGCGCCGCTCGCCGCAAGCGGCGTTGAAAAATCATACCCCGCCGCCCGTTCGGGAATGGCCGCTTTGAACGCTATCGCATCGACCTCGCCGGCACGGACCGCTTCATCCTGGTCCGGCAGGGCAACCGGCACGAAATCCACGACACATCCGGACCTGTCGAAGACCCGGTTCAGTATATCGACGATCATTCCCCGCGCCGTACCGTCTTCAACGAAGGTCAGCGGCGCGAAATCCGGCTCATATCCGACCCGCAGGCGTTCAACCATACGGATGATTGCCCCTATTTTACCGCCTGCAACGCCTGCCAGATTTTCTGCGGCGTCGCCGGCATCTGGACATACTCGGCACCGGCATGCGCCATGGCATCGTTCACCGCGTTCATGACCGCTGCCAGCGCGCCGACGGTGCCGGCCTCGCCCGCCCCTTTGACACCGAGCGGATTGATGGCTGTCGGCACCACATTGCTGCCGATTTCATAAGCGCATAAGTCATCCGCCCGCGGCATGCAGTAATCCATGAACGAGCCGGTAATGAGCTGTCCCGATACCGGGTCGCTGACCATGTCTTCCATCAGCGCCTGCCCCGCCCCCTGGGCGATACCGCCGTGGATCTGCCCTTTGACAAGCAGGGGATTGATGATCGTTCCGACGTCGTCGTAAACCCAGTAGCCGACGATATCGGTCTCGCCCGTTACTTCGTCGATCTCGATTTCGGCAATATGGCAACCGTTCGGAAAGGTCGGCGTGCCGCCGTTATAGGTTCCGGTCTCGTACAGGCCGGGTTCGATATCGCCCGGCAGCATTGCCGGTTTGAACGCCGCTTTCGCGACATCCTGCAGACCTACCGATTTATCCGTGCCGGAGACGAC
Source organism: uncultured Rhodospirillaceae bacterium (assembly GCA_963974055.1). Classification (GTDB taxonomy): domain Bacteria; phylum Pseudomonadota; class Alphaproteobacteria; order MPNO01; family UBA830; genus CAXBCP01. The sequence continues at coordinate 29,881 of CAXBCP010000020.1, forward strand.
GAATTCGCCCTTTTCAAAGGCGATATCCGCCTCAGCGGCTTCGAGCATATGGGCCGCGATCCGCTTGCCCTTTTCGACGATCTTGTCCGCGGCCATCTTGACCGCCGTTCCGCCGCACGCCGCCGAGCGCGACCCGAACGTACCGGTCCCGCTCTGCAGCGCATCGGTGTCGCCATAGGTGAACTGCATGATATCGGTATCCAGCCCCAGCATCCCCGACAGAAGCTGCTTGAACGTCGTGCCGTGGCCCTGCCCGTGGTCGTGGGTGCCCATCAGCAGCGTCAATGTGCCGGTGCTGTCGAACCTGATCTGGGCGGATTCGACCATACCGGCATTGGACGCTTCAACGGTATTGGAAATACCGATTCCGCGCAGCTTGCCGTTCGACCGCGCGGCGTCGCGGCGCGCCGGAAAGCCGGCATAATCCGCGGCAACAACGCAATCTTCGAGATTTTTGCCGAAATCACCGCAGTCATAGGTGTAGACCAGCGCCGTCTTGAAAGGCATCTGTTCCGGCGCAATGGTGTTTCTGCGCCGGAGTTCCGCCGGGTCCATACCGATCTGCCGCGCCGCGAGATCGACCATGGTCTCGATCACATAGGCCGCTTCGGGACGCCCCGCGCCGCGGTAGTGCGCCGTCATCATGGTATTGGTAACAACGCCCGTGGATTCGACATGAATAGCCGGTGTCGTGTACGTGCCCGCAAGCACTCCGATATTGGTCGTCCCCGGACCGGAATTGCGGTCGCTGTTGTAATAGGCGCCGCCGGCGGCCAGCATTTTCACGCGCAGCCCCAGGAATTTGCCGTCGGCATCGAGCGCCAGTTCCGCGTCGGTGACATTGTCGCGCGCCTGTTCGTCGCTGATCAGGCCTTCGCTGCGCTCGCTGATCCATTTGACCGGCCGGTCGAGCAGCTTCGCCGCAACCATCGTCAGAATGTATTCCGGGTAGCAGCCGCCTTTCATGCCGAAACCGCCGCCCATGTTCTCGCTGATCACCCGGATTTTGTTTTCCGGCAGGTTGAATACCTGGGTCGCAAGGATATTCCGGATACGGTGCGGCGCCTGCACCGTGCAGCGGACGATATAGCGGTCCTGCCGCCTGTCGTATTCCGCCAGGCTGCCGCGCGGCTCCATTGAATTGGTCGTGATCCGGTTGATTACCATGCGGTGGCGAACGACATGCGCCGCAGCCTCGAACGCGGCTTCCGTGGCCGCCTTGTCTCCCGCCGTATGCAGAAAGGTTTCGTTGCCGGGCAGTTCGTCCCAGATCTGCGGCGCACCGGGTTCCACCGCATCCGCCGTGGAAACGACGGCAGGCAGTTCCTCGTAATCGACGACGATCAGTTCGGCGGCGTCCTTGGCCTGTGCAACCGTGTCCGCGACGACAAACGCGACGTAGTCGCCGACGTAACGCACCCGGTCGGTCGCCAGGTGCGGCTGGGCGCAGACGGGAACGACCGAGCCGTCCCGGCGCTTGCGCTGGACCACGGGGAACTGAAGGCTGAGTTTCGCGACATCGGGATGGTGTCCCGTCAGGACAAGATGCACGCCGGGCGCACTCTCGGCGGCGGCGATATCGATTCCGTTGATTCTGGCATGTGCCATCGGCGACCGCAGCACATAGCCGTAGAGCTGGTTCGCCTCGTTCACGTCGTCCACGTAGCGGCCGGCGCCGCGCAGGAGGTAGGGATCTTCTTCGCGGGTTACCGGTTGCCCGATTCCGAACTGGCCCAAATTGCTATTCCTTCGAGGTATTGAAATCCGTGTGTAGTCTATAGAATTGCCTGAGTAATGCGAAGAGACACACGACCGGGACACGAGAAAAATGAACGCCTTTATCGACCTGACGGACCGCGACCGGTTTGTACTGCAGAACGCCACCGTGCCCGCCTGCCTGATCGACGGCTTACCGTCGGCGGCGGCAATAGACGCGGACGGCCTCGCGCGGGTCGACCTGCGTGTCGATAACGGCGTGCTGTCCGAGATATCCCCGGCGGGCGGCGCGGCCGGCGACGCGCCGGCGACCGATCTCGATTCAGGCATGGTATGGCCGTGTTTCGTCGATCTGCACACCCATATCGACAAGGGCCATATCTGGCCGCGCAGGCGCAATCCCGACGGATCGCGGGCGGGCGCCCTGTCGTCGACGGGGGCGGACCGCAACGCCAACTGGAACGCGGACGACCTTCGCGCCCGGATGAACTTTTCGCTCGGCTGCGCCTGGGCCCACGGGACGGCGGCACTGCGCACCCATATCGATTCCTCGCCGCCGCAGCACAGGATCACATGGCCCGTCGTCGGCGAAATCCGGGACGCGTGGGCCGGGCGCATCGACCTTCAGGCGGTTTGCCTGGAACCGATTCGGGGATATGCCGACACGGGTTTCGGCAACGAAATCGCGGACATGATGGTCACATACGGCGGAATCATGGGGGCGGTACTGAATGTTCAGGAAGACACCGATGCCCTGCTCGATTTCGTGATCGGGCTTGCCATCGACCGCGGGCTCGACCTCGACTTTCACGTCGACGAAACGGAGGATCCGGACGCACACTCCTTCGACCTTGTCGCGAAGGCGCTGATCCGCAACGATTTCGGCAAACCGGTCAATGTCGGCCATTGCTGCAGCCTTGCGGTCCGCCCGCCGGCAGAAATCGCCCGCGCGCTGGACCTCGCAATCGAGGCGAATCTCCGGGTTGTCAGCCTGCCTATGTGCAACATGTACCTGCAGGACCGCACACCCGCCGGAAATTCCCCGCGTACGCCGCGCTGGCGCGGCGTGACCATCCTGCACGAGATGAAAGAACGCGGTATTCCCGTTGCAATCTCGAGCGACAACACGCGCGACCCGTTCTACGCCTATGGCGACCTCGACGGGCTGGAAGTATTCACCCAGGCTACCCGGATCGCCCATCTCGACCACCCGGTCGGCGACTGGCCGGCAGCGATCACACGGACCCCGGCGGACACCATGGGTCTCGCCGATGCAGGACGGCTGAAAACCGGCGGACCTGCCGATATGGTGATCTTCCGTGCCCGCAGCTACAGCGAGCTTCTCTGCCGTCCGCAGCACGACCGGGCGGTGCTCCGCAACGGCCGCGCGATAGACACCACCCTGCCCGACTACCGGACGCTCGACAGCATTTTCTGACGGCCCGGCCCGCGGGCGCAACATCCGCTTCAACCGCCACAATATTGCCACAGCCTTGTCACGCTGCGGACCCGGCGATGCGGTTTAACATGCCTGCTGTTGAACGGAACGCAGGTGTCCGGCCTTCAAAGCAGATAGCGTTCGGGAATTCGCAACTACGGTTGGGAACCCCTGTATCTGCCGGGCCGGGCGTTCAAGGGGAAGGCAATGGACCAGGACGAACAGTTTCCCTTACGGGCAAAATTTTTCGTGGCCGGGTTGATCTTGCTCGGTATCGGACTGACCGGTGCGAGCATGGTCAAACGCGTGCAGGCGATCGAACAATACCCGCGTGCCGTCGTCAGCATTCTGCAACAGTCCTGCGACACCAGCGCCTACGCCAACCCGCTGACGAATGTCCGGGGCGAATCGACGAAGATGATCGACCGGCCCTGCTAGGGCGGCCCCGACGAGGTCAGCCCGCCCGGCCTGTCACCATGAGCGCGAAACCATAGGACAGCGCAACCTCCTTCAGCCGGTCGAACCGGCCCGACGCGCCGCCATGTCCCGCGTCCATGTTCATATAAAGCAGTATTTCGCTGTCGCCCGTGTTGTGATGGCGCAGCTTTGCAACCCATTTTGCAGGTTCCCAGTAGGTCACACGGGGATCGGTAAGCCCGCCGGTCGCAAGGACGTTCGGATACGCCCGGTCCGCAACGTTGGTATAGGGGCAATAGGACGCCATGTACTCGGCGGCGGATTCGTCGCGGATGGGGTTTCCCCATTCGACCCATTCCGGCGGCGTCAGCGGCAGCGTTTCGTCGCACATGGTGTTCATCACGTCGACGAACGGTACTTCGCCGAGGATGCCGCAAAACAGATCCGGACGCATATTGGCGACCGCCCCCATCAACATGCCGCCGGCACTGCGGCCCTGTGCAACGATGTTTCCGGCGGTGGTGAATTTTGCCGCGATCAGGTGCTCGGCGGCGGCGATAAAATCGACGAACGTGTTCTTCTTGCGGTCCAGCTTGCCGTCCAGGTGCCAGCCCTGGCCGTTTTCCGTACCGCCGCGGATATGCGCAATGGCATAAACGAAACCGCGGTCGACCAGGCTGAAGACATGCGGCGAGAACGACGCCGGCATCGCAAAGCCGTATGAACCGTATCCGTAAAGCAGCATCGGGGCAGACCCGTCGACGGGGGACTTCTTCGCCCGCAGCACCGTGACCGGCACATTCACGCCGTCAGGGCTCCGGGCGAACACGCGGCGGCACTCATAGGCGTCCGGGTCGTGGCCGGACGGGATTTCCTGCTCCTTGCGCAGGGATCGGGTCCGGTGCGCCATGTCGTAGTCATAGACACGCAGCGGCGTCGTCGGCGACGAATAGGAAAACCGAAGCGTGGTCGTCGCGTATTCGTATCCCGGCATCAGGGACAGGTCGTAGGCTTCCTCATCGAAGCTGATTTCATGCTCTTCGCCATCGGCCAGCGACCGGATCACGATCCGCGGCAATGCCTGCTCCCGTTCGAGCCGGACGAGAAACCCCTCGAACACGATCATCGACCGGATCAGGCAGCCTGGCCGGTGCGGGACGATATCGGTCCAGTCGGCCGAAGACCGCATGTCCAGCGGCGCTTCCGCGATACGGAAATCCAGGGATTCGGCCACATTGGTGCGGATGAACAGGCGGTCTCCATGGTCCGAAACGTCATAGGTGACCCCGGTTTCCCGCGCCAGCAACAACCGGGGATCGGACGCCGGATCGGCGGCATCGATCAGGCGGACCTCCGAAGTATCCGAGTGATCGTGCGCATCGATGACGATGAACCGCCCGCTTTCCGTCTTGCCGATCCCCAGGAAAAAACCCGTATCGGATTCTTCGTAAACCAGTGCATCGTCCGCCGGCGCGGTGCCGATGCGGTGCCGCATCACTTTCGACGGTCGGTGATTGTCGTCCAGGACCGTATAGAAAAGCGTGCCGCCGTCCGCCGACCACACCATGTCCCCCTGGGCATTCGCCAGCACATCCGGCAACGGGGAACCGGTCTCCAGGTCCGTGATCCCGATTTCGCAGTATTCCGATCCGTTCCGGTCGATGGCCGCGGCGAACAGGCTGTGATCCGGCGTATGCGCAGCGCCGCCGAACGCGAAGAAGCTATGCCCTTCGGCCGCCTTGTCGCCGTCGATCAGCACCTGTTCGTTTGTATTGTCGTCATCCGCCGTCGGCCTGCGGCACAACAGGGGGTACTGCCCGCCCGGCACGAAGCGCCTGTAATAGGACCATGGCCCGTCCGGCGCCGGCACAGATGAATCGTCTTCCTTGATGCGGGCCTTTAGCTCGTCGACCAGTTCGGCCCGCAGCGCTGCAATCGGTGCAAGCGCCGTCTCGGTATAGGCGTTCTCCGCATTCAGATAGTCGCGGATTTCCGGTTGCAGCGTTTCCGGCTCGCGCATGACGCGCTGCCAGTCCGGGTCCCGCAGCCACGCATAGGGATCGTCGATCTTTCGGCCATGACGATCCGAGATAAGTTCCTTGCGGGCGGCGACGGGTGCGGTCAAGGCGGGAGCCTCCTGTTGAGAACCGGGATATTTGCAACCCCTATTCGAATTTCGATCTGTTGTGAATAAGGTTATCGCCGGGAAGCCCCGCATCCTCCCGGGCGATCGAAAAATGATACCGGTCCGCCGACGGCCAGGATTCTGCCCGAAAACGTCGGTAGTTTTTACAGTTCGGGAATTCACGGGAATTGTTTTTTCCTCTACCCCTTTGATTCAATTGGATTCCTATCTGATGGCATGGATATTGCATGTGCAAAGCCGAAAAGGGATAACCAGCGCGCCGGAAAAACGCACGCAGAGCAGAGACGTGCCGGGCAGCGCAAGCGTAGGCTTTAGTTAAGTTTTCGGACCATTTAAAAACCGGCGCCTCGGACGTTATACGGGGCGGCCGGAGACCGGGGATGTCATGACGATCCGCACAAACAGACTTCGTACCCGCCTTTTGCTGAGTTCGGCGCTTGCGACTCTTACGCTGGGTTACGGCAGCCGCGGCGCCTATGCCGGGGTATGCGCCCCTACCGGTGGCGGCACGTATCTGTGCGCCGGCGGCGAAAATTCCGCGGCAGACCTGACGCAGACCCTGACCCCGATCAGCCCGCTCATCGTGACGACCACAAACGGCTTCGGCATCGATACCAGTGTCAATGGCGGCAATGCCTTTTCGCTCTCCGCTTCCGGCGGGCTTCAGTTCAACGACCTGTTCACATCCCTTATCAGAGGGGCGGACAGCGGCATCGACGCCCAGAATACCACCTTCGGCAATCTCTCCATCACCACTACCGGCTCGGTAACCGGCGTTTCCTATGACGGTATTTATGCCCGCAACAATGCCGGCGGCGGCGACCTGACGATTGACGCCAACAACGTCGCCGGGGCGGCCAGCGGCATCCATGCGGACAATTACGGCACCGGCGCAACCAGCATCACGGCAACCGGAACGGTGAGCTCGTCCAGCGGAATCGGCATATATGCGATCAACGACTATGTCAGCGGCGGCATGACCGTGCAGGCCGTTGACGTCAGCGGCACATTCGGCGGGGTCGAGGTAAGCACATACGGCACCGGCCCTGTCAGCGTTACGACGACCGGCGATGTGACTTCGGCCGGCGGCGACGGCATCTTCGTCGGCAACGGCTATGACGGCACCGACCTGACGATCAACGCCAACAATGTCAGCGGCGGGTATCACGGCATTCACGCGGAAAATTACGGTACCGGCGCGCTGACCATAACGGCGACCGGCACGGTGACGGGTGACAATTCCACTGCGATCCTGGCCATAAATTCCGATTACGGCGACACCACCGACCTGACGATCCAGGCCAACAATGTCAGCGGCGCTTACGACGGCGTCGTCGCCATCAATTTCGGGTCGGGCACGACCAGCGTCACCACGACCGGTCTCGTAACAGCCGGGTATACCGACGGCATTTTTGCCGTCGATGCCGGCAACGGCACCGGTGTGACCATATCGGCGACCGGCGGCGTCACCGGCTATGACGACGGCATCAAGGTCTATAATTACGGCAGCGGCGCGCTGAGCGTGACGACAACCGGAACGGTGACCGGCACCACCGATGACGGGATCGATACGCTGAATTTCGGGACCGACCTGATCATTTCCGCCGAAAACGTAACGGCTGCGGATAACGCCATAAAAGCCTATAGCCGCGGTACCGGATCGGTAAGCGTGACCGCCACCGGCACGGTCACGGGCGGCACCGATGACGGGATCACGGCATATAACAGTTCCAACGGCACCGGCCTGACGGTTTCGGCCAATAACGTCAGCGGCGGGCTGAATGCGATCAGGACCGAAAGTTTCGGCAGCGGCCCGGCGACGGTTACCGTATCCGGCACCGTCACAGGCGGATCCGGCGCCGGCATCGCGACCGAGAGCGGCCCGGGCGGCACCACCGACATCATCCTCAATTCGGGGGCGAACGTCAGCGCCGCGTCCGGCACGGCCATTACCAACGACGACGGCGATTCCACGGTAACGGTGAACACGGGTGCATCGGTCACCGGCGCAATCCAGCTCGGCGGCGGCACCGACGCGACCACCTTCGACGGCGGCGATTTCTCGAACGTTAACAGTTTCGACGGCGGCGCCGGCACCGACAGCCTGACGTTCCGCAATGTCAACGGCAACGTCGCCGGCGGCAGCATCGTCAATATGGAAGACGTCGTGATCGACAGCGACGCCAATATCACGATAGACGGCACGGTCGCCAGCGACGTGACGGTACAAGACGGCGGCACGCTCGGCCCCGGGCTCGCGCCCGGCCTGACGCAGGTCCTCGGCGATGTCGCGCTTATGGCGGGATCCACCCTGGCGCTCGAAATCGGCGGTATTGCCGTCGGGTCGCAATACGACCGGCTTGATGTATCCGACGATCTCTCAACGGTCGAGACCGAAGGCACGGCAACCATCGACGCCGGTACGGTCTTCGATATCGACTTCTTCGGTCCGTTTACCGCCGGTCTGGGCGATACGTTCGACGTGCTGGTGGCGGACGATATTTCATCCGTCCTGCTGACGGCCATGATGTTCGACTTTACGGGCGCATCGCTCGGCACCGGCCTTGAATGGGACTTTTCGATCGTCGATTTCGGCGGCGGACGCGATGCGCTGCGGCTGAGCGTGATCGAGCTTGCCGAAGTCCCCGAACCGTCCGTCGGCGTCATATTCGGCACCGGCCTGCTCGGCTTCGCCGGTTACAGCAGCATCCGGCGACGGCGTAAAAAAGCCGCGGAAATGGCGGCATAGTCCGTTCGCGGACTTCGCTGCGACGCGACAGCCCGGCCCACATATCCGGAAACTCAAAGGTTCTTCATAGATTCCCTGCCGGCCGGCATGCGTCCAACGGTTCTGGAGCATGGCATTTTTACGTATATCCGCTACGGTGTGCCGCGCTTTTCGGCGCCTTGTCCCATACCGATACCGATGACGGAGAATTTCTGTTGTGACGGACGAAAAAACGGAAGCATCCCCGCCGCTCCCCGAGGACCAGGTCGAGTACTCCGTGTCGCCCGGTCTCGCCGGCCGCCTGGCGCGCCACAGGATATCGATCGCGATCACGTCCTATCAGTCCGGCCTGCTGTATTTCGTCGGCCGCAATGCCGACGGCGGAATCAACGTCCACCAGACCGCGATGCCGAAGCCCATGGGGCTGTGCCTCGACGGCCCGACCGGCCTGACCATGACATCCGCGTTTCAGATCATGCGGCTCGAAAACGTTCTGCAACCGGATCAGCGCGTCAATGACGCGTTCGATGCATGCTACGTGCCCCGCCGGGTACATGTAACGGGCACGCTCGACGCCCACGACGTCGGGATGGATAGCGCCGGCCGGGCGGTTTTCGTGAATACCCGCTATAACTGCCTGGCGACGACATCGCCGCGCTACAGCTTCGAAGTCGTCTGGAAACCGCCGTTTATATCGGCGCTGGTTGACGAAGACCGCTGCCATCTTAACGGGCTCGCCATGGAGGGCGGCCGGCCCCGATACGTCACCGCGGTATCGCGTTCCGACACCATCGACGGCTGGCGCGACCGGCGGGCGGATGGCGGGATCGTCATCGACGTCGACAGCAACGAAATCATCTGCACCGGACTGTCCATGCCGCATTCGCCGCGCCTGCACCGGGGCGAACTCTGGGTGCTCAATGCCGGCACGGGCGAACTGGGCGTCGTGGACCGCAAGGGCGGCGACGGCGGCAAAGGCGCGTTCGAAGCGCGGGCGTTCTGTCCCGGTTTCCTCCGCGGGCTCGCGTTTCACGGTAATTTTGCATTCGTCGGCCTTTCGAAGCCGCGCTACAAGCGGTTCGAGGGACTGGCGCTCGACCAGCGCCTTCAGGACGCGGATTCGGAACCCTGGTGCGGCGTCCAGGTCATCGACCTGTCGACGGGCAGTTGCGTCGACTGGTTCCGGATCGACGGCAAGATCGCCGAACTCTACGACTTGGAAATCATCGAAGGCCATGCCTGCCCGATGGCGGTGCCGCCCTATTCCGACGAGGCCGCCCGCCTGATTACCCTGCCGCCGGAAGGCGGCACGGTCCCCGCCGGCATTTAGCCGCGCGAACGGCGCGCTTTTCCTGCGCCCAAACCAGCGAATTCCGGACCGCCCACATGCCCGCCGCGGGCCACGCAACTTCGTGAATTTTTTGTGAAATATGGGGCGGAACCGTTCCCCATCCTCAATTGTTCGATTATACTGGAACAATGGATGAAAAACAGGCAGCTGCGAAATTCACAGCCCTTGCGCAGGAAACGCGGGTGCGCCTGCTGCGCCTGTTGAGCTCTGCGGGCGCTACCGGCATGGGGGCAGGAGAACTGCACCGGCGCACGGGCGTTCCGGCCTCGACCCTGTCCTTTCACCTGTCCGCGCTCGAGCAGGCAGGTCTCGTCCAGTCGACGCGGCAGGGGCGCACATCGACCTACGCAATCCGTTTCGTCGGGCTGCGGGACCTGCTGACCTTCATCACCGAAACCTGCTGCGCCGGACAGCCCGACCTTTGCGGCGACATCGCGCGGCTTCTCCCGGAAATTGAAATCAAGGAGGTAATCATGACCGGATCGTTCAACGTCTTGTTCCTGTGCACGCATAATTCGGCCCGATCGATTATCGCGGAGGCCATTCTGAACAAGATCGGAAACGGGAGGTTCCGCGCCTACTCCGCCGGGTCCGACCCGGTTGCAGAACCCAATGCGGAAGTGCTCGAGAATCTCAAACGCCTCGACCACGACATTTCCAACGCGCGAAGCAAATCCTGGGACGAGTTCGTCGGCCCCGACGCCCCGGTCATGGATTTCGTTATCGCGCTGTGCGACACGACGGAGGGTCAGGTCTGTCCGGAATTCGGAGACAGGGTCGTCTCGGCATCCTGGCCGTTGCCGGATCCGGCCATGTTCACCGGCACCCAGACGGAACGCCAGGTCCTGTTGAACCAGCTCTACAGCATGATCAACCGGCGGCTCGGCATCTTCGTCAATCTGCCGTTCGACAGCCTGGACCGCCTGGCGCTGACGGCGCGCCTCGACGAGCTCGGCTACAGCTCGCCGGCAAACGCATAGGAGGCGCCGGATATGGCAATCGGCATCAACGGCATGGGCCGCATCGGACGATTGACCCTGCGGGCGGCGATGGGCGGCGTGCCGCGCGACGATTCCGACCCCAGTGACGGCAACGGACTGGATATCGTCCACGTCAACGAGATTTCCGGCGGCGCTAAGACCACCGCCCATCTCCTGGAATTCGACAGCGTACAGGGCCGGTGGCGCAACGGGATCGGCGCGGAGAACGACGATGCGCTTTCCATCGGCGGCAAGCGCATCGGGTTTTCCGCGGCGCCGAGCCCCGGCGACGTGCCCTGGGGCGACCTGGGCTGCGATGTCGTGCTGGAATGCACGGGCCGGTTCCGCTCGGCGGAGACATTGCAGGCCTATTTCGATACCGGCGTAAAACGCGTAATCGTGGCCGCACCGGTAAAGGACCCCGGCGTCCTGAACGTCGTCATGGGGGTCAATGACGGGCGCTACGACCCGGCGGTGCACCGGATCGTCACGGCGGCGTCGTGCACGACCAACTGCCTGGCCCCGGTGGTGAAAGTGGTGCACGAGGCCATCGGCATCCGCCACGGTCAGATTACGACCATCCACAATCCGACGAATACCAATATCGTGGTCGATGCGCCGCACAAGGACCTGCGCCGGGCACGGTCCGCCCTGTTGTCGCTGCAGCCGACGACAACGGGAAGCGCGACGGCAATCGGGCTGATCTTCCCGGAGCTGATGGGCAAACTGAACGGCCATGCCGTGCGCGCGCCCGTGATGAATGCAAGCCTGACCGACTGCGTGTTCGAACTGAACCGGGAAACGACGCCGGACGAGGTCAACGGGCTGTTCGACGACGCCTCGGCCGGTCCCCTGGCGGGCATCCTGAGCATCGAGCGCCGCCCCCTTGTTTCGGCCGACTTTGCCGGCGACAGCCGCAGTTCCATCGTCGACGCACCCAGCACCATCGTCACCGACGGGACGTTGCTGAAGGTTTACGCCTGGTACGACAACGAACTGGGTTATTCCTGCCGCATGGTCGATCTGGCGAACAAGCTGATCGCCGAAGGCCTGTGAACCGGCCATGCGCAACTACCTGATCGTCACGGCCTCCTATTGGGGATTCACCCTGACGGACGGTGCATTGCGCATGCTCGTCCTGCTTCATTTCTATCGGCTGGGATATTCTCCGTTCACGCTGGCATTCCTGTTCCTGCTCTACGAAGCGGCGGGCATCTTCGCCAATCTGGGCGGCGGCTGGCTGGCGGCGCGGTTCGGGATCCGGCGCATGCTCGCGCTCGGCCTCGGGCTGCAGATTGCCGGCCTGCTGTTCCTGTCGGTGCTCGATCCGGGCTGGGACGCCGCGCTGTCCGTTGTCTGGGTGGTCGCCGCGCAGGGCATTGCCGGCGTCGCCAAGGACATCACCAAGACCGCCTCCAAGTCTGCGATCAAGATCACCTCCGTCGCCGGCAATGCGCAGCTGTTTCGCTGGGTCGCATGGTTCACCGGATCAAAGAACGCGACCAAGGGGCTCGGGTTTTTTATCGGCGGCGTCCTGCTCGATACCGCCGGGTTCGAACCGGCCCTGTGGCTGATGGCGGCGATGCTCGCGGCGATACTGGTCTCCTGCGTTGCCGCGCTGCCATCCGGCCTCGGCATATCGGAATCGTCGAAATCCGTCCGCGAACTGTTCGGCAAGTCCGCCGGGGTCAATATCCTCGCCGCCGCGCGCATCTTCATGTTCGGGGCGCGGGACGTCTGGTTCGTCGTCGGCCTGCCCGTTTTCCTCTATTCCGCCGGGTGGGACTTCTGGGAGGTCGGCGGCTTTCTCGCCGTCTGGACCATTGCCTATGGCGGCATTCAGGCCGTCGCCCCTTCGCTGGTGTCGCGCAGTACGGACGGCCTCAGCCGCGAGGTGCCGGCCGCACGGGTCTGGGCAATTTTCCTGACCGTAATTCCCGCCCTGCTCGTCGCCGGGCTGCAGACGGGTGCGGTCCTGCCCGTCCCGCCCGCGACGGTGGTCGTGGCCGGGCTGATGGTCTTCGCCATCCCGTTTGCCGTAAACTCCTCGCTGCACTCCTACCTGATCCTCGCCTATGCCGGTTCGAAAAAAGCGGCGGAGGACGTCGGGTTCTATTACGCCGCCAATGCGGCGGGGCGTCTGACGGGGACGCTTCTGTCGGGGCTTCTTTACCAGTCGGGCGGGCTGACAGGATGTCTCCTGGGGTCGCTGGCGATGCTCCTGACCTGCACGGCGATCACCTTCGCCCTGCCGCGATCGGCACCCCGGGCGGCCAAGTAGCCCCCCGTCACGCCCGAATTTCGACGTTTCCTGAAATTGGGAGCGGTTCGAGGAGATGCGAAACTGTTGGTTTCGTATTACTTCCAAGCTAGCCGCCAATGGGCGGCCCGCCGTGCGTTTGACCCGCAGCCTCCTTTTCAGGACGTAGCATGAAGCCCTGTCATACGAAGACGGAACCTAGGCTGAACGAATTCTGAGCTGAAAACATTCCGGACCAGTCCATTGCGCAGCGTTTTCAGGACAGTATCCGCGATGCTCGCCAGGCGGAACTGCAGATCGCTCTCACTCACCAACTGTCCGCCGATTTTATTTGATGCGCAGGCTGTTCGGTCCATGATCGAACTCTGGTTTCTATGTAGATTGATCAGCCAGCACCGACGCAACGACCTAAGATAGTGTACATCATCGTTTTTCTACCAAGGAAATTCTGTCAATTGACAGATATCTGCGTTCAAATTCGAGCGCATCCTTCTAATTTTTCCCAGTTGCAGTTACTGTAAGTCAGACGAATTTTTTAATTCACGCAAAGAATTTCTGATCAAATAATATGAATCAAACAGAACAATCGTCGGCTGCAGAGACGGTCGACGATCAAGTAAAAATTCTCTTCCTCGTCACAGAAGATTGGTACTTCTTCTCGCACCGCCTTGCTCTTGCGCAATCATGTCGCAATCTTGGATGGAATGTCGTTGTCGCGACGCATATTAATAAAAATTATGACGAGATGAAGCGTCAGAGCTTTGAGATTGTCCCGATTCGAATGCGTCGAGGTTACGGAAATCTTTTTTCGGAAATTTTCGCAATTTTCGAACTAATCAAAATTTATAGACACCATAAACCGGATATTATTCATAACGTTGCGCTGAAGCCGGTAATATACGGATCGCTAGCCGCTCGATTTACACGCACGGCTCCGGTTATCAACATGCTTGCCGGGATGGGCTATGTTTTTTCGAGAGGAGGCCTATCTACGAGGCTCATACGGGCGGCCATCAAGCTTGCGTTAAAATCCAGCCTGAGCCCCCGAAGGCATTGGCTTATTGTCCAGAACAACACTGACGCAACCGTGTTGATCGGCAACGGCATCGCCTCCGCAGAACGAACGAAAATTATAAGCGGGTCGGGCGTAAACGTTCAGAAGTTCAAGCCGACCCCGGAGCCCGAAGGGCCGGTTATTGTCGCGGTTGTATCGCGGATGCTCAAGGACAAAGGGATAAGAGAGGCCGTAATGGCCGCCCGCGAACTTAAACGCCGCCGCGTCGATATTGAGATATGGCTGGTAGGCGACGAAGATCCAAAGAATCCGTCATCACTATCCGAAGAAACGCTTCGGCAATGGGATGAAGAAGGATGTATCCGGTGGCTAGGCTATCAAACGGACATCTCGGCAATCTGGGCAAAGGCGCATATTGCGCTGTTACCATCCTATCGGGAGGGAATGCCGATGTCTTTGCTTGAGGCAGCGGCATGCGGTCGCCCAATTGTCACCACAGACGTCCCAGGTTGCAATGAATTGATAAAAGACAGTGTGAACGGAATTCTTGTCCCAAAGCATGATTGGATAGGTATAGCGAATGCGATCCAAACGCTCGCCAACTCTCCTCAACTTCGGGCAAAATTAGGCGCAGCCGCACGCGATACGGTTTGTGGCGCATACAGTGTAGAGACGGTTAACCGGGAAACGCATGCGCTATATCAATTGGCGTTGCGTGAATCAAAGCGTGACCGGTCACACGCCATCTGACATATGCTTATATATAAGCAATCTTTTTCTGTCCGACAACGCCCTCCGGAAACCAACGCGGCAGCGGGCGAATTCGCCCGCTGCGTCAGGCAGAAGGAATGCCAAGTGTTTTCGAATAGGATCATACAAGCAACGAAACACAGCTGGCTCTACTGCCAGCCAAGAAATATATATGAACCGACGGAAGCAGCATTGTTGTCCGATCGAAATGTCGCTGTATCAGAATATTCTGCGACCAAAGTCATTTTACTTAAAACCACAGACATTTTCCCTACTCCCCGCGCAGCGCACGCGCCCAAACGCACTTCCACGGGTGCCTTGTAGGTTTGAAACCTGTGAAAAATTTTACCGCATACATTTCATTCTTGATTCCGGTGTTCGGCGTCGTGGCACCTTTGGGGCTGGCCCCCCTTCTTATATTCGCCGCTTTGGTCCACGTTTTTCAGGTTCGTTGGCGCGTGGGTACCTGGCCCAGGGTCGGACGTTTGACCTTACTTGTTCTGATTGTTTTTACCGTGTGGGCCGCTGCGTCACTCGCATGGAGCCCCGACCCGCAAAATGCAGCGATTAAACTTCTACGCTTGCTGGTGCTTATAGCACTCGGACTGGCCTTCATCTCGTGTATCAGGACCAGTGCGAATGAGCGCGTCGTTTCGATCGCAATCGTCGCGGGACTAATGCTCTCAATTTGTTTTGTTTTCGTCGAGAAATTTGCAGGCGCGCCCCTGTATCGCGCGTTCGTCGGCGACCTGCCGACCGATGATTGGAACCTGTTCAACAACAGGTTCAACCGCGGCATGACAGTAATTTGCCTGGTCGTGTGGCCGGCCACGCGGGCTCTGGGAAGATTATACGCACCGGCCAATATCGCACTGCTACTCGCGACACTTAGCCTCTGCGCCTATATGAACTCCGCCGCAGCGCTGTTTGCATTTTTATTTGGTGCTATCGGTTATGCGTTGGTCTGGTTCATTCCGGGTCGGCAGTTCGTTACGCTGCTCGGAGGGCTTATAGCGACGGCAATATTATTGATGCCCGCCGCAATCGAACAAATCCCGATTGCCACGAAAACACCCCTGATCGGTACGTCTTTGCCGAAATCAGGATATCATCGACTGCTTATCTGGGATTTCACGAACAAACGAATTGATGAACGCCCTGTCAGCGGATGGGGATTCTATTCTTCCCGCTCGATTCCCGGCGGCACAGGATTCACCGAAGGAAGACTACCGGCGCTGCCGCTACATCCGCACAACGCCGCCCTCCAATGGAGGCTGGAACTCGGCCTTCCGGGCGCTATATTGGGGAGTGTGTTGGTATGTCTGGTAATCAGCGCCGCGAGGAACTACTCCAACCGGGCAGATCGCGCGGCTGCCGCGGCCACGGCGATAACCACTCTCACTATTGCCATACTCAGTTACGGCATCTGGCAAAGCTGGTGGGTCGCCGCTCTCATATTTTCAGCTGCGTGCATGCACTCGGTTTCCAACGCAGACGGCAGACCGCACTCTTCCGCTGGAAACTGAACCGGATTCTAGCGACCTTCGGAACTGACGGAGCGACACGAAGACAACGCGCGAATTGATCGCGCAATAAAATTGCGCTTACGAAGGGGGAATACCATCAGCGAAAGAACTAGTTTGCCAATCGCTAGGCCATATTTCCCTGCACTAAATGCGGCGATCGACTCTTCATGCAAGAGGCCTGCCCGAAATCTCAGATAGTGGCGGACACCCTTGCGACGAAATGTACTCCCGTGAATCTCTCTCATCCTCGACGTGGATGCCAGTACCATTTCCTCTGTCGGTCGGGGCCCCGCATACACTTTGCATAAAGGCCTGTTGATCAACCCGATCGTGGATAGAGCAGACCCCCGAACCAGCCAATCCCAATCCTCGAATCGGGGTATCGCCGTGTCGAAGGGACCTACCACAGAAAAAAACTCTTTCCGGAAAAGCAATGAGCTCCCAGGGCTCACTTCGCAACCGAAAGCCAAGTCAGCCGTGCCCATTTCATTTGTGTCAAACGTCCGTATTTCTTCCTGACCGTCTCTTCGAACCAACACAAACGCCGTACAGAAAAGGGCGATTTCAGGACGGTCGCGAAGAAAGGAGATTTGCGCTTCCAGTTTCTCTGGCAGCCATTCATCATCCGAATCAAGAAACGCGATGAACTCTCCCCGGGCGGCCCCGCAACCAGTATTTCGTGCCGCGGCAGCGCCACCGCGGCACTCGCGCCGGATAACCGTCGTTCTACCCGGTGCTATTGCCTGAAGCGCTTCAGGAATATTCTCGGTCGATCCGTCATCGACGATAATCAGTTCCAATGAAACATATGTCTGAGCCAGAACACTGGAAACTGATCGTGCGAGCAGTTCAGACCTGTTATATGTCGGTATAATCACCGTGATCAGGCCAGGAATCGTGCAGGCCTGATTTGACGTGCCATCTGCCGCAGGTTTCACGTCGCTTCATTCCATTCAGTGTGGCCGCAATACAGCAGCAATCTTATGCGCCATGCAAATATCATGTATAATCTTCCAATGGCTCGAAAGTTGTAAAAATGTGAATGGCGGGCCAATAAATTCGCGATCCCATCATCGATTAGAATTATCCGAAATTCGAGCCAATACCCCTTATGAAGAAAGAAATTGAGGCCAAAAAAGTTGGACGCCTTTTCGCTGCGATGTTGCGCATACGGCGCGTCGAAGAGGAAATCATCCGGGTCTATTCAAGCGACAAGGTCAAGAGCCCTGTTCATCTGTCGATCGGACAGGAATCCATTGCGGTCGGAGTCTGTGACAATCTGCGGCCTACCGATATTCTCTATGCGACCTATCGCGGTCATGCGGCCTATCTCGCCAAAGGCGGCAATATTAACCGAATGATGGCCGAACTGTGGGGAAAGTCGGATGGCCTTGCATCCGGAAAGGCGGGTTCAATGCATCTCGGTGACAGGGCCGCCGGCATGATCGGCACATCTGCTATCGTCGCCACCGGAATTCCCCTGGCCGTCGGCAATGCGCTTGCCATGAAAATGCAGCAGAAGGATGTCGTGACAACGGTCTTCTTCGGCGAAGGCGCAACCGACGAAGGCGTTTTTCATGAAAGCATGAACTTTGCCGCGCTCAAAAAACTGCCGATACTTTTCGTATGTGAAAATAATCAATACGCGATTTATTCCCATGTTCGCGACCGTATGAGGAATGAGAATTTATGCGAGCGCGCCAGTGCTTATGGCATGCCGGCAGTCCGTATCGAGAATGGCGATGTCTTCGAGGTGAACGAACGGGCACAGATCTCTGTACAGGCAATCCGAGAGGGAAACGGACCACAGTTCCTGGAATGCATGACCTATCGCTGGCGCGATCATGTCGGGCCTGGCGAGGACCGACATATTGAATACCGGCCCGACGAAGAACTCGACCGCTGGATTGCTGACGATCAGATCGCCCGACTGAGAGAGATGCTCGCCCCCTCAGACAGACACAGTATTGAAGCCGAGGTCGAGGCTGAGATTTCCGAAGCGGTAGCCTTTGCCGAGGCAAGCTCATTCCCTGACACCGACGTGATGTATGACAATGTCGTCCAGTAATCCGCGATCGATCAACTATGCGGAAGCGCTCTATGAAGCGCTTTATCAGGAAATGGACAGAGACCCGTCAGTATTTGTCTATGGCCAGGGAGTGGACGACGCTAAGGGTATGTATGGAACGACGCTCGACATTCATAAAGAATTCGGCCCCGATCGATGCTTCGATACCCCCCTGTCGGAAGACGCCATGACCGGCGTGGGCATCGGGGCGGCCATCGCAGGAATGCGACCGGTCCATGTCCACCAACGCATGGACTTCCTGCTCCTCTGCATGAATCAGCTTGTCAACATGGCAGCCAAAATGTCTTACATGACCGAGGGTGCCGTCAGCGTCCCGTTCGTCGTGCGGGGCATCATCGGCAGAAGCTGGGGTCAGGGCGCCCAACACAGTCAGGCACTCCACTCATATTTCATGCATATTCCCGGCCTGAAGGTATTTGCGCCAACGACCCCTTATGACGCGAAGGGGTGCATGATCAGCGCTATTCGGGATAACAACCCCGTTATCTTTATGGAGCACCG
Organism: uncultured Rhodospirillaceae bacterium; assembly: GCA_963974055.1. Taxonomy (GTDB): domain Bacteria; phylum Pseudomonadota; class Alphaproteobacteria; order MPNO01; family UBA830; genus CAXBCP01. The sequence continues at coordinate 48,798 of CAXBCP010000020.1, forward strand.
GATGCTCTATGGAAATTCCGGCATCGTTCCTGAAACGTCGTATGAAGTGCCGTTCGGCAAGGCTCGGCTGCTCAGCGAAGGTACGGATATTACGATCGTGGGCATCAGTCACATGATGGTAGAGGTCCTGCGGGCCAAACAGTTACTTTCCCAGAAAGGCATTTCAGCTGATATCATAGACCCGGTCTCGCTCTCGCCGCTGGATATCGACACGATTGCGACCTCGGTTTCCAAAACGGGATCGCTGATGGTGGTCGACACCAGTTGGCTGAGCTGTGGCGCCGGATCCGAAATCGTCGCCCAGGTTGTCGAGCGGCTTCAGGGAGCACGCGAAATCCGTGTCAAACGTCTTGGCTATCAGCCGACGCCCTGTCCGACGACACGGCCGCTGGAGGAGCTTTTTTACCCTTCGGCTCAGATGATCGCTACGGAAGCATATGGACTTCTCGGCAAACCGGGACTCTGGGTGCCGGAAGCGGTCGAAGCATCGGAAATTGCTGAATTCCGTGGCCCGTTTTGAAGCTCTCACCGGTAACGCAAGAGAAAATCAATGACCGATAAACGCGATGCGCTCCTGAAAAACATTCAGGACAGTATTGAAAAATACTGTGATTCTGAATTTGATTTCGCATTCGATCCTGCCGATCCGGTCGTGCGGCTACATGAACCTACGTGGTCCGCATCCGAAATAAACGCGTTTCTCGATTGCCTGCTTACCACCCGCGTGACAATGGGCCCCAAGGTCAGGGAATTCGAACGCGCCTATGCGTCGAAATGGGGGTGGGATCATGGCACGATGGTCAATTCGGGTTCGTCCGCAAATCTGCTCGCGATCGCGAGCATTGCGAATAAAGCGGTCCCCGATCACCTGAGAGCGGGGGACGAGGTTATCGTGCCTGCCCTGTCCTGGTCTACGACGGTCTGGCCGCTTATTCAGTGTGGATTAGTTCCTGTCATCGTTGATATCGACCCGAAAACCCTGAACATCGATCCGGCTGAGATTGAGCGCGCCATTGGTCCCAAAACCCGGGCTGTCATGATCGTGCCGGTGTACGGCAACCCGTGCGACATGGATGCGATCGTAGACGTTTGCGATCGGCGGAATTTGATCCTGATCGAGGATTGCTGCGAGTCCATGGGCGCAACCTATGACGGAAAAGCCGTTGGAAAATTTGGCCGGGTGGGCACGTTCAGTTTCTATTTCTCTCATCACATTACAACGCTTGAAGGCGGCATCTGCGTCACCGACGACACTGAATTTGCCGAGAGTATGAGGATTTTACGAGCCCACGGATGGATACGCGAAGTGGAGAACAAGAGCGTCTGGCTCGACAAATATCCTGACATCGATCCAAAATTCCTGTTCGTGAATATCGGTTATAACCTGCGTGCAACCGAACCGCAGGGGGCAATGGGTCTCGTACAACTGGAGCGGTTGGACGGATTTATCGACGCGCGGCGCGAAAGCGCCGCTTCATACAGATCGAGTCTTGAAAGGTTCGACGATATATTCACGTTTCAGGATGAAACGCCGAAAGGGCGGCATTCGTGGTTCGGTTTCTGCATGACCATCGATCCGGATGCAGGTTTTGGCAAAAGCGATATCATGGAATATCTCGGCGCGCACAACATAGAATCGCGCCCGATAATCTGCGGAAACATCGCCCGTCAACCCGCGCTCACAATGTATGAACATCGCACCGTCGGCGACCTCGAACATGCGAACGCTGTAATGGACAGGGGCTTTTCAATTGGCAACCATCAGAACTTGGACGAAACGGCACGGGAATACGTTGTTGGAAAGATCACCGAATTTGTTGACGCCCAAGCCTGAACCGACATCAGCGGAGCACACATGGTCAAGACCCGGGCATTAATCACGGGCATTACAGGCATGGTGGGATCTCATCTCGCCGACTATCTGATCGACAATACCGATTGGGATATTATCGGCTTGTGCCGATGGCGCAGCCCGCTGGACAACCTGCAGGATCAGATATCGCGCATTAATGCGGGAGATCGAATTCGTCTGGTCTATGGAGATTTACGCGACACACTCTCGATCGACAAAGCCGTCGCCGACGCAGATCCGGACTATGTTTTTCATCTGGCAGCTCAGAGTTTCCCGAAGACGAGTTTCGACGCGCCACTGGACACCCTGGACACCAATGTTCAGGGAACGACTCGCGTCCTCGAGGCGCTCCGAACCCATCGCCCGGATTCGGTGGTCCACGTTTGCGCGTCATCGGAAGTGTTTGGCCGTGTGCCGCAGGAAAAACTACCGATTGATGAGGAGTGTTCTTTCCACCCGGCCAGCCCCTACGCAATTTCGAAAGTCGGCACTGATTTGATTGGTCGCTACTATGCCGAAGCATATGACATGAAGGTCATGACCACACGAATGTTCACTCATACCGGACCACGACGTGGCGATGTCTTTGCGGAGTCCACGTTCGCCAAACAAATTGCACTTATCGAAGCCGGCTTAATCCCGCCGGTGGTGAAGGTCGGCAACCTTAATTCCTTGCGCACCGTCGCAGACGTCCGCGACGCGACACACGCCTATTACTTGCTTGTAACCGTAAACCCGATCGCCGGGGAATATTACAATATTGGTGGAACGCATTCGTGCCTCGTCGGCGATATTCTGGATACGTTGATAAACCTTTCGACGCGGAAGGATGACATCCGGGTTGAGCAGGATCCGGCGCGCCAAAGGCCGATCGACGCCGATCTGCAGGTCCCGGACACCTCCAAGTTTGCCGCCCATACCGGATGGCAACCGAAGATACCGTTCGAACAGACCATGACAGACCTGCTGGATTACTGGCGTCGGCAAATCGATATGCGCGGCGAAGCGTTCCTCACCCGATGACCGATCCGGCACTCACAGACCTCGGACTTTACCTATGATTATTACGTCAACACCCTACCGGATCTCCTTTTTCGGGGGTGGAACCGACTATCCGGCGTGGTACTGCCAACATGGCGGAGCGGTCCTCTCGACGACGATCGACCGTTACTGCAACATTCAGGTACGCGACCTTCCTCCGTTCTTTGATCATAAATACCGAGTTGTCTGGTCGAAAATCGAAACGCCGTCACGGCTGTCTGATATCGAGCACCCGTCGGTGCGCGAAGCCATCCGCTTCACCGGGTTGGAGCAGGGTCTGGAGATACATCACTTCGGGGATTTACCAGCGCGGTCGGGATTGGGAAGCAGCTCGTCGTTCACGGTTGGTATTCTCAATGCGCTGAACGCCCTGAACGGTAAAATGGCCAGCAGAAAAGAACTCGCAATGAGTGCGATCCATCTTGAACAGGAAATAATCCGGGAAGACGTCGGTATCCAGGATCAGATCGCGACCGCCTATGGCGGGTTCAACAGGATAGATATTGAAAAGGACGGGACGTTCATTGTACAGCCGGTTCCCGTCTCTGCCGACCGCCTGGCCCTGCTGGAGAAACATCTCGTTCTTGTCTTTACCGGCGTCTCGCGAACCGCATCCCTGATCGCAAAACGCAAGATAGCCGCGCTCGCTTCGAAGCAAACCGTTCTTAAGCGGTTGTCCGCCATGGTCGATGACGGGATCGATATCCTGATGAACGATCGCGATATTCGCCTGTTCGGCGAGCTGCTCCGGGAAGGTTGGGAATTGAAACGGTCGATAACGCCGGAAATTACCACTACGGTAGTCGACGATCTATACGAGACCGCTATGAATTCGGGCGCAATCGGGGGCAAACTGCTCGGTGCAGGGGGGGGAGGCTTCATGCTCCTTTTCATAGAACCGGACAAAAGGTCCGATCTGATCGTCGCACTCGGCGATTATCTGACGATCCCGTTTAAATTCGAACGAAGCGGAAGCAGGATATCTTTATCCGACTAAACTGTGGCGGTTGAATTCAGGCAGTTCGCCGCGGCGGCGCTTTTTCGACACCCCGACTCGTGTTAATTTTGAAACCTTCGCGCTCTCGCCTGATTGAAATTAGACGGTATCCAATCCTCCAGATGAAATCCATCACAGTCGGCCTAGTCCAAATAAATAACAGCTTTTCGGGGCAAAATTACCTCCCGTATTCGGTGGGTCTGCTCGAAAGCTATGTTCGCGCAAGATCCGCAAACCCCGATCGTTACGATTTTCTGAAACCGATATACAAACGTCTGCCGGTGGGTGACGCGGTGGACCTGCTCGACGGAGCGGATGTCGCAGGTTTCAGTACGTATGTGTGGAACGGCCGGATATCCCTTGAAATCGCACGGCAGTTAAAGGCGCGCACCCCGGAGGTGCTTATCATCTTCGGCGGACCCCATGTCCCCGATGACCCGACGGAGTTCCTGCTCGAAAACCGGTTTATCGATCTTGTCGTCCACAATGAGGGCGAAGCGCGTTTCTGTGAAATTCTGGACGCCCTGCCGGCACGTAACTGGGACGACGTTCAGAGCGTGAGCTATATCGGTGCCGATGGTCAGGTCGTGCGAAATCCTGCGGGCGCGAGATTTCGGGACCTCGACGATGTTCCATCTCCTTTTCTGGACGGCACATTCGATCGATTGCTCGGCTCGAACCCTGACGAAAACTGGATCGGGTTGTGGGAGACCAATCGCGGCTGCCCGTTTCGTTGCACGTTCTGCGACTGGGGTTCTGCAACAGCCGCCAAGGTGACCAAGTTTGGCGAGGAGCGTTTGTTCAGAGAAATCGACTGGTTTGCGGACAACAAGATCGAGTACATCTTTTGCTGCGATGCGAATTTTGGCATCCAGAAGCGCGATATTGATATCGCCGAATATGTCGCAAAGGCCAAAAAGGACAAGGGTTATCCAGCGGCGCTATCAGTGCAGAACACCAAGAATGCGACAGAGCGTGCCTATCTGACCCAGAAAATTCTGTCCGATTCCGGTCTGAACAAGGGTGTTGCGCTGTCCATGCAGAGCGTCGACATGACGACCCTGGAATCGATCAAGCGGGAAAATATATCGCTGGAAACCTATATGGAACTCCAGCGACGGTTTACGCGGGATTCCGTCGAAACCTATAGCGATCTGATTCTGGGACTACCCGGCGAAACCTACGAGTCGTTCGTCAGGGGCGTCGATCTGCTGATCGAGAACGGTCAGCACAACCGCATCCAGTTCAACAATCTTTCGATTCTGCCAAACGCCGAAATGGGCAGTGCCGCCTATCGCGAGAAATACGGCATGGTCACTGTTGAATCGGAAATCATCAATATTCATGGCGAGCGGGTCGTCCTGGAAGACGATGTCACGGAAGTGCAGGACCTTGTTATCGCGACCCATTCGATGCCTATGGCGGATTGGCGAAAAACACGCGCCTTTTGCTGGATGACCGCGTTGCTGCATTTCAACAAGCTGTTTCAGATACCCCTGATGGTCGCGCATGAAATATCAGGAACCAGCTACCGCCGAATGATCGAAGCTTTCCTGGAAGCAGATACAGCGCGGTCCCCGCTAATCGCCGAAATTTGCAGGTTTTTTGAAGAAGAAGCACGTGAGATCCAGACTGGCGGATCTGAATACCGGTTTTCGAAGGAATGGCTTGGGATCTACTGGCCTGCCGATGAATACATCTTCATTAAAATGACCGCTGAACAAACCTTTGATCAGTTTTATAGCGAGGCCGCCGAAATTCTGGCCGGCGTCATCGCGGAAACAGCCCCCGGTGCGGACATTGCCCCGCTTGACGACGCGCTGCAGCTCAACCGCCTTTTGGTAAGCCAGCCGTTCGTCACCGACGATATCTCGACAGACCTCAGATACGACCTGACAACATTCTACCAGAGCGTCCGCAAAAACGAACCTGCGACGCTTCAGAAGCTGGAGAATACGATTCTGATCGAACGCTCGGCGAAGAGCTATGACGACCTTCAGACATGGTGTCGCGAAGTCGTCTGGTGGGGGAATAAGAAGGGTGCCTATCTGTATTCTAACCGGACTGGCGAAAAACAGCTGGCGGGCCATTATTGAGCATTTCTTATCGGTATCGAGCTAGCTGATGGCAATGCAGCGCGTATTGGGCGATACCGGAATTATCGTATCCGGCGTCGGATTTGGAGGCTGGGGTATCGGCGGACGCACGGAAGGCACTACTTCCTATGGCGATACCGACGACGCCACCTCTTTGGCGGCGCTCCGACGCGCACTCGATGCAGGCATAATCTTCATCGATACCGCCCCGGCCTATGGCGATGGGCGGAGCGAGACGCTCATCGGGCAGGCAATCGCCGATTATCCGCGTGACCAGGTTGTGCTCGCGAGCAAAGCAGGTGTCGCGCACTGGACGGGACAACCTGACTACACGCCGGCAAATATAGTCGCGTCCCTCGACGCGACACTTCGGCGCCTGAACGTGGACTATCTCGACCTCCTCCAACTACACAATGCGCCGCTGGATACGCTCCGCCGCCGACCGGACATTCTGGAAACGCTCAACCGTCTGGAGGAACAGGGGAAAACAAGGTCCTGGGGGTTGTCGGTTAAAACACCCTCGGAAGGCGTTACAGCAATCGAAGAATTTTCGGCTCCCGTTATCCAAGCTAATCTGAATATGCTCGACACCCGCGCAGTGTCTGACGGGCTGCTGTCGACAGCGCTCGCGCATAACACCGGCGTAATCGCGCGTACGCCCCTGTGTTTCGGATTTCTGAGCGGATTTATTACAGCAGAGACCCGTTTCCCATACGGCGACCACCGTAATAACTGGCCACGTGAACAGGTTCTTCATTGGCTCGAAGGCGTCGAGACTGTGTTTGCGGCAATTGCCCAGGACGAAGGATACAGCCGGGCACAGAATGCGGTCCGTTTCTGCCTTTCACTTCCCGGCGTATCGACGGTTTTGCCGGGGATCATGTTTCCCGCGGAAGCAGACGAACACGCACAGGCGTGTTTGGCGGGCCCCTTGCCCCAGGATGCGGTCGATCAAATTCTAAAAATTAACGAGGAAACGGATTTTTTCCTGCCGCTTGCCGATACCGGAGGCAACGAACAGTGACAACGTTACAGGTGGCAATTCTCGCCGGCGGCCGGGGCGAACGGCTGGGAGAATTGACCCAGAACACCCCGAAGCCTTTGCTTCCTGTTGCGGGCGAGCCCTTTATCGCCCACCTGCTGGTCCGGCTCGCGCGGGCCGGACTAACGCAAGTCGGAATTCTCACCGGACCATTCGACGATATCTTTCATTCTGTGCTGGGCACCGGCAGCGATTACGGGGTCGAACTCAGCCTTATTCCAGAGCCCGAACCGGCAGGCACCGGCGGCGCGCTTCGCTATATCGCCGATAGAACCGGCGAAGAATTTATCTGTATGAACGGCGATTCCCTGTTCGACATTGACTATTTGGCACTGTCCGGCAGAACGCTCGACCGTGATTCCGATTTCGACATTTGTCTGCGCCAGCTCGATGATACGAAGCGCTATGGCAGGGTAGAACTTGATGACACCGGACGGGTCACCCGCTTTGGCGAAAAAGAATCAAGCGGGCCCGGACTGGTCAACACCGGCATTTACCGAATCCGATCCGAGATCATAAGCCAACTGCCTCCCCGCCCCGCTTCGCTTGAGACGGAGATACTGCCGGCGCTGGTAAAGCGACAACGGGTTACCGGTCGGGTACATAACGCGCCCTTCCTTGACATCGGTATCCCGTCGGATTTTGCGCGTGCATCGGCGTTCGTGAAAGATCTACCCACCTGAAGTCGCCACGCGCCGCGACCGCAGGATTTCCCATAACGCGGAAATTTGATAGCTTCGCCGGGATATCGGCCCATAAAGATCCCAAACAAAACGAGAAAAAATGAACGCGAATTCAGACCTAACGCTGACGATGGTCTCTCATGCCTGCATCAGGATCGACGGGGAATTTGGCGCATTGCTGTGCGACCCCTGGATCCTCAACGAGCCGGTATACAATTTCACTACCTGGAAATTTCCGGATGTTGTGCTGTCCCCCGACGAAGTACTCGATGGCATAACGCATGTGTTTATATCGCATGCCCATGAAGATCACTTTCATGTCCCGTCACTCGATCTGATTTCCCGCGACGTTACCGTACTTTTGCCTGAATATTCATGGCATCCGGGGCTACGCGCCCAGACGATCGAACTGACGATGCGACGACTGGGATTTTCGGACATCCATAAATACATGCCCTGGCAAACAGCTGAAATCGGGGGCGATGTCTCGCTTACATTCGTCCCCGCGGCTCGGAGCAAACCCCAGGACTGGGAAAATTGCGCGCTTGTTGTCGATCATCCGTCGGCCAGAATCCTAAATGTAAACGACTGCCCAACCGACGAGGAACTCTACCGAGGCTTGCGGGAACGATACGACCGGTTCGACCTCGCCTTGATTCAATATGCCGGCGTGTCGTCCTTTCCCGGTCGGTTCAAATTCGACGAACCGGAGATGCGGGAGATCGTCAAAAACAGGCGCGCTAATTTCGACGAACAAGACAGAGCTGCCGAGAACCTTGATGTCGACTACATCATTCCGTTCGCTGGCGATTTCTGCTGGCTGGACGAGACGATGCTGCATTGCAATTGGGCGAGCCGGGCGACGCCGAAGCTTTTCGAACAGTGGTGCAGCGAAAATCACAGTGATAAATCATTCGAGCTGATGCTCATGAATCCATCGGATGTCTGGTCGAAGTCCGGAGGATTGCAGCGAAACCATACGCCGGTCGACTGGGACCGCTATCTCGATAGCATTGCAGAACTGAAGGCACGAAAGCAGCCCAAGCTGGACGCGACCAACGCATGGCTGTCGGCGAGCGACCGAAAGAACCTCCGCGCGCGTACGGATAAATATCTTACGACAATGCAAAAACACATCTGCCGTGAATTTATCGATTTCTCTGCCGCGATCCGGTTCAGGGTAGATGGACCAGAGTCCGGATTCTCGTTCGTGCTTGAGGCAGACCCCAAGGACGGTTTTCGCGCGGGCTGGAACGACACCATCGCCACCGGTCACACCTGCCACCTGACTGAAGCTCAATGGGCGTCGGTACTGGAATGCAAGATCATGTTCAACAACCTGCATTGGACCGGGATCATCGAACAGCATGTGCCTTTCCGGCTCGATATGGCAAAATTCTGGTGGTGGCTCGAATATTATGCCGATCTAACGAACAGAGGACCGCAGGTTATCTTACAATCCCAGCAATTTCCGGAGTTCGATCAACTCGTCGAACCGCAGCGGGGACAGTTCTGACAGGTATAAGGACAATGGATTTCAGCGCACTATGACCGTGTTGCAACGCCTGATACCCGTATCGGACCAATCCGCATGGCATGATGCCATTTCTGAAGTCGAAACGTGGCCAGCCCATTCTCACTGGTACAACAAAGCGATTTCAACAACGACCGAAAACGACATTTTTTTATACTACTTCCGCGCAGAGACGGGCGCGGTCGCCGTAGCCCCGATTTGTCGTCGCTGGTTTGGCGACAACGCCGATATTTATACACCCTACGGCAATGGCGGCTTTGCCCGATCAGGCTATTTCAATGGGTTTTGGCCGGCTCACCGAAACTTCATGATGGATGAAGGTATTGTCTGTGCGAACATATCGCTGAACCAGTATTCCCCCGCGCTTGAGTTATTTCCACCTGCCAGTGTCGAATTTCTAAAACCCGTCTTTGTTGTCGATACGACGAAAAGCATGGAGGATCTATGGCGGAGCTTCGGGCGCAACAATCGACGCCATCTAAAAAATTGGCGCGCAACCGCAAGCGCTGAATTCATTGAGGATCATGAGCAGCTTGTTGATGTGTTTCTGCGCCTATATCCGGATTTTTCGGAGCGGCTGGGCGTAAAGCAACGTCACCGTCTTGACTGCGATACGTTACGGCTTCTTTTGGAGAACCCTGAGAACGCCAAATTGATCGGTGTCCGCGATATCGGTGGCGAAATCAGTCTTGTGCGATGCTTCCTGTATACCGAAACAAATGCAGATGCGTTCCTTGAAGCATCGACGCCCGATGGCCGCGGACACTCGCGGGCTGTGTATTGGCGCGCCTATGAATGGGCTCACGATTTCGGGATTAAACGGCTGAACCTGTCCGGTGGCATATCGGCCGGCGATTCCCTGGAATTTTTCAAGAAAGACCTGGGTGGGCATCGACATTCGTTATACAGGACGCGGCTGATATACGACCCGGACAGATATAATAGGCTCTGCATACAAACGGGTAACAGCGCAGCGTTACTGTCAGGAGCCTTCTTTCCGCCCTATCATCAGCTCGAAACAGGTGAAGCCGACGCATGAAACGAAAAGCAATTATCATGGCCGCCGGCAACGGCACACGACTTCGCCCAATCACGACGGCCATCAACAAGCATCTTGCACCGGTTTATGACAAACCGATGATCTTGTATTCGCTCAGTACGGTTATGCTGGCCGGAATGCGGGAGGTCCTTTTGGTTACCAATCCGGGAGACGAAGGGGCATTTCGCCACCTGCTGGGCGACGGCGACCGCTTTGGCATCGAAATTTCGTACGCCATTCAGGATGCGCCTGCGGGACTTCCGGATGCATACATCCTGGCGGAAGAATTTCTCGACGGTTGCGCCAGCGTCATGACGCTGGGTGACAATCTGTTTTATGGTCACGGGTTGTCCAGTTCGTTGAGGAAGGGACTCGCTACAGAAAATTCCAGTATCTTTCTCTACTATGTCGACAACCCACGTCCCTACGGCGTGGCAATTCTCGATGATGCCGGCAACATTGAGAACGTTATCGAAAAGCCGGCAGAAAGCGTCAGTAATTTTGCCATCGCGGGATTGTATCTCTTCGATGCGCGCGCGAGCGAAATAGCTAAAAACCTGACACCATCGCAGCGGGGCGAGCTGGAAATCGTCGATATGATAAGGGTTTATCTGGAAGAGAATTCACTGGACGTTGTGCACATTGGCCGTGGCATCACGTGGATGGACATGGGTACTGCGGACCGTTTGCTGGCAGCGTCCAACTATATGCAATTGATCCAGAACCACGCCAATCTGAAGGTATGCGTTCCCGAGGAGATTGCCTGGAGCAACGGGTGGATCGATGAAAATAACCTGAAGCGGTCTGCGAAATTGTTCGAAGGGACGCCTTATGGCGACTATCTTCGCCTGCTTCCCGCATTACCTAAATACTGATATCCAGCGTAACCCGCACGCTTCCGGGACACCCCAGACCTGATGGCTGCCCCCCAAATCCTGCTCTCGATCGTGTCGCCCATTTACGGCGTTTCAACGGAATTTGTCGAACTTGCCGACGCCATGCCAGTGAATTTTCCGGGTGTGGAATGGATAGTCGTCCATGACGACGACGGGACAGAAAATAGGAACGGAGACCTTGCCGAACCCAGTCTTCCTGCGTACGCCAACCTATTGGCTGGCGACGGAGAAGGAGCGACGGCCGCCGTCAACAAAGGTATTGCAGCCGCGCAGGGTCGCTTTTTACTTTTTCTGATGGGAGACGATTTCCTTGTTCCGGATGGGATTACCGAACTTCTCGCCGTTCTGGATACCGACGACGACACAGATGTTTTCTCCGGTTACGTCGATTTTTTCGCGGGGGCGCCCGGCAAATTCCGCGGCCTTGAGGCTTCGCCGCCGACGCTGTCCTGGTCTCGTATCTTGTACGGTCGCCCCTGTCTCGGATCGCGGGTCTTTCGCGCAGATCTATTTAAGAAACATGGCCCGTTCGACACCAACTATCTCTATTGCAGCGACCGTGAATTCCTAGCGCGCATTTTCATGTCCGGCATTGTAGAGCGCGGAGTCCGGATCCCGTTATACAGGTACCGCGTCCATGGCGGCTCGCAGACCATGGGCGGCGATCCCGGGAGAATTGCCCGGTATATCAGTCAGCACGTGCGGCTTGCGGAATGGCTACAGGACCAGTCCGATACAGAGCGCGACCGCATGAGGGAATGGCAGGCCTACGAGACAGCGCGGTTAATTTACTTCCTGATGGCATCGGGCCAACCGATCCGGGCGATCTGCGCCGCGCTGCATCAGTCAGTCCGACAGCCGAGATGGTTGTTCAAACTGAAACGGGCCCGCACCATTGCGCGAAATATCGCTGCGCAGGATTCAGTCCTCGGCCCCTAGGTTCGTCCGCGAAGACCAATACGCCACATCGTTGCGCTTTCGCCGCGCGTCGACGAAGCTGCCGGCAAGAACCGCCGCACCGTCAGGGTTGCCGCGCACCGCATCGCCAAGTGCCATAAGTTCCCTGGCTTCGTCTTCGAGGTTCAGCGTTGCCGCGGTTGTAATCCATGTTTCGATCCGGGACCTTTCATCGCCGGTATAAAACGCGGCTGCCAGTTCCAGGGCGAATTCGTAATATTCGGTCAGGACAGCGACCACCAGCAGACAGGCGGTCGACCGCTCTGATATTCCACCGACAGGCGCAGCACCTAGAAGAGGGTCTTTAAAAAAAACGGCGTCTGCCTGAATTGCCCGCTCGCGGCTCCAATGGGTACGCTTGTCCAGCTTGTTCAGCGACCGCAGCCGAAACAAGTCGAAGCCATAGAACGCGAATCCGTGATCCCGCAGAAAATTCTCGAGCTCCGAAAACATGGCCTGACCGTCATAAAGCTCGCAAAATGACACTTCCGAAATCACTGCCACTGTTCTGTCGGAAAGTGTCCGCGAACCGCCGCTGAGAATTTCCAGTTCTGTGCCCTGAGTGTCTATCTTTATGAATTCCCCGGCATTCGGGTCATCAGCGAGCCGATCGAATATGATCGCGTCGAGCGTCGTAACCGGAACTGTGAGCTCTCCGACCTTATGCCACTTGACCATATCGTAGCGCTCGACATATCTGGCATTGGGTTCCCGCAGAGAATCATTTGTAGGTGCGCTGATGCGATGCAGCTGCGCTTCGCCGGTGAAACCGGCCAATCCCACGGCCTGAAGGTTGAAATTCGCGAACGGGCTGCCGTTCCGTTTCGCTGCCTCCGTAATTAGGCGGCATTCTTCGGGGTCAGGTTCGAAACCGACCACGCCCGTGTGAGCGGCAAATGGTTCTACGATCTCGTGCACGCCGCCACGGGCGCCAATATCGACAAACCCGAGGGGTGCCGCCTCAAACAAGCAATGTAACGCCGAGGACCTGAATTCGGGAGAATCCGTCAACGCACTCATTTGTTGCCCCTTTTTGCCGGATTGCCGGCGTCTCTGAATTGCAAAATCTGAAATCTAAACAATGTCATGCACGTTAACTTCTGCTCGTTTTGCGGTGTTGCCGGCACGGAATTTTTCGCCTTTCCGGATATAGGTGTTCAGCAAGACATTCCGGAACCCGGTGCTTCGGTTTTTATGTGAGCCATGCACAAGATGGCCATGCAGAACAACGGTCGTCCCGGCCGGTATGCGCACGTCGACCGGCTCGTAGCCGGCGGGAACGACGCTTTCTTCATTCGCCGCATTGGGGTCCTGATTTGGCCCCGAATTTCCCTCCAGGGCGCGGGTCGGCAAAACCGGCTCCAGGTGGGTGCCGGGATAAAAGAAAATTCCCCCGTTCGCCGGCGAGATATCCGTCATCCCGCTCCAGGACGAACCGAAAACATGCTGCCCGGTTTCCAGGTAAAAATTATCCTGATGGAGCGCGAAACCCTCCGTTTCCGGCGCGCCGAAAAAGTATTCGGTCTGCAGACCGCTGACTTCACCGCCGAGAAGACAGTCCATCATCTCGACAATGCGGGGGTTTCCGAGCGCCGACATAAAGACATCGCTCTGGCGGTGAGGATGCATCAGGGGCCGATAGTCATCATGTGCCCGTCCGGGGATCGACCGCGCCGCCTGATTGATTGCGTCGATCTCTCGCGCCGACCACACATCGTATTCCACATGATAGCCATGTTCATCGTAAAAGGCGCGCGCCTGCGACGGATGAGTTCTGAATTGCGGTGGCTTTAACGCATCAGTCATGGACGCTGCTCTCGGCATTTCGTTGCGCCTCGGCGACTTTGCGCTGTCGTTCCTCGTGACAATCCAGCACCGTAGCGAGATCGTCGATCATCTCGATCCTGCCGCGTGACATCAGTATTCCATGCGTACAAAACCGTTCAAGAATGCCACGGCTATGGCTTGCAAAGACAAGGATTTTAGAGTCCTCGATCATCCGTGTAATACGTTTCTCCGCTTTTTCGCGAAAGGATGAATCGCCGGTCCCGAACGTTTCATCGATCAACAGGATATCAGGCTGCGACATGGTACATATTGCGAACGCCAGTCGCGTCAGCATGCCGGATGAATACACTCGGTTCGGCATATCCAGGAATTCGCCGAGCTCAGCAAAATCTATGATCTCCTCCAGCTTTTCTTCGATCTGCGCACGCGTCATTCCATGCAGGTAGCCCACACGCCAGATGTTCTGATATCCGGTGAGATTTGGGTCCGCGCCCGCATTCAGATCAAAGATCGTCGACACGCGCCCTGAAATCGATGCCGTGCCGCCGGTAGGATGATAGATGCCGGACATAACCCTCAGAATCGTACTTTTTCCTGCCCCGTTGGGGCCGATAAGCGCATATCGGGACCCGCCTGGCAGATGAAGGTTGATCTCGTCGAGGGCCCGGACGGCGACATGATGGCGGTTCACGCGCCGTGCGACGCCGCCGATCAGCGTTTTTAGCCCCGGGCGTCCGGATGTGCTGGACGGTGAACCATAAATGGGAAAATCGAGAGAGACGTCGCTTAGGGTGATTTCGGGGTTCATCGTCTCCGCCTACAGCCAGAACACGATGCGGTGGCGTGTCCGCGCGAAGACCAGCGTCGTGACCGAAATCCCGATGACGGTGATTACGCCGACAACGATATAACTGGACGAGGGCGGCAGTTGCCCCATAAGCGGTTGCCTGACGATTTCAATATAGTGCGTGAACGGGTTGTAATCGGCAATAAACGCCAGATTCTTCAGCATGCTGCGGTCCCATAAAATCGGGGTCAGAAAAAACATAAAGGGCATGAATGTTGTAATTATATGCCCGACGTCACGAAAGCGGGCGCCCACGATGCCCAGAAACAATGTTACCCACCAGCAATTGATCGCAAGAACAAGAACCGCCGGAAAGATGAAAAGCTGGATCAAATTCGGGCCGATACCGCAAAACAGGCTCACCAGAAATCCTATGGGCAGGGTGTGTATCAGAGACACAAGGACGCGAACCACCTGACGATTGATATGAACGCTCAAAGGCAGAGGAACCGCGGAGATTATGCCATTCGCCCCCACAAACGAATTTACTCCTTCGCCGACCGAGGCCGTGATGAAATGCCAAGTAATGAGCCCCACGGCCATATAGGGATAGAACTTCTCCAGATCCATATTGAAGAGCGTGCCCCAGATCAGCCCCAGACCGCCGATATAAATGACCATACCGAGGCTTAGCCACGACGGACCGAGCCGGGTTCGCGAATATCGGAGCCGCAGGTCATCGATAGCAAGACGCAACCAGACATTACGCATCCGTAACCCGTCTGAAATATCCGCGAGGGCAACGGCGAGGTTAAAGGTCTTCATTCGGCGGCTCTTGAAAATTTTCTCATCGATCTCGTCAGGATATATCTAGGCGCAGCCTACGACATCGCGCAATGCCGATACGCCGCCGTCACAAAGGATTTCGAGCGAACTTTCCTCGCCGCCTTCAAATGGGTCGAGAAATATCAATTCAACGCCGCGTTCTCGAAATTTCGCGGGATCATAAAGGTCCCTCCCCCCGGGGGCATTCACGTAGCGTTCACCCTCGAGTTTCTGGATGATCGACAACACCCGATCATCCGCCCGCAGGTCGGGTTCCAGAGAGAGTGCGCTTGAGCGAATGATCTCCGGCTGCAATCCAAGAATACTCGCTGTCGCAACGATGGTCCGTTCGAGATATTCAACGGGTGCCTGGTCAAAATCGAGAATGGCATCCGCTATTTCAGTGGGCATGGGAGTGTCTCGTTCAGTTTGTACAGCGGCGGCCAATGACGGGAAACGGGCAATTCGTTTCCGGAATATATCCTGGGCGTTCTGCTGGAATACCAGATTGTTAATCAGCGTGTTCTGCGGACATGGCGCAATCGGCATCGTCAGCCAGTCCAAAGATCCATCAGACGTTCTTAAGCGGTTGCGATGAACATATCCACGTCGCGGGAACTGGACACAGTCATAGATCACAAAGACATCCGCTTTCGCCAGCAAGCGGTAATAACCGCCATACGGGAAAAAATATGGCTGCATAACGGATACCGTTCGACCCACCGGGTTATTCCACTTCGGTAGTTCGTGTAGCCGTGACCCTATTCATTGACTGTGATGTCCAACCAGTATCGATTCTGATTCGCCCAATCGATCGTGCGGCGGACCCCCTCTCGCAGCGACGTTTCCGCTTCCCAGCCCAACAGTTCCTTTATTTTGGAAACATCGGGCACACGGCGATCGATATCTTCATAAACGGCGCCGTATTTCTCGTGCGTGTCGATAGCTTCCACCTCAACGCTGCCACCGCCGGCTGCGAGAATGGTCTCTACGGTGTCCGCAATCGTATGTTCCGTCGAATTCCCGACATTGAATACCTCGCCCACAGCGGCATCGTGTTCGCCAATGACCTCCAACGCCTGAAGCGCGTCATCGATATAGGTAAAACATCTGGTCTGGCGGCCGCCGTCATACACGAACGGCGCATCGCCGTTGAGCATACGATGGATGCTCTGAGACACGACGTATATCGGCGATTGGCGCGGGCCATACACGTTGAAAAAACGAATGATGGAAAACGGGAAATCGCCGGACTGACGCATCGCGAACAACATGTGCTCGCATACCGCCTTACTTGAACTGTAACTCCAGCGGTCGACCGACGTGGCACCAAGAACGCGGTCGGCATCTTCACGCCAGGGGATATTCGTATTGCGGCCGTAGATTTCACTCGTACTGGTGAACACAAGACGCGCGCCGGTTTCCTGACACAGCGTGATGATGTTGCGGGTCCCCAATACCGACACTTCGATCAGCGATAATGGGTCTTTCATGTAATGGCGCACGCCGACGATCGAAGCAAGATGATAGACGAGATCAATGCTCCTTTGCGCAAGCGCCCGGAGCTGATCCGCCTGCCTGATGTCGATCTGGGCATATTCGAAGCTGCTTTGGTCCAATGCATCGCGCAAATTCATTGCCTCTGCGGAATCGACAAAATCGAGTCCGACAACGTGATCGCCACGCGCGAGAAAATGATCGACGAGATTGCTACCAACAAACCCGTTTGCACCGGTAATAAGAATCGTTTTCGACACAGGGGGAATTTTCTTTCGCTCGGGTTCAAAATTTTGGTCAGGTTCGGCCAACGCCGACATATTGTAGGCCATGTTTCTTCAAGTCGCTTACCGCTTTCGGCGAGAAGAGCATTCGACCGTCGAAAACCACGGCACCATGGGCGAGACGCGTACCGAGAAGGTCGGCATCGAGGTTCGAGAATGCGCTATGCGCTGTGAAAAACGCGACACAATCAGCCCCTTCGATGGTCTCGTCAACCGACGGCTGTAACGGCAAGTCGGTGACCATACGGGCGTCGACAGGAGTCACGAGCGGATCGTGGATGGCGACATCATACCCCTTGTCGATCAGCACTTCTATCGCCGGTTTCGCCGGGGAAAAACGACAGTCAGAGGTATCGCTTTTGT
Organism: uncultured Rhodospirillaceae bacterium; assembly: GCA_963974055.1. GTDB lineage: Bacteria > Pseudomonadota > Alphaproteobacteria > MPNO01 > UBA830 > CAXBCP01. The sequence goes on from CAXBCP010000020.1 coordinate 66,479, forward strand.
AAGTGATTCCGAGAACGGCAATTTTTAAATCACCTGGAAGAATATCCGGCCGGGCCCTCGAAAGCGCATCGGTAATCCTGCCAACCGCGTATGCCGGCATACCGTCATTAATTCCTCGGGAGACCGCGGGAATGTGCATTTCAATTCCATTGTCGCGGGCGAAAGCTTCCAAAAACCAGGGGTCTTTCGTGAGACAGGAGCCGCCGACACCCATTGAGGGACTCAATATGTTCACATGATGCTGGCCCTTCGGCAGACTGTTGGCTGCCGATATTATTTCATGGGCGTCGACACCAAGTGTATCGGCCAGTTTGGCGATCTCATTGGCGAGCGCAATGTTCAAATCGATCCAGAGATTATCCGCCAACTTCACCAATTCCGAAGACCGCGTTCCTGAAACCGGGATGCAGTCTACGCCGAGCGCTGATTCAAAAAACACTGTCGCGCGTTGCGTTGCTTTGGGCGTCATGCCCCCCACAACGACAGGAAGCCGGCGCAGGTCCCGGATTGCCTGTCCCTCCGCAAGACGTTCCGGACAAAACGCGACATCGATATCGGCATTCGCGGATAGAATAGGCACAACCACGCTATCGGTCGTCCCGGGCGGAACCGTGCTCTTAAGGATAACGATCTGCCCGTCGACAATAACGTCTGCGATATCCCGGCAAACGCCTTTCAGGGCGCCAAGGTCGGCTTCGCCATTGTCATCGATCGGCGTGCCGACCGCGATGATGATGGCATCGGCGTCAGCCAGCCCGTCCAGCGACGTTTGCGCCGTGAGCTTGCCGATCGACACCGCATTTTTGAGGACGATATCCAGCCCGGGTTCAGCAATTTGAGAAACGGCGCTGTTTATTTGTTCAACGACCGCGGGCGCCTGATCAATGCCGGTGACGTCATGACCCCGTTCCGCCATAACCGCCGCCAGTGGACAACCGACATGACCGAGACCGATTACCGAAATTCTCAAAATTCTTCCTTGTCCTGCGAACGCCTGAATACCGTGAATGCCGCGAATTATTCCGGCGGATTGCGCTGCCACCAATCAATTGTCCGCTCTATCCCGTCACTCAGTTGTACCCGTGGGTGCCAATCGAGCAATTCACCGATTTTACGGCAATCCAGCGCAAGCGCGAACGGTATCGTGGGCTTCGTCGTATCGTAGGTTATAGACAGGTTTTTGCCGGAAGCGCTAGTCAGCCGTTCAACCACTTCGCGGACCGTATAGGCCTTGCCGGCACCGACATTAAACAGGCCGAATGAGGCCGCCTGACCCGACAGGCAGAGCTGAACGGCGTCAACAAGATCGTCGATATAGATCAGATCGCGCGCTTCCGTGCCGTCTCCCCACACGTCGATGGACGCTGCATCCTGCGCAGTCAAAACCTTCGTCACCGTCGCCCCGAACATGTGACTGCGTTCAAGGTCGAATTTGTCATGTGGCCCGTAGACATTGGAATGCCGAAGGGCCGTCACTTTCATGCGCCCCAGGCCGGCATAAAACTCGCACATTTTTTCGATGTATATTTTGGTCCAGCCGGCAGCGAAATATTTTGGCTCCAAAGATACAGAGGCGTCGAAATCCTCCTCGGCCACCGGCGTCTCGGAAGACCGGTACATCACCGAACAACTGAAAAAGACGAAATGTTCAATCCCGTTATCATGTGCGGCCCGCAATATCAGCGAATTCATTACCGCGTTGTCAGTTGTGTGAATATGCGGCCGATTGACGATATCGCCGGCGCCAGAAGTTGTAGCGGCCGCCTGTATCACCACGTCAATGCCCTGCATGACCCGCCGGACATCTTCTTCGGATGTTAGGTTCGCCTGAACCCACGAAACATTTTTCGCTGTTTCGTCAACCGCAGGACGGTCATGGTAGACGGCGCGGACATCAACGCCATCGGCACCGGAATACCGGGAAAGCAGGTTTCTGCCGATGAACCCCGTCGCGCCGCAAATCAGAACTGTCTTGTTCATGTCCCTAGGCGCGCCGTCCGCCATTCACCGGAATGATGGCACCGGTTATATAGCTCGCACCAGACGACATCAGCCATGAAACCGTAGACGCCACTTCATCGGCGTGCCCCATGCGCCCTAACGGGACGCTCTTCGCGATCTGTTTGCGGCGGGTTTCGCCGTCGTCCGGCAATTGTTCCGTATCGATCAGACCGGGCGACACTGCCGTCACCAGAATGCCGTGTTCCGCAAGCTCGGAGCCCAGCGATACCGTCAGCAATTCGAGAGCCGCCTTGGACGCCGCGTATGGGATGCGTCTATACCCGCCGCTCGATGCGGCCTGACTGGTTATATTGACGATCTTGCCGCCGGTCCCCCCGTGTTTCAGCGACATGCGCTTCGACGCAAGCTGGCAACAGTTCATCGCGCCCAGAAAATTGGTCCGCCAGATGCGTTCCGCATCGTCTGCCGCCAGATCAAGAAACTCGACGGGTTTACCGGCTTCGGCCGCCGCATTGACCAAACCGTGCAGCGGTCCGATTTTGTCTGCTGCGGCGAACAACCGCTCGGTGTCGACCGATGATGAAACATCGCCCGAAACAATCTCGGCAGCGCCGCCCGTTCCTTCGATCTCAGATTTGACGGCAGCGGCATCCTTCTCATTTCTGCGGCATCCAAGGACAACACCGAATCCATCAGCTGACAAACGGCGTGCGATTGCGGCACCGATTACGCTGCTGGCGCCTGTGATGACGATGCTTTTACGCGCTGAAATGGAGAATTACCTTTCTGGGTTATGTAAGGCCATATTCGACCGGAAAGACGTTAACGAGATGTCGCCAATGACAGAATACTTTGATTGTCCGAAATTCCGAAAAAATCCTCATAGGCATCCCCGGTGGATTTGGCATCAACATTTGGCGCGCCGCGTGCGGAATTTACGTCATCAATATTCAGGGTACGTACTTCCGTACTGAACCGGGCGATATCCGAAATGTTCTGAACGGATTCATGGAAGTGGGCCAGCGAAAAACAGATGATATCGCCGGGCTCCATGATGAAAATTATTTCGGATGAGCCATCTACTTCTTCCATTGCACGGATCGCGGGGTATGCGTTCTTCACTTCCTCGCTGGTGCCATGGCGCGCACGAACCTCCGCCCGAGCCTTTCGAAATTCGCCAAGATCCCAGCCTTCCGAATTGTTTGCGATCGGTCGGTCGAAATACCGCGGGTGATATGCAACCGCGCGGCACGGCTCGAGGGTATAAATAGGTGCCCACCAGTTATTTTGCGCCTGTAGGTTGGAATACCAGGAATCGCGATGACCGTGCAGACCCGCCGTGGCCATTTCAGTATGCGTGCCGCTGCCGGGTTGAATGCGCAGCGGAAACCAATCCCAGAACGTCTTTTCGAGATCGACCCCGCATTCCGCCAGGGCATTGCGAAACAGTCGCTTCGCCGTGTCGTCATTCGTAAACCGCCGTTGCAGCGGATCGACGATCGCAAGGTAATCTTCTCTGGCATAGTGGTGGTGCGCAAGTTCCGGCTCAATGCCCGCACCGAATGCCTCTCGAGCGAGGAAATCGGCGCGCTCACACAACAGCTTCATGGACGGAACCCCCTTAAACAGGACGAATTCCCCCCTAAAGATCATATCCCGACGTTTCGAATCGTCGAGTTCGCCGCTTATAAACCGGGTAACTGCCATATCCAGCCTTAGCCGATCAATCCTGATTGCGACGCGTCGACGGTCTGACTATCTTCAGATTGAACGATCTCTGCGAGAGCCTGATCGTCGGCAAGGCGGCGGAAATCGCCAATGCCGCTACCCGTGGATTCGCTATCGATATTGGGCGCAAGATTGCCGCTTTGGATATCATGTGCATGCATTGTCCGGAAGTCGGTACTGAAGCGGCAGATGCCGCTGCTGTTCGGCGGCCCTTCATGCAAATGCGCCAACGAAAAATTCAGGATGTCTCCAGGTTCCATTATGAAATCCATCGCACTCAATGCATCTATTCGCTCCGTTGGTTGCACGGGCGGATAGGCCTCTTTCACTTCTTCGAATGACCCGTTCTTCTTCGTCACACTCGCGCGCGCTTGCCGAAATTCATCGAGATCCCACCCACGCGAGGTGTTCGGCAGCGGTGTATTCCAGTACTTCGTGTAAATGCGCAGGCTTCGCCCCGCATCGAGCGGATACCATGGTGTCCACCAGTTTGTCTGCGCGTAATCCTGACTGTACCAGCTGTCCCGGTGTGGCCCCAGGGTTGCGGTATTCCGATCGATATGGCTGTGAGCGGGAGGTTGAATGCGAAACGCAAATCGCGAATATCCCGTCAGCACGTTGTTCACACCCAGATCGGCGAGAATAGCAGCGAACCCGTCTTTGATATCCTGACTGTTGGTCATCTTTCGCTGAAATTTTTCGACGCGCGAAAGGTAGGAAAAACGGTCAAGCTGCTCATGCGCCGTCAGCGGGTCATGGGGCGAAAAAATTTCGGTAGCGACCCCCTGTACCCGCTCGGCCAGGGCCACCAATCCTTCCAACCGCTTGAAGAGAATTATCCCGCCACTGAATATGATTTCCCTGCGTCGTTCATCATCGATGCCCTGGGAGAATGTATAGACCGGGACCATATTCGTTGCTTATCGCCTGTGGAGGGAAGGTTTACTAGGGGTAGCACATACGGGCTTCAAAACAAGCCTGAATGAACGCCGTGTCGGCACCGCGGGTCAACTCGCCAGAACGGCGGAGAGAACGCCCGCAATCCGATCTATATCGGACGGAGTGACCCCTTCATGAAACGGCAGGTTCAGCGTTTGCTTTCCGAGATCTTGGCTGACGGGCAATGATCCTGCGCGTTCGATGTCTCCAAATCCGGGATGCTGTGACAACACCGGCGTCCACCATTGTCGTACCTCTATCCGCTGCTCCGCACAGGCCGCAATTACAAGCGGCACCTTCGCCGCCGGCAGTCGCACCGCGAACGCCGCAGATGCCCATGAACCGTCAAATCCCGGCATAAGCCGACACCCCGGAATTTCCGACAATGCGGCGATGTAATTACCAGCCAGGGAAACGAGCGATTCACGCCTTTTCGGCCATGCATCCAGGGACGCCAGGCCGACGGCCGCCGCATACTCCGACATCTTCGCGTTTACGCCGTCAGGCGTTGCACAAATGCGATCTTCGTTCAGGCCAAAATTAGCCTTCTCCCGCATCCCCTCGATCACCGAGACGTCTGTCGAAACGACGACAGCGCCCTCACCGACACCAAGGACTTTGGTCGCGTGAAGGCTGACGACGCTCGGTAAGGAAACCGCGCGCAGAGAATCGAAACACCACGCAGCGTCGATAACGACTTTGGTTCCTGTTTTGTCGGAAAAACGTTGCCAGGCCGCAGCATCGATACGCGCGCCGAAATACGACACCGGCATCGCCGCATCAAATGCAGAATCATCTTCCATTTTATCCGGTGTCAAAGCCCAGGACGCTTCATCGACGTCGACGAAAACCGCGTCATATCCGGCAGTCCTCGGAACAGTCGCGGCTGCGGGAAAACTGAAAGCGGGCACAGCACACCGCCGTCGGTGCGAACCTGCATCACGGTTTTCCGCACCCGACAACGCCAACTGAAGTCCGACAGTCGCAGATGAAACCGTGAGGACTCCGCCCTCCGGAACATCGAAATGTTGAGCCAGTGCCGCCTCTAAACGCCGGGCGAGGGGGCCGAAATTGGAATACCACTGGTTTTTGTCGATTTCCCGCAGATAGGGCAGCAGTTTTTCGCCGACCGGCAGGAACGCCCGTCGCAGTGGAAGCCAGCCCTCACGCTGGGAACCGGGCCTGTTTACAGGACTGAAAGCAGGTGCGGGAGAATCGGAAATCAACGAACAGTGCTTTATCTATTTTGACTTTCGCGACTATAAACGTCTGACCTTGTAAAAGGTAGCACCGGAACATCCAATGAAGTGCCTGTTCTCTCGGAAAATTATCGGGCTAAATTTGGCACTATCCTCGACGCTGCCCGGTATGAATCTGGCTCTGACACACAGACACGAGTGAATGCCCAATGACAGTTCCGGGTGACTACGACCTCAACAGCATCATCGACCACTACGAGGCCTGCCTTGAACGCCATGGAGATACGGCCCAGGGCATGGATTGGCCCAATGAAGCCGACCTCCGTCGACGCTACGCGATAATGGCGGAACTGATCTCCGAACGCGCGGACGGGACCGAAATTCTCGACCTGGGCTGCGGCTCCGGGATGTTTCTCGATTTTCTCCATGCAGAGGCGATCGTTCCTCCCTGCCGGTATCACGGCATCGATTTATCCGAAAAGATGATCGCGGTCGCAAAAAACAACCGCGCGGCAGCCAGTTTCGAGCAGCGGGACATAATGGCTGCGCCCCGGCCGGCGGGGTCAGCCGATTACGTTGTTATGAACGGCGTGCTGACAGAAAAAAGAGACCTGGGTCAGGCACAAATGACGGATTTTGCCCGGGACCTGATTTCCCATGCATTTCAAATAGCGCGAAAAGGTCTTGCGTTCAATGTCATGAGCAAGAACGTCGACTGGGAACGGGACGATCTGTTTCATTGGGGACTGGACGAAATGTCGGCGTTTCTATGTGCAAAAATTTCGCGCGAGTTCGTCATTCGCAACGACTACGGTCTCTATGAATATACTGTATATGTGTATCGATGATTTACGCGGATACGACGCTGGCCGAGAGCTGCACTGGTCTGATTTTTTCCCGGGTTCCCTGTCGTGACTGAAGGTTTTTCGGCGCTGTCGCCATCCACAAGGGCCCTTGTCAACGTACCGGTCAAACCCGGCGAAGACGTCAGTGCCGCCGCCATCATCCATGACAACGCCGGCAATATCCTGCTCCAATTGCGTGAAGACCTTCCCAAGGTTGCGTTTGGTGGGTATTGGGGCCTGTTCGGCGGCCGCGTGGAAGCCGGGGAAACCCCACTCATCGGCCTGGCGCGCGAACTCCAGGAAGAACTTTCCGCCGAACCGGCTGTGGCACCGGACCTGTTTTCGACGATTGCCTGGAACGGGGGGGGTATTGGAGACGTCGTCCGGACAAGGCATTATTTCCTCGTGCCAATTAACCCGTTGAGACTCTCGGAGTTCGAACTCGGAGAAGGCGCCGATATCGCCATTGCGGCCGCGGCGGAAGTCCCGCACACATATAATGTGATGCCGCATGACCATCTTGCACTCAGCATGTTCTGGGGCTCGGCGTATTCTTCTCCTTAGATGGCACATGCGCCCAATCATTTTCGTCGCCGCGTCCGCAGCAACATTGAGCAGCAGTGACACTCAAACGCGTTTCGGTTAGTATCTATTGATCGTCGGAATGTTATATCACCGGTTTTCCAGATTATCCCTGTTTGCGCTATCGAGCTTGCATTGCCAGATATATCCGTTGCAAATATTGAACCGGATCAGGTTTCGTACGTACGCAAGTTGTACAAAGAACTGGTACATGAATTATATGCGCTCCCCGAAGCTCGGCAGGCCTTTCTAAAGCACTGGACCGAGAAAGATTTGTCAGAAGCCTGCGGGAAAACCGACAAGGCCATCCTTATCGCATCTACGCCTGAACTCCCTGTGGCAGGACTCTTTTTCGGCGGCGTTCCTGAGGGCGGCGTGGGCACCGTAATCTGGTTCGGTGTCGATCAAAGATGCCGAGGCCGAAGCGTTGGCCACGTCCTGCTAGATTCTATCGAACAATTTTATTCGGGATTGGGTGCACACAAAATCAAGTTATTTTGCAACACATCCGAAGCCCGGCAGTTCTATGAAAAATCGGGGTATACCGTCGAGGGTTTCCACCCGGGACATTGGTGGCAGATCGATTGCTGGTCGATGGGCAAAGCCATCCCAATGGTGAACGGCGATATCATTCGCCCAGACAATGATCAGTGACCAAACCGAGCATGAGCACCTCCAGAATTACGAAAGGCATCATTCTCACCATTATTCCCGTATTCGTATTTTTTGCCGTCGGGGAGATCATGGCGAGGATATTGTTCGACCGGGTCACGCCGCCTGCAGGACGGCAGGTTCTGAGCGCCATGCTTGCGCCACAGTCGAGCGGGAATGAGTGGCTGATTTACCGCTCGCATCCCTACATGCTCTATGAACTGACACCGGGGCGCGGAGAGACGAACAAACTTGGATATCGGGGGGACGAAATCACTGCCGCCCAGCCGCCGGACAAACTTCGGATACTGAGTCTCGGCGGATCGACGACCTGGGGACAGGGCGCCAGCAGCCCGGGGCAGACATGGTCGGCCCAGCTCGAACAAAGTCTTCAGGCGCGCGGTGCCGCCGTCCAGGTCATTAATGGCGGCCTAAGTGCCGCGACTTCGGCTGAGATCGCCGCCCACGTGATACATCGTCACCTTGCGCTTAAGCCAGACATCGTAATCCTGCATGTCGGCTGGAACGATGTCACACCATTGATGCTTCCCGATTATGACCCCAGCTATCGGTCGCTGCGAGCATGGAAATCGCCACCGCTTTCAATGCGCCCAGGTGAATCCCAGTGGCTCAAATCCGCCTTGATCAGGGTGCTTTATACTTGGTGGCTCCGTAACACGAATTTGCTCGAGTTCATCGTGCTTCCGGACGTTTTCTATAAAATTTCGGGTAAAGAAGCGAGCGCTCACGTCGCCACTAACGAACCAGTGGGTTTTACGCGAAACCTGGAATCGATCGTTGCCATGTTCAGATCCGCGAATGCGAAAGTAATCTTCTTTCCAGTTCCGGTGGCAAACCGCGAAATTTTCCAGCGCGTTCCTTCACCGCATGCGCTTCGAACTTGGGATGCACGCGTCGCCGCCCTGTCCAAAAACCTCAAAGCGATGCATGTGGTCGGCAAAAAACTCGACATTCCGATCTGGGAACTAGACAGAAACGCACTCAACCTTATCCATTTCACAGATCATGCGCATACCAACGACAAAGGACATGCCGTCAAGGCGGATTTTCTCGTCGCGAAGCTATGCGAACATCTCGCAGAACCCAAGCATCGGGTTTCCACAACCTGCCGGTAGGGGTTTTCCGGAGGACGAAGTCTATAAACGACTATAGCTTCAACTTACCTGTGCCAAACTTGTTCCGACTGCGGGAACCATGATAGTGCAACGGGAGACAGCCCCTAGCAGAAGCGGAAGTGCGATCAATATCGGAAACACAAGTTGGAAAGAATTTCACAATGGCCTGGACGAAACACGGACTGATATACGAACCGCGGGAAATCGGAGAAGATATCAAAGGTGGCGGAAGCTACCCCGTGCCCCTGCTTCTTGAGGACCGTATCCGCATTTTCTTCGCACCGAGAAATGCCGACAATCAATCCTGCATCGCATATATCGACGTTGCCGGGGACGATCCGACACAAATCATCGACATCTCGGACGGTCCCGTTCTGAACCGGGGCAAGCTCGGCACATTCGACGATTGCGGCGTTCAGCCAATGCAGGCGCTCCGGCATGGCGAAGAGGTTTGGCTCTTTTATTTGGGGTGGAATCCGGCAGTCAACATAACCGCACGGAATAACACCGGTCTTGCAATCAGCACTGACGGGGGCAAAACCTTCGAAAGGGCGTTCGAGGGGCCTGTCTTGGATCGGACGAAACACGAACCCTATTTCGCGTTCACCCCCTGGGTCCTGATCGAGGACGGGCTCTGGCGGATGTGGTACGCGTCAGGCACCGGCTGGTATGACGTCGACGGCAAGGCAGAGGGGGGCTTCGAGATAAAATACGCACACTCAACCGACGGAATCGAGTGGACCCGCCCCAATCATCGTTGCCTGCCTCCCACGCGTGACGATGAGGTGATGTGCAAACCCAACGTGATCAAAAAAGACGGGCGCTACCTGATGTGGTTTTCCTATCGCAGCTATCGGGATTTTCGCGGCGGCGACGGGAGCTACCGCATCGGTTACGCGGAATCACCGGACGGGTTGCAGTGGGAACGGATGGACGATAAAGGCGGGCTCGACGTCACACCCGGTGCCTGGGACAGCGACATGACCTGTTTCAGCAGCACCCTGGAGGTCGGCGACCGGCTTTATCTGTTCTATAACGGCAACGGTTTTGGTCAGACCGGCTTCGGCTACGCCGAATGGAACGACGGCGAATGATTATCGGGCGTCAGAGACTTCTTCCTCCCCGGGACTGCCCGTGACGACCGTACAAGCTGGAATACGAAACTTTGGGAAACGGGTAGCCGGTGGGCTCCGCCGGCGACTGCTCAGCCGCCTGGGGGAAGTTCCCCTGTCTCCCCGGGACCGCTCGATTGTTGAAGCCCTGGGGAAATCGGGATTACCTTCGGTGCTGGGGGTTTCAGAGAACGACTACCGGTTCCTGAGGGAAAAAGTCCACCTAACCGACGAAGATATTGCGGGATATTTTATAAACGGCTTGCTTCACGGCGGGACATTTTTCCACTTTTACCCCCAAATTGCCGCACAACTCCTCAACAGCGGGTATCCGCGAGAAGCCGTTAGATATTATGAAAAATTTTTGGGCACCGTCGATGATATCGAAGTCCACTTTCAGTATCTCAACGCCTGCCTGTTAGATCCCGATTCCACGAACGAATCCTTGCTGGAAATGGCCAAGGGTTTTGCACGGCTATATGGCGTACCCGAAGAACTGCCGGCGGCACCACAAAATGATCCCGATCCCGACCGTCTCCTGAAGATCGGGTTTATCTGCGGTTTTTTTGACAGCTCGGTGATGAAAGACGGCATTTTGCCAACAATAAAAGGGCGCGACCCCGCAGCATGTAAAACCTACTGTTATTCGGACGGTCCCATTCCGCAGGATTTTGTCGATGCGCCGGATCACTGGCGGGAGACAGGCAGTCTTTCCGATATGGAACTCTTCAATCTTATTCGGCGCGACGGCATAGATATTCTCCGCGACCTTGACGGTCCGACGGGCCAGAATCGTTTAGAGGTGTTCAGGATGCGGCCGGCTCCTATCGCGATCCATGGAGCGAACTACCGGGGAACGTCGGGTCTTTCATGCTACGATTGGGTACTGGCGAGCGAATATTCGCTTCGTCCCGGAGAAGAAGAATTCCTGGTCGAGAACGTCTGCCGTGGCGATCCATTCTACGGCGCATCAATCAACGGATTTATCGACTCGGACAGGTTCCCGGCATGCCCTCCGCCACCATGTATTGAACGCAACTATGTGACGTTCGGATATTTCGGCGGCGCCCACAAGCTCAATGCCGACATTTTCTGTTTATGGGCGGATATTTTCCGGGCATTGCCCAATGCCCGCCTGGTACTCAAAGCGAGCGGGTATTCGATTCCCCGGATCAGGACATCGATTCTGACTTTAGCGGCCGATAGCGGCATGGATACGAATAGAATCGACCTGCAGGAACCGTCTGATTTCGATGCCTATATCCGGGAATACGCCAAGGTGGATATCATTCTCGATACTCTGCCCCATTCGGGAGGCGCGAATATCGTGGAAGCCCTATGGATGGGCAGGCCAGTGATAAGCATGTACGGGAACCGCTGGTCGAGCCGGACAGGTGCAGATTATCTTCGGCTGCTGGGACGGGAAGAACTCATCGCGCATAATCCCGCAGAATATGCAGAACTGGCCATTAGCCTCGCGACCGACCAGGCAAGGATCGCTGCATTGACGGACTGCCTGCGGACTCAATTCGCCAGCAGTGCGCTCGCAGACGTTGAAAACTATAATAAGACCCTGGAAAACGGGTATCGCGAAATGTGGTCGGACTGGTGTCGGCGGCAGGCGCCGGCCCAAAGCATCGACGACGGCCAGACGAGGTAAGCGCAGAGTTTATGACTTACAAAGAAAGCTTAAAAGTGATAGCTCTATACGCACCTCCACTTCACCTGTTAACAAAGAATCATGACTGACAGAGTTTCAGATTCATCGAGAATTTCAATTGGTCTGGTCCAGATCAACAACGCCTATTCCGTATCCGGAGAAACCCATTACCTGCCCTACTCAGTGGGACTTCTGCAAGCATACGTAGAAGCGAATGCAGAGAGTGCCAGCCGTTATGATTTTCTGCCGCTCTCGTTTAAGCGAGAGCCGGTCCATATCTTGGTAAACAAGCTCAAAGATGCAGATATCGTAGGGTTCAGTCTGTATGCGTGGAACAGCAATTATTCTCTTGAAGTGGCTCGACGTCTGAAAGCCGAAAATCCGGATATCAGAATTATTGTCGGGGGCCCGCATGTCCCTGACGCTTCCGAAGAATTCCTGCGAACGAATGACTTCGTCGATGTCGCGATTCACAAGGAGGGAGAAAAAACTTTCCTGGAACTCGTCGAAAGGTTCGGCGATGAGGATTGGTGCGATATTTCAGGCGCTTCGCATATCGGACCGGATGGAAAATACCGGATCGGCGTGATGCGGCCAAGGTTCCGCGAGATAGACGAAATTCCATCACCGTATCTGTCCGGCGTATTCGACGGATTAATAGAAACCTATCCCCAAGTGAAGTGGGCCGTCCTGTGGGAGACCAACCGGGGCTGCCCTTTCCAATGCACGTTCTGCGATTGGGGATCGAATACGGCCGCGAAGCTTACCCGCTTTGATATCGACAGGCTGCGCGCAGAAATGGACTGGTTTCGCATAAATGGCGTCGACTACATATTTTGTTGCGACGCCAATTTCGGCATTCTCAAACGCGATGTCGAAATTGCGGAATATGCGGCATCGGTGAAGAAACAGTACGGGAATCCCAAGACACTGTTCGTGCAGGCGACAAAGAATGCGACGGATCGTGCCTACGAGACCCAGAAAATCCTGCACGATTCGGGTCTGGGCAAGGGAGTGGCGCTGTCTATGCAAAGCATGGATAGCGATACGCTAACGGCGATCAAGCGCGACAATATATCCCTCGATACCTATCTGGAAATGCAGCGACGTTTCGCGAAACAGCGCGTCGAGACCTATACCGATCTGATCATCGGCTTGCCGGGAGAGACATACGATTCACTCGCGAACGGTGTCGATCTCCTAATTTCGACGGGGCAGCACAACAGAATCAATTTTCAGAACCTGGCGATTTTACCCAACGCCGAAATGGGCGACCCTGACTATCAGAAGCGATACGGCATGGAACTGATGCGGTCGCAAATCGGCGCGATACATGGCACGGCGTCCGAAATGGACGACGACGTCCTGGAAGAACAGGACCTGGTAATTGCAACCAACACGATGAACCGGGATGATTGGCGCAAAACCCGGACTTTTTGCTGGATCACCGGATTCTACTATTTCGACAAACTGTGCCAGTTACCGATCCTGGTGACGCATCAGGAAACCGCGCTATCGTTCAGAGAGATATTTGAAGGTCTTATCAACGTCGACGACAAACGCTTTCCCACCCTGGCGAGGGTTCGCGACTATTTTCTCGAAGAAGCCAGGCGCATTCAGGCAGGTAGTTCGGTCTACCGATATTCGGAAAGATTTCTGGGCATCAATTGGCATCCGAACGAAATCATGTACATGACTCTTCGGGCCGATAACTTGATCGACAGTCTTTATGACGAGGTGCGCGTGCGCCTGCTGGAGTTGGTTTCGGACTCCGGAAACGACGTCATCTCGCCAGAGCTTCTCGATGACGCAATTCTCGTAAATCGTTCGCTGCTCAAAGCCCCGCACGTCGCGGAAGATGCCGAACTGTCGCTGTCCTATAATGTCTGGGAATTCTATAAGGGAATGCTTTTTGGCGATGACGTCAAACTCCAGAAAAACCCGAATGTAATGACGATCGACAGGACAAGTGAAACCTGGCCGGATTTCGATACGTGGTGTCGCGAAGTCGTCTGGTTCGCTTATACCCGGGGCGCCTATTATTACGATTGCGAGATAAAAGAAGCTGCAGTTGAGGCGATTGCATAGGATCGGGAACAATCAAATATCTGATTCTGCAATATGCATTGACCCTAAAAACACATGACCTTAAACCAGTAGCGTCCCCCCGAAATAGGATGCGCGAACAAAGTGCCGCCGGTTCTATCTCTCATTGTGCCATCGCGCCGCCCGGATCAATTGACGGGCCTGCTCGACAACATCGAAGAAATGACGGCCGATTTCGACAATGTCGAAGTCGTTGTCAAAGTAGATGACGATGTCGAAGACGCCGCCGAAATCATGGCCCGGGAACAGGAAAAACGCCCCTATACAATTCGTTTTGTATGTACACCCCGTCACGGTGGCGTATTCACGCTATGGGCTGGCCAGCACGAAGCATTCGAGGCATCCAATCCGGAGTCCTATTTCTGCATCTTCGCTAGCGATGAAATCCGCTTTTTGACAAAGAACTGGGACGTCGTCCTGTCGCGCTATGTCGGCTGGTTCCCAGACCATATTTTCCGCCTCCGGCCGTCGGACTGTAAATACCGCAACTACCATGAATTGTTCGACTGCACATTCATGCCCGAAAGTTTCGCTATTATCACCCGGCGCTGGCTCGAAGTCGCGGAAGGCACGGGACATTGCTGGGGAACCGATGCGTTCCATCAATGCGTGGCATTTCACCTGTCGCTCGGTGCCGGGGGGTATTCGAATGTATGGCATCACCGAGGCTTGTGGCGTGATGTTCAAATTCATGACGTCGAACTTGGCGGCATGGAGTTCGGCAAGGACATCACCGCGCGTGAGCATTTTGCCAGGAACCTGCGGATATTCCGGGAATGGAACCGGTTGTGCAACTACTCCGCACAGCTTCGGTTTGCGTATCTCGCCCGGCGGCTTTCGCTCTATTGTTATGCCGTCGAAAAAGGAATCCAATCGTTCACTCTCGTCGATGACCGGCCCAACAAACGGGTTAATCTCATCGACATGGATTCGGGCGAGGTCGTCGCCCGGGAACGGTATCGACTGTCGCGCACACGGGTCTTCCTGAACAACACTCTCAGAAATATACGGCTTGCTCCCGGCCGATTCCGGTGGGCTGTCCAAGTCCGTCTGTCGATCCTCGTGTACCCGAAATCGGAATTTTCGAAGCCGTTGATGACGCCAACGGAACTTGGCCAGCATATTGCCAACAAATTCCGGTGGGCACGATTTTCACTTGAAGTAATTCATGTCGGACGCAGGACGGATATCCCGCCAGCGGGATCGATAAAATATTATACGTTCGGCGAATATCTGGTACTGCGCTGTTTGATCGGACCGCTGAAGGCCGTAGAAGCGAAAACCGGGATCAACCGTCTGCTGCAAATTCCGCTTCTGCCATTCGTGGCGATCTCCCTCGCCGCGGGGAAATGGCTCTCGTCGCCCTCTGACGTCCGGCGCATTGGCAACCGACATCGTTGGTTCCGTCTAATCCGAAAGGTGGAACCGCGTGTCGCGAGGCTCGGACTGACATGGTTCATCTCCGCCAGGGCCCGGGAGCCCGGCGTCATTTTGCGGCCCCACCGGCTTCGTCACTATATCTGGCAATCGTTCCGGCGGATCGCCGGAAGAATACGAAATCGAATTTACGGGGTTTTTGACGCGGTGCTTTATCCTTTGGGCCAGGCCCTGCACCCACCGGCGCCGGGTCTGGAACCGCCATGGGACGTTTCGGTTTTCGGCGTCAACCGAATGATGAAACGGATCAACTATCCGGTCGCAGATACGGACCGGCTCCGCGAGAGTTACGCGAGCCTAACGGCCACCGAGCGCGACCTGGCCTGCCGGGTATTCGGGAACCCGGTAATTCAAGACGCCGCCGGGACAAACATACAGACTGTCGATGCCGGCCCCGGCACCGCGAAGGAGTCCGAACGATGAGCGGGAACGCAGCCGAGATGCATGGAAAGCTGGAGGTTTTACGGGACACCGTGCGACGCATTGTTGTCGATAGCCAGACCAACAACCCATATGAACTGGGCGCGTGGACCTATGTCAGCCGTTTTCTTTATTACGTTCTCGACCTCTCTCCGGAATCTCTCGCCTACATCCGCCTGCACACCGAAATTTTCAACGGCGAGCCGGTAAACAAACTCATCTTCAGCAATAGCGCTTCAGAGCAGTCTTTTATCAATACCCATGGTTATGACGCGATTCTAAAGGATCTGCCAGACGACCTGATCCTGGAAGAACCCAAATTACCTGAATTCAGACATTCGTTGTTTGCCGATCATCCGCCGCCGTTTGCGGGGCAACCAGTGCCGCTGGGCCAAGCGGTCAGCGGTCGGCAATTGACGCCGGACCTCATGCGTTACCAGCTGTATGTCCGGAACCTTTATCAGCTCGGCTTTATTGAAAAAATGGCAAATGCGCAGCCAAACGACCGGTTCGTGTTTCTCGAGATCGGAACGGGTTTTGGTTGCCTTCAGTACCAGTTGTTATCGCGTTTCAAGAACAAGATGTCGGCGATCGTAATTGATTTACCGCTGATGCTGATATTCACGGGCGCATATGTTGTTGCAAATATGCCGGATGTTAATGTCTATCTTTTCGATCCGGATAAGCCGGATATCAAACCGGACCCCACAGTTCACGACCTTATCCTGATCCCGAACTATCGTGTCGACATTCTCGAAGATATCGAAAAGGTCGATCTGGCCTTCAACTCGATCTCGATGCAGGAAATGGATCCGAAACAGATTACAGACTATCTTGAATTTCTGCACCGCAAGGTTCGGGGTGGATTTTACTATCACGGCTCCATGACTCTCTACGAAGGAGACGACCCGGGCACGATCGACAACGTCGTCGGTGAAATTGCTGAAAAGTTCGATATCCGCCCGTCGCTTGAACTCTTCAGAAAAACAGCCGCGTCCTATGTGTCGTCCTCGCTTGTGAGCTGGCCGATCAATCTGCCGTACCAATTCATTGCAGTCCCCAGTGAGAGCACGTGGAAGCCACCTGAAGATGCTCAAATGCGGGTCACACTTGTTGATTATCGCCAAGTCGACGTGAAGCTATCGGACGGCACCGGAAACGGCGAAGTTGAGCAATTTACGGTAGCGTCGCGGCCGTCTATCGCGATGCGTATAGCGCGAAAGCTTCGCAACCTCGTAAAACGCACGTTGTCCTGATCGGCGGTCAGATCAGGCGAATATGAATGACATTATTGAAAAATTTTCTCTTACTGACGATCTCGACGGTAGTCGCCCTGCTGGGTGCCGAAGGGGCGGCACAACTGGCAGGCTACAAGGCGTTTTCCTATGCACCCCGGTCGCCCTGGCAACCTGCACTTCTGGCAGGAGACGCGGAGCTCGGCTGGAAGAACAAGACCGGCAGGCATGAGCATTCTTTTCTGCCGGATAACGGCTATCCGGTAACAACCACGGTAAGTGCCGACGGCGCCCGGGTGTCGACGAGCGTAAATCATCGCGCGCCTACGATTGAACTCTACGGAGGATCCATTGGTTTTGGATGGGGCGTGACCGATGGGACGACCGTGGGCGATATCCTCAGCCAGAAAACCGGCACCCGTGTTGTGAACCGAGCTGTTGGCGGGTACGGCGGTCTGCAGGTTCTGATGAGAATGCAGCGTGCCGCCGGCACATGGACCCCATCCACCCAACCGTTAGCAATCGTTTATTTGCAGGCCACGCATCACATGAACCGGTCCAGCGGCGAGCCCGAATGGCTGCTCAGTAACGAACGCAACAATCCACGGGGAGGCACGATGAATGGCATCCCCTATGCCCGCTTCGATCGGCAAAACACGCTGGTAATCCGGACCGCGGAACGTTATCCGGCCTTTCCCCTGCGGGAATCTTTCGCCCTCGTCAATATAGCCGAGCAGGCTTGGGTGAGGTTCGACCGGGCAATATCGAATGCCGGAATGCTGTCCGTTCAGGCTGAATTGGTCAGAAGAATGGCAGCGCTCGCCGACAGCAACGGCGTGCCGTTCTTCGTAATAGCGGTTTATTCCCAACCGGCAGATTTCACGGCACTGCGCAAAGAGGTCGGTAAATCATCGGCAAATTGGGAGTTCTGTATGCACCCGGGGTTCCCCGCAAAAGAATTCACGGTTCCCAATGACGGGCATCCGAATGCGATTGTTCACCGGCATTACGGCGAGTGTGTCGCAAGCTCACTCTCCAAGACGCTTGAAAATCGCCTGAGCGATTGAAAATCGCATGGCTCTGCGCGGTGCGGCGATTATCACATGTCTTCCGCAGGCTCGAACACGACTCGACGGTTAGCCGCATCGTAGGCGAACCCGCCATCCGTATAGCGCACCGTCGTGTAAAACTGATTGATAAACGGCACTTCGAAATGCAGCGGTCGCGGAGCAGGATCCGGCAGACTGCAGGGCATCATGCGCTGATACAGATCGCGGAATTCGTCCGGTGTCGGCGAGGCCTGTCCCTTGTCGTTGGTTTGGGCATTTTCCGAATGTAACGCCACGAGGGCGGGCGGAGCAGCAATGACGCCAATATCCGCATGCACCGGGCTGTTGAGCTTCGGATACCATTTGTAGATCTGGGACAGACCGTTCGCCGCCAACAGATCATCGATATGGCGATCCGAAAAATTGCTCTTATGCGCCATGAACATCGAATCCGACCAGTCGATAATATTCCGGGCGAGCGGGACCTCCAGATACAGCACGCCCGTGTCCGGTCTCAGCATGGATGCGACCTTTTCGAAGGACTTCTGCGGCCCGTCCACGTGCTCAAGGTTATGCGCCCAGAGGATAAGGTCGTATTGGCCGTCGGGTTCGAAATTTTCCAGTACCGTATGATGCGTATCTATACCCAGCACGTTCTTGGCATAATCGGCACGATCGTCTTCCGGCTCCAGAAGCTCGACCTGATACCCCGCATCGCGAAAAACCGACACACCTGTCCCGTAACCGCCGCCGATGTCGAGCGTCCGCCCGCCCGGCGCGGCATAGGGTGCCAACATTTCCCGATAGGTCCCGTAGCGCGTTTTTCGCTCTTGCTCGAGTTCGGGATTGAACACATCGCGCGATTGCGTCGCTATCTGCGACCACCGGGCCTGGAACCATTCGAATCCCGGAAAGATGCTGCGAAACACGAAATGACACGACTGGCAGACCGACGTCTCGAAGAAACGCGGACCGTCCGACACGCTCACATCGGACAGAACCTCCAGCCGGTCGGAACCGCACATCGGACAACAGGATTCTGTTACGAGATCGTCGTCGTTAATCTCGTAGTGAAAAACCCGACTATCTCGTTTCTTTAATTGCTCTAGCGAATTCGACATAAACGTCGAAATGCTGCTTTTTTCTGCCAATCGATATTACCCTTAATTGTCCGCCGGCACTTCCGGTTACCCGAAATCCAGTTGATCGACGCTTTTCTCGAAATAATAGCCGCCGGGAACGAACCGTGCCTTGCGCCGGCCGGTGCCAACAAACTCCACTGTTAATTCGTTCATCGCCTGCACGGGTATGATTCTGAAATCGAAACTGATCCGCGACCGGTCGGTGTCGTTCTTCTGATGCAGATGCATCGTCCGGGAATCGAACAAAATTCCTTCGCCATTCTCGGAGTCAAAGGATTTTGTGATTTCGCCGCACCGGCCGAAAAGACCATCATCGATCTCAAGAGTTTCATGAAATTTCTCAAAATTGTAGTCGAAGTCTGACCACATTTTCACACTGTCTTCGACCTCGGCATAAATCAGAGAATTGTTCCCCGAACAACTGGTCAGCGGCAGCCAGAAATTTATCGTTTCCGGAGGATGCCCAATGGCGATGTCGGTATGATAATTCGGACGCCAATCATATCCCGGGCTTCCCGGGATCGAACATCTGAATGTTGGAACTGACTGAAAATAGAAATCAAAATCAAACAGTTCCCCGCGCACGACCTCCTTCAGGAATCGCCTGTAGTTCATCCGGAATTCATCCCCGATTTCATATAGCGAACTGGAAACCGTCGATTGACCGGATGAATCAACCGTCAGATCTGCGAGCGCATTAGCCTGGTGCAACGCCTCGAGCGGCGTTTCATCATTTAAAAAGCCCAAGTCGGAAAGGTGCGCGGTCACGGTTTCCCGGAATCCGTAAGGCGCGGGATCAAATCGAAACCGCTTCGATCCTGATCCATATGTCTCCCGGACTCTTCCACGCGCGGCCATAGCGTTGGCAATAATTTCGTGGAACTGGTTATCGTCGTAGCTCAGATACATCGCATCCGTTTTCCATCCTGCTGCAGATCAGATCAAGAGATAAATAGAAGCGCCTTCACCGGCTTTCCGGCGCGTATTCCCGGCGATACCAGTCATACGTTAAGCCCAACCCGTCACGCAGTTCGACTTTGGGGCGCCAGATATTCAAACCCGAGATTCGTGTATTGTCGAGTTGTTTGACAGGCATCCCGTCGGGTTTCGATTCGTCGGTTCTGAACGCGCCCCGGTAGCCGACGACATCCGCAGCAAGTTCCGCCAGTTCCATCACGCTGACAGTCTCTCCCCCACTGATATTGATGGGCTCTTCCTCACTATACGCGGCCATCAGCGACGCAATGGCTGCGGCGGCGTCATCCACATACATAAATTCACGGCGCGGCTTTCCGGTGCCCCAGATTTCGACGGGCCCGCCATCCTCTCGCGCAGTTTCCATTTTGCGAAGCAACGCCGGCACAACATGGCTGGCCTGCAGATCAAAATTATCCCCTGGCCCGTAAAGGTTCGTGGGTATGACAGTGATGAAATCATGACCGAATTGCCGTCGATAGGCCTGACACAGTTTAAGCGCCGCGATTTTGGCGACCGCAAACCATTCATTCGTGGGTTCCAGGGGGCCTGTGAGGATCGCAGCCTCGGAAACCGGTTGCGCCGCCAGACGGGGATACATGCAGGATGATCCTACATTCACAAGCTTTCGCACCCCGGTCTGCGACGCGGCATGAATTATATTCGTGGTTATGGCGAGATTGTCGTAGATAAAATCGACGGGATAACTGTTATTGGCCAAAATTCCGCCAACTGTCGCTGCAGCAATGACAACGCCGTCAATCGGATTGTTCGCGAGCCAGTTTTCCACATCGGCCTGACGGCGCAGATCGACCTCGGCGCGACCAACAGTGACGATTTCCACGTTCCGGTCCTGCATTTCGCGCATTAAAGCCTGTCCGAGCATTCCTTGATGCCCGGCGATCCAAACACGGCTTCCCTCGGAGAGCCCCCCCTCTTGCATCACACCCACGCGTATTCTCTCCGCTCGTCATCCGGTCCGCCGTTTTCCAACGTCCGTTTCATACGCAATAATACCACGTGTTAATGTTGTCCTGCGCGGGCAATGTTACGAGGAACAAAGAAATTGTCGCAAACGCCGCCTACGTGGTTGTGAAATAGGGCGCAAGCTGCTTCTATCGATTCTATTGCAAATTCCCGGATGCGAGTGCGAAATGCCGTTGCACACCCACGAATCGTTGGAGCGACACGAAGAGATCAAGGGATCGTCAAACCGGTCGTTCGGGCTCGTTTTTGTTGTTGTCTTCTTCCTTGTCGCGATCTGGCCCGTCCTGTTCGGCAGTGCATCGGTTCGGATATGGGCGATTGCCGTTTCCGGCGGGTTACTGTTCTTTTCGCTCATCATTCCGGGGGTTCTTTCTCCGCTGAACCGCTGCTGGACGCAGTTCGGCGCGTTGCTGCACCGGATCACCAACCCGGTCATCATGGGACTGATTTTTTTCCTGACGGTGACGCCGACAGCTCTTGTTTTCAAGGCGCTCGGCAAAGATCCTTTGCGCCTCAAACTTGACCCAGAGGCCGAATCCTACTGGATACACCGAGATCCGCCTGGCCCGGCACCGAATTCAATGTCCCGGCAATTCTGAGCGGCGGATGGCATTTCTTAAAGAATTTTGGCTCTTCCTGAAGGTCCGGAAGAAATTCTGGCTTCTCCCGATCCTGATCACGATGCTGATATTCGGGGGCCTCGTCCTATTGACGCAGGGTACCGCCGTGGCACCTTTTATCTATACGATTTTCTGAGCTATTTGCGGCAATGCAAATTATCGGTCTTTCAGCGTTCTATCACGACAGTGCCGCAGCATTAATTAGAGACGGGGAAATCATTGCCGCCGCCCAGGAAGAACGGTTCTCCCGGAAAAAACACGATTCCGAATTCCCGACCCAAGCAATCGAATATTGTCTCAAAGAAGCCGGGACGACGCCGGAACAGATTGACTACGTCGCCTTTTACGACAAGCCTTTCCTGAAATTCGAGCGACTACTTGAAACCTATGTGGCGTTTGCCCCTCGCGGGTTCAGATCCTTCTCGATGGCTGTACCGGTCTGGCTCAAAGAGAAACTTTTCCAGAAATCACTGCTCACGAAAAAACTGAAGCAGTTTTCGACGGCGTTCGATTGGGATGAAAAGCTTTTATTTTCAGAGCATCACCAAAGCCATGCCGCAAGCGCGTTCTATCCGTCGCCGTTCGATGCAGCCGCGATCCTCACGATGGATGGCGTCGGCGAATGGGCGACCACGTCCCTCGGCTTCGGCGATGGCAACAAGCTGGAAATGGCCCGCGAGATCCATTTCCCCCATTCGCTCGGACTGCTTTATTCCGCCTTTACCTACTATACCGGCTTCAAGGTAAATTCGGGCGAGTACAAGGTAATGGGCCTCGCCCCATACGGGGAACCGCGGTTTCGCGATATCATTCTCGATAATCTGATTGACCTGAAACCGGACGGCACATTCCGCCTGAATCTCGAATATTTCGATTACTGCACCGGGTTGAGGATGACAAATGACAGGTTTGCCGAGCTGTTCGGTGCACCTGCGCGTGACCCGAATGCCCTGCTGACCCAGCGTGAAATGGACATCGCCGCTTCGATCCAGAACGTTACCGAAGAAGTGGTTTGTCGATTGGGACGGTCGATCGCGGCCGAGACCGGTCACAAGAATCTTTGTCTCGCGGGCGGTGTCGCCCTCAACTGTGTGGCCAATGGCAAGCTTTTGCGTGATGGGGCGTTCGAAAATATATGGATACAACCGGCCGCGGGCGATGCGGGCGGCGCATTGGGGGCGGCACTGACCGCATACCACCACAACGGTGACGGGGCTCGAAAACCGGCAGGACGTTCTGGCGGGATGGCAGACACGATGAAAGGCTCCTACCTCGGCCCCCAGTATGACCAGATCGACATAGAAAAGCGGCTTTCCGCCGCCGGGGCCGTATACACCGTCCTTGAGAGTGACCGGACAATAGAAGCCACCGCGCACGCACTGGCCGACGGCAACGCGGTGGGCTGGTTCCAGGGGCGTATGGAGTTCGGCCCCCGGTCGCTGGGCAACAGGTCTATTCTGGGCGATCCACGGTCGCCGTCGATGCAGAAATCCATGAACCTGCGGATAAAATACCGGGAATCCTTTCGACCATTCGCCCCTTCGATTTTAAGCGAAGACCTCGCCGACTGGTTCGAACTCGATACCGACAGCCCTTATATGCTCGTCGTCGCCGATGTCGTCAAAAAACACCGCCGGGCAGTAAATGCGGCGGATCAGTCCCTGTTCGGTATCGACAAACTGAACGTAGCACGGTCGGAAATTCCTGCCGTCACGCATGTCGACTACTCTGCACGTATTCAGACCGTGCATGCGCAAACCAATGCTCGCTATCACGCTCTGCTGACGAAGTTCAAATCGATCACCGGTTGCCCGGTATTGGTCAATACCAGCTTTAACGTGCGCGGCGAGCCAATTGTCTGCACGCCCGAAAATGCTTTTCACTGTTTTATGGGCTCGGATATCGAAATCCTGGTAGTTGGCGACTGCTTTCTGAAAAAAGAAGATCAGGACCCGGCGCTCAAGCTGGACTACAAGAACGCATTCGAACCTGATTAGCGCGGTGTCGATTTGACGTGATGCGACACCCGGCGATTCGGACCGTTCTGGTTTCGAGCTTTCCGCGTTGGTTTCCAAGGACGGAAGAAGCAAAAGACCTGACGAACCGGCCTGCTTCCGTCCCGGCATTCTTCCGTCCGGTTCTTGCCGAGCGACGGGGGCGCTTCTGTCGGGGCTTCTTTACCAGTCGGGCGGGCTGACAGGATGTCTCCTGGGGTCGCTGGCGATGCTCCTGACCTGCA